>CAKNFJ010000001.1:0-600000 GCA_930633495.1 Hyphomicrobiales bacterium | reverse complement strand
GGCGGCGTCTTGCGCCGCTTCAGGGGCATCGCCACGACGAAGAGGCTGAGGAACAGCATGCCGATGTTGTAGAGCTCGGCGAGGTAGACGATCAGCCCCGGGATGAAGTCCTCGAGCTGATTGACCGGGGGCAGGGTGCTGGTGGTGCGCCAATAGATATAGCGCAGAACGATCGCCGTCCCCAGGCCCAGCGCGATCAGCCTCCAGACGCCGTAGGGGCGCAGGAACTTGAGCACGATCATCGCGCCGACCACGATCGTGCCCGCGATCAGATGCGCCTGCAGGCTGATCGGCAGCGTGATCAACGCGACGACGACGATCGCGGTGAGGGCCCAGAAGATGACGTAGCTCGCTGTTCGCATCGGGCTTTCGGCGTTTCGGCTTTGCGATCAGGGGGCGGGCGGCGGTGGAACGATCGGATATCCTTCGAGCGGCTTGTCCGGGATGGGGTCGGCTGCCTGAACCCGCTCGGCTTGCGCCCGTGGCGAGCGCATCGGGCGCGGCCGCACCGACGGCCGCTGCTCCAAGCCGTCCGGGAACGAGCCTTGAGGCTGCGGAAAGATCGGGGCTCCGGCCATGCCGAGCTCCGGCGCGGGGGCGGGCGCGTCGCCGATCGGGTTCCAGCCGGGCCGCCGCAGCGAGGCGTTGATCGAATAGCTGAACGCGACCCGCAGCAGCGAGGCTTCGGTGGCGGCCGGATCGCAGACGCGAATGCGCACCGAGATCACCCCCGATCGCGGCCGCAGGAGGCTGTCGCCATTGGCCATGCGCTGCCAGACATAGAGGCAGGCCTCGGCATGGGCGCCGCGCCCGAAGGCGTAACCGAACGGGCCGTATTTGTTCTGAACGAAGACCGCCGATGGCGCCATCGCGACGCCCGGAAGGCGCTCTTCCATCTCGCGGGCAATGGCGAAATCGTCGATCGCCGGTTCCCGCAGCAGGTTGCCCTCGACTCCGTCGCCGTCGGGGAGGTCGGCGGCGGTTAGGAAGGCGACATGGATCGCGTTCTCGCCCGGCGTGCGGCCGCGCGTCCCCAGCGACACGACCTGGGAGACGGCGTTGTCGTAGCTGCGCTGCGTCACCCCGGTCACCGGAAAGCTGCCCGGCGGGGGAAGCGCCAGCGCGCGGCCGACATCGACGGAGACGGCGCGCGAGGCCATCACCAGTTCGGAACTGGAAAGCTTCTGCTCGCCGCACCCCGAAACGGACAGGCCCAGCCAGGCCGCCGTGACGCATGCCGCAGTCCGCCTGGCTGCCGCGCTGCGCGTGGAATGGCGCAAGGGCTGAATCTGCCTTGAAGCACTCATGGGCGCGCCGGTCGATATCTGCTCGGCATCGTCATGTCTTGACCATCGATTAACACAGGTTAACGCGAGCTTACCTGCTCGCATCTGCCTGCAGCATGGCCCCCAAGCCCACCGTCTACCGGCAATACAGATGATTCGCGACGCTATTCCAACCGCCGCGCCCCGCCTTTGTCCCGGATTGTCGTGGGGCGGCGGGCTTTGACCGTCCGGCGGCGCCGAATACCGGCCATGGCCTCCGGGGTCTTTGCAGCAGCGGCGGCAAAGCTTACTGGAAGCCGGTGACGCCTCGTTCCATCGGGGCGGAAATGCCGTTGATGCGGCATTCGCGATGGAGGCCGATGATGCCAAAACTCTGCAAGTTCACTTCGCCACGGGATGGCCAGCCCGTCTACGTCAATCCCGATCAGGTCAGCGTGGTCTACACCTTCAAGGGCGAGCCTCCCGACACGATCATCGGCTTCCGCAAGGATTTCATGCTCGGCGTGAAGGAGAGCCTCGAGGATGTGGTGAGCGCGCTCGAGAAGGCCGGCGCCGGGGATGTGGCCGGCGAAGGCTGACGGCTGGGGCAGCGGAGCCATTGGATTCCTTCGCGCATCGCCCCATATTCGGGTGGTCACGGAGGTAGCGAATGGCCAGCGGCTGGGCTCCCGACGGAGCTGTTCAGGATCAGATCGACGATTCCATCACCGATGCGGTGCGGCTTGCGCGGTCGCGGCTGCCATCCGGCCCTGGGGAAATCCATTGCCAGGAATGTGGCGAGGAGATTCCGGAGGCGCGTCGGCGCGCCATGCCGGGCGCGCGGCTCTGCGTGCCTTGTCAGTCGGGCCATGACCGCTCGGGCGCGCTCAGCGCCTACAACCGCCGTGGCAGCAAGGACAGCCAGCTCAGATGAGTTTCGGGCCGGGCCGCCCATCGCGCCGAGGCGGCCCGAAATCGAATTGGCGGAAGAGAATGGGAGTCGAACCCACCAGAGACCGTCTGACGGCCTCTCCCGGATTTGAAGTCCGGACGCCCCACCGGGGACGTTTCTCCTCCATCGGGCATCGTCGGTGACGGCCCGAACAGATCGAGCCTTTGCCGGTTGATGCGCCTGAGATCACCGCGGCGGATGGTGACGCCATGGCGGTCGAAGAACTCGAGTATCTGGATAGCGACCTTTCGGCCGTTGTCGAGCCTGTCGCGGAACTGCGCGGCGTTGAAGCCGGCTGGATGGCTGCCGGCGAGCTCGACCGCGATGCCGACCATCTCGGCCAGGGTCGTGCGCAGGAAGAAGTGATCGAGCGCGACCTCATGCACGTCGCCGCGCCGGCCGGCGAGCCGGAACAGCCGGCGGATATCCTCCTCGCGGCGCCCGAGCAGCTGGCCGATATCCCGCACGCGCGGCGGCCGGAAGCGCTCCTGCAGGTCGATCAGCGGGGTGATCTGCGACCAGAGTGCCTCGTCCTCGGCTGAAAGCCGGACCTCGTGCCCCGGTCGCCTTACCCAGGAGCCGGCCGCGACGAGCGCGCCGTCCTCGGCAAGGCGTGCCAGCACCGCGCGGAAAAGCGGCGCCGGCAGGCGTGCCGCGACGGCGAGGCGCAAGCGCTCCAGCCCCATGCCGGGGAGGTCGGGATGCTCCTCATGCCAGGCATCGAGCCGCTCCACGGTCGTATCCGCGAGGGCCCGCCAGCTTTCCGGCAGCATCGCGAGCGCGCCGATCCGGACGAGCCCGAGTCCGGTCGTCAGCTCTCCGGCCGCTGCGGCGGCCAGCGCGCGGTCGCGGACGAAGCCGTCGAGATCGGCGTGATGCGGCGGCAGGGACAGGAGCGCGCGCAGGGCCTCGGCCGGGTCGGCAAGCCCGAGCGCGGCGAGCTGCGCCAGCCGTTCTGGGCTGCGGCGCCGGCGCTCCGGCGCGCGCAGGTCGAGGAAGCGCCCGCCGCCGATCGTGCGCGAGGCGCTGGTGTCGCGCAGCACGACGCGATCAAGCGCGGCAGCAGCCAGGGGCTCGTCGAGGACGAGCTGGACGAGGGCCGTGGCGCCGGGAGCGACATCCTCGCCGAGGAGGACGATCCGGGCGCCGACCTCGGCCGCTGCATGGTGCAGCCGCACCGGCTGCCACATCGTCAGCGCCTTCGCCTCGGAGGGCAGCACGGTCACTTCGGCGTCGATCCGCAGCGTCGGCGCATGCTGCTGCGGCGCCAGCACCATGTCCCCGTGCCGGATCGCCTCCTTCGAGATGCTTGGTCCTGCGAGGTTGAGCGCGCAGCGATCTCCGGCTTCTCCCTGCTGGGCCGGGCGGTTCTGAGCGTGAAGCGAGCGTATGCGCGCCGTGATCCCGGCCGGCGAAACGACGATGCTGTCGCCCACTGCGACCCGGCCGGACAGGACGGTGCCGGTCACGACCGTACCTGCGCCCTGCAGGGTGAAGCAGCGGTCGACCGCGAGACGGAAGGCGCCGTCGCCGTGCCGGACAGCCGTTTCGCGCGCCTTCGCGGCAAGCAATTCCGACAGATCGGCGATTCCCCGGCCGGTCACGGTCGAAACGGGCAGGGTGGGGGCCTCGGCGAAGGGTGTTCCCGCCAGCAGGTTCGCGATTTCGCTGTCGACGGCGGCGAGCCCCTCGGCATCGACCAGATCCGCCTTCGTGAGGGCGACGACCGCCTGCCCGATGCCGAGCAGCCGGGCGATGGCGACATGCTCGCGCGTCTGCGGCATCACCCCGTCATCGGCCGCGACGACGAGCAGGAGCAGGTCGATGCCCGATGCCCCGGCCAGCATCGTATGTACGAATTTCTCGTGGCCCGGCACGTCGATGAAGCCGACGATGCTGCCATCGGCCTGGGGCCAGTAGGCGAAGCCGAGCGCGATCGAGATCCCGCGCGCCTTCTCCTCCTTCAGCCGGTCGGTATCGACGCCGGTCAGGCGCCTGACCAGCGAGGTCTTGCCATGGTCGATATGGCCAGCCGTGCCGATGATCATGGCGCCGCCCCTGCATCGGTGGCGTCGCGAGCGGCCTTGATGAAGGGCGCGGCGAGCAGGCTGCCCTTGCTCTCGGCGGACAGCAGCAGCGCGAGCGCGCGGCCGGCATCCGGCGGCACGCCCTGGCCGAGCAATGTCGCGGCGCCGAGCATCGCTTCGGCATCGGGGTCGCCGGCTTCGCTCCCGCGCCGCCACCACTGCACGGCCATCGCCGCGTCGCGCTCCAGGCCGAGCGCGTCGTGATGCATCATGCCCAGCCGGGTCATGCTGGTGGCGATCCCGGCTTCGGCCGCGGCCCGCGCCCAGCGCAGCGCCTCCGCGCGATCGGTGACGCGCCCGCCTTCCAGCAGCATCCAGGACAGCATGTCCTGCGCCGGGGCGTCGCCCTGTTCGGCGGCGAGGCGGTAGAGCCGCAGCGCTTCATCGTCGTTCTGCGCGACGCCGTCACCTTTGAAATGCAGGGCGGCGAGATTGCGCTGCCCGACGGGATCGCCGCTCTCCGCGGCCAGCGTCAGCCAGCGGAGGGCCAGCGCCGGGTCGCGCGCGACCCCGAGCCCCTCGGCGAAGCAGGCGCCGATATTGTTCTGCGCCCGCCCGATGCCGGCATGGGCGAGCGGCCCCCAGATCGCGAGGGCAGCCGTATGATCGCCCCGCTCGACCGCGGCCACCGCCTCGGTCATCTTTGCGGCGACGTCTTGATCGGTGGCCGTTTTCTTGCCGGCCAGACGGTCAAGCCAGCCCATCGACCGGCTCCGGTTTCAACGCGTCGAGCTGCGCGGCGAAGAGCGCCTCGTCCTCCAGGCAGCGCAGGTCGAGGATCAGCGCACCTTGTGCGATCCGGCCGATGATCGGCACCGGCACGGCACGAAAGGCCGCCGCCAGTTTCTCGACGGCGGAACCCGCCGCTTTGCCGGCCGGGCGGATCGCCACTCCTGCGCTCGGCAGGGTCTCCAGCGGCAAGGCTCCGGAGCCGATCTGGCTGGCGCAATCGATGACCTCGATCGTCCAGCCCGGGCCGAGTGCCTGCGCGAGCCGCGGCTGCAGGCGCTCCGACAGATCGCGCAGCTCCGCGGCCGTCCGGGTGAACAGACGGAGCGTCGGCAGGCGCTTCGCCAGGCTGTCGGGATCGCGATAGAGCCTGAGCGTCGCCTCCAGTGCCGCCAGCCTGAGCTTGTCGAGGCGCAGCGCCCGCTTCAGCGGATTCTTCGCGAGCCTGACGATCAGATCCTTGCGCCCGGCGACGATGCCGGCCTGCGGGCCGCCGAGCAGCTTGTCGCCGGAAAAGGTGACGAGATCGGCGCCGCCCTTCAGTGCATCCTGAACCGTCTTTTCCTTGCGCAGGCCCCAGCGCGAGAGATCGATCAACGTGCCTGAGCCGAGATCGTCGACGAAGGGCAATTCGTGCCGGCGCGCGAGCTTGGCGAGTTCGGCCGGCTCCACCTCGGCCGTGAAGCCCTGCACTACATAGTTCGAGGTATGGACCTTCATCAGCAGCCCGGTCTGCGGGCCGATCGCCTCGGCATAGTCCTTGAGATGGGTGCGGTTCGTCGTGCCGACCTCGCGCAAGGTTGCACCGGCGCGCGCCATGATGTCCGGCATGCGAAAGGCGCCGCCGATCTCGATCAGTTCGCCGCGCGAGACGATGGCCTCGCGCTCACGGGCAAGCGTGTTGAGTACGAGCAGCACGGCCGAGGCGTTGTTGTTGACGAGGATCGCATCCTCGGCGCCGGTCAGCTCGCGGATGAGGCCGCGAACATGCGCATCGCGTTCGCCGCGCTGCCCGGCCTCGACCTCGTATTCGAGATTGGTCGGCGCGCGCATCGCGGTGACGACGGCTTCGATCGCCTCCTCGGCGAGCAGGGCGCGGCCGAGATTGGTGTGCAGCACCGTGCCGGTCAGGTTGATGACCGGGCGCTGCGAGGGCCGCCCGCGCTCCTCCAGCCAATCCAGCGCCATGCGGCCGACCTGCTCGGCGGAGGCTGCTGAAGGCTGGCCGCCGGCGCGCAGCTTGTCCAGCACCTGTCGGATGGCATCAGTTGTCCGAGCCCGTCCATGGCGAGCGATGGCAAGCTCGCTTCCGGGGCTGCGCAGCACCGTATCGACCGAGGGCGGGCGGAATCGTTCGGGCTTGTTCACCAGGCTCCCTCCGGGAGACGCTTGATCAGTAACCGAGCAGGAACGGGTTCACCCCCGCGCGCTGCCAGCCGGCCTCGCTCACCAGCAGATCGAGGCCGAGGCTCGCGACATCGTCCGCCACCGGCTCCAGCGCCATGTCCTTGCGCTGGATCAGGATCTTCACATAGGTCCGGCACTCGTCGCAGGTCTCGGCCTTGATCGTGTCGGCGATGCCTTCGATCGCCTGATAGGCGATGCCCTTGGTCGATCCGCAGGAGACGCATTTCACCCGGACATGGTTCCACTGCGTCGCGCAAAGCGAGCATTGGACGTAGCGTACGCCCTCGATGTTCGCGTCGCCCACGACCACGCTTGAAACGGGCGGTCCGCCGCAGCAGGGGCAGACGCCGTCGGCGACCGGTTGCGGCAGAACCGGGTCGAGCTGGGCGGCGCGCCGGGCCGCGGCTACCTGCAGGGCGGCGGCGGCGAAGATGTGCTCGGCGACAGCCTCGACCGGCACGGCATCCGCGAGAACCGCCGCGAACATCGCTCGCCGGCTGTCATGATCGGCCTTTTCGACGCGTTCGAGCGCAGCACGCGCGGCATCAGGCATCGCGACATCGGCGAGCCGGGCCGCGAGCCGCGCGAAGATCGCCGCTGCGGCCGGGTCGTCCGTCAGCTCCTCGCGCGGTAGGATCGGCATGGCATGGCCGGCGCGCTGGCGCATCTCTGCCGGCGCTGGCAGGGCAGGGCCGGGCAGCGCGCGCGCAAGCTCGTCCTGCACCGTCGAGAGATCGGCGAGGAAGGCGAGATAGGCTTCCAGCTGATGCCCTGGGGCGAGCGCCCTGAAGCGCGTCGCACGCAGGCCGAACAGGCTTTCCGGCTTCGGCAATCTGACGAAGGGCGGCTTGTCGCGTTCGGCGATGCCGACATCTTCGAGGGCGGCGAAGCCCTGGTCGTCACTCATTGACAGTCCTCTCGAACCGCACGGGTCACGGGAGGCGGAGCGGCACGGGCCGCCCCGCATTCAAGGTCATTCGGCCGGGCCGACGCTATGGCGCCGCGGCGGAGTCTGGCGCTCGTCGATGACGCCCTTGCGCGCCTCCTGCCGCAGCCAGCGCCGATGGTGGCGGAAGGCCCAGCCGCCCGTCACCTTGCCCTCGGTCATCGCGCTGATCGTACCGCGGACATAAAAGGCGGCATAGATATGCACGATCACGACGAGCAGCATCGCAATCGCCGCCAGCGCATGCACGATATGGCCGAGGCGCTGCTGGTCGATGGTGAAGCTCGTGCCGAAATATTCGTACCAGATCATAATGCCCGTCCCGAACAGGACGAGGATCAGGAGCGTCATCAGCCAGAAGATGATCTTCTGGCCGCCATTGTACTTGCCGATCTCGGGCAGGTTCTCTTCCCGGCCCGACATGACGTCGCCGATCTGGCGCATCCACTGCGTGTCGACTTTCGTCCAGAAATTGTAGCGCACCATCTGGACGAACAGGATCGCGAAGCTGGCGAGCAGCACGACGCCGATCCAGGGATGCAGCGCCCGCGTGTTGGAGCCGCCGCCGAACAGACTCGACAGGAAGAACAGGGCAGGGTGGAACAGCGCGGCCCCGCTGATCGCCAGCAGGATCAGCGAGATCGCGGTGACCCAGTGATTGACGCGCACGCGGCCCGGGTAGCGGTCGACGGTCGTGCGCTCCTCTTCACGCCTCACGGCCACGGGCAGCCTCCTCGTCGATCAGATGCTCGGCCTCGCGGTCCTCCGCGCGGCTGACATCGTTGCGTCGCGCCACCGTCGCATGGACGAAGGCGAAGGCGGCGGCGAACCCGACGACGGCCATGCCGGCATATTTGGTCAGCCCCTTCCAGAGCTCGACGACCTGGCTGATCTTCGGGTTCTGCGGCAGGTTGGCATAGAGCTGCGGCTGGTCGGCATGGTGCAGCACATACATCACATGCGTGCCGCCGACGCCGGGCGGGTCGTAGATGCCGGCATTCTTGAAGCCGCGGGACCTGAGGTCCGTCAGCCGCGTCTGGCCGTAGTCGAGCATCGCCTGCTTGGTGCCGAACACGATCGCGCCGGTCGGGCAGGCCTTGGCGCAGGCCGGAGCCTGGCCGACCGAAACCCGGTCCGAGCAGAGCGTGCACTTGTAGGCCTTGTGATCGGCCTGGCTGATGCGCGGGATGTTGAAGGGGCAGCCCTTCACGCAATAGCCGCAGCCGATGCAATTCTCCGAGACGAAGTCGACGATGCCGTTGTTGTACTGCACGATCGCGCCCGGTGAAGGGCAGGCCTTCAGGCAGCCCGGATCGGCGCAATGCATGCAGCCGTCCTTGCGGATCAGCCATTCGAGATTGCCGCTCTCCGGATTCTCCCATTCGGTGAACCGCATCAACGTCCAGGTGTTCTCCGTCAGGTCGTGCGGATTGTCGTAGACCCCCCGGTTGATGCCGATCTCCTCGCGCAGATTGTTCCACTCGAGGCAGGCTGCCTGGCACGCCTTGCAGCCGATGCATTTCGACACGTCGATGAGCTTCGCCACCTCGAAATCATGGCGGACATCCGGCGGCCTGAAGGTGGTCGCCGAGATGCGGGCGAAGTCCTGACTTTGCAATCCAGCCATCGCTTCCTCCCTAGCTCGTCGCCGGACCGTTGGACGGCTCGACATTCACCAGGAACGCCTTGAACTCGGGCGTCTCGATGTTGGCGTCGCCGACGAACGGGGTGAGGCTGTTGGGGCCGAAGCCCTTTCTGGCCGCACCGGTGAAGCCCCAGTGGAGCGGGATGCCGACGACATGGACGGTCTTGCCGTCGCAGATCAGCGGCTTGATGCGCTTGGTGACCACGGCCTTGGCATAGACCGTGCCGCGGGCCGAGGAGACCTTCACCCAGCCGCCCTTCAGGATGTTCTTCTCGGCGGCCAGCTGCTCGCTGATCTCCACGAAGAACTCCGGCTGGAGCACCGCATTCACCCAGACATGCTTCGTCCAGTAGTGGAAGTGCTCGGTCAGGCGGTAGGAGGTCGCCGCATAGGGGAACTTGTCCGAGGTCCCGAGCGCGGCGAGGTCGTCCTTGAAGATACGCGCCGCCGGGTTGCCCCGGATCTTGGGCGCCATCACGTTAGCGACGGGGCTTTCGAACGGCTCGTAATGGGCCGGGAAGGGGCCGTCCTTCATCATGGCGCGCGAGAACAGGCGGGCCGTTCCCTCGGGGTTCATGATGAACGGTCCGACATCCCGCGGCTTGGCGGCCGGCGCGATGTCCGGAACGTCGTAGCCGGTCCAGGCGGTGCCGTTCCACTCGATCAGCTTGCGCTTCGGATCCCAGGCCTTGCCGTCGATGTCGGCAGAGGCGCGGTTGTAGAGGATCCGCCGGTTGGCCGGCCACGAGAAGGCCCAGTTCGAATAGGCGCCGGTATTGCCGGGGTCGCTGGTGTCGCGCCGGGCCATCATGTTGCCCCGCTCGGTCCAGCTGCCCGAGTAGATCCAGCAGCCGCAGGCCGTCGAGCCGTCGTCGCGCAGCTGGCCGAAGGTATCGACCTGCTTGCCCTTCTCGAGCAGGACCTTGGTCGGGTCGACCGGGTCCGTGACGGTGGAGACGACATAGCCGTTCATCTCCTTGGCCATCTCGTCCGGCGCCGGGTCCTGCGGATCGCGATAAGGCCAATGCAGGTTGACGACCGGGTCCGGGAAGGCCCCGCCCTCCTTTCGGTAGAGCTCGCGCAGGCGCATGTGGATCTGCGCCATGATCCAGGTGTCGGTCTTCGCCTCGCCCGGAGGTTCCTGGCCCGGCCAGTGCCATTGCAGCCAGCGGCCGGAATTGACCAGCGAGCCCTCGTCCTCGGCGAAGCAGGTCGTCGGCAGCTCGAACACTTCGGTCTGGATCGACTCCGGCTTGACGTCGTTATGGACGCCTTCGTCCTTCCAGAACCGCGATGTTTCCGTCTGCAGCGGGTCCATCACCACCAGGAACTTCAGCTTCGACAGCGCCTGCGAAACCTTGCCCCGGTTGGAAAGGGACAGCAGGGGATTGAAGCCCTGGCAGAAATAGCCGTTCACCTTGCCCTGGTGCATCATGTCGAAGTACCGCAGCATATCGTAGCCGGGCACGTCGAGCTTCGGCAGCCACTGGTAGGAGAAGTCGTTCTCCGCCGTCGCCGCCGGACCCCACATCGACTTCAGGAAGCTCACCATGAACTTCTTGTAGTTCTGCCAGTAGCTCATCTGGTTCGGACGCAGCGGCTTGAAGCCGCGCGTCGACATGTAGGTCGCGAAGTCGACCTCCTTGTCGGTCCCCAGCGTCAGGTAACCCGGGATCAGGTTCGACATCAGGCCGATATCGGTCAGACCCTGGATGTTGGAGTGCCCGCGCAGCGCATTCATGCCGCCGCCGCGCACGCCGATATTGCCGAGCAGCAGCTGCAGCATCGCCATGCCGCGGATGTTCTGCGAGCCCTTCGAATGCTGCGTCCAGCCGAGCGCGTACATCGACGTCATCGTCTTGTCGCGCGCCGAGCATTCCGCGACCATCTTGCAGATCGCCAGGTACTTGTCCTTCGGCGTTCCGCAGATGCGCTCGACCATCTCCGGCGTGTAGGCCGCGATGTGCTTCTTCAGCAGTTGGTAGACCGAGCGCGGATGCTGCAGCGTCTCGTCGACCTGGACATAGCCGTCCGGGCCGAGCTCGTACTCCCAGGTCGAGCGATCATAGTCGCGCTTGGCCTCGTCGTAGCCGGTGAACAGCCCGTCCTGATAGCCGAAGCCCTCCTTCACGATATAGGGCGCGTTGGTGAAGGCGCGCACATAGTCGTGCTGGATCTTGTCGTTCTCGATGCAGTAGCGGATCACCCCGAGCAGGAAGGCGATGTCGGTGCCTTGCCGGATCGGCGCATAGAAATCCGCGACCGAGGCCGAGCGCGTGAAGCGCGGGTCGACGACGATCAGCTTGGCGCCACGCTGGGCTTTCGCCTCAGTAACCCATTTGAAGCCGCAAGGATGCGCTTCGGCGGCATTGCCGCCCATGATGATGACGAGGTCGGTGTTCTTGATGTCCGTCCAGGAGTTGGTCATCGCACCGCGACCGAATGTTGGGGCCAGACTGGCCACCGTCGGTCCGTGTCAAACGCGCGCCTGGTTGTCGAACGCCAAGATTCCGAGGCTTCGCACGACCTTGTAGGTCAGGAAGGCCGTTTCGTTGGTGGTCGCCGATGCCGCCAGAAAACCGGTGGTCAGCCAGCGGTTGACCGTCACGCCGTCCTGGTTGGTGGCGACGAAGTTCTTGTCGCGGTCGTCCTTCATCAGCCGCGCGATGCGGTCGAGCGCCTCGCCCCAGCCGATCTGCTTGAATTCGCGCTGGCCCGGCCCGCGATATTGCGGGAACTTGGTGCGCGTCTCGGAGTGGACGAAGTCGAGCAGGGCGGAACCCTTCGGGCACAGCGTGCCGCGATTGGTCGGATGATCCGGGTCGCCTTCGATATGGATGATGGCCGGGTGAGCGTTCTTGGACTTGTCACCCAGGCCGTACATGATCACGCCGCAGGCGACGGAGCAGTACGGACAGGTATTTCGCGTTTCCGTGGTGCGCGCCAGCCTGAAGGGGCGCACGGCCTGGGCAAGTGCCTCTTCGGCACCCCCGAACCCGAGCGCGGCGACGGCGGAACCGCCCAGACCCGCGCCTGCGGCCTTCATGAACTGGCGACGCGAGAGCTCATGCAGCATCTCAGCCTCCCAGGCGAACAAGAGCGTTCTTGTTCCTGTTTAGAATAGTGAAACTCTGCCCTGGGGGCGTCAAGCTGCCGCTTGGTGAGGCAATGCGGTGCCGAATTAGACTTTCGATCTAAGTCTCGGCGCGCAGGAGCAGCGGCGGCGGATCGTGCGGCACGTTGACTTCCTGCGTGGCGCCGCCGCCCCACAGCGATCTGAGCTGCGCGACGACATACTGGCCGAAATGCTCGTAGGGGATGCGAATCGATGTCAGCCAGGGCGCGATCCAGCGATTGATCGCGTTGCCGTCGATGCCGATCAGGGCGCAGCGTTCGGGAATCGCGACATTGCCTTCCGCGGCGAGCCGATAGGCGCCATAGGCGATCATGTCGCTCACGCAGAGGACGCCGCCGGGCCAGCCGCCATCCGCCACGAGCTTCTTTGCGGCGGCATAGCCGATCTCGATATGGGAGAGGCCCGGCGCGCTCGCGCGCCGGATGTCGCGGGACGGAACGCCGCGCGCGACCAGCCTGTCGATGAAGCCGGCGGCGCGTTCCGCCGTGCTGGAGGCGTTCTGGGCGGGCAGCAGCACGGCCGGGTCGGCGACGCCGCGCGCGAGCAGATGGTCGGCGGCGTCCGCCCCGGCGGCGCGATTGTCGATGCCGACATAGGCGCCGCCGCCGAGCGGGTTGCGCCGCGCCACGAACACCATCGGGTCGCCGCGCTTGAGCGCGTCGGTGAGGCCGGCGCTGCGCACCGCGCTCACCATGACGTAGCCGGCGACGAACTGGTCCCGCATCGCCCTGAGATAATCGTCCTGCAGATCGGCGCGGTCATGCGTGTCGCAGAGGATCATGACGAAGCCGGCATCGCGCAGCGCCGCCTCCGTCGAGACCGCGATGGCGGCCATGGCGGGGTTGTCGAGATTGGGCGCGAGCATCGCGACGACGCGGCTGGCCCGGCGCTTGAGGGCGCGCCCGACCGGGTTCGGCCGATAGCCGAGGCGGACGATCGCTTCCTCGACCCGCGCGATCGTGTCGGCCGAGGCCCGCCCGCTCTTGCCATTGACGATCCGTGAGACGGTCGCGACCGAGACGCCGGTCTCGCCTGCGACGGTGGCCAGCGAAACGAGGTTCTGCTGCGGTCTTGCGGCCTTCGCCGTCATTGTCCTCCCGGTCCTTTCCGCGCGCTTCCGGCGCCGGCGGATGGGTCTGCGCCGGCTCGGGCAGCAATGGCGTGCATTTCACCCGTTGACAACCAAGGCAAACGTTTGCCTTAGTAGTTGTCAAGACGCTCGATGAGGCGTCGTCATTCAGGGATGGAACGCAGATGCAGAGGAAGCACTGGATTTCCGCGCTCGCGCTGACGGTGGGAATCGTCGCCGGCAGCGGAGCCTTCGCCCAGACCACGGTGCGCATCGCCTGGTATTCCGACGGCAATGAGGGCGAGGTCGTCTCCGATCTGCTGAAGCGCTTCGAAGCGCAGAACAAGGACATCAAGGTCGTCCTCGATCAGGTGCCCTACAAGGCGATCACCGAGAATCTTCCCGTCCAGCTCGCCTCGGGGCAGGGCCCCGACATCGCCCGTGTCGTCGATCTCGGCGGCATCGCCCGCTATGCGCTCGACATGCGGCCTTATCTCAAGGACGCTTCCTACTGGGAGAAGAATTTCGGGCCGTTCCTGCCCTGGATGCGCCCCGAGGGTGATTCCAGCGCGATCACCGGCTTCATGACGCAGCTGACCGTCACCGGCCCCTTCGTCAACAAGACGCTGTTCGAGCAGGCCGGCATCGCCATGCCGGGCGCCAAGGCGACCTGGGAGGACTGGGGCAAGGCGTCGAAGGCCGTGGCCGACAAGGTGCAGGCGCCGTTCCCGGTCGCGATGGACCGTTCCGGCCACCGCTTCTTCTCGGTCGCCGTCTCCGAAGGCGCCAAGGTCTTCGACGACAAGGGCGAGCCGGCCGTGATCGACGACGGTTTCAAGCGCGCCGCCAAGC
The DNA here is from genome assembly GCA_930633495.1 of Hyphomicrobiales bacterium. NCBI lineage: Bacteria > Pseudomonadati > Pseudomonadota > Alphaproteobacteria > Hyphomicrobiales > Hyphomicrobiales bacterium. Next base: position 585,912 of record CAKNFJ010000001.1, on the reverse strand, counting down.
TGATCTATGACTGGCACAACACCGGCGTGATGAAGAAGGAGCTGTGGGGCTCGGTCTCCGGCACCGCCTATCGCGGGGCCAATGACGAGTTCAAGAATGCCCAGGTGGTGATGTACCACTCCGGCTCCTGGCAGATCGCCCAGTTCGAGAAGACGGTCGGCGACGCCTTCGACTGGGTCGCCGTGCCGTCGCCTTGCGGTGCGGGCAACTGCTCGGGCATGCCCGGCGGCGCCGGCCTCGTCGCGATCAAGACGACCAAGAGCCCGGAAGCCGTCGCCAAGGTTATGGATTACCTGGCGAGCGAGCCGGTGCTGAGCGAGTTCTATGCCCGCTCGCTCTTCGTGCCGGGCCATCTCGGCATCGCGGCCAAGGGGCTCGACTACAAGGATGCCAAGCCCCAGGCCAAGGCCGCGCTCAAGGTCTTCTCGGATCAGGTCGCGCAGCTCTCGCCGGTCGCCTTCAAGCTGCAGGGCTATGTCAACAACCGCGTGATCTTCAACGCCGTGATCAGCCGCCTCGGCCAGGCGATCTCGGGCGAGGGCACGCTTGACGATGCCTTCAAGCGGATCGAATCCGACATCGCCCAGCAGATCGCCGAGCGTAAGAAGTAAGTCGGATGGCCTCCGCCAACATGAACCCGCGCCGCGAGGGCGCGGGCGCTGCGAGCCTCCTGGCCGCGCCGCTCGCGCTGCTCATGCGCCTCGTCGACTGGCCGATGCGCGCCCTCCAGCGCCTGCTCGGCGAGCGGCGGATGGCCTATGTCTTCCTGTTGCCGAATATCGGCTTCTTCTCGCTCTTCGTCTTCCTGCCGCTCGTCATCAATTTCATCTTCTCGGTGACGGGCGGGGCGGGGCTGTTCCCGACCGAGCGGCCCTTCGTCGGGGCGCAGCAATACGCCTATCTCTTCGATTGCGGTTCCTTCCTCGATCCGGCCTCCTGCCGCGAGGACCATTTCTGGCGCGGCGTCTACAACACCGCCCGCTTCACCGTCTTCCAGGTCACGGCGATGGTGCTGTTCTCGCTGCTGACGGCGATCGTCCTGAACATGAAGATCCGGGCGCGTGGCTTCTTCCGGGCTGTCTACTTCTTCCCGGTGCTGCTCTCGCCGGTGGTGGTGGCGCTGACCTGGAAGTGGATCCTGCAGCGCGACGGCCTGCTCAACGCGGCGATCACCTCGCTGGGCGGCGAGCGCATCCTTTTCCTCGTCGATCCGAGCTGGGCGATGTTCTGGATCGTCTTCGTCTCGGTCTGGGCCCATATGGGCTTCTACACGCTGATCCTGCTCGCCGGCCTGCAGGCGATCCCCGCCGATCTCTATGAGGCGGCCGAGATGGACGCGACGCCGCGCTGGCGCATGTTCTGGCGGATCACCCTGCCGCTGCTCTGGCCGAACATGATCGTCGTGATCGTGCTGGCGCTGATCAAGGGCGTGCAGACCTTCGACGAGGTCTTCGTGCTCACCGGCGGCGGCCCGGGCACCGCGACGCTGATGGTGGTGCACTACATCTACGAGACGGCCTTCGCCAATCAGGTCCAGAATTTCGGTCTGGCGGCCGCGGCCTCGGTGGTGCTCGGCGTCGTGCTCTTCGCGCTGACGCTGGCCCAGCTCGCGGCGAGCCGCCGCAAGGGGGCCGCATGAGCCAGGCCGTTCAAACCAACCGGGCCGTCGCCATGATGACCGCCCGCCGCAATCCCGGCCGCTGGCATTGGACCGATATCGCGGCCTATGCCTATCTCGTGCTCGGCGTCGTGCTGATGTTCGGGCCGGTGCTCTGGCTCGGCATGTCCTCGTTCAAGACGCAGGCCGGCCTGCTCGAATTTCCGCCCTCGCTGCTGCCGATGTCGCAGAAGGAGGTGGTGGTTCCGGGTCAGCCCCAGCCGCTGCCGCTGTTCGAGGTCGAGATGCCCGACGGCTCCAAGCGCGTTCTCGCGCAGGTCCGCCGCATCGGCATCCAGGCGCAGATGATAGACCCGGCCAATCCGGGCGAGACGATCCGCGTGCCGATCGACAAGCGCACCCCCGTGCGCGAGTTCAAGCTCGCGACCGAGAACTACACCGAGCCGCTGGAACGCTTCGCCTTCACGCGCTTCCTCTGGAATTCGGTCTTCGTCACGCTGGCGGCGACGATCATCACGCTGATCATCAACTCGATGGCCGCCTATGCGCTCTCGATCTACGAGTTCCGCGGCAAGACCGCGGTGATGCTGATGGTCATCGGCACGCTGATGATCCCGATCACGATCATCCTCGTGCCGGTCTATCTGGTCATCACCAAGCTCGGCCTCGTCAATTCGCTCTGGGCGGTGATCCTGCCCGGCGCCGCGACGCCGACCGGCGTCTTCCTGCTGCGCCAGTACATGCTCACCCTGCCGCGCGACCTGATCGAGGCCGCCCGCATGGACAAGGCGTCCGAGTGGCAGATCTACTGGCGCATCGTCATGCCGCTCGCGATGCCGGCGCTGGCCGTGCTCGCGATCTTCTCGATCATGTGGCGCTGGAACGAGTTCCTCTGGCCGCTGGCGGTGCTGACCAAGACCGAATCCTACACGCTGCAGATCGGCCTCAACGCCTTCCAGGGCGAGTTGCAGACGCAGTGGCACTACCTGCTCGCGATGACCGTTGTGACGCTGCTGCCGGTCGCGCTCGTCTTCGTCTTCCTGCAGCGCTTCATCACCACCGGCATCGCCAATACGGGCATGAAATGAGGGAAGTGAGTTCCGCATGGCCGAATTGAAGCTCTCCGCCGTCCGCAAGGCCTATGGTGCGACGACGGTGCTGCATGGCATCGACCTGCATGTCGCGGATGGCGAGTTCGTCGTCTTCGTCGGCCCCTCGGGCTGCGGCAAGTCGACCCTGCTGCGTTCGATCGCCGGGCTGGAGGAGATCACCGGCGGCACGATCGCGATCGACGGCGCCGACGTCACCGGCCTGCCGGCCTCCGAACGCGGGCTCGCGATGGTGTTCCAGTCCTATGCGCTCTACCCGCATATGACCGTCTACGCGAACATGGCCTTCGCGCTGGAGAATATGGGCTTCAAGCGCGACGAGATCGAGAAGCGCGTGAAGCGCGCGGCACAGATGCTGCGCCTCACGGACTATCTCGAGCGCAAGCCCAAGGCGCTGTCCGGCGGCCAGCGCCAGCGCGTCGCTATCGGCCGCGCCATCGTGCGCGATCCAAAAATCTTCCTGTTCGACGAGCCTTTGTCGAACCTCGACGCGGAGCTGCGCGTCGCCACCCGCAAGGAACTCGCCGCGCTGCATGGCGAGATCGGCGGCACGATGATCTACGTCACCCATGATCAGGTCGAGGCGATGACGCTGGCCGACCGGATCGTCGTGCTGCATGGGGGCAGGATCGAGCAGGTCGGCACGCCGCTCGAACTCTACAATCGCCCCGACAATCTCTTCGTCGCCGGCTTCATCGGCTCGCCGCGCATGAATCTGCTGCCCGGCCGCGTCACCGCCGCCGGCAAGGTCGCGCTGGGCGAGGGCGGTCATGAGGTTGCCTGCGCCACCGCCGCTCTCGCGCCGGGATCGAAGATCACGCTCGGCATCCGGCCGGAACATCTGGATCTCGCGCCGGAAGGGCAGGGCCTGCCGCTCTCGGTCGATCTGGTCGAGCGGCTCGGCGGCGAGAGCTATCTCTACGGGGCAAGCGCCGGCCTGCCCCAGATCACGCTCCGGCTCGACGGCCAGAGCGAACATGAGCGTGGCCACAATGTCGCGCTCGCCTTCCCGCAGCAGAGCCTGCACCTGTTCGACGAAGCCGGCCGGGCGATCCGGTCCTGAGACTGCCGAGAGAGATTCTATGAAAGCCCTGACGCAAGGCCGCTATCTCGGCCGCGATGGCGAGGCCGCCCTGTTCGATGTCGGGCTGGGCAACACCATCACCGTGCGCATCCTCGAAGGCGATATCGGCCGGGTGACGCTGAAGCCGCAAGACGGCTACCGGCTCGATCGTGGCTGGTCGATCGCGCCCGGCGGGCTGGAGCCTGCCTATGAGGGCCGTCCGCGCGACAGCCTCGCCGGTTTCGCCTGCCCGAAGGCGAGCATTGCCGAGGCGAACGGCAAGGTCACGCTTTCCGCCGGCGGCCTCACCGCCGAGATCACGCTCGATCCCTTCGGCATCGCCTGGCATCGCGCCGGCGAGGACAAGCCCTTCCTGCAGGACCGCACGACGCAGGCCTATCTGGTCTCAGCCCGCACCGGCGCGCTCGCCCATTTCATGGCGCGCGACTATGCCGAGCGCCATTACGGCCTCGGCGATAAGGCGGGTCCGCTCGACCGCACCGGCCGCCGCTTCGCCATCGACGCGGTCGATCCTTGCGGCTTCGACGCCGAATTGTCGGACCCGCTCTACAAGATGCTGCCCTTCTTCATCGTCGATGGGCCGACGGGCGCGCATGGCCTCTATTACGACAACCTCTCGACCGGCAGCGTCGATTACGGCTGTACGCTCGACAACTATCATGGCCTGTTCCGCTCCTGGAAAGGCGATGATGGCGACCTCGACTATTATGTGATGGCCGGCCCGACCGTGCCGGATGTGGTTCGGCGCTTCTCCTGGCTGACCGGCGGGCAGGCCTTCGCGCCGCTCTGGTCCTTCGGCTTCGGCGTCACCTCGATGGCGATCGCCGACGCGCCCGATGCCGATGCCCGCATCAGCGATTTCATCGGTAAGCTTGAGACGCATCGCATCCCCTGCGACTCGTTCCATTTCGGCTCGGGCTACACGCAGATCGGCCATCGCCGCTACGCCTTCAACTGGAACCGCGACAAGTTCCCGGACCCGAAGGCGACGATGCAGCGGCTGAACGATGCCGGCATCTTCACGGTCGCCAACCTCAAGCCTTGCCTGCTCGACGACCATCCGCGCCTGCAGGAGGCGCTCGATGATGGCTTCCTGGTCAAGGATGGCAAGACCGGCGAGCCCGCCGTCGCCCAGTTCTGGGATGGGCTCGGCTTCCATCTCGACTACACCAACCCGAAGGGCCGGGCCTGGTGGCGCGACGGCATCGAGACCGCGCTGCTCGATTACGGCTTCACCACCGTCTGGAACGACAACAACGAATTCGAGATCTGGGACGAGGACGCCGTCTGCGACGGCGACGGCCGCCCCTTCCGACAGGCGCTGGCGCGTCCGGCCCAGCCCCTCCTGATGACCAAGCTCTCCTACGAGGCGCAGGCCGATCGCCAGCCCGGCAAGCGCCAGTATTCGGTGACGCGCGGCGGCTGCGCCGGCATCTCGCGCTACGCCCAGACCTGGTCGGGCGACAATGAGACCGCCTGGAAGACGCTGCGCTACAACCTGACGCAGGGCCTCAACATGAGCCTGTCGGGAATGTTCAGCATCGGCCACGATGTCGGCGGCTTCCACGGCTCGACGCCCGGTCCCGAGCTCTTCGTGCGCTTCAACGAGTTCTGTGCCCTGTGGCCGCGCATGGTGATGAACTCGTGGAACGATGACGGCGTCGTCAACCTGCCCTGGATGTACCCGGAGATGGTGCCGCAGGTGCGCGAGGCGATCGCGCTGCGCTATCGGCTGATGCCCTATCTCTACACGCTGATGTGGCGCGCCAGCCGCGACAGCACCCCGGCGGTCCGCCCGCTGCTCTGGGACTTCCCGCAGGATCCGCAGGCGGTCGCGATCGACGATGCCTTCATGCTCGGGCCGGACGTTCTGGTCGCGCCGGTGCTGGAGGAGGGCGCCCGCGAGCGCCGCGTCTATCTGCCCGAGCATGCCGGCGGCTGGTACGACTGGCATGAGGGCAGGCATTTCGCTGGCGGCGCTTTCGTCACCGTCGCGGCCCCGCTCGGCCGCCTGCCGGCCTTCGTCCGGGCCGGCGCGCTGATTCCGCTCGGCAATCCCGAGGGCATCGACGACCAGCGCGAACTGCTCGTCTGCGGCATTGTCGAAGGGGCGTCCGGAGAACTCTACGAAGACGACGGCGAGACCTCCGACTGGCGCGGCAAGGGCGCGACGATCATCCGCTTCAGCGTGCGGAGCGGTGAGATCGAGACCCATCAGGAGGGCGAGGCTGAGACCCGGTTCGACCGGATTGCGATCCGTCACATCGACAAGGGCGGGATCGGCTCCGGCGCCTGAGAGGCCCGAGCCCTGACGTCTTTGGGAGACCGCCGAGCTGGCGGCCTCCCTTTCTCCGGGGCGATCAGCTCGCCAGCGGGGCCAACCTCCGGATGAAATCGGCCTGGGAGCGGCAGCCCGTCTTCGCCAGTATCCGCTTGATCTGGCTGCGGATGGTTTCGCGGGCAACGCCGCGGGAGACGGAGATCTCTTCGACGGACTGCCCGTCGAGCAATCCGTTTGCCACAGCAGCTTCGGCGCGCGTCAGATCGTAGAGCTCGCAGAGCAGCGATGCTTCGATCCGCAGGCTGCGCTCCGAGGTCGTGACGACCAGCATCGCCTGCGACCGCGAGAAGATGTCCAGCGCTTGCCGCCGGATCGGCAGCACATGGACGATGAAGGCGGGGCGGTCGTCCTTGCGCGGAACCGGGATGGAGCGCGTGTCGCCGAGGCGATCCTGCGCCAGCTCGGAGAGCGCCTTTTGCAGCAGGGCGTTGGCCCGCTCGTCGTCGAGCGCGATCTTGTCGCGGGCACGGATGATGACCTGCCCGAGCAGCGTCTCGAAGCTCGGATTCGCCGCCGAAACCTGGCCCCTGGCGCCGATCAGCGCCGCCGGGGACCCGGCCTTTTCAAAGGAATCCAGGCTGGCCCGCGCCCGCTGCAGCTGGAGCTTGGAAGCGAGCACGGCCGCCCGGGCGAGATGCGGGCGGATCCCGTCGAGGACCTCGATCTCCCGGCGCGCCACCGGCCCCAGGTCGAATTTGCGCTCCAGCGTGAAAACGATGTTGTCGCCTGACGCGGAGCGCACATGTGTCGCCGTTCCCCAGCCATAGCCTTCCGGGCGCAGGAACTGCGTGTAAAGCGCGGTCTGTTCGAGCTCCGCATCGGTGAAGAGATCGTGATCGGTGACGAAGCCGGTCGCGCCGTGAGACAGCAGGCCGGCCATGCGGGCATTCCGGTTCATCCACCCTTGCGCCATGAAGCGTTCGAAGACCGGAGCGAATGCCTCGCTGGCCACCCAGTTGGTGCCTTGTTCGGAGTGCGCGAACAGGAGTCCGCCGGTGCAACCGGCGATGTCCGCGAGCCGGGCGATTGCCGCCGGCCACACGTCAGGAACGGCGGCCGCCTCGTAGAGCATTGCCACGGCATCCCCGAACTCGTTCGCGTCCAGCATCAGCCGCTCCCCTCATCAGCGGGATGCGATACGTCATCGGCATCTTCTGCGGAAGCGCCTGCCTGATGTTGGATGGGGAGCTCCGGTCGATGAGGGCGCGCGAATCGCCGCCGTTGAAGGCGCAGCACGAGAAGGCGGCGGAGACGCCCAGCGATCCGATATGCTCCCAAGCCGGTCATCGAAAGGGAGGGTTTCGGCCCAAAGGTGATGTTTGTCAGATCGATGAGGAAAGTGGCCGAGACATAGTCCGTCAAACGGCAACCTCTCCAGCGCGGCGGTGCCAGCGATGCGAGCGCCCGACATGCCGGGCTGATGGCCGAGTGATCGCCCCCGTTGAATTGGTCCATCCTGAAGTATGTCTTTTGGCAGACAGGAGGACCGCGATGCCAAAGAAGCGCCACAAGCCCGAAGAGATCGTCGCGAAGCTGCGGCAGGTCGATGTGCTGGTCTCGCAGGGGCAATCCGTTGCCGACGGGATCCGCTCGATCGGCGTGACGGAGGTTAGTTATTACCGTTGGCGCCGCGAGTTCGGCGGTCCGAAGACGGATCAGGTCAAGCGGATGAAGGAGCTCGAGGCCGAGAATGTCCGGCTCCGTCGCACCGTCACGGATCTGACGCTCGACAAGCTGATCCTGAAGGAAGTCGCGTCGGGAAACTGGTAAGCCCCGCGCGTCGTCGTGCGTGCATTGAGCATGTCCGGCTCGTCCTGAAGGTGTCGGAGCGGCGGGCCTGCCGCGTGCTCGGGCAGCATCGCTCGACCCAACGCCGGATCCCCCGCGGACGCGATGATGAGGAGCAACTCGTCGCCGAACCGAAGGACCGCGAAGCGACCTCGTCGAACTGGTCCGCCGTTATGGCCGCTACGGCTATCGCAAGATCGCCGCGCTGCTGCGTTCGACGGCAGGCTGGGTCGTCAACGACAAGCGGGTCGAGCGGATCTGGCGATGCGAGGGGCTGAAGGTTCCGGCCCGACAGCCCAAGCGCGGCCGCCTCTGGCTCGCGGACGGATCCTGCATCCGCCTGCGGGCCGAGCGGCCCAACCATGTCTGGTCCTACGACTTCGTCGAAGACCGGACCCATGACGGGAGAAAGTATCGCATGCTCAACATCATCGACGAGTTCACGCATGAATGCCTGGCGATCCGCATCGACCGGAGGCTAAAGGCGATCGATGTCATCGACGTGCTCTCGGACCTCTTCATCCTGCGCGGCGTGCCAGAGCATATTCGTTCAGACAACGGCCCCGAGTTCGTCGCCAAGGCCTATGTGAAGAGCTGCAACGGCTATTCCGGCTGCGGCTATGGCGATGCCCGCACCGTCACCGTCTCGGCGAATTACCGCTGGTAAGGGGCGCCGTCGTCAACGATCGGAGACCGCAGCAGCCCGCCGCTGCGGCCTTCGGCTGTGCTAGATCCGCAAGCATGACCAGCACCCCGCCTTTCCCGACGCGACGCAGCGCATTGGCGCTTCTTGCCGCCACAGGCCTGCCGGTGCCGGCACGGGCCGCCGGCCTGCGCGTCGCAACAGTCGACTGGTCGGTGCTGGAGACCCTGCTCGCGCTCGGCGCACCGCCCGTTGCCGCGCCTGAGCTGCGGCAGTTCGGGGAGGTCGCGGTCGAGCCCCCGTTCCCGCGAGCGTCACCGATCTTGGCCTGCGCGGCACGATCAATTTCGAGCTTCTGCTGCTGTCGCGGCCGGAGCTGATCTTCTCGTCGAGCTTCTATATCGGCTCCGAGCCGCGGCTGCGTCGGATCGCGCCGGTCGAGAGCTTTTCCGTCTATGCGCCCGGCCGCCCTCCCGATGAGCCGGCTGTCACGATGACCCGCAGCATCGGCGAACGCCTCGGCATCGCGGCGACGGCGGAGCGCTACACCTCCGACACCGAAGCGGAACTCGCGGCACTGCGCGACAAGCTGAAGCCGCTGGCGACACGCTCCGTGATCGCGGTCAATTTCGGCGACGCCCGGCATTTCCGCGTCTTCGGCGACGACAGCCTGTTCGGAGAAGTGCTGAAGCGCCTCGGTCTGACCAATGCCTGGACCGCGCGTACGAGCTACTCCGCCATGGCGCCGATCGGGCTCGAGGCGCTGGTGCGCGTACCCCACGCCTTCATCGCGCTGATTCCGCCGGTTCCGCCCGGCGCGATGCAGACGCTGGCGCGCAACGCCTTTGGAATGCGCTGCCCAATCTCCGCGAAGGCCGGCTCCTGCAACTCGGCTCGATCAATCCCTATGGCGGCCTGCCGGCGGCGCGACGTTTTGCAGGATTGCTGACCAGCGCCTTGCTCGCCGCGGAGGTCGCGCGTGGCTGAGGCGATCCGATCCACGCGAATGCCTTCAGGTCGAAACCAAGGCGTCTGGCTGCTGGTGATACTCGCGGCAGCCGCTCTTTTTGGAACAGTGGTCGCGACGCGTCCTTCGCTGCCAGGCTCGCCCGAACTCGTCCGGACGCTCGAAAGCATCCTGCTCTGGCATAGCCTGATGCCGCGTGCCGTCCGGCCCTGATCTGCGGCGCGGCGCTCGGGCTTGCCGGGATGCTGCTGTAGCGCGTGCGGCGCAATCCGATCGCGGATGCGTCCACGCTCGGCATCGCCTCCGGCGCGCAACTCGCGCTGACCGTCGCGACGGCCTATGCGCCCGCCCTGATCGGCTCCTTGCAGGAGGGCGTCGCATTGGCCGGCGCCATCGCCGCGGTCGCCCTCGTCCTCGGCCTGAGCTGGCGGCGCGGACTCGAACCGATGACGGTGGTGCTCTCGGGCATGGTCGTCTCGCTCGTCGCGGCGGCGGCAAGCGCCACCGTCATCCTCGTCAAGGGCGAATATGTGCTGTCGCTCTTCATCTGGGGCGCCGGTTCGCTCAACCAGCAGAGCTGGGATGCAGCGATCGCGCTCGGCCCGCCTCTGGTTCTGAGCGCGCTCGCCGCAGCGCTACTGCTGCGCCCGCTCGCTCTTCTCGGCCTCGACGAGGACATGGCGCGCGGCCTCGGCCTGGCCTTGCATGCCAGCCGCCTCGCCGTTCTCGGGATCGCGATCTGGTTCGCGGCGAGCGTTACCGCTGCGGTCGGCGTCATCGGCTTCGTCGGACTCGCCGCTCCGGCGCTGGCGCGCGAGCTTGGCGCCCGGACGCCGCGCCGGATGCTGCTGGCAGCCCCTGCACTCGGCGCCTTGCTGCTTTCGATCACCGACAGCGCGGTGCAATTGCTGGGTTCCGGCTTCAACGACCTCGCACCCACCGGCGCCGCCAATGCACTCTTCGGAGGCCCGCTGTTGCTCTGGCTGATGCGACGGGTTCCGCAGGCCCTGCCGCCGCAGGCGGTCGATCCCGTCTGGCTCACGAACCGAGCCGTCCGCTCGCTGTGGTCATTGATCCCGCTTGCCGCCATCATCGCCATGGCCGGCACCATCGGGCTCGTTCTCGGGCGCGGGCTACAGGGCTGGGAAGTGGCGACCGGCACGCTCTTCTGTGATCTGCTGCCTTTCCGCGGCCCCCGCCTCGCCGCCGCGGGATCGGCAGGCGCTCTGCTCGTCGCAGCCGGCTGCCTGATGCAGCGCCTCACCGCCAATCCGCTCGCCGGCCCCGAAGTGCTCGGCGTCGGCGCCGGGGGGGGGGGCGTCGGCCTCCTGCTCGCGCTAACCTTCTTGCCGACAAGCCCCTTCGCCATGCTGGCCGGGATCGCCGCCGGCTCGCTTGCCGTGCTGTTCGTCATGCTGCTCTTCGCCGCGCGCCCGGGCGTCGGGCCGCAGCGCCTGCTGCTCGCCGGCATCGCCATGGGCGCGCTCTGCATGGCGGTGGTCTCGACCGCCATGGCTCAAGGCGATCTGCGCGCCTACATGCTGCTCGTCTGGCTCTCCGGATCGACCAACCGGGCCGGCGAGATCGAGGCCTGGACCGGCCTGATCGCCTGCATTCTGTTGATCGCGCCGCTTCTGCTGGCGGTGCGCTGGCTCGATCTGCTGCCGCTTGGGGAGGCGACGAGTCGAAGTCTCGGCCTTCCTGTGCAACGCAGCCGCCTCTGCCTTGCGGCGCTGGCCGCGCTGATGACCGCGGTGGCCTCGCTCCTGGTCGGCCCGTTGAGCCTGATCGGGCTCGCGCGCCGGGTCTACACGATCCGCGCGATCGACCACGCCCGCAAGGAGCTCGCCATCGACGTCGTGCTGCACGACGATTCGGTGGGCTCGAACTGGGCGCGCAATGCCGAACCCGGCGACCGTGCCGGCCTGCTCGGCCCCGGCGGGGGCGATGTCATCCCCGCAGACTGGTATCTGCTCTGCGGCGACGAGACCGCGCTGCCGGCGATCGCCCGCATCGCGGCAGAACTGCCTGCCGGCGCCCCGCGCCGAAATCGTGATCGAGATCGCGGATCGAACTGAAGAACAGCCGATCCGCTCGGATGCAGAGATCGCTCTCACCTGGCTGCGCCGCGGCGGCGCACCTGCTGGTTCGACCGATCTGCTGCCGCAGGCCGTTGGCGCCATCGCCATGCCGGATGCCGGCAACGCCTTCGTCTTCGCTGGCTGCGAGCAGGCTGCCGCGCGCGCCATTCGCAAGCATCTGCGCGGTGAACGGAAACTGGCGAAGGAACGGCACCTGGTCGCGGCCTATTGGCGCCGCGGCCATTCGGACGTTCACGACCACGGCGATTGAGTGAGGAACGCGGTCAAACCATACGCTTGGATGCTTCGAAGGCCCGGCCCCCGGTCGATTGCCGGCGATCACGATGCCCCCCGAGCCAATGGGCGCACTCCGTTTGCCGCTGCGCCAAACCCGCCAGAAATGTGCAGCCCGCTCGTTCGGCACGGATAAAGGCCTGAGCGCGAAAACGTCGAAGCGGCCGGTGGTCGAAGGCTAGGTGGTATTCTCGGGTTCGGTCGTCGCTTCGGAGATCGCGTAATCTGCGGCAAGTCTCAGTTCGCGCAGCGGCCGGACACGCCTGATGGCTTCGGCATAGAGCTCATGAGCCTTGTACGCCGCCAACGCCGCGTGATCTTCGAACTCGCCGTAGACGACGATATCGACTTCGGAGCTGAGCGGATCCGATTTGCGGTTTACGGCAATCTCCAGCCTCAGAGCGTGCGGTATGGCTGTCAGGATCGACAGGCCGCTGCGGATCGCGTCGATCGTTTCCGGAGTCTTGGCGCTGAAGAACACGATGTGCCGGATCATTAGCAGTTATTTCTCGACAAAGGCCTTTTCGATCACATAGTCGCCGGGCTCCCCATGGTTGCCCTCTCGCAGGCCCTGCGCGGCGAAGATCGCCTTGAGGTCGGCCAGCAACTGCGGTGAACCGCATAGCATGAAGCGATCATTGCGGGGATCGAGGCCGGACTGGCCGATATCGGCCAAGAGCTGGCCCGAGGTCAGGAGATCGGTGATGCGGCCGCGATTGCGGAACGGCTCACGAGTCACCGTCGGATAATAGACGAGCTGTTGGCGGATCATTTCACCGAGAAATTCGTCCTGCGGCAACTGGCGCTGTATCCGCTCGCCATACGCCAATTCCGCGACCTGGCGGCAGCCATGGATGAGCACGACGCGCTCATAGCGCTCATAGGTTTCGGGATCGCGGATCAATGAAAGAAATGGGGCAAGACCCGTGCCCGTGCCAAGCAAGAAGAGGCGCTTTCCATCCCGCAGATTGTCGAGCACGAGCGTGCCGGTCGCCTTTTTCCCGACGATGATCGGATCGCCCACTTTGAGGTTCTGGAGATGCGAGGTCAGCGGCCCGTCGGGCACCTTGATCGAAAAGAACTCCAGATTGTCGTCGTAGTTCGTGCTGGCGACGCTATAGGCACGCAGCAGGGGGCGCTCGCCGACTTTCAGCCCGATCATCGTGAACTGACCGTTCTTGAACCGGAACGTCGTGTCCCGCGTTGTCGTAAAACTGAACAGTGTATCCGTCCAATGATGAACGCTGGTGACGCGTTCCTCGTAAAAGCCACTCATCAATCTACCCAGGCGGTTTGAGTATTTCGCTTTCAATCGGCGGGATTGGGAAAGCACAGTTTTCGAGTGGAATCAATTGCGGGAATAACAATCTACAATTTCAAATCAAAGAAAATGCATCTTACATTTCAATTGCCTGCCATAGAAGATTTTACCTTGGAGGGCGCTGGCATGTGATTTGCGCAGGTCACACCTGCCGATGGCCGAACTGCGGGTTTCCGGATCTCAAGCTGGGGAACCCGTTCAAGGGCTTCTCAGCGTGCCGGCGCCGCCGCCCCCTGGAAGCCAGTTGATCGAGAGGGTTTCGCGGAAGGCAAAGCGGACCAGATGACTCTCGACGACATCCCGCAATTGAACCAGCTTTTCGGCATCCGGCGCATCGAGCGCGAGACGGAGCACGGCGTCCTCGGCCAGGAGCCGGCAATCGCCGATCGAGAACCGGACGATCCCGACCCTCTCGTCGAAGCTGGCCTCGACCTTGTGTGCGAAATGCTTGCAGAGCTGCTGGAGATATCGCGAGGCGTTGCTGGTCGCGATCGCCGCATGGCTCTGCTGCCGGTTGGCCATGTCGGTCATTTCAGCGGAGACTCGTCCAATAGGTGCCGTACAGCGGCACGGGCTGGAAGCGCTGCTGCATCGTTTCCAGCAGCGTCTTCGGGTCAAGATCGGCGAAGAGCTGCGGATGCAGCCATTGCGCGAAGGCCTGCACGGCGACGATGTTAAACGGCGAATTGTAGAAATGGTGCCAGACGGCATGGACCCGCCCCTGTTCGACGGGGGCAAGTCCGGCGATGCCTGTGCGTGTCATCGAACGGGCAAGAAGCTCGCGCGCCCTTGTCGCATCGACGCCTGGGCCGAGCGCAAGCCAGGGAGCGTCGGCGGGCTGCATGCCGTTGCCGATCGCCGTGCCGATATAGACCTCGGGCGGGTTCGATATCAGCCATTCCAGGTTCACCACGCCGGCTTCGCCCGGAACGAGGTCGTCGGCGATGTTGACGCCGCCGGCCGCCGTAACGAAGCGCCCCATCATGCCCCGCGTCATGGTTTCGCAGCATCCGGTCCCCAGACCTCGTCGATCCTGATCAGCACCTGCAGCGCTCTCCGTCGCGCCAGGGTGGCGTTGCGGGTGCGCAGGGAGCGGCGCACATCCGGCATGCCGAGGACGCCGGTCAAGTCTGAGGGAACGGCCTTACGAAACCACCAATGCGCGCCGCGCCGATGCAGATACATCGCAACCCCGATTCCAATCGGGACCCTCCAGCCGGAGCGTGACAGGACGGCGTGACGGACAACGCAGGATCGATTCGATCGATCCCCAACGTTTTCAAGGGCTTAGGAGTGGCGGAGACGGAGGGATTCGAACCCTCGATACCCTTGTGGGGTATGCTCATTTAGCAAACGAGTGCCTTCAGCCTCTCGGCCACGTCTCCGGCGAGAGGCTCTATGCCCGATTGCAGAGCCGTTTGACAAGTCTCGCCGTCAACTTCCTTCGCGCAGCCTGTGCATGCATCGGCGAGGCCGTAGAGCACTCCCATGGTAAGGGAGTGCTCCGCGGTCGGTGCCGGTCGCAAGCCGGCGTCCTTCGCAAAGGAGCTTTGCACCGCCTCGGCTTGCTCGCAGGAGGCGCGCTGACTACATTGCGCGCGTCCGTTGGGGTGCCGGAAGGCTGAGAGGCGTGGGTTCGCGCCAACCCATCGTACCTGATCCGGGTAATGCCGGCGAAGGGAACGGTCTTTGGCTCGCAGACATCTTGCTCGCGCCCCAGGCCGCTGCCTTCCCGGGAGCAGGGAAAGCATGACGGCAGAACGCCCTCAGTCAGGCCTGAATGTCGCGGTGATCGGCGCCGGTGTCGTCGGCTTGGCCTGCGCGACCGAATTGCTGGCGCGGGGCATCCGGGTCACCATCTACGAGCGCGGCGCTCGCATCGGGGCCGAAGCCTGTTCCTGGTTTGCCGGCGGCATGCTCGCGCCCTGGTGCGAGGGCGAGAGCGCCGAGGAGCCGGTGATCAGGCTCGGGCAGCAGGCGGCTGACTGGTGGGGGCGGCATGCCGGCGGAGTTGTTCGTCAGGGGACGCTCGTCGTCGCGCCGAGCCGGGATCGTTCGGAACTGCGCCGCTTCGGCCAGCGCACCAGCCATTTCGAGGAAATCGACGGCGATGCCATTGCCGGGCTGGAGCCCGATCTCGCGGGGCGCTTCTCGCGCGGGTTGTTCTTCGGCGGAGAGGCCCATCTCGATCCGCGCCTGGCAATCGTCACGCTGGCCGAGCGACTCGTTGCGAACGGAGCCGCCCTTCATTTTGGCAGCGCTGTGGAGCCTGTCGATCTCGATGCCGATATCGTCCTCGATTGCCGTGGGCTGGCGGCGCAGGCTGCCCTGCCGGACCTGCGCGGCGTCAAGGGCGAGATGGTATTGCTTCAGAGCGATGACATCACTCTCTCGCGCCCTGTCCGGCTGCTGCATCCGCGCATCCCGCTCTACATCGTGCCGCGCGCCGACGGCCTCTTCATGGTCGGCGCGACGATGATCGAGAGCGGCGAGCGCAGCCGCATCTCCGCCCGCGCCATGCTGGAACTGCTCGGCGCGGCCTATGCGCTGCATCCGGCCTTTGGCGAGGCGGAAGTGGTCGAGATCGGCACCGATGCCCGCCCGGCCTTTCCCGATAACCTGCCAAGGCTGATGCGTCGCGGGCGGGTGATCCACGTCAACGGGCTTTACCGCCACGGTTTCCTGCTCAGCCCCGCCATGGCGCGGATGGCGGCGGAGGCCGTGCTGAACCCCGGCGCATATTCCCCAAAAGTGGACACCACTTTTGGGATAAGAACATGCGCAAACTTTTGATTATGCGCGAATTCTTTTCGTTCGACCAAAGGTCGGACGGAAAGCGCGCCCAACACCGGAGATGCTGCATGACCTTGCTGCTTAACGGCGCGCCGCAGGATGTTGCGGCCAAGACGCTGGCCGAGGTGCTGGCCGAGCTGGGTTTCAGCGGCCGCATCGTCGCGACCGCGGTCAACGGCGATTTCGTGCCGGCTCGCAAGCGCGCCGAGATGGCCCTGAGCGAGGGCGACCGTATCGAGATCGTCGCGCCGATGCAGGGAGGCTGAGATGGCATCCTTCTATGGTTTCGAGCCGCGGAATCCGCTCTTCCTCGGCACTGCGCAATATCCGTCGCCCGCGATCCTGGCCGAGGCGGTGAAGCGCTCCGGTGTGGAGGTCGTCACCGTCTCGCTGCGCCGTGAATCGGCCGGCGGCGCCGGCCAGGCCTTTTGGGCGCTGATCCGCGAGCTCGGCGTCAAGGTGCTGCCGAACACGGCCGGTTGTCACACCGTCAAGGAAGCCGTCACCACGGCTCAGATGGCGCGCGAGGTCTTCGGCACCGACTGGATCAAGCTCGAGGTGATCGGCGAGGACGATACGCTGCAGCCGGACGTGATCGCGCTGGTCGAGGCCGCTCGCATCCTCGCCGATGACGGCTTCAAGGTCTTTCCCTACACGACGGAGGATCTCGTCGTCGGCGGCCGCCTGATCGATGCCGGCTGCGAAGTGCTGATGCCTTGGGGGGCGCCGATCGGGTCGGGCAGGGGACTTAACAACCCCTATGGCCTGCGCAGCATGCGCCAGCATTTCCCCGATATCCCGCTCGTCGTCGATGCCGGCATCGGCCTGCCTTCCCATGCCGCGCAGGCGATGGAGATGGGCTATGACGGCATCCTGCTCAATACCGCCGTCGCCAAGGCCGGCGATCCCGCCGCGATGGCCGAGGCCTTCGCACTCGCCATCCGCGCCGGTCGCCAGGCTTTTGCCGCGCAGCCGATCGAGGCGCGCGACATGGCTGCTCCCTCCACCCCCGTCATGGGCAAGGCATTTCTCGCATGAAGCTCGATCCGTTCTACCCCATCTTCGACAGCGCCGACTGGCTGAAGCGGATGCTGCCGCTCGGCGTCAAGCTGGTGCAGTTGCGCGTCAAGGACCGTCCGGAGGCTGAGGTCGCGCGCGAGATCGCTCGGGCCAAGACGCTTTGTGCCGCGGCCGATTGCGTGCTCGTCGTCAACGACTACTGGAAGCTCGCCATCGCGGAAGGCTGCGACTTCATCCATCTTGGGCAGGAGGATCTCGACGACGCCGATCTCGGCGCGATCCGCAAGGCCGGGCTCAAGCTCGGCATCAGCAGCCATGACGAGCCCGAGTTGGAGCGTGCGCTGGCGGCCAAGCCGGATTATGTCGCGCTCGGTCCGGTCTATCCGACGATCCTGAAGCAGATGCGCTTCGGCCCGCAGGGTCTGGAGCGGCTCGGCGAGTGGAAGCGCCGCATCGGCGACCTGCCGCTGGTCGGCATCGGCGGCATTTCGCTGGAGCGGGCGCCGGGCGTCTTCGAGGCTGGCGCCGACATCGTCGCGGCGGTGACGGACATCACGCTGAACGCCGATCCCGAGGGCCGGTTGAAGGCCTGGATCGCCGCGACACGGCAGCATGCGGTAGCATAAGCGTCATTCTCGGGCGGAGCGAAGCTTCGACCCGAGAAGCTCATGACGAGAAGGCACTGGTTTCCGAGATGGCCGGGTCAAGCCCGATCATGACGGCAAACGAAAGGGAGCCTCAGCTCTCGGCTTCCGCCGGCATCGTATGCCCGTCGACATGGCCGAGGCTGCGCTCGGGGTCGAGCCGGTCGCGCACGCGCTGCTTCAGCACCTTGGAATCGGGGAAGCCGCCATCGGTCTTGCGGTCCCAGATCAGTTCGCCGTCATAGGTGATCTGGAAGATGCCGCCGGTGCGCGGGATCAGCGCGACCTCGCCGAGATCCTGCCCGAAGGTCGAGAGCAGTTCCTGGCCGAGCCAGGCCGAACGCAGCATCCAGTTGCACATCGAGCAATAGGTGATGGCGATGCGGGGGGCGGGCTTGCTTGTGGTCATGTCGGAGCACCGTGGCGAAGGAAGTTCGCTCCGACATCCCGCTTCGGCGGCTGCGATGCAAGCCCTGAAAGCCGCATGGCGGCCCGGCGCCGTCAGTTCGCCACCGTGCTCAGGCTGCGCGAGGGATAGCGCAGGGTGAGATCGAACGGATTGAGCTTGGCGCCCAGCGCCTCCGCTTCGCCGCGCAGGATGGCGACGACATTGGGCAGCCGGTCCTCGCCCAGCCGTTCGGCCAGCGTTCCGACGCTGAGCGCCGCCACGACCCGCCCCTGCGCATCGAAGACCGGCACCGCGACGCCGGCCATGCCAGCGATGAGGCCTGTGTTCAGATTGACCCAGCCCTGTGCCTGCGCCGCGGCGATGGCGCTGCGCAGCGCGGCCTCGTCGAGGAAGCCGCGATCGAGCAGGCGTGGCATGTTGAAGCGGATGACGGCCTCGCGCTCGTCATCGGGCAGATGCGCCAGCATGGCGAGGCTGCCCTGGCCGATGCCGAGCGGCACCTTGCCGCCGATATCGCCGGTGAAGGAGCGGATCGGGAAGGGCCCTTCGATCCGGTCGAGGCAGACGGCGTCGTAGCCGTTGCGGACCAGCAGGAAGATCGTATCGCTGAGCGTCGCCGAAAGCCGGAGCAAGGCAGGGCGGGCGAGCTCGCGCAAGCCGCCGGCCTGACCCGCGCGGGCCGCGATGACGAAGAAGTCGAGGGCGAGCCGGTAGCGCTTGCCGCCGGCCGCCTGCTCGACGAAGCCCTCCGCCATCAGGTCGCGCAGCGCACGATGCGCCGTCGGCTGGCCGCAGCCGGCCGCTTCGGCGATGTCCTTCAGCCGCATGCCGCCGCCATCGCCCTTCGAGAGGATGCGCAGCAGTCCAAGGGCGCGCCGCAGTGAGGAGACGGGCTCGTCGGCAGTTTGCATGCGTGAAAATGTATCCTGAGGTTGCGATAAAAATTCTATATACAGAAATTAAGTCAACAAAAATTCTCTAATGCGGAATTGAAGATTGACGAATTTGTGTCATCCCCCTTTCCTAGCGGCATCGCAGTCCGGCTTTCCGGTGCTCGGAAAGCCAGTCGATCGAGGTGCTTATGGGCTTCCTGACGCTGCAATCGCTGAGCAAGATCTTCGGCGACTTCACCGCCGTCAGGGATGTCGACCTCAGCGTCGCCAAGGGCGAGTTCGTCTCGCTGCTCGGCCCCTCCGGCTGCGGCAAGACCACGACGTTGCAGATGATCGCCGGGCTGGTCGAGCCGACGCAGGGCACGATCACGCTCGACGGGCGTGACATCACCCGCGAGAAGCCGAGCCGGCGTGGTCTCGGCATCGTCTTCCAGAGCTACGCGCTCTTCCCGCATATGACGGTGGCCGAGAACGTCGCCTTCGGCCTCGAAATGCGCAAGGTCGCCAAGGCCGAACGCGACAGGCGCGTCAAGGAAATCCTCGGCCTCGTCCATCTCGCGCCGATGGCCGGGCGCTATCCGCGCCAGCTCTCCGGCGGCCAGCGCCAGCGCGTCGCCATTGCTCGGGCGCTCGTCATCGAGCCGCCGGTGCTGCTGCTCGACGAGCCGCTCTCCAATCTGGACGCCAAGCTGCGCGAGGAGATGCAGTTCGAACTGCGCCGCATCCAGCGCAGTGTCGGCACCACCACGATCATGGTCACGCACGACCAGGCCGAGGCGCTCTCGATCAGCGACCGCGTCGTCGTGATGGAGCAGGGGCGCATGACCCAGATCGATGCGCCCTACCGCCTCTACGAGCGCCCCGCCACCGCCTTCATCTCCTCCTTCGTCGGCAAGATGAACCGCATCGAGGCGGTCTGGCGCGGCGGACGGGCCGAAGCGGGCGGGATCGCGCTGCCGAGCGAGGCAGCGAGCCTGCCCGATGGCGCGGCGGCCGTCCTGACGCTGCGGCCCGAGAAGATCCTGCTGAAGCCGGCCGGCCAGGGACTGCTGGACGGGCGGGTCGCGAGCCGCTTCTTCCTCGGCAGCTACTGGCTCTTCAATGTCGAGACGCCGGTCGGACCGATCCTGGTCTCGGCGCCCAATCAGGGCGGCGAGCCGGCCGGGGAGGGCGAGGGCGTCGCGCTCTATTGGCAGGCCGACAGCGCCGTCGTCTCGCCCCCCTCTGCGGGAGAGGCGGCATGACCGGGCAGCACAAGCTGACGCCATGGCTGCTCGTCTCGCCGGGGGCGTTGCTGTTCCTCGGGCTGGTGGTCCTGCCGCTGATCCTGACGGTGATCCTGTCCTTCCATGCCTATGATCATACGTCCGGCATCCAGAACAGCTTCACCCTCAAGCACTATCTGACGGTCGTCACCGACGACTACTATCTGGCGGTGTTCTGGCGCACGTTGCGGCTCGCCGCGCTGACCACGCTGATCTGCGTGCTGATCGGCGCGCCGGAAGCCTATGTGCTGGCGCGGATGGGCGACCCCTGGCGCTCGATCTTCCTGCTCGTCATCATCGGCCCGTTGCTGGTTTCGGTGGTGGTCCGCGCCTTCGGCTGGAGCATGCTGCTCGGCTCCGCCGGCCTGCTCAACCAAGCCCTTCAGGCGCTGGGCCTGAGCCCGGTCAGGCTGCTCTATACCGAGACCGCGATCGTGATCGCGCTCGTCCACGTCATGCTGCCCTTCATGGTCATCCCGGTCTGGACCGCCCTGCAGAAGCTCGATCCGATGGTCGAGGCCGCGGCCTGGAGCCTCGGCGCCTCGCGCTTCACGGCCCTGCGCCGGATCGTGCTGCCGCAGGTCTCGCTCGGCATGCTCTCCGGCAGCCTGATCGTCTTCGGCCTTTCGGCGAGCGCCTTCGCGATCCCCGGCCTCCTCGGCGGCCGGCGCCTCAAGATGGCGGCGACGCTGGTCTATGACGAGTACATGGTCGAGCTGAATTGGCCGCTCGGCGCGGCGATCGCGATCATCGTCCTCGTCGCCAACCTCTTCATCATGCTGGGCTATAACCGCGTCGTCGAGACGCGCGCCCGCCGGGCTCTGGGCTGAGGGGCGGGTCATGCACAAGAACGGTCCCGTCGCACTGCTCTTTCACGGCCTCGTCGTCGCTTTCGTACTGGCCCCTCTGGTCGTCGTCTGCCTCGTCGCCTTCACGCCGGAGAACACGCTTTCGATCCCGACCACGAGCTTCTCGCTGCGCTGGTTCCAGGCGATCTTCAGCCACCCCGATTTCGTGCCCTCCTTCTACAATAGCCTGTGGCTGGCGACACTGGCGGCGACGCTGTCCGTGGCGCTCGCGGTGCCGGCTGCCCTTGCGATCGACCGCTACGATTTCCCGGGCCGCGACGGGTTGAACGCGCTCTTCCTGTCGCCGCTGATCATTCCGCATCTGGTGCTCGGCGTTGCGTTCCTGCGCCTCTTCGCCCTCATCGGAGCGACCGGCTCCTTCGCCTGGCTGGTCTTCACCCATGTCGTCGTGGTGACGCCCTATGTGATGCGCCTCGTCATGGCGGCGCTCTCGGGCATGGACCGCAGCGCCGAACAAGCCGCGACCACGCTCGGCGCGTCGCATTTGACGGTGTTCCGCCGCATCACCGCTCCGATGATCCTACCCGGCATCACCGGCGGCTGGCTGCTTGCCTTCATCAACAGCTTCGACGAGCTGACCATGTCGATCTTCGTCACCTCGCCGCAGACGGTGACGCTGCCGGTGCGGATGTACATGTACGCCACCGAGTCGATCGATCCGATGATGGCTGCCGTCTCGGCTCTGATGATCGCGCTGACGGCAGGTGCCATGCTGGTGCTGGACCGCGCCTTCGGCCTCGACAAGATCCTCGTCGGCCAGAAGTGATCGTCATGCCGCTGCTCCATCGCATCGCTCGCAAGGATCACGCCGCGATCGCCTTCACGCTCGACGGCGCCCTCTGCGAGGGGCGTGCCGGCGACACCCTGCTCAGCGCGATCCTGAACCGGACCGACAGCCTGCGCCGCACCGAGTTCACCGGCGAGTTGCGTGCCGGCTTCTGCCAGATGGGCGCCTGTCAGGATTGCTGGGTCGCGACCGAGACCGGCGAGCGCCTGCGCGCCTGCACCACGCCGTTGCAGCCCGGCATGCGGATCGTCACCGGGGTCGGGAGAGCGGCATGAGTGCGCGCCCGCAACCCTTGATCGTCGGCGCCGGCCCGGCCGGCATCCGCGCCGCCGAGGCGCTCGTCGCCGCCGGCCTGCGCCCGCTGGTGGTGGATGAGGCGCCCGCCTGCGGCGGCCAGATCTATCGCCAGCGCCTCGTGCCGGACGGCCGCACGACAAAGGACCTCTACGGCTCCGAGGCGGACAAGGCCGAACGGCTTCATACCGCTTTCGCCGCCCTCGACGGCAAGGTCGACCATTGGCCTCAGGCGCTGCTCTGGAACCTGCGCGACGGCACGGCCGATATCGCGGTCGCCGGTTCGAGCCGCCGCGCCAGCTATGACGGGCTGATCCTCGCGACCGGTGCGACGGATCGCGTCCTGCCGGTTCCGGGCTGGACGCTGCCCGGCGTCTTTACGCTCGGCGGCTCTCAGGTCGCGCTCAAGGCGCAGGGCTGCGCCATCGGCAGCCGCGTCGTCTTCGCCGGCTCCGGCCCGCTGCTCTATCTCGTCGCCTGGCAATACATGAAGGCCGGGGTCGAGGTCGCGGCCGTGCTCGACGCGGCGCCCGCGTCCGCCAAGCTTAATCTGATCAAGGCCCTGCCGCTCGATGCCGGCATCGTGCTGCGCGGCGCGCGCTTCGTTGCCGAATTGCGCCTGCGCGGCGTCGTCATCCGCACCGGCATCGAGGGGCTCCGTTTCGAGGGCGAGGGCAGGGTCTCCGGCGTGATCTGGCGCGAGGGAGGCCGTGAGCAGCGCCTTGCCTGCGACGGCGTCGGCTACGGCCTCGCGCTCCGCTCCGAGACGCAGCTTGCCGATCTCGCCGGCTGCGCCTTCCGCTTCAACGAGCGCGACCGCGCCTGGCTGCCGCAGCGTGATGGTGCCGGCCGCTCCTCGGTTCCCGGCGTCTATCTCGCGGGTGACGGTGCCGGGATCGCCGGCGCGGACGCGGCCGAGCGTGCCGGCGAGCGCGCCGCGCTGGCGCTGCTGGAGGATCGGGGCGTCGCCTTCGACAAGGCCCGCGCTTCGGCGCTGGAGGCCGAGCTTGCCCGCATCGGTCGCCTGCGCGACGTGCTGGAGGCCGCTTTTCCGTTCCCTGCCCATTGGGCGAACGCGATCGACGATGCCACGACGCTGTGCCGCTGCGAGGAGATCACGGCCGGCAGCGTCCGTGAGGCCGCGAGCCGCCTGGACATCAGCGAGATGAACCGGCTCAAGGCCGTGAGCCGCGTCGGCATGGGGCGCTGCCAGGGACGGATGTGCGGAGCCGCCTCGGCCGAGGTCCTCGCCGCTGCGATCGATAGGTCGATCGATGCCGTCGGCCGGCTGAGGGCGCAGGCTCCGGTGAAGCCGATTCCGCTTGCGCTGCAACTGGCGGCCGATCTGCCGGAGGCTGCGCAGTGAGCCGGTCTCTCGACATCGATGTCGCGATCGTCGGCGGCGGGCTGGTCGGCTCCTCGGCAGCGCTCGCCCTGTGCAACATGGGCTTCAGCGTCGCGCTGTTCGACAAGGGCTTTTGCGGCGCGCAGGCGAGCGGCGTGAACTATGGCGGCGTGCGCCGGCAGGGGCGCCCGCTCGAGCAATTGCCGCTGTCGCAACGCGCCCACGCCATCTGGCCGCGCCTCAAGGCCCTGATCGGCATCGACGGGGAGTTCCTGCGCTCCGGCCATCTCAAGCTCGCCTGCAGCGAAGCCGATATGGCATCTCTGGAAACCTATGCCGCTCAGGTTGCCGACCAGGGGCTCGGCCTCGAGCTCATCGGCCATAACGGGCTGCGCGAACGCTTTCCCTGGATCGATGGCCGTATCGTGGGAGCCTCGCTCTGCGCCGGCGACGGCCATGCCAATCCCCGTCTCGTTTCGGCGGCTTTCGCGAGCGCCGCGCGGCGCGCCGGGGCGTATGTTCTGGAGAACACGCCGGTCACCGGCATCACGCGCAACGGCGCGGGCTTTGCGCTGGAGGCCGGCGAGGGCGTGAAGGCTCATGCCGCGGTGGTGATCAACAGCGCCGGCGCCTGGGCCGATCGCTTCGCCGCCGATTTCGGCGAGCCGGTCCCGCTGTCGCGCATCTACCCCTCGATGATCGTCACCGAGCCGCTGCCGCTGGTGATGACCGTCAACACCGGCATGGAGGGCGGCGGCATCTATGCCCGCCAGGTCGAGCGCGGAAACTGCGTGGTCGGCGGCGAACGCGGTCTGCCGCTCGACGATCCCGATTTCTCGCGCCCCCGCGGCGAGGGCGCGCTGGCGATTATGAACCGCACGGCCGAGATCTTCCCGGCGCTGCGCCATGCCCAGGCGATCCGCTTCTGGTCGGGGACGGAGGCGTCGATGCCGGACCGCAATCCCGTGATCGGCTTCAGCGGCACCACGCCCGGGCTGATCCACGCCTTTGGCTTCACCGGCGCCGGCTTCCAGATCGCGCCCGGCGTCGGCGAGGTGCTGGCCGAGCTCGTCCGCGACGGCCGCACCGCGACGCCGATCGAAGCCTTCTCGATCACCCGTTTCAGCCGGCCTTCCGGGCAGGAGGGTCAGGACCGCATCAGCCACGGCTCGGATGCGCGTTCGCAATCAGAGCCGCACAACAGGGGAGCCCACTCATGATCACGCGTCACACCACCTTGGCCGGCACCGTCGCAGCCCTGGCATTGACGGCCGCAGGCAGCGCCTTCGCCCAGACCAAGACGCTCTATGTCGGCATGAACGGCGGCAATTTCGAGCGCACCTTCACCCAGGCGGTCTTCCCGGCGTTCGAGAAGGCCAACAACGTCAAGATCGTCGTCGTGCCCGGCACCTCGGCCGACATCCTCGCCAAGGCGACCGCGGCCAAGGACAAGCCGCAGATGCACATCATGTTCCTCGATGACGGCGTGATGGTCCGCGCCATCGGCGCCGGGCTCTGCGAGAAGCTGAAGGACGGCCCCGAGCTCGGTCAGGTCGACAAGGGCGCCCGGATGAAGGGCGACATGGCCGTCGGCATCGACATGGGCATGACCGGGCTCGCCTACAACAAGAAGATGTTCGACGAGAAGGGCTGGGCGGCGCCGACCTCGTGGATGGATCTCGCCGATCCGAAGTTCAAGGACAAGGTCGTCTTCCAGTCGGCCTCGGCCTCGTCCTTCGGTCTGCATGCCTTCCTGATGTTCAACCGCATCCAGGGCGGCACGGAAGCGAATGTCGAGCCGGGCTTCGGCAAGTTCCGCGACACCATCGGCAAGAACGTGCTCGAGTTCATCCCGAACTCGGCCAAGATCTCCGAGATGGTCCAGACCGGCGAGGCCGCGATCTTCCCGCTGACGCCGACCGCCGTTGCCACCCTCAAGGAGAAGGGCATCCCGGTCGAATACGCCCAGCCGAAGGAGGGCTCGGTCGTGCTGATGGTCGCGCAATGCGTCATCGCCAACAACTCGGAAGCCGAGCTGGCGCAGAAGCTCGCCGCCTATCTGCTCTCGCCCGAGGCGCAGGCGAAGGCGCTGGCCGCCGGCAACGTGGTGCCCTCGAACCCGAAGGCCAAGGCCGAGACGGCCGAGGCCGAGAAGAAGCTCGAGGCCTTCCACAACAACATGAAGACCGCCGTGGTGCTGGACTGGGACGCGATCAACGCCAAGCGTCCGGAGTGGAACAGCCGCTGGAACAAGATGATCGAGCGCTGAGCCGCAGGCTCCAGCCGACCCTTCTCCCCTTGGGGGAGAAGGTGTCTGCGAAGCAGACGGATGAGGGAAGGGTCGCGCGAGAGGCCCTTTTCTTGTTTTCGGACGAGGCTCGGCCCTCATCCGTCACGGCTTCGCCGCGCCACCTTCTCCCCCGAGGGGAGAAGGAGAAACCCGCGTCTTTCGCCTGATGTTTATGTCGGGGAGAAAGCCGCCCGCTCACACCTCCTCGATATAGCGGCGGCGCAGATGCGCCTTGAACACCGAGGCGTCGAGCGGCCGGCCGGTCGCCTGCGTCAGCAGGTCGTCGGTCTGCAGCAGCGAGCCCTTGCCGTGGATGTTGGCGCGCAGCCAGCCGACCAGTGGGCTGAAATCGCCCTTGCCGATGCCGGGCAGGATGCCGGGCTCGGCCCGGCAGGCGGCGTCGAAGATTTGGGCAGCCGTCATCGCACCCAGCGTATAGGTCGGGAAATAGCCCCAGCCGCCCGACGGCCAATGGATGTCCTGCAGGCAGCCGACGCGGTCGTCCCGGACCGCGACGCCGAGCAGGGACTTCATCCCGGCGTTCCAGGCGGCGGGCAGTTCGGCGAGCGCCATCTCGTCGGCGATCAGCGCCTTCTCCAGCCGGTAGCGCAGGATGACGTGGGCGGGGTATGTCACCTCGTCGGCATCGACGCGGATGAAGCCCGGCTCGACGCGGGTATAGCGGCGCCACATCGCCTCGCTGTCCCAGGCCGGGCCGGAACCGCCAAAACTCTCGCGCATCAGCGGCGCGGCGAAGGCGAGGAACTCGCGCGAGCGGCAGGCCTGCATTTCCATCAGCAGCGACTGGCTCTCGTGCAGGCTCATGCCGCGCGCCGCGCCGACGGGCTGGCTCATGTAGCCGGCCGGCCGCCCCTGTTCGTAGAGCGCATGGCCGGTCTCGTGCAGCACGCCCATCAGCGCCTTGGTGAAATCGGCCTCGTCGTAACGCGTCGTGATGCGCACGTCGTTGTCGGCGCCGCCGCAAAAGGGGTGAGTCGAGATGTCGAGCCGCCCGCGCTCGAAATCATAGCCGAGAGCCGCCATTAGCCTCAGGCCGAGCGCCCGCTGTGTCTCGGTCGGGAAGGGGCCTTGCAGCGTCGGCAGGTTCGGCCGGCGTGCCTGCACCGCCATCGCCTCCTGCGTGAAGCCGGGCAGGAAGGCGGCGAGATCGTCGAACAGCGCGTCGATCTTGGCGGAACTGCCGCCGGGCTCGTAATCGTTGAGCAGCGCGTCATAGGGCGAGAGCCCGAGCTTCTCGCCCTTGGCCCTGCCGATCTGGCGCTGCAGGTTCAGCACCTCGGCAAGATAAGGCAGCAGGCCGGCGAAGTCGGAATCGGCGCGCGCCTGACGCCAGCGCATCTCGCAGGCGGAGATCGCCTTGCTCGACGCCTCGACGAGATCGGAGGGGAGCGCGGTGTCGACCGTCCAGACCCGCCGGATCTCGCGCAGATTGGCCTTTTCCCAGTCTCCGAGACCGCCGTCGTTCTCGGCATCGGCGAGCCAGCCGCCGATCCGGTCATCGGTCGCCAGGCCGTGGCGCATGACGTGCAGGAGCGCCATGCTCTCGGCCCGCGTCTCGGCGGCGCCCCTCGGCATCATCGTGTCGTTGTCCCATTGCAGGATGCCGATGGCGTTCGACAGAGCGGCAATGCGGCCGAAATGGGCGGTGAGGTCGGAATAGGCGGTCATGAATGCTCTCGGCGAGGACGTTTCGGTCTAAAAGGAGCCGCTTCCGGCACGGCGGGCAACCCGTTTTGCGGGGCTGGTCGATCCCGGCCGTCATTGCGAGCGAAGCGAAGCAATCCAGGGGGCTGGGCTGAAGGATTCCACTCAGCCCTCCTGGGTTGCTTCGTCGCTGTGCTCCTCGCAATGACGGCGAAGCGTCAAATCAGGGTCTGGCTGAACTCAGGCGAACAGCTTGGAATACTGCCGCGGCTGCGAGCGCAGATACTGGTTCGGCGCCTTGACGCTGGCGCCGAGCTGCGCCGCGGCATGCCAGGGCCAGCGCGGATCGTAGAGGATGCCGCGCGCCAGCCCGATCAGGTCGGCCTCGCCGGTGCCGATGATCGCCTCGGCCTGCTCCGGCTCGGTAATCAGGCCGACCGCGATCGTGGGGATGCCGGTCGCCTGCTTCACCGCTCGCGCGAACGGCACCTGATAGCTCGGCCCGAGCGGGATCTTCTGCGCCGCCGAGAGGCCGCCGCTGGAGACATGGATGAAGTCGGCGCCATGCGCCTTCGCCGCCTCGGAGAAGACGATACTCTGCTCGACATCCCAGCCACCCTCGACCCAGTCCGTGCCCGAGATGCGGAAGCCGACCGGGAAGCCCGCCGGCACCACCGAGCGAACGGCGTCCAGCACCTCCAGCGGGAAGCGCATGCGGTTCTCCAGCGAGCCGCCATACTTGTCCTCGCGCCGGTTCGAGAGCGGCGAGAGGAACTGGTGCATCAGATAGCCATGGGCGCCGTGCAGCTCGATCGCCGCCAGCCCGAGCCGAACGCTCCGCCGCGCCGAATCCGCGAAGGCTTCGACCAGCCGGGCGATGTCGTCGCGGGTCAGGGCGCGCGGCGGGCGCGGATAGCTTTCGAAGCCGACGGCCGAGGGTGCGTGCACGGTCCAGCCGCCCTCGTCGAGGCCGAGCTGGCCGCCGCCCTTCCAGGGTTCCGCGACCGAGGCCTTGCGGCCGGCATGGGCGAGTTGGATCGCGATCGGCATGTCGGACCAGGAGCGCGCGGCTTCCAGGGCCTTGCCGAGCGCGGTTTCCGTCTCGTCGGACCACAGGCCGACATCGAAGGGGCTGATGCGCCCGTCCGGCTCGACCGCAGTCGCTTCGATGATGAGCAGCGCGGCGCCGGACAGGGCGAGATGGCCGAGATGGATGGTGTGCCAGTCGGTCGCGCAACCTTCCTTCGCGGAATACTGGCACATCGGCGCGATGACGATGCGGTTGGCGAGCGTCAGGCTGCCGAGCTGATAGGGGCTGAAGAGTTGGCTCATGTCGGGGAGGCTTCTCGATGAGGGAGGTTCGGCGGCCAGTCTAGAAGCGCTTTCGCCCGCAAGGCCAGAGAGGTTGCCGCAATTCGGATGCCCGCCCGGCGATGGCTCTCGTCACGATTTCGCGCTTGCGATTATACGACCGCGAAAACGCCGTAATCCAACATACTATAAGCAGGCTTACATTCTGGAGGTTCTGTATGAAGCGAACCCTGCGGCGGGAATTCATGTTCCAGCTTGTCGAAACCTCCCGCCTGCTGCGGACCTATGTCGATCAGCGCGCGCGCCAGCACGGCACGACGCGTGCGCAGTGGGGGGTGATGTCCCGGCTGCGGCGGCAGGAAGGGCTGAATCAGGCGGCGCTCGCGGAACAGATGGATCTGCAGCCGATTTCTCTCGCGAGGCTGCTGGACCGGCTGCAGGGGCAGAATCTGATCGAGCGCCGCGAGGACTCGGCCGACCGGCGCGCCTATCGGCTCTATTTGACCCCGGAAGGGCGGGCTCTGGTCGACGATCTCGACGAGGTCCGCACCGCGATCGCGCAGGAGGTGCTCGGCGGCGTCGCGGAGCAGTCGATCGTCTCGGCGCTGGAGACGCTGGCCGCGATCCGCGAGCAGACCCGCGCCCGGCGGGAGGACAAGACGCAAGTGCCGGCTTCGGCCGGGCGGACCATCTGAACGAGTGGAGCGAAGATGAAGCGTTCAGGATTCGTCGTCGGGCTTGGGCTCGTCGCGGCTGCGGCCACGGGTGTCTGGTATTGGCGTTCGCATGGCGCGGAAGGCACGCAGGCTGCGCGCGGGCGACCGGATAACGCGCCCGTGGCGGTGGTCTCCGCTGCCGCGATCCAGGCCGATTTCCCGGTTCGCAAGCGCGCCATCGGCTTTGTCGAGACGCCGGCGAGCGTCGTGGTGCGCTCGCGCATCGACAGCCAGATCATGCAGCAGCATGTGACGGACGGGCAGTTCGTCAAGGCGGGCGACCTGCTCTTCACCCTAGACGACCGCGACATCAAGGCCCAGATCGCCAAGGACGAGGCCCTGCTGGCCCGCGACGAGGCGACCCATACCCGCAACCTTGCCGACCTCGACCGCTACAAGCAGCTTTTCTCCCGCAATGCCGGCACGCAGGCGCAGGTCGACCAGGCGACCGCCGACGAGCGCAGCTCGGCTGCGAGCATCCAGGCCGATCACGCAACCCTCGACGCCGACAGGCTGAAGCTGAGCTACACGCGGATCACGGCGCCGATCGACGGCCGGATCGGCGCGGTCCAGGTCACGCCGGGCAATCTGGTCAACGCCGGCAGCAACAGCAGCAGCGGCAACACGGGCTTGCTCACGATCACGCAGATGAAGCCGCTGCGCGTCTCCTTCGCCTTGCCGGAGCATGAATTGCCCACCCTGCAGGCGGCGCTCGCTGCCGCGAAGCCGGTGCCGGTGATCGCGCGCGTGCCGAATTCCAGCCGCCCGCCGGCGCAAGGCAAGCTCAACTTCGTCGATTCCACCGTCGACATCACGTCGGGAACCATCACCGCCAAGGCGGCTTTCGCCAATGACGATCTCACCCTCTGGCCCGGCCAGTATGTCGATGTCGAGATCGTTCCGGAGGTCCTGACGGGCGTGACCGTGATCCCCACCGTCGCTGTCCAGACCGGGCAGAAGGGGCCCTACGCCTATGTCATCAAGCCGGATTCCACCGTCGATCTGCGCCAGCTCAAGGTCGCGCTCAGCGACGGCGACAAGACCGCGGTGACCGAGGGTGTCGCGCCGGGCGAGCGGGTCGTCGTCGACGGCCAGATGCGGCTGAAGCAGGGGACGCGGGTGCGCGAGCGCGCCGCCACCGGCGAGAAGCCGCAGCAGAGCACGCCGGTGGCTGAGGGCGCACGCTCATGAACGTTTCGTCCTTCTGCATCAAGCACCCCGTCGCAACCATCCTGATGTCGGTTGCGCTGGTGCTGGCAGGTCTTTTTGCCTATCGCTTCCTGCCGGTCGCGGCGCTGCCGCGTGCCGAGTTTCCGGTCATCAACGTCTCGGCGCAGCTGCCCGGCGCTTCGCCCGATACCATGGCCACCTCGATCGCGACGCCGCTGATCAAGCAGTTCGGCACCATCGCCGGCATCGACTCGATCTCGACCACGAACTCGCAGGGCTCGACCTCGATCGCGATCCAGTTCGTGCTGCACCGCGACATCGACGCCGCCGCCGCCGACGTGCAGGCCGCGATCACCCGCACACTGCGGCAGTTGCCGATCGAGATGACGACGCCGCCGAGCTACCGCAAGGTGAATCCGGCCGATGCGCCGATCATTCTGATGGCGCTGAAGAGCGATGTCGTGCCGCTCTCGCAGCTTGACGCCTTCGCCCAGCAGGTGATCTCGCCGGCGCTGTCCACGGTC
The DNA here is from genome assembly GCA_930633495.1 of Hyphomicrobiales bacterium. Classification (NCBI taxonomy): domain Bacteria; kingdom Pseudomonadati; phylum Pseudomonadota; class Alphaproteobacteria; order Hyphomicrobiales; species Hyphomicrobiales bacterium. Next base: position 554,671 of record CAKNFJ010000001.1, on the reverse strand, counting down.
GAGGGCGTTGCCCAGGTGCTGATCTGGGGCAGCCAGAAATACGCGGTCCGCATCCAGATCGACCCGACCGCGCTCGCCGCGCGCGGCATTGGCCTGGACGAGTTGCAGCTCGCGATCACCGCCACCAATGCCAATACGCCCGTCGGCACCATCCAGAACACGGCCCAGCAGCTCACCATCCAGGCGCAGACCCAGCTCGCCAACGCCGCCCAGTTCTCCAACGTCATCATCGCGACGCGCGGCGGCAAGCCGGTCCGGCTCGGCGACGTCGCCAAGGTGATCGATTCGGTCGAGAATACCCAGACCCGCAGCACCTATGACGGCATGCCGGCGATCGTGCTCGCGGTGCAGCGCCAGCCCGACGCCAACACCGTCGAGGTCGTCGATCGCGTCAAGGCGATGATCCCGGCCTTCGAGGAGCAGCTGCCGGCCGCCGCCGCGCTCTCCCTGCTCAACGACCGCTCCACCTCGATCCGCCAGGCGGTGGAGGACGTGCAGTTCACGCTGCTGCTCACCATCGCGCTGGTGGTCATGGTGATCTTCGTCTTCCTGCGCCGCATCGCCGCGACCTTCATCCCGGCGGTGGCGGTGCCGATCTCGATCATCGCGACGCTGGCTGCGATGTACATGCTCGATTTCTCGATCGACAACATCTCGCTGCTCGGCCTGACGCTTTCGGTCGGCCTGGTGGTCGACGACGCCATCGTCATGCTGGAGAACATCGTCCGGCACATGGAGGAGGACGGGCTGTCGGCCTACGAGGCCTCGTTGAAGGGGGCGGGTGAGATCGGCTTCACCATCATCTCGATCTCGCTCTCGCTGGTCGCGGTCTTCATCCCCGTGCTGCTGATGGGCGGCGTCATCGGCCGCATCTTCAACGAGTTCGCGGTGGTGGTGACGGTGTCGATCCTCGCCTCGGCCTTCGTCTCGCTCACCCTGACGCCGATGCTGTGCTCGCGCCTGCTCTCGGGCTATTCCGAGCATCATCAGGAGAACGCGCTCGGCCGCTGGCTCGAAAAGGGCTTCGACAAGCTGCTGGCGGGATATGATTACGGGCTGAAATTCTGTCTGCGCTTCCAGCCGCTGATGCTGCTGGCCTTCTTCCTCACCATGGCGGGCACCGTCTGGCTGCTGCAGACGACGCCGAAGGGCTTCTTCCCACAAGAGGACATCGGCCAGCTTCAGGTCTCGACCGAAGCCCGGCAGGACATCTCCTTCGACGCGATGCTGAAGCTGCAGTCCGAGGTCGCCGACATCTTCCGCAAATCGCCCTATGTCGCGCATGTCGCATCGTCGGTCGGCGGCAATGGCGGCGGCGGCAGCGCGCTCAATTCCGGGCGCCTCTTCGTCGAGCTGAAGCCGCTGGATGAGCGTCCGAAGCTGCCGCAGGTGCTCGCCTCGCTGCGCCGCGACCTCGGACAGGTCGCCGGCATCAACACCTACATGGTCCCCGTCCAGAATCTGAACATCGGCGCGCGCGCCTCGAAGAGCCAGTACCAGCTCGTGATGCAGGGGCTCGACCAGGCGCTGATGAACGACTGGTCGCTGCGCCTCGCTGACGCGATGAGCCGCGACCGCGCGATTTTCGCCGACGTCACCACCGATCTTCAGAACAACGCCCTGCAGGCGACGCTCACCGTCGACCGCGACAAGGCCAATGCCATGGGCATCGGGGCCGACATCCTGCGCTCGACACTCTATTCGGGCTTCGGCGTCAGGCAGGTCTCGACGATCTACACCACCGGCGACAACTACAACGTTGTCGTCGAGTTCAATCCCAACGAGCACTGGACGCCCGAGCGCCTCAACGCCATCCGGGTGCGCACCAAGACCGGGACGCTGGTGCCGCTCGGCGCCTTCGCCCGCGTCGAGCGCACGGCCGGCCCGCTTACGGTCAACCAGCTCGGCCAGCTCCCGGCGGTGACGATCTCCTACAACCTGCCGCCCGGCGTGGCGCTCGGCGACAGCGTCAACCGCATCAACGCGCTGAAGGAGCAGATCGGGCTGCCGAAATCGCTCTCGACCACGCTCGCCGGCACCGCCAAGACCTTCCAGGATTCGCTGGCGAACCAGGGTCTGCTGATCGCCGGCGCGATCCTGACGATCTACATCGTGCTCGGCATCCTCTACGAGAGCTTCATTCACCCGCTGACGATCCTGACCGGCCTGCCATCGGCCGCGATCGGGGCGCTCGGAGCCTTGCGGCTCTTCGACATGGATCTCTCGGTCATCGCCATCATCGGCCTGCTGATGCTGATCGGCATCGTCAAGAAGAACGCGATCATGATGATCGACGTCGCCCTGGTGCTGCAGCGCGACGGGGAGGCGGCTCAGGAGGCGATCCACCGCGCCTGCCTCATGCGCTTCCGGCCGATCCTGATGACGACGCTCGCGGCGTTGATGGGCACGCTGCCGATCGCGCTCGGCGCTGGCGCCAGCGCGGAGCTACGCCAGCCGCTCGGCATCGCCGTGGTCGGCGGCCTGATGATTTCCCAGGTTCTGACGCTGTTCATCACCCCCGTCCTGTTCCTCTACATGGACAGGCTCTCCGAGGGGCTGACCCGGCTGTTCTTCGGCAAGCAGGAGCCGGAACAGGTCACGCATCCGGCGGAGTGAGTGGATTGCCTCGGCCGCGTTCCGGAAAAGTGCGGATAGCGCGGGGAACCCTCTCCCGAAGGGAGAGGGCAGGGTGAGGGGTAGGTCGCTGGAAGTTGCAGTCGCACGCTAACCGCTGCTGCGGTGAGGCCAGAACGAATTTGTAAAGGGGCCTACACCTCACCCCTGCCCCTCTCCTTACAAGAGAGGGGTTCCCCGCGCTGTCTGCGCTGCTGTGGGTCAGTTCGTGGCCCGAGGCGTTTCGCTGCTCGGGGCCTCAAATGACGCCGAGGCTTATCGCCGCCTCAGGCCGCGTCGAGGCCGTAGAGCGAGTGCAGGGTGCGCACCGCGAGCTCGGTGTAGGCCGAGTCGATCAGCACCGAGAACTTGATCTCGGAGGTGGTGATGGCGCGGATGTTGATGCCCTTCTCGGCCAGAGCGCGGAAGGCGCGGGCCGCGACGCCGGCATGCGAGCGCATGCCCACGCCGATCGCCGAGATCTTCACCACGTCGGTCGCGCCCTGGATCTCCTGGTAGGAGATCGTGTCGTGCTTGCTTTCGAGCAGCGTCTTGGCGCGCTCGTAATCGGCTGTCGGCACGGTGAAGGTGATGTCGGTCGTCGCCTGGTCGTCCGAGACGACCTGGATGATCATGTCGACATTGATGTTGGCGTCGGCGAGCGGGCCGAAGATCGCCGCGGCGACGCCGGGCTTGTCGGCCACGCGGCGGAGGGTGATCTGGGCTTCGTCCCGGGAGAAGGCGATGCCGGTGACGATCTGCTGTTCCACGATGTCGTCCTCGTCGCAGATGAGGGTGCCAGGATTGGGGTTTTCGGGGTCGTCGAAGGAGGAGCGCACATAGGTCGGCACGCGCTGCGTCATGGCGATCTCGACCGAGCGCACCTGCAGGACCTTGGAGCCGAGCGAGGCCATTTCGAGCATTTCCTCGAAGGAGACCTTGTCCATGCGCTTCGCCTTGGGAACGATGCGCGGATCGGTGGTGTAGACGCCGTCGACGTCGGTGTAGATGTCGCAGCGATCGGCCTTGAGGCCGGCGGCGAGCGCGACCGCACTGGTATCCGAGCCGCCGCGGCCGAGCGTGACGATGCGGTGGCTCTCGGCATGCACGCCCTGGAAGCCGGAGCAGACCGCGACCTCGCGGCTGCGGTCGAAGCCGGCGATGATGCCGGCGCCGTCGACATCGACGATGCGAGCCGAGCCATGCGCGTCCGAACCGTAGATCGGGATTTGCCAGCCCTGCCAGGAGCGGGCCGGGATGCCCATCTCCTTGAGCACGATCGCCATCAGGCCCGAAGTGACCTGCTCGCCCGAGGCGACGACGGTATCGTACTCGGCCTGATCGTAGAGCGGAGCCGCCTCCTTGCACCAGCCGACAAGTTCGTTGGTCTTGCCCGACATGGCCGAGACGACGACGGCGACCTGGTTGCCCGCGTCGTATTCGCGTTTGACGTGGCGAGCCGCGTTCTTGATGCGCTCGACAGTGGCGACAGAGGTGCCGCCGAATTTCATCACCAGACGGGCCATGACGATCTTTGGGCTCTCGATAACTGTCCCCGGCCGACGAAGCCGGGTCGAAACGTCGCCCTCGCACTGGCGGCGGGGCGGGTGTAGATGACGGGCAGCAGGCGCGGTGTCAATGCGGCATCGCATAAGCGAAGGACGGGTTCATGGCGGCAGCGGCTGAGCGGACAGGCTCGACGATCGATCCGGCTGAGGTCGCGCGCTTCGACGCGATCGCGCGCGACTGGTGGGATCCGAAGGGGCCGATGGCCGTCCTGCACAAGTTCAATCCGGTGCGCCTGGCCTATGTCCGTGACGAAGCCTGCGTGCATTTCGGCCGCGATCCGAAGCGGATGCGGACGCTCGAAGGCCTGAGCCTCGTCGATATCGGCTGCGGCGGCGGCGTGCTGTCCGAGCCGCTCGCCCGTCTCGGCGCGGACGTCACGGGGCTCGATCCGGCGCCGACCAACATCGCGGTGGCGCGCGCCCATGCCGAGAAGGCCGGCCTCGCCATCGATTATCGCGAGGAGACGATCGAGGCGGTCGTGGCTTCGGGCAAGCGCTTCGACATCGTTCTGGCCATGGAGGTGGTGGAGCATGTCGCCGATGTCGAGGCCTTCATCGCGGCCTGCTGCGCGGCCGTGAAACCCGACGGCCTGCTCATCATGGCGACGATCAACCGCACGCTGAAATCCTACGCGCTCGCCATCGTCGGAGCCGAATATGTGCTGTGCTGGCTGCCGAAGGGCACGCATGACTGGGAGAAGTTCGTGACGCCGGCCGAGCTTGGCGGCGCCATCGAAGGCAACGGCTTCAAGCTTGGGACGCAGACCGGCGTGGTCTTCAACCCGCTGACCGGCCGCTGGAGCGCGGCCCGCGACATGGACGTGAACTACATGCTCGCCGCCAGCCGGAGCGGTGCGGCCTAGCTTTCGCTGCCTTCTCGGGCGAAGGCGAGGTTGGCTGCTTCGAGGCGCTGCAGCAGATCGTCCGGCAGCGCTTCTGCCACGCGGGCCTGCGCCGTTTTCCAGGCCGGCAGCGCCGTCTGCAGCCGCCTGACGCCTTCCTCCGTCAGCCAGACGGCCCGGCGGCGCAGATCCTTCTCGACCGTCGCGATCTCGATCAGCCCGTCGCGCTCCAGGGCGCGCAGGTTCCGCGAGAGCGTCGAGGGATCGAGCCCCGCCTGCTCGGCGAGCGCCGCCATGCGGTCGTCGTCATTCGTCGCGATCACGGCCATGAGCCCGATCTGGGCGACGCTCAGCCCGCTGCCTTTCAACGCATCGTCGTAGATCTGGGTCACGCGCCGCGCAGCTTGCCGGATGGCCAGCCCGCTACAGCTTGCCGCCAACCTGTCGACCTCGTCCCGAAATCCGCTTCGTCCCTGCATGGTGATTCGCAATTTACATGTAGATACAATAATTGCATATACATCTAATTGCCGATCGAGCGCGAGGCTCCCGATGCCGAACCTGCCTGCCGACATTCTGAGCCGTATCGGCGGAACCAGCCTGCTGCCGCTGCGCCGGATCGCCCCTGAGAACGGCGTCCGCATCCTGTTGAAGCTGGAAAGCGAGAACCCGACCGGCTCGATGAAGGACCGCATGGCGCTGGCCATGATCGAGGCGGCGGAAGCGGATGGGCGCCTGCGGCCGGGCGGTAGCGTCGTCGAGTATACGGGTGGAAGCACCGGTGTTTCGCTCGCGCAGGTCTGCGCGGTGAAGGGCTATCGCCTGCACATCGTGACCTCGGACGCCTTTGTGCGCGAGAAGCTCGCCCATATGCGGTTGCTCGGCGCCGAACTGACGGTCATTCCGAGCGAATCCGGACGCATGACCGAGAAGCTGACCCGGGACATGATCGAGGCGGCGCGCGTCATCGCGGCCGAGACCGGGGCCTTCTGGACCGACCAGATGCGCAACACCGATCAGCTGGCCGCCTATGATCGGCTGGCGGACGAGATCTGGGAGCAGACCGGCGGCCGGATAGACGGTTTCGTCCAGAGCGTCGGCACCGCCGCGTCCTTGCGGGGGACCGGGCAGGCGTTGCGCCGTCGAGGGCGTCCTTTCGCGCTGGTCGCGGTCGAGCCGGCCGAATCGGCCGTGCTATCGGGCGGCCCGAGCGGCGCCCACAAGATCGACGGCATCGGCGCGGGCTATGTCGTGCCGCTGTGGCGGGCCGATCTCGTCGACAGGATCGAACCCGTCTCGACCGACGAGGCGAGGGCCATGGCCCTGAGGCTCGCGCGCGAGGAGGGGCTTTTCGCGGGAACCTCGACAGGCGCCAACGTGGTTGCGTCGTTGCGGCTGGCACAACGGCTCGCGCCCGGCGCGACGATCGTCAGCGTGATGTGCGACACGGGCATGAAGTATCTGAACAGCTTCGCCGCGGCGCTGCCCGGCTGACCGTCAAATTCGGAAGATGGCGGTGAAGACCAGCAAGCCCAAACCCGAGGCCACGGCGATCGCCGCGCGCAAGGCATTGGGGTCGAAGCGCGTTGGAAAGCCGAAGCGGTGCCACAGCCACGCGCCGACGAAGCCGCCGACGAGGATGATGCCGGTATTGAACAGGATGCCGAAGCCGTTATCCCCGAGCAGCATGTCGGAAATCCAGCCGAACAGCAGCACGGCCAGCACGATCATCGTGACGATCAGAACAAGGGAGACCAGCGGCAGTTCCGGCAGGCCGACCATCGACAGAAGGCTGCGCATCGTTTCCCTCTTTCTTCGCCTCGGTCGGGAGGATCGCGCCGAAGGGTGAAGAATCCGCAAGCGTTCAGGCGGATTTCAAGCCCGGCAAAGTTTGTTTTGCGATGCGGCGTGATTCTTTGGATTAATGGCGCAGCGCAGCATATGGTGCATGATCGGCATCCCAATCCGCCGACGAGCTCCGGGCTGGGCAACGACGAAAGAGAGCAGGGAGACGACCATGTCGCAGTCGCAGGCCGCCGTGAAGCCGCTCAAGGATCTCTACGGGCTGGATGAATTGCCGCCGCTCGGCCATGTCCCGGAAAAGATGTACGCTTGGGCGATCCGGCGCGAGCGCCACGGTGCGCCGCAGGATTCGTTCCAAGTCGAGGTCGTGCCGACCTGGACGATCGGCGAGGAGGAGGTGCTCCTTCTGGTGATGGCCGGCGGCGTCAACTACAACGGCATCTGGGCCGGCCTCGGCCAGCCGATCTCGCCCTTCGACGTTCACAAGGCGCCGTTTCATGTCGCCGGCTCCGACTGCGCCGGCATCGTCTGGGCCGTCGGCTCCAAGGTGAAGCGCTGGAAGGTCGGCGACGAGGTCATCGTCCACTGCAACCAGGACGACGGCGACGACGAGGAGTGCAATGGCGGCGACCCGATGTTCTCGTCGACCCAGCGCATCTGGGGCTACGAGACGCCGGATGGCTCTTTCGCCCAGTTCTGCCGGGTGCAGTCGCGTCAGCTCATGCTGAAGCCCAAGCACCTCGCCTGGGAGGAGGCCGCCTGCTACACGCTGACGCTGGCGACGGCCTACCGCATGCTCTTCGGCCATGCCCCGCACACCATCAAGCCCGGCGACAACGTCCTCGTCTGGGGCGCCTCGGGCGGGCTCGGCGTTTTCGGCGTGCAGCTCTGCGCGGCATCGGGGGCCAATGCCATCGGCGTGATCTCGGACGAGACCAAGCGCGACTATGTGCTGGGTTTGGGCGCCAAGGGCGTCATCAACCGCAAGGACTTCAACTGCTGGGGCCAGATGCCCAAGGTCAATTCGCCCGAATACAACGAGTGGACCAAGGAGGCCCGCAAGTTCGGCAAGGCGATCTGGGACATCACCGGCAAGAAGGATGTCGACATCGTCTTCGAGCACCCGGGCGAGGCGACCTTCCCGGTCTCCTGCCTCGTTGCCAAGCGCGGCGGCATGGTGGTGTTCTGCGCCGGCACCTCCGGCTTCAATATCACCTTCGACGCCCGTTACGTCTGGATGCGGCAGAAGCGCGTCCAAGGTTCGCATTTCGCCCATCTCAAGCAGGCGAGCGCGGCCAACCAGTTCGTCATCGACCGGCGCATCGACCCCTGCATGTCCGAGGTCTTCCCCTGGGACAAGATCCCGCTCGCCCATCACAAGATGTGGAAGAACGAGCATGCGCCGGGCAACATGTCCGTGCTGGTCTATGCGCCGCGCACGGGCCTGCGGAACTACGACGACGTTGTCGAGGCGCTGGGCGGCTGAAGCGGGCTGCCGTCGACGGCCCGGCTTGCCCCGCCCATCGATGTCTTCGTCTATCGAAGGCGGCGCAAGTCATGGATGCTCGCCGCAAGGATACGGCTGTCTGGTTCGTTTGAGCGAGTGTCTGCCGATACAACCTCCTCCCTTCCCCCTTGTGGGGAAGGGCATGGGGATGGGGGGGCGAACGACCGGGTGCGCGGTCGCTTGCAGAAGCGGGACGCATAAGGACCGAGGCGGAGGTCCGGCTTTACGACCCCCACCCCTGCCCCTCCCCGCAAGGGGGAGGGGGGTCCCGCGCCTGTCCCGTTGGCCATCATCTGCTGGGCAAGCCGCGATCCGGCGTGTTGTTCGACGCGGTGTCCGCAATGAGCTGGACAGCCGCGCCACAAGGGCGAGCGTGACGAGGCTGGAATGCCTCGACGGCTCATGTCCCGGCCCAGCGACGACATAAACCGCTTGCAAAAGAAAATCGGTTTTTCTATTCACCGATTGCGAAGTGCAATCGGTGAGGAGGAAGCCGTGCCGCTGACGCTCTATGCCCACCCGTTCTCGTCCTACTGCCAGAAGGTGCTGATTGCCCTCTACGAGAACGGCACGGCGTTCACCTATCGCCAGCTCGGCCCTGAAGACCCAGCCGCCGGGGCCGAATGGGCCGTGCTGTGGCCGCTGAAGCGCATGCCCGTCCTCGTCGATGACGGGCGGCCGGTGTTCGAGTCGAGCGTCATCGTCGAGTATCTCGGGCTGTGTCACCCCGGCCCGGTGCGGCTGCTGCCGGCCGATCCGAAGGCGGCGCTCGAAATCCGGATGATGGATCGCTTCTTCGACAACTATGTCATGACGCCGATGCAGAAGATCGTGCTCGACCATCTGCGGCCGGCAGGCGAGCGCGATCCATATGGCGTGGCGCAGGCGCGCGAGCAGCTCGACATTGCCTATCGCTGGCTCGACGGAGCGATCGCGGAGCGCCGCTGGGCCTGCGGCGACGATTTCACCCTGGCCGATTGCGCCGCTGCCCCATCGCTGTTCTATGCCGACTGGGTTCATCGGATCGATAGCGCCTTCGGCCATGCCCGTGCCTATCGCGCACGCCTGCTGGAGCGCCCCTCCGTCGCCCGCACCGTCGACGAGGCGCGGCCCTATCGCGGTTACTTTCCGCCGGGCGCTCCCGATCGGGACTGAACGCCGCATCCGCCCGGCTGGTGCATGAGGCCGGCGCGTTCACGGCCTGTTGCGCCGCGCGGAACGGGGCTAGAGGCTGTCGAACCCGCTTTTTGATGTCCCGATGTCCTCGCCTGTCGTCCTGCGCGCCATACCGCTGGTTTTTACCTTCCTGTGGTCGACGGGCTGGGTGGTGGCCGGCTATTCGGCGCGCTATGCCGATGCGCTCACCTTTCTGGTCGTCCGCTTCGGCAGCGCCGCCGTCATCGTGACGCTGCTCGCGCTCGTGACGGGCGCACCGTGGCCGCGCGACCGGCGCGGACTCCGCGATGCGGCGGTCTCCGGCATTCTCCTGCACGGCATCTATCTCGGCGGCGTCTGGTGGGCGGTCCGCCACGGTCTGCCGGCGGGCATATCCGGGCTGATCGCGGGGCTTCAGCCGGTTCTGACGGCACTTTTCGCTCCGCTCATGGTGGGGGAGCGTATCTCCGGGATTCGCTGGGCCGGCATCCTCTGTGGCTTCGCGGGCATCGCGCTGGTGCTGCAGCCGCAACTCGCCGGTCTGGAGGCGGCGGCGCTCTGGGGCATACTGGGGCCGATCCTGATCAATGTGGCCGGCATGTTCTCCGTGACCTTCGGCTCCTTCTACCAGAAGGCGCATGTTTCGGGCGATCTGCGCACGGTGACGGCGATCCAGTATGTCGCCGCGTCTCTCGTCCTGCTGCCTTTCGCCTTCGTGCTGGAGCCGATGCGGATCGAGTGGAACCTGACCATGTGGCTCGTGCTGGCATGGTCGTCCGTCGTCCTCTCTCTCGGCGGCATCGGGCTTTACTTCTTCATGCTGCGGCGGGGCGAGGTTTCGCGCATCGTCACCTTCCTCTACCTCGTGCCGGCGCTGGTGGCCGTCGAAGCCTGGCTGCTCTTCGGCGAGACGCTGACGCCACTCCAGATCGCAGGCATGGCTGTCACCATTGTCGGCGTGGCTCTCGCCAGCCGGAAATAGGCCCGCTCTCCTGGCCGGCGAACGGGGTACAATCCCGCATCTTCTCAAAAAGAAGGGTTTCGGTTTCGGCGGAACTCCCCTTATGCTGCGTCGCAACAAAGGGAGGTCGAGAGCATGGGCGCCAATACCGCCGTCAAACAGGAGCATCGGGCCAGCGCGGTCGAGCTGATCGCAGCCGCATTGCCGGGTTTCGAGACGCTGTTTCAGGAAGCGGTTGCCGCAGTGCGGCAGAAGGTCCTCGTCGACGGCCGGATTTCGTCCTCGCGGCTCGAGGCGGAGCAGCACGCCGCCCATGGCCTGTCCTGGCTCGCGACCTATGTCACGGCGCTGCGCGAGCTCAAGGCGTATGGCGAGCGTCTCCAGGGCGAGGGGCGCTACGGCGCGGTCGAGGATTACGCGCTGCGGATCGGCGCCGGCGAATACGCCGCCCAGATCTTCGGCGGCATCCCGATGAGCCAGGGCGAGATTCTGCGCCTGCCGGCGCTCGGCCTCTCGCAGAAGGCTGTAGCCGCCGCCTGCACCGAGGCGGCCGAGGCGCTGATCGCGGAGGGCAATACGCCCGAGAACCGCGCCCGCTTCGTCGCCCTGTTCAGCCAGAGCGATGGTTCGCACAGCGTCGGCGATCCTGGCCTCGACGAGACGCTGGAGGCGATCCGTTCCGAGATGCGCCGCTTCTGCTCGGCCGAGGTGACGCCTCACGCGCATGAATGGCACCTGGCGAACGAGTACATCCCCTTGCCGGTCGTCGAGAAGATGGCCGAGCTCGGCGTCTTCGGCCTCACCATTCCCGAGGAGTTCGGCGGCATGGGGCTGTCGAAGGTCTCGATGTGCGTCGTCTCGGAGGAGCTGTCGCGCGGCTATATCGGCGTCGGCTCGCTCGGCACCCGCTCGGAGATCGCGGCCGAACTCATCCTCTGCGGCGGCACCGACGCACAGAAGCAGCATTGGCTGCCGAAGATCGCCTCCGGCGAGGTTCTGCCCACCGCCGTCTTCACCGAGCCGAATACCGGCTCCGACCTTGCCTCGCTGCGCACCAAGGCGGTGCAGGAAGGCGAGGGGCCCGGGGCCGTCTGGAAGGTCTATGGCAACAAGACCTGGATCACCCATCCGGTGCGTGCGGACATCATGACGTTGCTCGTGCGGACGGATGCGTCGGAGCCCGGCTACAAGGGGCTCTCCATGCTGATCGCGGAAAAGCCGCGCGGCACCGATGCGGAGCCTTTCCCGGTCGAGGGCTTGACCGGTGGCGAGATCGAGGTGCTCGGCTATCGCGGCATGAAGGAATACGAGCTCGCCTTCGACGGGTTCGAGGTCAAGGGTGAGAACCTGCTCGGCGGCGTGCCGGGGCAGGGCTTCAAGCAGCTCATGCAGACCTTCGAGGCCGCGCGCATCCAGACGGCTGCCCGCGCCATCGGCGTGGCGCAGTCGGCCTTCGATCTCGGCTTGCGCTATGCGCAGGAGCGCATCCAGTTCGGCAAGCCGCTGATCGCCTTCCCGCGCGTCGCCGACAAGCTCGCGATGATGGCGGCCGAGATCCTGATCGCGCGTCAGCTCACCTATTTCGCCGCCCGCGAGAAGGATGCCGAGCGCCGCTGCGATCTCGAAGCCGGCATGGCCAAGCTGCTGGGCGCCCGCGTCGCCTGGGCGGCGGCCGACAACGCCCTGCAGATCCATGGCGGCAACGGTTTCGCGCTGGAATATCCGGTGAGCCGCGTGCTCTGCGACGCCCGCATCCTCAACATCTTCGAGGGCGCCGCCGAGATCCAGGCGCAGGTCATCGCCCGCCGCCTCGTAGAGGAATAGGCGGCATCGCGACAGCGGCCGGGCATCCGGCCGCGCCGTGATAATTTCGACAAGATGTCCCTGCTCGGATGATGCGCCGGCCGATCAAGGCCGGGCTGAATCAGGAGACATCATGTCGAACCGCCTTGCCGTCGCTCTGGCCGGAACCGTGCTCTTCGGCGCTGCCGCTCTGCTCGCGGCCCCCGCGATGGCCCAGCAGAACTCGCCCGCACAGCAGCCGCCGCGCATCAGCGTGACCGGCGAGGGGGAGGTTTCGGTTGCGCCCGACATGGCGATCCTCAACCTCAGCGTGCTGCGCGAGGGCGAAACGGCACGCGCGGCGCTGACCGCCGCCAACGACGCGATGAAGCAGGTGCTCACCGCGCTCAAGGAGGCCGGCATCGCCGAGCGCGACCTGCAGACCTCGGGCTTGAGCATCCAGCCGCGCTTCGCGCAGCCCGGCAAGGATCGCAATAACGAGCCGAAGATCACCGGCTACACCGTCAGCAACGCCCTGACGGTCCGCGTCCGCAAGCTGGCCGAGGCCGGCGCGATTCTCGACAAGGCGGTGAGCCTCGGCGTCAACCAGGGCGGCGGCATCGTCTTCGCGAAGGACGATCTCAAGCCGACGCTGACCGAGGCGCGCAAGCTGGCCGTCGCCGATGCCATTGCCCGGGCCAAGACCCTGGCCGAGGCCGCCGATATCAGGCTCGGCAGGATTCTCGAGATCGAGGAGCAGTCGGGCCTGTCGCGCCCGATGCCCTATGGCGCGCCGATGCGGATGGCGGCGAGCGACGCTTCGGTTCCGATGGCGAGCGGCGAGAACAGCTATCGCACCCAGGTCAACGTGGTTTTCGAGATCGCTCCCTGATTTCAGGGAAACGGCCCGGATAGTGGGGCGCGGCTTTTGGGAAAGCCGACGCCGCGGTCCCGTCGTGAACGCTCCTTCGAGCCGGATGCGTGCTCACGCGCCCGAAGGAACGCGGAAGGCATCGGTCTGTCCCGTCCATGGGATGCCCGACAGCATGCGTTCGAGAATGGCCATCCGCATCGGCACCGAGAGCTGGACCTGCCGGAAATAGCCGGCATTCGGCAGGTCGTCGCAGGAGGTGTCGAGCTCGGAGAAGCGCGGCAGCGGATTCAGGATCAGGGTGTCCGACCGGGCATCGAGGATCTTGCGGGCGGTCAGGGTGAAGGGCTCGCTTTCCCTCTCCTTGTCGATGGCCTCGCTGCCGAGCGACGCATGCGCGAACCGGCTCATATCCTGCATCTGGATGCTCAGCACGTCGTGGTCCAGCGTCTGGCGAACGTCATGGACCACGCCGACGGTGCTGCCCGAATTGGCGAGGATCGTCATCGCCTCCCGCATCGGCGGATTGATCGGCACGCCCGGGAGGCAGCACAGGGTGAAGCGCTTCGGCGGGCTCAGGCTCAGCATCTTCACGAAGGAGACGGCGAAGCGGGCGCGCGTATCGCTCGAAAGCGCGATGCTGAGCGTTTCGAGCTCGCCGCGCATCTGCCGGATGGCGAAGATGTCGATCAGGGCCTGGGTCGGATGCTCGTCGGCGCCGTTGCCGGCATTGATGACTGGCAGATAGCTCAGCCGCCCGACGCGGTACGGCATGTCCTCCCGGTGCGAGCGGACCACGAGCAGGTCGCTGTAGAGCTCGACGGTATGGATATGGTCCTCGATCGATTCGCCCGTGCTGCTGCCCATGCGGCTGCGATCGGTGTCGTAGGCGTCGATCGACTGGTGGCCGAGCCGCGCCGCCGCAGACTGGAAGCCGAGCCGCGTGCGCGTGCTGCGCTGGTCGAATAGGGTGGCGATGACTTTCGGCCGCCGGCGGGGCGAGGGCGGCTCCTCGGGCGCGGGAAGCCCGGCCTTCTCCATCTCCTCCGCGCGCAGATGCCTTTCGGCGCGCGCGATGATGTCGTCCAGGTCGAAGCGCGAAACGGCGTCGGCGCTCAGCAGATCCTTCCCGCTCGGGTAGTTCGGGCGCTGCATCAAGGTCTCCGGCTCGCGCGGGCGTCGCGGCCGGAGCGTTTCAGACGACCTGGCTGAAGCGATCCGACTTGCGCCAGCCGGAGCGTGAGCGTGCTGCCCCCGTCCGTCCCGTCGCCACACGAGACTCGATCATGGGCAGCAATTCGTCCGCTGTCATCGGCCGAGCGTAAACAAAACCCTGAATGCCGTGGACGGCGTGCTTCTTGATGATCTTGAGCTGCTCTTCGGTTTCCACGCCCTCCACGATCAGGCGCAATTCCAGGTCGCGGGCGAGCTGGGCGATCGCGTTCATCAGCGAATCGGCCTTGCGCGAGACGCCCAGCTCGCGGGCGAAGGCCTGGTCGATCTTGATCGTGTCGATCGGCAGGCGCGCCAGATAGCTCAGCGAGGAATAGCCGGTGCCGAAGTCGTCGAGGGCGATCCGTACGCCAAGGCCGCGTAGCGCGACGAGCCGCGACACGACGAGATCGGGGTCGTCGATCAGCGAGCTCTCGGTGATCTCGATGGTCAGGCGCTCGGGCGCGATGCCGCTCATCCGGATCAGGGCCTCGACGGCGCCGACGAGATCGTGCCCGCGGTCGAACTGACGGGCCGAGACGTTGACGCTGACGCCGACGTCGCGCGGCCACGACAGGGCCGTCTTGATGGCTTCCCCGACAACCCACGAGCCCAGGACGGTGATCAGCCCGGTCCGCTCGGCCAGGGGAATGAAGAGCGCCGGGCTCACCATCCCGCGCTGCGGATGCCGCCAGCGCAGAAGCGCCTCGGCGAGCATCACATTGCCCGAGCGCGGGTCGCAGATCGGCTGGTAGTGGAGTTCGAACTCGCCGCGGCGCAGTCCCTCGCGCAATTCGGTTTCGAGCGCCAGGCTGCCCTCGTGCTCGTCGCGCAGGGCGGCGTTGTACATGACGAAGCGGTTCCTTCCGTCGAGTTTGGCGCGATAGAGCGCGATGTCGACGCATTTCAGCGCCTCGTCGATCGAAGGCGCGCAACCGGCCGGCGCGATTCCCAGGCTGGCGGTCGCTGTGATATGGCGCCCGCCGACGATGCGCTGGCTTGCGAGCATCATCACCAGCCGGGCGGCCAGGGCTTCCGCCTCCTCGGCATTGCGGGTGGTCGCGATCATGAACTCGTCGCCGCCGGTGCGCGCGGCGACGTCCCGGCTGTCGAGCTCGCCGATCAGAGTCTTGCTCACGGCCCTCAGCAGCGCGTCGCCGACATCATGGCCGAGGCTGTCGTTGATGCCCTTGAAGCGGTCGATGTCGATCGAGATCAGGGTCACCGGCCGATTGTCTTCGGACATCGCACGGATGGAGCGCATGAAGCCGCGCCTGTTGTAGAGGCTGGTGATCGTGTCGTTGACGGCGAGGTTCTCCAGCTCCCGCATCGAGCGCAGCTGGGACACGAAGATCTGGTGAATCACGCGCGCGCTGGAAAAGGCCAGCACGGTGGTCAGCGCCACCGACAGCGCGATCACGACATAGGCGGGATCGCGTGTCCAGATCAGGGCCAGCGCGAAAGGCACCGAGGCCAGCAGCACCTGGACCCGGGCAACGAGCGGGCGGGAGCTGTTGCGCCCCGATATTCCGGCGAGATAGCCGATCGTTTGCGCGACCGCGAGAACGGCGACCGGCTGATGATCGTAACGCAGGATCGTATAGGAGCCGAAGGCGGCGATCAGCGCGGCGGTCGACCAGGCGCCGACCATCGCCCGGGCTTCCAGCCGGTCGATCGCATGATCTCCGACGGAGGCGAAGTCGATGGACGCGTAGTGCCGGTGCGAGAGGGAGCGGAAGGTGCCGATCGCGATCATGGCGACGGCCATGGCGTAGAAGACCGGGTCGCCGCCGGTCAGGAGCCCGGCCGCCAGCATGACCGCCGTGACCGTGACCGCGCCGACGACGATGGCGCCGGGCGTCGCATAAAGCCCAGCCACCAGCTCCGACTTCATCATGATTTCGTCTTCGGGACTCTCAGCGACCATTGGGAACGCCTCGTCGCAGTCTCCGGAACGAGTGTCGGTAAAAAATCCTTAAGGAACGGTGTGAGGCTTTCCCCGGGGCGTGTGCGTATTCGGCGCAACGCTCCGCAAGGATCAGGTGGGGGATTCCAGCCGATACTTGGCAAAGCCCTCCGCCGTTTCCCCGACTGGCACCGCCTTGAGGCCGTTCGGCAGCTTGCCGGCCGCGGCCGGCGCCGTCAGGAAGGTCACGTTGCTGCCGGCCGGCAGCGGTGCCAGCGACCAGTTGCCGTCGGCCTTCGGCTCGATCGTCTTGTGGCCGATGATGTGGCGGACGACGACGTCGCGGTTGAGATCGGGAGCCTCGAGTACGACGGTCGTCTTCGTCCCCGGAAAATTGCCGCCGCCGGAAGCGCGGTAATTGTTGGTGGCGACGAGGAAGTTTGCCTGTTCGTCGATCGGCTGTCCTTGGAAGGAGAGGTCGAGGATCCGGTGCGCATCCGGCGCGACGAGCTTGCCGTCGCCGTCGTAGCGCGAGGCTTGCGTGACATCGATCCGGTAGGTCACGCCGTCGATGACGTCGAAATTGAAGGCGGGGAAGCCCGGATTGATCAGCGGCTGTTCGCCCGTTTTCGCCGGATCGATGCGGTTGAAGATCCCGGCCGAACGCTCCAGCCATTCCCGGATTTCGGCGCCGGTGACTTTCACGATCTGTACCGTGTTCGGGTAGAGGTAGATGTCGGCGATGTTCTTCAGCGCCAGCGGCCCTGCCGGGATGTCGGTGTAGAAGGAGGGGCCGGCACGTCCGCCCGACTTGAACGGCGCGGCGGCCGAGAGAACCGGCAGGTTCTTCCAGCGCGTCTGCGCCATCAGCTCCCTGGCATAGGCGATCTGGGCCTCGGCGACGATCTGGACCGAGGCATCGTCCGCCACCAGCGCGAAATAGGAATCGATCGGCGAGGCGGTGCTGCCGACGGGCTCGCGCATATAGGCGAGCGTGGCCTCGTGATCGGTCTTGACCGCGGCGAGGACGGCCGGCTCCGCCCCGGCCTTCGGCACGATCTTGCGCTCGGGCGTGCGCTCGTAGATCGGCCGCGCCTCGACCTTGAAGTCCGCGACCCTCCAGCGTTCGCCGCGCTTCTCCAGCTCGAGATCGACGATCCCGAGATGTGAGCCCCAGAAACCGGGCTGGCAGGCCGGCTTGCCGTTGAGCGCGCCCTTGACGTTGTCGACGCCGGGAATGCCGTCGAAGGACTTGCCGCCCGGGAAGACCAGATGCTGATGGCCGGTGAGGATGACGTCGATGCCGTCGACCTTCGACAGATGCAGCGCGGCGTTCTCCTCCATGCCGCGCCGCTGGCCCCCTGCGATGCCGGAATGGCAGAGCGCGATGACGAGATCGGGCTGCGCGTCGAGGAGGTCGGGCAGGTGCTTCTCGGCCGCGTCGACGATGTCGGTGGCGACGAGCTTGCCCTCGATGTTCCCCTTGTCCCACTGCATGATCTGCGGCGGAACGAAGCCGATCACGCCGATCTGCAGCACATGCCGGTTGCCGGCGTCATCCTCGAAGCTCTGCTCGAACAGTCGCCAGGCATCGACCAGCGCCCCGCCGCCGACGCGCTCGACATTGGCGCAGACCAGCGGAAATTCCGCTTTGCCGAGGCCGTTCTCCAGGAACTCCAGCCCGTAGTTGAACTCGTGATTGCCGAGCGTCCCGCAGAGATAGGGCAGGGTGTTCATGGCCGCGATCATCGGGTGCGTTTCGCCGGCCTTGAGCCGCTTCTTGTAGACGACATAGTCGCCGAGCGCCGAGCCCTGCAGGAAGTCGCCATTGTCGAAGAGCAGGCTGTTCTTCGCCTCGCCCTGCGCTGCCTTGATCAGGCTCGCGGTCTTGGCGAGGCCAACCGTATCGTCCGGGCCGTCGCGGAAATAGTCGTAGGGCACGATATTGACGTGCAGGTCGGTGGTTTCCAGCACCCTCAGCTTCAGCCGCGCCGGGGCCTGGGCGACGGCGGGCAGGGCGGCGCTGGCGACCATCGCGGCTCCCGCCTTCAATGTCTGGCGACGGTCGAGACGATGTTCATGCGCCATGTGCAGCTCCTGCTTTCCGCGCGGAGCAGGACGGTAGCATTGCGGCGAGTCCGTGACAGGGGAAAGATGCGTCGCCCGCTGCGGTGTCGAAACATGATGAACGAGGTTTGCGATGATCCTGATCGGCCAGTACGACTCGCCTTTCGTGCGGCGGGTCGGCATCACCCTGGCGCTTTACGGCATGGCCTGGGAGCATCGGCCATGGTCGGTCTTCGCGGATGGCGAGCAGGTCCGCTCCTTCAATCCGCTGATGCGTGTCCCGACCCTGGTGCTCGATGACGGCGAGGTGCTGTTCGACAGCTTCAGCATGATCGACTGCCTCGACGAACTCGCGGGCCCCGAGCGGGCGCTCTGTCCGCCTGCCGGTCCGGCGCGCCGGCATGTCCTGGGCATCGCGGCGCTTGCCATTGGGGCGGCCGAGAAGGCGGTCAGCCTGTTCTACGAGTTGCGGCTCCACAAGGAGATTTCGGCCGTGTGGGCCGAGCGCTGCCGCAGCCAGATCCTGTCGGCGCTCGCCGCCCTCGAAGGCGACAGGGCTGGCCGGGCCGGCCCCTTCTGGTTCGGCGATGCGATGACCCATGCCGACATCGCCGTGGCCGTGGCGCTGCGTTTCATCCGGGAAGCCCATCCGGGCCTGGTCGGCGATCGCACGATCCCGTCGCTGGCTGCCTGTGCCGCCGGGCTGGAGGCGCTGCCCGTCTTCCGCGACATCGCGCAACCTTTTGCCGCGCCGGCCTGAGGCCGTGCCGTCCGTCCGGCCCTGCGCCCGCTGCGGGGCGCCCCGGCCTGTTGCCGGCTTGCGCCGGAAGCCGTCAGCCGGCAGCTTGCGCCCGATTTCGCCGGGGCGGCGCCTCTGGCCTGAGTGATCGGGAGCGAACATGAATCAACATTTCATCAATGGCCGCTATGTCCCTGGCCAGACTGGCGAAACCATCGCCAAGCTGAACCCGGCTACCGGCGAGGAATTCGCCCGCATCGCCTGCGGCAACGCCGCCGATATCGACGCAGCGGTGATGGCTGCGCGGGCCGCCTTCGACGGCGCCTGGGGCAGGCTGACGGCGGCCGAGCGCGGGCGCCTGATCTCGAAACTGGCGCTCAAGGTGCAGGACCATTTCGACGAGCTGGCCAAGCTCGAAGCCCGCGACACTGGCAAGCCGATGACCCAGGCCCGCGCCGATATCGACGCCACCATCCGCTATTTCGAGTTCTATGGCGGCGCGGCCGACAAGGTGCACGGCCATGTCATTCCCTTCCTCAACGGCTACAGCGTCAGCGTCATTCATGAGCCGCACGGCGTCACCGGCCATATTCTGCCCTGGAACTATCCGGCGCAAATGATCGGGCGCTCACTCACCGCCTCGCTCGCCATGGGCAACGCGGTGGTGCTGAAGCCGGCGGAGGATGCCTGTGCCACCGCCTTCCGCCTTGCCGAGCTTGCCAGCGAGGTCGGCTTCCCGGACGGTGCGATCAACATCGTCGCCGGCCGCGGTCATGAGGCCGGCGCGGCGCTCTCGGCCCATCAGGGCATCGGCTTCATGTCTTTCACCGGCTCGCCCGAAGTCGGCAAGATGGTGCAGCACGCCTGCGCCGAGCATCTCATCCCCTGCACGCTGGAGCTCGGCGGCAAGTCGCCCCAGATCGTCTTCGAGGATGCCGATCTCGACGCGCTGGTGCCGATCGCCTGCAAGGCCATCGTCCAGAACACCGGGCAGACCTGCTCGGCCGGCAGCCGCCTGCTCGTGCAGAAGTCGATCTACGACGACGTTGTCTCCGCCGTCGCCAAGGAATTCTCCAAGCTGCAGGCCGGCACGCCGGAGATGGACCTCGATTGCGGTCCGGTGATCAACGCCAAGCAGCGCGGCCGCGTCCAGAGCTTCATCGACCAGAGCCGCGAGGCCGGCATTCCGGTGATCGCGCAGGGCCAGATCGCGCAGGGCGTGCCGAATGGCGGCTTCTTCGTCCAGCCGACGCTGTTCGGCCCGGTGCCGCGCGGCAACCGGCTGGAACAGGACGAGGTCTTTGGCCCGGTCCTCGCGGCCTTCCCCTTCGACGACGAGGAGGACGCGATCAAGGCCGCCAACGGCACGGATTATGGCCTCGTCGCTGCGGTCTGGACGAAGGATGGCGGGCGCCAGCAGCGTGTCTCGAAGCGCGTCCGCGCCGGCCAGGTCTTCATCAACGGCTATGGCGCTGGCGGCGGCATCGAACTGCCCTTCGGCGGCACCGGCAAGAGCGGCCATGGCCGCGAGAAGGGCTTCATCGCGCTCGAAGAGTTCGCGGTGACCAAGACCATCGTGCACAAGCACGGGTGAGCGGTCGACGAGGGAGGTGCCGGAACCGCGGGGAACCCTCTCCCGGAGGGAGAGGGCAGGGTGAGGGGTAGGCCGTTGGACGCTTAGGCTGTGGCCTGACCGCGGCTGCGGTGAAGCCAGTGCTCTACTGATCCAACGGCCGACACCTCGCCCCTGCCCCTCTCCTTACAGGAGAGGGGTTCCCCGCGCTTTTTCTTGGAATGATGGCTGCCATTCACATCCTGACGATGTGCCGGATCGTCCGGCCTTCGTTCAGCGCATCGAAGCCCTCGTTGATCTCGTCGAGGCTGCCCGAACTGGTCCAGAGCTTGTCTACGGCCAGCCGCCCGCGCTGATAGAGTTCGATGAAGCGCGGAATGTCGCGCGAGGGCACGCAGGAGCCGACATAGGAGCCCTTCAGCGTCCGCTCCTCCGCGACCAGCCGCACCGGCGAGAGCGACAGCGTATGGGCAGGGTTGGCGAGGCCTGCCGTCGTCGTCGTGCCGCCGCGCCGCGTGATCTGGTAGGCGAGGTCGAGCGCCTTGACCGAGCCCGCCATCTCCAGCCCGTGATCGACGCCGCCCTTCGTCGCCAGCTTGATCGCCTCGACGACATCCGGGGCGGCCGCGTTGAAGGCATCGGTAGCGCCCAAAGCCTGGGCCAGTTCGAGCTTGTCGTCGGCGAGATCGACGGCAATGACCCGCGAGGCACCGCAGGCGATGGCGCCCAGCAGGGCCGAAAGCCCGACGCCGCCGAGCCCAACCACCGCGACCGTCTCGCCGGCCTTGATCCGTGCGGTGTTCACCGCCGCGCCGACGCCGGTTAGCACGGCGCAGCCGAACAAAGCCGCGATCTCATGCGGGATATCCGCCTCGACCTTGACCAGCGAGCGGCGCGAGATCACCGCGTGTTCGGCGAAGGCCGAGACGCCGATATGGTGATGCACCGGCTGGCCATGCGTCGAGAGCCTGCGTCCGCCGCCGAGCATCTCGCCGCGCCCATTGGCGGCATTGCCGGGCTCGCAGAGGGCCGGGCGCCCCTCGGCGCAGGGCGCGCAATGCCCGCAGGACGGCACGAACACCATCACGACGCGGTCGCCGGGCTTGAGATCATCGACGCCCTCGCCGGTCTCGACGACCTCGCCGGCCGCCTCATGGCCGAGCACCATCGGCACCGGGCGCGGGCGGTTGCCGTCGATGACCGAGAGGTCGGAATGGCACAGTCCGGCGGCGCGGACCCTGACCAGAACCTCGTCGCGGCCGGGCGGGGCGAGATCGAGTTCCTCGATCCGCAGCGGGCGGCTCTGCGCATAGGGAGCCGCAACCGGGCTTTCGTTTAGGACGGCGGCGCGAATCTTCATGGACGCAGGCTCCGGTCTCGGGATCAGGCGCCATCCCGACAGGAGAGGGCGCCGCTGTCAAAGCGGAATGGTGCAACCCCTCGCCGTCATTCCGGGCAAGCGAAGCGCAGACCCGGAATCCATCGTAGAGCACAACGCCCTTCGATGGATTCCGGATCGGCGCCGCTTTGCGGCTTGTCCGGAATGACGATGGAGGATTCTCAGGCCGCGTCGGTCAGCGTACCGCCGAGGAAGAGCTGGCCGATCCGCGGATCGGCCAGGATCTCCGCCGCCGGCCCCTGCATGCGCGTGCGGCCGAGTTCGAGCACCAGCCCTTCGTCCGAAATCTCCAGCGCCGAGCGCGCGTTCTGCTCGACCATCAGGATCGAGACGCCCCTGGCGCGCAGCTCCTTCAGGATGCCGAAGGTCTCCTGCACCATGAGCGGCGAGAGGCCGATCGAGGGTTCGTCGATCAATACGAGCTTGGGGTCGAGCAGCAGGCCACGCACGATTTCGAGCTGCTTCTGCTCGCCGCCGGACAGGGTCGAGGCTTGCTGGTCGGCTTTCCGCCGAAGCGCCGGGAAGCGGTCGAGTGCCGCTTCAAGCCGCCGGGGCATGTCGGTGATACCGGAACCGGCGGCGACCGTGCCGAGCTCGATATTGTGGCGCACCGAGAGCTCCGCGAAGATGTTGCGCCCCTGCGGGACATAGCAGATGCCGGCTTCGAGCAGCTTGCGCTGGTTCCAGCCGGTGATGTCGCGCCCGTCGAAGCGGATGCGGCCTTCGCGCAGCTTGAGCAGGCCGAAGATCGCCTTGAACACGGTCGACTTGCCGGCGCCGTTCGGCCCGATGACGGTGGTGATCGCGCCGCGCTTCACCGCGAAGCTGGTGCCGTTCAGGATGGTCATGGCGCCATAGCCGCCGACCACGCCGTCGAGTTCGAGGATGGGGGTCGTCATCATGCAGCCCTTCGAATGTGCGGGGACGATGGTCGACGAGGCGCTCCCCCTCCCCCTTGTGGGGAGGGGATAGGGGTGGGGGTGGTCTGGCTTGGTACGCGGCTGGAAAATGCGGCGCTGGACTTGCGGGCGGGCTCTGTCCGGATACGGCGCGCGCTCCACGTCGACCCCCATCCCCGACCCCTCCCCACAAGGGGGAGGGGAGTGCGAGCTGCGGTTCCCATTGCGCTCAATGCCCCAGATAA
Organism: Hyphomicrobiales bacterium; assembly: GCA_930633495.1. Taxonomy (NCBI): domain Bacteria; kingdom Pseudomonadati; phylum Pseudomonadota; class Alphaproteobacteria; order Hyphomicrobiales; species Hyphomicrobiales bacterium. The sequence goes on along the minus strand of CAKNFJ010000001.1, from coordinate 531,529 downwards.
GCTTCGATCACGGCCGGGTTGGCGCGGACCTCGGCCGGCGTGCCTTCGGCCAGAACCTTGCCCTCGGCGAGCACGATCACGCGCGTGCAGAGCGACATCACGAAATCCATGTTGTGCTCGATCACGACGAAGGTCGCGCCCTGTTCGGTATTGATCGCGCGCAGCCGCTCCTTGAGATCGCCCAGCATGGTGAGGTTCACGCCGCCGGCCGGCTCGTCGAGCAGCACGAGGCGCGGGCCGGCCATGAAGGCCATGGCCGCGTCGAGCAGCTTCTGCTGGCCATAGGACAGGCCGCCGGCCTTGGCCTCGGCGAGATGGCCGAGCTTGAAGAAGCCGATCATCTGCTCGGCCTTCTCCGACAGCCCGGCATCGCGCGCCCCGAATAGCCGCCCGAGCATCGAGCCCTGATGCTCCTGGCCCGCGAGGATCAGGTTTTCGCGCACCGAGAGTTCCGGGAAGACCTGCAGCAGCTGGAAGGTGCGACTGACGCCGAGCCGGTTGAGCGCGGACGGGCGCATATTGGTGACATCGCGGCCGTCGAGCTTCACCGCGCCTTGCGTCGGTTCGAGCTGGCCGAGGATGCAGTTGAACAGGGTCGACTTGCCGCAACCGTTCGGCCCGATGATGCCGAGGATCTCACCCTCCTTCACCGAGAAGGAGACGCCGTTCACGGCCTTGATGCCGCCGAAGGCCTTGTGCAGGTCGTGGACTTCGAGAACCGGGCTCATCGCGCGCCTCCGGTCTTGCGCCGTATGGCATTCCAGCCGCGCTCGACGAGGCCGCTGACGCCCTGCGGGCAGATGACGAGCAGGGCGAGCACGATCGTCGCGAAGATGATGAGGTAGAGCGAGCCGGCGAAGCGCAGCCATTCCGGCAGCACGACGCCGAGCAGCGCGCCGACGAAGGGGCCGAAGAGATAGCCGGCCCCGCCTGCGACGACCATCAGCAGCAGGAACAGGCTCTGCGACAGCGAGAAGGGAGAGGGGTCGATGAACTCGACCAATGGCGCGTAGAGCGAGCCAGAGAAGCCGCCATAGGCCGAGCCGATCGCGAAGGCCAGCAGCGTGTAGGCGCGGGTGTCGACGCCGAGGCTCGCGGCCCTTACCGGGTTCTCCCGCAAAGCCGTGAAGGCGCGGCCCCAGGGCGAGCGGATCAGCCACCACAGCTTGAGCGAGAGAATCAGCGTGACGATGACGACGAAGCGATGGAATTCGAGCGCGCCGAACAGCTTGATGCCGAAGAAGTCCGGGCGGTTGATGTTCGAGATCCCGAAGACGCCGCCGGTCAGCCATTGCTCGTTGCGCAGCACGAGCCAGATCAGCGTCGAGAAGGCGAGGGTGACGAAGGCAAGGTAATGGGTGCGGACGCGCAGCGCCGGGAAGCCGAGCAGCAGTCCCACGGTGAAGGTCAGCAGCCCTGAAAGGGCGAAGGCGACGTACCAGCTCACCCCGTATTTCGTGGTCAGGATCGCTGTGGCGTAGGCTCCGAGGCCCATGAAGGCGGCCTGCGCCAGCGAGGTCTGGCCGGCATAGCCGAGGGTGAGGTTGAGCCCCATCACGCCGATGCTCATGACGAGCCAGAGCGAGAGCACATAGGTGCCGTAGCGACCCATCCCGACCGGCGCGAACCAGAGAATGACGGCGCCGAGAATGAGCGCGATCAGCGCAGCATCGATCCGGCGGGCCGGGCGGCGTGGGGGCGCGGAAGTCTGGACGGCAGGGGCGCTCATACGCGGCGCTCCTCCTTGCGACCCATCAGCCCCTCCGGCTTGACCAGGATGATGGCGACGAGCAGGACCAGCGGCACGGCGAGCCGGTATTGGGTCGAGATATAGGCGGCGGCCAGCGAATCCGCGACGCCGATCAGGATGCCGCCGACGAGCGCGCCGCGCACCTGGTTGAAGCCGCCGACGATGGCGGCGATGAAGGCGAAAAGGCCGATGGTCTCGCCATTCGAGAATTTCGCCAGATAGATCGGCGAGATCAGCAGCGAGGCGACGACCGCGAGCGCGGCATTGAGCAGGAAGGTCAGCAGCACCATCCGCTCGACCGGGATGCCGAGGATGCGCGCGACGGTTGGGTTCTGCGCCGTCGCCTGCATCTGCCGGCCGAGCCGCGTGCCGCCGACGAACCATTGCAGCAGGCCGATCGCCGCGAAGGCGACGACGATGATGGCGAGATGCTGCAGCGAGATCGACGCGCCCAGCAGATTGACCATGTCGGTCGGCACCAGCGAGGGAAAGCTTTGCGCCTCGGCCGAGAACCCGTCCTTGGCGCCTTCCTTCATGATGATCGACAGCGCCATGGTCGCGATGGCGAGCGGCAGCACGCCATGCTTGATCATTGGATCGACGACGACGAGCTTGAAGCCGGCACCGAAGACCAGCAGGAAAACCGCGATGCCGAGCACTCCGCCGGCCCAGAGCGGCATGCCGAACAGCTTGACCGCGAGCAGGATCAGCACGGCCGGCAGCATGACGAACTCGCCCTGGGCGAAGTTGATCGTCTGCGAGGTCTGCCAGACCAGCGTGAAGCCGATCGCGGCGAGCGCGTAGATCGCACCCGTGGCGATGCCGGCGATGAGATAGGCGATGAATTCGGCCATGACTGATCTGGGTTCGGTTGGCTCGGCCTCACCCCTCCCCCTTGCGGGGAGGGGATGGGGTGGGGGTGGTGCCGCTTGGCGATCGTTGGAAAGGGCATGCTGGATCCGGCGCCGCGTCTATCGCCTGGACGCAGTGCCTGCCTTTACGACCCCCACCCCTTCCCCTCCCCACAAGGGGGAGGGGTTGGCGTCGTGGTGGGGTTCAGCCTTACGGCTTGATCCGGGGCAGGGTGGTGTTGATCACCTGCCTGCCGTTGACGACCTCGGCGAGGAAGCTTTCGCGGTCGAGATCGCCGTTCTGCTCGATCACCGTATCCATCAGGATGCCCGGCTCCTCGCTTGCCTTGATGGTGGCGCCGCGCAGCGTGTCGGCGAGACCCTTCCTGTCGAGCTTCTTCTGCTTCTCGGTCGCCCATTTCACCATGAAGACGGCCATGTAGCCCTTGATGCCGTTATGGTCGGAGGCGAAGCCGTATTTCTCGCGATAGCGCTTGCCGAACTCCTGCAGGGTGGGAATCGGCGCGTCGGTCGAGAGGCCGACATGACCCCGGGCACCATTGGCGGCGTCGCCGGCGAGCTCCAGCACCTTGGCGCCAAGCAGCGTCGTCTCGCCGATCAGCGGCTTGGTGATGCCCTGCTGCTTGGCGGCGCGCAGGAAGCGGGCGCTTTCCTCCTCGTTCAGATAGACGAAGACGGCATCGGCATTGGCGTTCTTCACCTTGATCGCGTCGGCGGTGAAATCGGCCTGGCCCTGTTCGGTCGAGACGTCGACGGCGACCTTGATGCCGGCCTTCTCGAGCTCGGGCAGGATGGCGTCGCGCCCGCCCTTGCCGAAGTCGTTATTGACCCAGACCACGGCGATCGAGCCGGCCTTGACGGTGTCCTTCAGATATTGGGCGATCTTCGGCATCGCCGCCGTCTGGCTGAGCGAGGTGCGGAAGATGAAGGGGTTGCCCTGCTTGGTGAAGCCGGCCGCCTCGCCGCCGACGATCTGCGCGACTTCGGCGCGCTGCGAGATCTGCATCGAGGCGCCGATCGGGCCCGAGAAGATCGGGCCGAGGATGGCATAGGCGCCCTCGTCGATGCCGCGCTGCACGGCGGCGCGGGTGTTCCCCGGATTGGTCTGCGTATCGTAATGGACGATCTCGACCTGCTTGCCGAGGATGCCGCCCTTGGCGTTGATGTCGGCGGCGGCCATGTCGGCGCCGTTCTTCCAGTTGGTGCCGGCGGCGGCGCCTGCACCCGACAATTCGATGACGTCGACCAGCTTGACCTTGTCCTGCGCCTGCGCGGGCAGGCTGAGGGCGGCACCGAGCGCGGCCGCCATGACCCAAAGCGATTTCATTCCCGAATCCTCCCAGACCGTTTCTTGATTCGCCGCTCGCGCCGCTGCGGGCGCACATGGCGTTGCAGGCTTGCACACTCGCGCGGCAGCCTAGCCAAGTGCTTCTTGCGCGGCTTTGGGGCGTGATGTCCAGAGGCGACGAGGTGGGCAGCGTTCGCCCGTCAAAGGTCGGGCCGGGTCGGCTTTCGGGCTAGGGTCCGTTCGGCAATTCCCTTGCCTTCTGATCGAGCGCTCTGAACGCCGGCAACGACTGCTCTGCGAAACGCTTCAATTCCGGATCCTCGCCGCGCTGCGCGTAGCGCTCCATCAGCGCTGCGGCTTCGCGGTGCGTTCCGCGCTGGGCTTCGACATAGGCGCTGTCGAATTCGCTTCCTTGCTTGTCGGCGAGGTTCCGCAACAGGGCGAGATGCTTGCCGTCGGGGCGTTCGGGCAAGGCGATGTCCGAGCGCTTGGCGATGATGCGGCGCAGACCGCTCGTCGCCGCGGCGTTCTCGTCCGCGAGGCCATGGGCGAAGTCCTTGATGGCGGGCGTATTGCTCTTGTGCAGGGCAAGCGTTGCCGATTCCACGCCGAACATGGCGGCGACGGCAGTCCGGCTGACGAAATCCTGCGCGGAGATCACGTCTTGCGCCCAGGCTGCCACGGCACCGAAAAGGGCTGCAGCTGCAAGGCCGGAGGCCAGGATTCGCGGGAAAAGGGGGCGAGCGCCGATCATGGTCTGGCAACCGGCAAGCGAGCCACAGGTTCCGTCGCATGGATGGGTGCCGCAAGGGCGCCTTGTCGCTCCGGGGGCGCTGCGCTAGCACGGAGGGAGGCGCTCCGCCTTGCCGATGCAGAGGGAATTCCATGCCGACCACCGTCGAGACCGTGCGCGATGCGCTCGTGCGGGCCCGCCGCGACCGCTCCCTGATCGAGACGGCGAGCCTGCCGGTCCCGGAGACGCTGGCTGACGGCCTCGCCGCGCAGGCCGCCATCGGCCAGGCGCTGGGCCTGCCGGAGGCCGGCTGGAAGGTGGGCATAGCCGAGGACGGCACGCCGATCGCCGGCCTGATGCCTGGCCCCTATCCCGCTCCGGGCGGCGTCTATGAAGCGGTTGCCGGCGCGGAATTGCGCGTCGAGATCGAGCTGGCGCTCAGGCTGTCGCGCGACGTGCCGTTCCGCCCGGATCGGCCCTATTCACGCGAGGAGCTGCTCGCCTGCTGCGACAAGGCCTATCTCGGCATCGAGATCGTCGAGAGCCGCCTCGCCAACTGGTTCGGCAAGGTCGCTTTTCCGCTCTGGCTCGCGGATGCGATGGGCCATGGCGGCTACATCCTCGGCCCGGAGGTCGCGATCGCGACGCTGGATGATCTTGCCGGCCTGAGCTGCTTCATCTCGCTCAACGGCGTCACGATCTATGATCAGCCCGCGGTTCACGGCAATGGCGATCCGATGGTGCCGTTCCTGGCCTGGGCCAATCGCAAGCACGACAATCTCGGCAGCCTCCGCGCCGGCCAGATCGTCACGACGGGAAGCCTCTGCGGCGGCGTGCTCGCGCCCGGCAAGGGCGAGGTGGTGACGAAGCTCGCGCCGCTGGCGACGGTGAACCTGACGCTGCGATAGGATCTCGGGGCGATCCACGGCGGGGCGGTGGGCCGCGACGTGCGCCCGTGCTGTTCATGACGTTTGGGAACCAATGGTTAGGCATTTTCGGAACAGAGTTTGCCCGTTTTGGGACCCTCCGGAAAACCCGCGGGATCCTTGAGCATTGCGTGTATCCGCTCCCGCCCTATGATGGCGATGGGTTTTGGACGCCGTTTCGATTGTGTGGCGGGGTGGCTTGGAGGGTGGATGCGGTTTTGGCGTAGGGCGGGGCATGCTGTCGCACTGAGCGGCGGCTGTGCGCTTGCCACACTGCTGGGCCTGCAGGCTGATACTGCCCGGGCTTTCGATCTCTCGTCGCTCGATGTCTTCGGCCTCTTCACCAAGAAGGACGAGCCGCCGGCGCCGAGCCCTTCGACTCTGCCCTACAGGCTCGATTTCGATCTCGGCGACGCCGAAGGCGCCAAGGCGCTCACCCGCACCCTGCAGGATGCCTCGCTGCTCTATCGGCTGCGCCAGGACGCGCCGCCCGATGGCGAGAGCCTGGCGCGTCGCATGGCCACCGATTTCAAGCCGCTGGTCGATGCGCTCTGGTCGCAAGGCTATTTCAACGCCGATGTCGCGATGATCGTCGACGGCGTGACGCTGACCCTCGGCGTGGAGCCGAACGCCGTGCTGGTTCGGGCGCTGGAAGCGCACCGCAACCGCGATGCGGTGCCGATCACGGTGAAGGTCCGGCCCGGCAAGGTCTTCGGCCTGCGCAAGATCGAAGTCGTGGAGCGCGACGAGTCCGGCCCGCCGGCGATCGCCAACCCGCTCAAGGTCTCGCGGCTGAAGGAGGGCGAACCCGCCACCTCGGCGGCGCTGCGGGGTGCGCAGGCGGCGCTGGTCGACTATATGCGTGCCCAGTCGCGCCCGCTCGCCAAGATGGTCGAACTCAGGCCGGTGGTCGACCATGCCACCGGCATCATGGACGTGACCTACGTTCTCGATCCCGGCCCGCTTGCCGGCTTCGGCGACATCACGCTTGGCCAGACCGACGATATTCCGCCCGAGGTCGTGCGCTCCTTCATCTATCTGGAGCCGGGCGATCCCTACTCGCCGAAGGCGCTCGCCGATATGCGCCGCTCGATCGGGCGAATTCCCGCGGTCGGCTCCGTACGCATTCGCGAAGGCGACAGGCTCGACCGCGCCGGCAACCTGCCGATCTTCGTCGACGTCACCGAACGGCCGAAGCGCCTGCTCGGCTTCTCGGCGCGCTATTCGACGATCGATGGCCCGGCGGTGAAGACCTATTGGGAGCATCGCAACCTCTTCGGCGGCGCCGAGCGATTGCGGCTCGAAGGCAGCATCTTCCTGACGCCGCGGATCGACGGCACCAAGATTCAGAACTTCGGTGATTTCAAGGAGTCGGATCTCGGCGGCCGCTTCGGCTTCAGCTTCATCAAGCCGGCGCTCGGCGGCAGCCGCTACGACTGGCTGGTCGACGGCGTCGCGACGCGCGAGCGCGTCGGCACGAACCGTTACGGCGGCTACACGGCGCGCTATGCCAACGCCACCACGGCGATCATGCGCCGTTTCAGCGATACCTTCTCGATCCAGGCTGGCCTCGAAGTCGAACGCGGCCAGACCAGCGACGTGCTCGGCCAGATCACCTACACATTGGTCGGCATCCCGCTCTCGGTGAAATACGACTCGACCGACAGCCTGCTCGACCCGACGCGCGGGCTTCGCGTCAACGCCTCCTTCGCGCCCTATCCGACCTTCCTGGGGTCGACGGTCGGCATCTACCAGACGAAGGCGGCGGTTTCCGCCTATTATGCCCTCGACGAGGACGCGCGCTACATCCTCGCCGGCCGCATCGGCTTCGGCTCGGTCGCGGGCGCGAGCTTGAACGAGATCCCGCCCACACGGCTCTTCTATGCCGGCGGCGGCGGCTCCGTGCGCGGCTATGCCTATCGCAGTATCGCGCCGCTGGGGCCGTTCCATCAGGTCGTCGGCGGGCGCAGTCTGCTGGAACTGTCGGCCGAGGCTCGCATCAGGGTCACCGACACCATCGGTATCGTGCCCTTCTTCGATGCCGGAACGGCCTTCGAATCGAGCTTCCCGGATGGCAAGCAGAAGCTGCAGATGGCCGCGGGCCTGGGCTTGCGCTACTATACCGGCATCGGGCCGATCCGCGTCGATGTCGCGGCCCCGCTCAATCCGCGCAAGGGCGACAAGCCGGTCGCGCTCTATGTCAGCGTTGGGCAGGCCTTCTGATGCGCCGCGTCCTGAACCGCCTCGCTGATCTGAAAGCCCTCGTCCTGGGGAGTGCCGAAAGGCGCGTGTCGAAGGGCGCTCAAGCGGGCTCCAGAACCTCTTGGACCATCCTTCGAGATGCCGCTTTACGGCTCCTCAGGATGAGGGTTCGCAAGGTGGCGGGGCTTGTCGCCCTGCTCGTGGCGGGCTTCCTCGCTTCCGCCCATTTCGGTGGTTTCGCCCAGAATGCCCAGACCGATCGCGGCATCGTCGCCGACCTGATCTCCAAGGCCTTGTCCAGCGATACCAGCCAGGTCTCGATCGGCGCCGTCAACGGCGCGCTGTCCTCCGACGTCGAGATCCGCGACGTCGTCCTGTCGGATCGCGATGGCGCCTGGCTGCGCCTCGACCGCGTCCGGCTGATCTGGACCCGCAGCGCGCTCCTGTTGCGCCGTCTCGATGTCGACCGGCTCGAAATCGGCAAGCTGGAGATCCTGCGCAGGCCCGCTCCCCAGCCGGCCGGCACGGCGCCGCCGAGCAACGAGCCGATCCTGCCCGAGCTGCCGCTCAAGGTGATCCTGCGCGCCTTGCAGCTCAACGAACTGGCCTTGGGCGCGCCGGTTATCGGCGTGGCGGCGCGTTTCGGGGCCACTGGCTCGGCCACCCTCGGACCGCCGAGCGAGGGGCTCGATCTGAAGCTCGACGCACGCCGCCTCGACATGGGCGGCACCTTCAACGTCAATCTCGCCTTCGTGCCGCAATCGACGCGCCTGCAGCTTGCCGCCAAGCTCGACGAGCCGGCCGGCGGGCTGATCTCGAAGGTCGCCGGGCTGCCCGGCGAGCCGCCGGTGAAGCTCGATCTCAACGGCGACGGTCCGCTCGATTCCTTCCGCTCGAACCTGACCTTCACTGCGGGGCCGACGATCGGCGCCGACGGCTCCGCGACGCTTACTCGCGCAGGCGTCGAGCGCCAGCTTGCCCTGGCACTCGACGCGCGCATCGAAGGGCTGATGCCGCCGCCGGTAGCGCCGGTCTTCGCCGGCTCGACGCGGCTCGACGGCGCGGTCGGGCTTCGCGACGATGGCGGCGTCGATATCCGCAATCTGGCCCTGGTCTCGGCGCTGGCGCGTCTCGACGTGCTCGGCCGCTACAATGCCGACAGGACGCTCGACATCCGCGTCGGTGCGGCATCGCGCCCGAATGCCGACGGGCGCACCGTCGCCTCGGGCACCGAGATCGGCAAGCTCGCCTTCGACGCCACGATCCGCGGCCCGGTGGCTGGGCCGACCGTGGTGGCGACGCTCGACGCGCGCGACGCCAAAATGCCCGTCGGCCGTTTCGGCAAGGTCGGGCTCAGCTTCAATGCCACCCCGACGGGCACGATCGGCCAGCCGGGGACCCGGATCGCACTGACCTCCGACGGCGAGGCCAGCGGCATCGCGCTGGCCGACAAGGCGCTGGCGCGGGCGGTGGGCGACAAGGTCACCTTCACCCTGCGCGGCACCGGGCAGGATGACGGCACGGCCGATTTCGAGGCGCTCAAGCTGGTCCTGTCCGGGGTCGAGCTCGATTACAAGGGCAAGCTCGGCCAGGCGCGGGTGCTCGGCCAGCTCAAGGCGGTGCTGCCGGATCTCGCCCGGCTGAGCGGGCTTGCCGAGCGTCCGCTCGGGGGCAGGGCAGAGGTCACGGCCGACCTGGATGCGACGCCGCGCCTCAACAACTACACGGCGACGCTGGACGGCAAGGCCGAGCGTCTCGCCACCGGCGCGGCCACCTTGGACCGGCTTCTGGCAGGGAATCTGACCCTTGCCGGGCGGGTCAACGCGCTGGCCGGCGACTATACGGTGAACGGGCTGCGCGTCGCCGGCCAGCACGCCGCCTTCACCGCCGACGGTTCGCTCGGCCGGCAGCAATCCAGCCTGAAGCTTGCGCTTGGACTGCCCGATCTGAAGCGTGCCGATCCGCGCCTCTCCGGTCGCGGCGATGTGACGGCCGAGATCACCGGCCCGCAGAACAGGCTCGATGCCACGGCGCGCATCGCGCTCGCCAACGCGACCGCGCTCGGCCGGCCGGTACCGCGCCTCGCGATCGACGCGGTGGCGAAGGATCTGCAGGGTGCGCTGAGCGCTCGCGTCGGCCTGAGCGGCGAGGTGGATTCGAGGCCCGCGACCGGGACGATCGAACTCGCCAGACAGGCGGATGATGGCTGGAATCTCTCGACGCTCGATCTCGCCGTCGGCTCGGTCAAGCTGAACGGCGCGCTCACACTCGATCCCGCAAGCCGCGCCGCCGGCCGGCTGAAGCTCGCCGCGCGCAATCTCGACGACCTTTCGGCGCTGGCGCTGACCAAGCTCGGCGGCCAGCTCGACGCCGATATCGTGCTCGCGGCGCCCGGCGGGCGTCAGGATCTCGATCTCACCGCGCGCGGCTCGCGCCTGGCGGGGCCATCTATGTCGATCGACAAGCTCGATGCGACGATCGGCGCGCGCGACATCTATGGCCGCCCGATGCTCGATGCCGCCATCGCCGTCGATCGTGCCGTGGCGGCGGGCGAGGTCATCAGCGCGATCCGCTTCGATTCGAAGGGCGCGCCCGACGCCAGCGCCTTCACGCTGAGCGCCAATGCGCGCGGCTTCGCGCTGAAGAGCGCCGGCCGGCTCGTGCCGGGCGAGCCGCTGAAGCTCGAACTCGCCTCTTTCGATGCCCGCCGCGACGGGCGCGCCATTACCCTCGCCAACCCCGCTTCGTTCAGCTTCCCGGCTTCGGGGGTCGAGATCGCCAATCTCGCGCTGATGATCGACAAGGGCCGCGTCACGCTCGATGGCCGTGCCGGCAGCGCGCTCGACCTGCGCTTCGCCGCCCGCGACGTGCCGCTTTCGGCGGCACGCATCGCCTCGCCGAATCTGAATCTCTCCGGCACCTTGAATGCCGAGGCGCAGATCAAGGGCCGGCCGGGTGAACTCTCCGGCCCGTGGAAACTGCGGATCGCACAACTCGTCACGCCGGAGACCCGTCAGGCCGGCCTGCCTCCGGTCGAGATCGCGGGCGAGGGCGCTCTCCAGGGCGATGCCACCAGCGTATCCGCCAGCGTGAATGCCGGGCGCGGCGCCAGCCTGACCTTGCGTGGCACGGCACCGCTGAATGCGACGGGGGCCCTCAACCTGTCCGCGCAAGGCCGCGTCGACGCCGCCCTCGCCAACACCACGCTCGGGGCGAACGGCCAGCGTGTCACCGGCAGCGTGGCCCTCGACATGCGGGCCAGCGGCACGGCGTCCGCGCCGCATCTCAGCGGAAATGCAACGCTGTCGAACGGAAGCTTCACCGACGCGCTCCAGGGCATCCGGCTCGATGCCGTCGAGGCGCGCATCGCCGCCAACGGCGACAACCTGACGATCGAGCGCGCCTCGGCCCGCACGCCGAATGGCGGCACCCTTTCCGCGAGCGGCCAGGTCAGGATCGATCCCGCCGCCGGCTTCCCGGGTAATCTCCGGATTCGGGGCGAGCGCGCGCAACTCGTTTCCAGTGGGCTCGTCACGGCCGTCGCCGGGATGAATCTGGAGCTCAGCGGCCCACTGGCGCAGCGTCCGCGCATCGGTGGCCGCATCGATATCGCTTCGCTCGAAGTGTCGGTGCCCGATCGCCTGCCGGCATCGCTGCGGCCGGTCGACGGCATCAAGCACCTCAATGCCCGCGGGACAGCCGCCGCCCGGCTCGCCGCCGCCCGCAAGGCCCAGCAGGCACGCGGCCGCCGCGCCGCGCCCGCCTTCGATGCGGCGCTCGCGCTGACCGTTTCCGCGCCCAACCGGGTCTTCATCCGCGGACGCGGCATCGATGCCGAACTCGGCGGCGAGATTCGCGTCTCCGGGACCTCTTCCGCGCCTGTGCTGAACGGCGGCTTCGAACTGCGTCGCGGTCGCCTCAACGTCCTGACGCAACGCCTTGATTTCAGCCGCGGCCGCCTGACCTTCGGCGGCGGGCTGATGCCCGAACTCGACTTCGTCGCCCAGACCAGCGCCGGCGACGTGACCGCCAAGATCATCGTCACCGGCCCGGCCGACCAGCCGAACTTCGCCTTCACCTCCCAGCCCGAGCTGCCGCAGGACGAGGTGCTGTCCCGGCTGCTCTTCGCCCGGGCCTCCGGCTCGCTCTCGCCCTTCCAGGCGCTTCAGCTCGCGCAGGCGGCGGCACAGTTTGCCGGCGGTGGCGGAGACGACACCTTCGAGCGGCTGCGCAAGTCGCTCGGCGTCGACAATCTCGACATCCAGATGGGCGCGGGCGGCCCGACCGTCGGGGCGTCGCGCTACATCAACGACAATATCTCCGTCGGCGTGAAGGTCGGCTCGAAGCCGGAAGACAGCGGTGTCTCGGTCGGCGTCGACGTGACGAAGCGGCTGAAGTTGCAGGCGGAGGCCGGCGCCGACGGCAGCGCCGCCGTCGGAGTCGGCGCCGAGTGGGAATACTGACGCGGCGGATTCGCCATCGGGAGATTCGCTGCCGAAGCGAAGCCGGGCGAGCCGCCCGATTCCCGTCTGGAGAGCCTCAAAACAGGCCCAGGCGGGCCGGTGCGGTTAATGCTCCGTAAATTTCGTGCGTCAAAGCGTGTCTCGTCTGCAACACCGGGGTTCAAAGCACCCTGGATACGGTCTTGGCGGACGGATCGTGGTTGATCGGGAAGGCGGCTTTCGTATGGTGGAGATGCGTCGGGACGTTCCCGGTCGCTGTTTTTCGTCTTCGCCTCCGAATAGGTCGGTGACGCAGGCGAAAGACCGGGAATAGGCAGGTTCTGCGATCAGGCTGAAAGTCTGGGGCGGGGGGCAGGCCGAAGCCCGAGGGTCTCGAAACTCTTTTGGAGGTTACCAAATGAAGCTCGTTAAGAGCCTCCTCCTCGGTTCCGCCGCCGGCATCGCCGCGGTCGCCGGGGCTCAGGCCGCCGACCTTCCCTCGCGGAAGGCCGCTCCGGTCGAATACGTTCGCGTCTGCACCGCCTATGGCGCTGGCTTCTTCTACATCCCGGGCACCGACACCTGCCTGCGTATCTCGGGCCGTGTCCGCGCCGAGTACCTTGTCGGTGAGCGCTACGGTGAGTCGGATGCCTACGGCACCCGCGCTCGCGGTCGTCTGAACATCGATGCTCGCACGCAGACCGCCTACGGCACCCTGCGCACGTTCATCCGCTACGAGCTGACCAACAACTCGGGCATGTACAACAACGGTTCGGGTGGCTTCAACGCCGGCGGCACCGTCGCTGGCTTCAACACGAGCAATGCTTCGACCGTTGCGACCAACCTCGACCTGGCCTTCGTTCAGTTCGGCCCGATCACCGCTGGTCGCGCTCAGTCGTTCTTCGACTTCTACGCTTCGGACCTGAACTACTTCTCGATCCGTACGGCTGATACCCGTCTGAACCTGTTGGCCTACACCGCCACCTTCGGTTCGGGCTTCTCGGCCACGGTCTCGCTGGAAGATCGCGTTTCGGGCGCCGGCACCGGCGGCGGTCGCGACCTCGGCGCTGTTGCCCTCAACGGCGCTGGCGTTGTCCGTCAGGGCCAGGACTTCCCGGATCTCGTCGCGTCGCTGCGCGTCGATCAGGGCTGGGGCTCCGCTCAGCTGTCGGGTGCTGTCGGCTCGCGTCGGGCTGCTTCGGTTCTCGGCGTCACTGCGGTTGACGGCGACGAAGTCGTCTGGGCCATCCAGGGCGGCGTGAAGTTCAACCTGCCGATGCTCGCCGCTGGCGACGCTCTCTGGCTGCAGGCTGCTTACGCTGACGGCGCTCTCGGCTACCTCGGCTACACCGGTTCGGGCATTGGCGCGTTCGGCCTCGGCCGCATCGGCAACCTGGTCCTCGCCGACATGTCGCTGAACACGGTCACGGGTGCCGTCGATACCTCGACCGGCTTCTCGCTCGTCGCGGCCTTCAAGCACTTCTGGACCCCGACCCTGCGTTCGGAGTTCTCGGCTTCGTACTCCGAGGTGAAGCTCGGCTACGTCACGCCGGGCACGATCGGCCTGCAGCGCTCGATGGACCCGAAGGAGTTCATCGGCCTCGCCAACCTGATCTGGACGCCGGTTTCCGGTCTCGACATCGGCGTCGAGGTTCTCTACTCGCACCTCGACATGCGTCAGCCTGTCGTGGCTGTCGACAACTTCGGCAACCGTTCGATCGCTACGCGCCTGATCAAGAGCGAAGACACCTTCGCTGGCCGTCTGCGCATCCAGCGCGACTTCTGATCGGTCTACCGATCTCAGTCGGAAGCCCCGGGGAAACCCGGGGCTTTTTTTTATTGTCTGTGGGCTATCGTGGCTGGGCTGTTGACGCAGGGGATCTGGCCGGCCTGATCATGTCGCAATCTTCGCGGAGTGACGGCGGGTCGAGCGACCCTCCGCCACGCTTGAGACGATGTTTGCAGATCGCCAGATAAGCGCTTGAAAAAAATGGGGTGGTCGGCATGAGTGGGGAACCGCGCGCAGGATGGCGCGGGGCAGGGGGCACGACATGTCTCAGCCGGCGCGCTGGCTTTGGGGTCTGATTCCGCTGGCCTTGCTGTGGGGCGCGGCCAACCTTGCGCATGGACCGGCCATCGAAGGCGATGTCGGCGAGCGCGCCGTGCGGGCGGTCGCCGGAACCGCAGGAGTGGTGCCGGGTGCGCGCCCGATCGTGGCGCAGGTCGACGGCCGGGACGTCACCATCACGGGCGAGGTTCTTTCCGCCGATGGTGCCGGAAAGGCGATGGCCGCCCTGCGCAGCGAATTCGGTGTCCGGCGCGCGCTGGGGGGATTGTCGCAGGTCGTCGTGCAGAAGCCCTATTCCTGGTTTGCGGCGCGGACCGGGGGAAGTGTGACGCTTGGCGGTTTCGCGCCGGATCTTGAAACGGCTCAGGCCAATGCGGCCGCCGCGGGCAATTTGCTTCCGGACCTTCGGATCGACGATCGGCAGACGATCGCCTTCGGCGCGCCCGAGGGCTTCGCGGCCATGACGGCGGCCATGCTCGCGCAATTGCCAAAGCTGGCATCCGGCCGCGTCGCCCTCGACGATGGCCGTTTCTGTGTCGAAGGGACGGCCGAAAGCGCCGATTCTTTCGTCGCGCTCGAGGCTGCGGCGGCCCAATTGGCTCGGCCGGGCTTTCAGAGCGTGAGCTGCGATCTCGACCCGCCGATGATCTCGCCTTATCGCTGGAGCGCCGAACGCAGCGAGGCGGATACGATCACCTTGAGCGGCTCCTTCCCGCGCGACGGGGATCGCAGGCAGATCCTGGCCGCTGCGCGCCGGGCTTTCCCAGCGGGCGTCTCGATCCGGGACGAGATGAAGCCTGGCCTCGGCGCGCCCTCCGCCTTTATCGACAAGGTTTCGCGGGCGCTCGGCGATCTCGCGAGGTTGCGGCCCGGCAAGGCCGAGATCGAGGGCGATGTTTACGCCCTCTCGGGGAAGGGACCGGAGGGCTACGAGGCCTGCCAGACGCTGCGCCTTCAGATCGCGCAGGGGGACGGTCCGGATTCGGTGGCACGGGTCACGATCGAATGCCCTGCGGCGCCCGTTCAGGTGGAGGTGCCGCTCCCCGATATCCCGGGCCTGATCTTGCAAGACGTTCAGCCTGCGCCGGCCCCTCAATCTTCGTCAGCAGCGAGCACCATCGCCGCGACACCGCCGCAGCCGCTGGACTGGGAGGCCAAGCGGGACGCACAAGGGGTCGTTCTTAGTGGCGCCGTGCCAGACGGCGAAATGCGGACAGGCATCGCTGCGGCTGCCCGGCAGCGTTTCGGAGCAGTTCCGGTCGAGGATCGAATGACGGTGGCGCCGATCGCCCCCTCTGCGCTCGACCTTCCGGCCTCGACGACCTTTGCGCTGGAGGCATTGTCGAATCTGAGGAACGGTTCGGTCACGCTCCGCGAGACCGCGCTGGCCATCGCCGGCGAAGCGGTCGACGCCGCGGCATGGAAGGCCTTGCGCGCCTTGCTGGCGAAGGGCGGGCCGGCGGGACTCAGGCTGCCGGAGGCGCTTGCGGGCAATATCGGCGTGCGCCCTTACGGACTCGGATTGTCGCTGGACCGCGCCGGGCTTGAGTTCTCGGGCTTCCTCCCGGATGAACGCACGCGCGAGGCGCTGGCGGCGCAGGTCGCCGACACACCGCATAAGGGCCAGGTCGATGATCGCACCCAGATCGCTCCCGGAGCCCCGGTTGGCTTTGCGGATGCGGCCCGTGCCGTCCTGTCCGATCTGCTGCGCCTCGACCTGGGGTCCGCTTCGATCGAGGACAATCGCATCGTCCTGCGCGGCCTGACCTGTCGCGAACTCGTCAAGAGCGAGGTCGAAACACACGCCGCTTCCGGACTGCCGCGAGGCTTCAAGGTCGACGCCGTCATCGATCTGCGCCAGATCGGTTGTGTCGCCGATCCGCCGGCCAGTTGCCAGAGCGACCTCGACGGTTTGACCACCCGCAATACCATCCTGTTCCGCCAGGGCGTGACGGATATCGAGCTCGATCCGACGACGGAGCAGGCGCTGGCCGAGGCCGTGGGCATTCTGGGCAAATGCCCTGGCTCTGTGATCACCATCGAAGGACACACGAATCGGGACGGCGACTGGCGCGGTTTCGACAATATGAGGCTGTCGCTACAGCGAGCCATGCGCGTGCGTGAGGAGTTGGCGCGCCGTGGCGTCGATCCCGTCCGGCTCACGGTCAAGGCCTATGGCAGTGCGCGCCCTGTGAGACCCTATGATGGACCGGAGGCTCGCGCCGCGAACCGCCGCGTGCAGTTTACGGTCGCGAAGTAGGGAGGCGGACATGCTCTATCTCGCCAGTCAGTTCGTATGGTTCCTGCTCGTCGCATTTGGCCTCGGCCTGGCCATGGGCTGGATCAGTTGTGAAGGCGGGAGAGCGCGCATCTGGAGCGGCAGCTGGAGCGTCGTCGCCGCGTTCTGGGTCGCAGGTGCTGCCCTCACATGGTTCCAGACGCTCAACGGGCAGTCCGCGACCTGGGTCGAAACCGCCCTGCTTTTCGTCGCGGCTTATTGGGTGGGCTGCGTCTGCGCCAGCCTGCGATTCGGCGTGGCGAAGACGTAAGGCAGCGACGGTGGCAGCGGTGCTCGCGGCCGCGGCTGAGCTTGCCGCGAGCCGGAGTGTTCAGGCGGGGTGTGTTCAGGCGGTTCGGCGCTCGGCGCGGGCGATCAGCTTACCGATCCGGCGGATGATATCCTTGGAACCCAACAACGGCGCATGGCCCTGTCCGGCGACCGTGACGGTTTCGCAATCAGGGTGTCGTTCGCCCATCTCATGCAAGGTGGCTTCAGCCAGAAGGTCCGAGTTGGCGCCACGGATCGCCAGCAGCGGAACATCCTTGAGCGCGTCGAAATAGGTCCACAGCACCGGCAGGGGCGCCTCCAGATCGAGCTCCTCAAGCACTTTCATCAGGCGGTCGTCATAGTCGGGCCGGAGCGTACCGTCGCGGTCCGTCCATGTCCGGCGCGCCATGACGTCCCATTCAGCCTCGCTCAGCGCGGTGAAGTGCTGGTCCGAGAGTCGTTTCAGGATCTCGGCACCTTCGGAGAAGCTGCGCGGCGTCGGCAGCTTGCCGACATAGCCGCGGATGCGCAGCAGCCCGCGCGCATCGATGACCGGGCCGACATCGTTGAAGACGGCGCCGCGGATCACGGCGGGGCGTGCCGCGGCCAGCGCCATGGTCAGAAGCCCGCCGCGCGAGGTGCCGACGAAGACGGCCTGTTCGATCCCGGTCGCAACCAGGACCTGCATCAGATCGTCGAGCTCGATCCGGATATCGTAGTTCTTCCAGTCGCGGTCGTATTCCGAGAGCCCGCGCCCGCGATAGTCGAGCGCGAGCACGCGGCGCGGCCGGGCCTCGTCCTGAGCGAGCGCCAGCGCCAGCTCATGGAAGTCGGCGGCCGTGCGGGCGAGGCCGGGCAGGCAGACGACCGGAAGAGTCGTTGCCTCGAGCCGGCCGTAATCGCGCAGATGCAGCTTCAACCCGTCGCGAGCGCTGACGAAGCGGGAAACGAAATCGGATTCTGCGGTCATGCGGGACTCGGGCGGAAGAGGCGGGGGCGCAGCTAATCACGCCCGGACAGGTTGCGGAAGCCGGGGTTTCCATGACTCCGGCGCATTCCGATGTCTCGGCGATGGCGCTGTCAGGCTGCGCCCCAGCCGCGCAGCTTGGCGAGGCAGCGGTTGAAGCTGTCGAGCTCTTCCGGCGAGAGAACGGAGAGGAAATCGCGCTCCATCTCCTCGCCCAGCCGGTCGGCCTCCCGCCGCACGGCTTCGCCCTTCGGGGTGAGGTTCAGGGCGACCTTGCGGGCATCCGCGTCCTCGATGCCGCGCCGGACATGGCCTTCGTCGACCAGTTTCCGCAGATGCTTCGAGACCAGCGTCTGCTCGATGAAGGTTGCGTCCGCGAGCGCGCGGGACGACAGCCCCGGCGCATCGCCGATGGCGCGCATGACCCTGAGCTCGCGAATGTTGAGCCCGAGCCTCTCCTTGTAGACCTGAGAGGCCTTTGCCATCGCGGTATGGCTCAACTGGTCGAGCCGGAAGGTGAGGAAGGCTTCACGCGGCATCGGCGGCTATTCATGCGCTCCCGTCTGGCGCTCGACGAGGCGGCACAGGAGGCTGGCGCCGACGGGGAGCAGGCGATCGTCGAAGTCGAAGGTCGGGTGGTGGCACATCGCGCCGGGCTGGCCGAGGAAGACATAGGCGCCGGGCCATTGCTGCAGCATCAGCGCGAAATCGTCGGAGAAGGGCAGGGGCTTGAGGTCGGTCCTGACCTTCGCCTCGCCGAGCACGGTGCTGGCGGCTGCCGCCGCGGCTGCCGCAGCGCGCGCGTCGTTGACGCAGGGCGGACAGCTTGCCTTCTTCGTACAGGTGATCGTGCAGCCCGACATTTCCGCGAAGCCGCGGCAGATGGCGTCGAGCTTGGCGACGATCAGTGCCTCCGTCGCCGGGTCGTAGGTGCGGATCGTGCCGCTCAATTCGGCCGAGGCCGGGATGATATTGGCGGCCGTGCCCGCGCAGAGGCGCCCCAGGCTGATGACGGCGGGCTCCAGCGGGTCGACATGGCGCCCGACGATCGAGGAGATCTCGTTCGCAAGCCGCGCCGCGACCTGGAGCGGATCGACGGTCGTATGCGGTGCTGCGCCATGGCCGCCGACGCCGTCGATCCGGATCTCGAAGACCGTCGTTCCGCTCAGCGTTGGCCCGGAGCGGACTGCGGCGGTGCCGTCCTCGTAGAGCGGGATCGTATGCAGCGCATAGACTTCCGAGCAGGGGAAGCGCTCGAACAGCCCGTCGGCGATCATGCGCTCGGCGCCCTGCCCAACCTCTTCGGCCGGCTGGAAGATCAGATGGACCTTGCCGCGCTTCGGCGGGTTGGCGGCGAGATGGCGCGCGGCGGCAAGCAGCATGACCGTATGCCCGTCATGGCCGCAGCCATGGAACTGGCCTTCGGTGGTCGAGCGATAGGCGAGGCCGGTCTGCTCCTCCATCGGCAGTGCGTCCATATCGGCGCGCAGCCCGATGGTCGGCCCCTCCGCACCGCCCTTGATGACGCCGACGAGGCCGGTGCCGCCAAGGCCGCGATGCACCTCGATGCCGAAGGAGGCGAGCGTCTTCGCCACGAAATCCGAGGTTCGGAACTCCTGGAAGGCGATTTCGGGATGGGCGTGAAGGTCGCGGCGCCAAGCCTGAAGCGTCGGCGCGAAATCGGCAATGTCCTGCAGCATTGAAGTTCCTCCGCTGCCGGTCAGAGGTAATTGAAAATTTCAAATATTGCAATCGGCAGCTAAGATCGTTGCGCGGACGGTTGGGCAGCAACGATTGTCATTCCGGGGCGTGCCGCAGGCGCGAACCCGGAACCCACGACTGGGTGAACCATCCTATGTTGAGTTGTCGAAGGCTCGCCCAGTCGTGGGTTCCGGGTTCTTCGCTATGCGAAGCCCCGGAATGACAAGGAGGATTTGGGAACCTTCAGTCCCGCTTGCCGCCGCGCTTCAGATCGTAGTCGATTAGATAGGCGGTGCGCTGGTTCAGCCGCTCGCGATAGACCTGCAGGTTCTCCATCACGCGCTGGACGTAGTTGCGCGTCTCGGAGAAGGGGATGCGCTCGACCCAGTCGACCGCATCGACCTCCGGATCGCGCGGATCGCCATAGGCGGCGATCCATTTCTTCACATTCGGCGAGCCGGCATTATAGGCCGCGAAGGTCAGGATGTAGGACCCGCGCCATTCCTTCAGCAGGTCGTTGAGATGGGCCGCGCCCATCCGGGCCGCGTAGAGCGGGTCCTGCCCGAGCTTCTGCCAGTCGAAGGGCAGGCTGGCGCGCCGCGCCGTCTCGCGCGCGGTCGCCGGCATCATCTGCATCAGGCCGCGGGCGCCGGCATGCGACATCGCGGTCGGATCGAAGGCGCTCTCCTGCCGGGCGATGGCGTGGACGATGGCCCGTTCCATCGGGTCGCCCAGCACGTCGAACTGCGGAATTCCGTTGATCGGATAGGCGGCCATGTCGAGCGGAAATCCACGCTGCAGCGCGGCCTTGCCGATGCTGACCAGCGCGCGCGCATCGGCCTCGCGCTGGGCGATGGCGGCGATCGCTTCCAGCGCCTCGGTGCTGTGCAGGCGTTGAGCCAGATCGCTCAGCATCAGCGTGGCGAGGTCGCGCTCGCCGATGCGATAGAGCAGCCTGACGCCGCGATGTCCCGGCAGCGCTTCGAGGCCGGCGGCCGGCGTGCTCCTGAGCGGCAGGCGATCGAGGCCGAGCTTGGCCCGTGCCAGTTGCCCGTAATAGGCGATCGGCTGGTCGGCGGCCTTGCCGAAGGCGGCCTTTGCCTCCTCGGCCCGGCCCAGTTCCTCATAGCTGCGGCCCTGCCAATAGGCCGCGCGGGCCACGGAGATCGGCGTTTCGGCGATGCCGGCCGCCGCCTCGAAGTGCTTCAGTGCGACATCCGGCTTCTTGAGGAAGCGCAGCGCGATGAAGCCGGCGTGCCATTCGGCCTCGATGCGCTCGGCATTGTCCTCGGCGCCATGGCCGGCCGCGACCTCGTAGGCCTTGGCCGGCTGGCCGGCGTCGACGAGCTTGCGCGCGATGATGCGCCGCTCCTCCCACCAGCCGTCGCCATCGCCGAGAAGGCTGGGATCGCGCGGGACATTGGCGAGCGCCTTCACCGCGTCGTCCAGCTTGTCGCCGCGGCGCGCCTGCTGCGCTTGCAGGAAGGCGAAGGAGACGTCGCTGCGGACGGAGGCCGGCACGGCCGCGATCTGCTTGTCCGGGATCGGCCGGCGTGCG
Organism: Hyphomicrobiales bacterium; assembly: GCA_930633495.1. Lineage (NCBI taxonomy): Bacteria > Pseudomonadati > Pseudomonadota > Alphaproteobacteria > Hyphomicrobiales > Hyphomicrobiales bacterium. Next base: position 510,474 of record CAKNFJ010000001.1, on the reverse strand, counting down.
CCCGCGCTGGCGAGTCTTGCCCTGGCCAGCACGACATAGTCGGCCGAGACGCGGGCGGCATTGCGCAGGGCCGCCTCGCCGCTCTCCTTGAACAGGAAGCGCTCAGCACGCAGACGGTGGTCGTCCTTGGTAAGCGTCGTCTCGAAATCCTTGAGGACGATCTTCTCCAGCGCCTGCCCGAACGGGTCCTTGCGCCAGCTCTGGCGCACGAGAGCGATCGCCTCCTCGGTGCGCCCCTGGTCCTTGAGCGCCAGCGCCAACGCGATCCGGCCGGCCGGCGAAACAGGCTGCTGGCCGTGGAAGAAGGCGCGCACGATCACGGCGCTCTTCTTCTCGGCGATGAGCGCCTCTTCGGCGCGGCGTCGAAAGCGGGTCGTCGCCGGATAGTTCGGATGCTCGCGCAGGAAGGCGTCGATCCGCACGAAGGTCACGGCGCCGGCATTGGCATGGATCGCCACCCATTCGAGCAGGGCGCGCGCGGCACGGTCGTCGATCCGCCCGGCGAGGTCGTCGCCTTCTCCGAGCGCGCCGCGACGATAGGCGGCGACGGCGGCCTTCACGGCGTCGAGATTGACCGCATCCTCGCCGCGCAGGGCAGAGGGCGGATAGGGCGCCAGCGCGCCCGTCGTGTCGACGTCGCCGATCATGGCGAGCTTGCGCTGGCTTGCGAGCATGCCGTCGTCCCCCGCCTGCGTCGTCGAGGCGGTGAGCAGGGCAGGCAGCAGCAGGCCGATCAGTCTCCTCGCGGCAGCAGGCGAGGCCATGGCGGGTCTCCATCCTGTAGCAGGCATCGGTCGATGGTCGGGGAAGGAAGTTTATGGAGGCTTAACTATGAGGCCACGCATTTTCATGCATTGCCGGCTTTGCCTTGACCAAACGACGGTTTATGTGTGGCGGCCCATGACCCGAATGATCGCCTCAGGACGCTGACATGACCAAGCACATTGCCCTCACCGGCTCGATGCCCGCTCTGGTCACGCCCTTCAAAGCCGGCAAGATCGACGAGGACGCGCTGCGCGCTCTGGTCGAATGGCAGATCGCGAGCGGTTCGACGGGTCTCGTCCCGGTCGGCACCACCGGCGAGAGCCCGACGCTCTCCCATGACGAGCACAAGCGCGTCGTCGAGATCGTCGTCGACCAGAACAAGGGCCGCGTTCCGGTGATCGCCGGCGCCGGCTCCAACAACACGATCGAGGCGATCGACCTTGCCGTCCATGCCGAGAAGGCCGGCGCCGATGCCGTCCTCGTGGTGACGCCCTACTACAACAAGCCGACCCAGGAGGGCATGTACCAGCACTTCAAGGCGGTGAACGATGCGATCGGCATCCCGATCATCATCTACAACATCCCGCCGCGCTCGGTGGTGGACATGTCGGTCGAGACGATGACGCGGCTCTATGAGCTCAGGAACATCGCCGGCGTAAAGGATGCGACCGCCAATCTCGCCCGCGTCTCGCAGCAGCGCCATGCCATGGGGCCGGATTTCATCCAGCTCTCGGGCGAGGACATGACCGCGCTCGCCTATATGGCGGCCGGCGGCCATGGCTGCATCTCGGTCGTCGCCAACGTCGCGCCGCGGCTCTGTGCCGATCTGATGGATGCGACGCTCAAGGGCGATTTCGCCACGGCGCTGAAGGTGCAGGACCGGCTGGTGCCGCTCCACGACGCGACCTTCAGGGAGCCCGGTCTCGCCGGTGCCAAGCACGGCCTCGCGCTCCTCGGCCGCATCGAGGAGGAGGTTCGCCTGCCGCTCCTGCCGGTGACGCCGGCGACGGGCAAGGTCATTCGCGAGGCGATGGTTTTCGCCGGGCTGTTGAATGCCTAAATAGGGATCGCGTTCGTCCGGTCGCCCCGGCCGGTACGCCAGGGAACTCCGGGATGTACGAACCCAGTCACTTCAAGGTCGATGACCGCGCGCAGTTGCACGCGGTCATCCGCCGCCATCCGCTCGCCTCGCTGGTCACGGTGGGCGAGGGCGGGCTCATCGCCAATCTCGTCCCCTTCGTCCTGCATGCCGACGAGGGTGAGAACGGCGTGCTGCGCGCGCATCTCGCGCGCCCCAATCCGCAGTGGAAAGCCATCGCGGCAGGGGCCGAGACGCTGGTGATCTTCACCGGCGTCGAGCGCTATGTCACACCCGCCTGGTATGCGACCAAGCGCGAGACCGGCAAGGTCGTGCCGACCTGGAACTACGTCACCGTGCAGGCCCGTGGACCCGCCCGGTCGATCGAGGATCCGGCCTGGCTGCGCGCCCAGCTCGAATCGCTGACGCAGCAGCAGGAGCAGCCGCGCTCTGAGCCCTGGGCGGTGAGCGATGCGCCCGAACCTTTCATCGCGGCGCAGGCGCGCGGCATCGTCGGCATCGAGATCGAGATCGCGTCGATCATCGGCAAGTTCAAGCTCAGCCAGAACCGGCGCGAGGACGACAAGCTCGGCGTTCTCAACGGCTTGAGCGCAGATCCGGAATCGGAATCGCAGGCGATGGCGGCGCTGGTGAAAGAGCACGGATTCGGCGGAAGCGCATGAAGAAACCCGATCCCGAGCGCTATCGTCTCGCGGCGGACAACCGCAAGGCGCGCTTCAATTACGAGATCAAGGAGACACTGGAGGCGGGCATCGCCTTGCAGGGCACCGAGATCAAATCGTTGCGCGGCGGCAAGGCGACGATCGGCGAGAGCTATGCCGGCCCGATGGGTGAGGAGCTCTTCCTGTTCAACGCCTATATCCCGGAGTACCTGGAGGCGAACCGCTTCAATCACGAGGTTCGCCGGCCGCGCAAGCTCCTGCTCCATCGACGCGAGATCAACAAGCTGATGGGCGCGGTCCAGCGCGAGGGCATGGCTCTGATCCCGCTCAAGGTCTATTTCAACGACAGGGGCCGCGCGAAGGTCGAGCTCGGCCTCGGCAAGGGCAAGAAGCTCCACGACAAGCGCGAGACCGAGAAGACCCGCGACTGGAACCGCGACAAGCAGCGGATTCTGAAGACGGGCGGTTGAATTCACGAGGTTGAAAGAAAGAGTGCGGGGAACCCCTCTCCTGTAAGGAGAGGGGCAGGGGTGAGGTGTCGGCCCTCAGCAGGAATGGCGATGGTGTCGGAGCCGCAGGACTTCGCTCGAAAGCTGCGGCGCCAGGCGACGAAGCCCGAGGACATTCTCTGGGAGCTCGTCAGAAATCGTCGGATTAATGGTCTCAAATTCCGCCGGCAGGCGCCGCTTCTAGCCTATACCGTTGATTTCCTCTGCTTCGAGCGGAAGCTTGCCATCGAGATCGATGGGAACCAGCACCTCGCAGATCGCGATTACGATGCCGCTAGATCCGTTGAGATCGAAAGCCATGGCTTCGTGCTGATCCGGTTCCGCAATGAAGAGGTGCTGAATGATCGCGACGCGGTCGTCGCGAAAATTCGTGCTGCTGCCGAAGCTATTTGATTGGCTGGGAAGTTCGGCTCGGCGAAGGCACAGTTCCGCTGGTCCGGCGGCCTACACCTCACACCTGCCCCTCTCCTTACAGGAGAGGGGTTCCTCGCGCTCTACGCCCTACCGTGGAGCTCATCCCTCCACCGGCTCGTCGCCCTGGCGGATGCCGTAGCGGCGCTCCAGCGCCGGGTTGCCCGGCGTTGCCGGAGCGGCGGGCGCGCTGCCTGCGCGGCTTGTGCGCTCCGACGGATCGCGTCCGATCTTCTGCATCAGCTGGGCGAGGTCGACGAACTCGTCGCATTGCCGGCGCAGCTCGTCCGAAACCATCGGCGGATTGGTCGAGATCGTCGAGACGACCGAGAGCTTGACGCCCTTGCGCTGCACCGCCTCGACCAGCGGGCGGAAATCACCGTCGCCGGAGAACAGGTAGATCTGGTCGAGATGGGGGGCGAGTTCGAGCATCTCGATGGCGAGCTCGATATCCATGTTGCCCTTGACCCGGCGGCGGCCGGTGGCGTCGGTGAATTCCTTCGCGGCCTTGGTGACGACGCGGTAGCCGTTATAGTCGAGCCAATCGACCAGCGGGCGGATGGACGAATACTCCTCGCTCTCGACCAGTGTCGTGAAATAGAAGGCGCGGATCAGATTTCCGCGGCTCTGGAATTCGCGCAGCAGGCGGCGATAATCCATGTCGAAGCCGAGCTGCTTCGAGGTCGCGTAAAGATTGGCGCCGTCGATGAAGAGCGCGATGCGCGGTGCGCCGTTCATGGCGATGACTCCTGCTGAAATGCTTCAAGTAAAAAGGATGGCTGCAAAACGCGGTCGAACGATGTCGTTCATGAACGAAATTTGACGAAGTTCAAGGCGCAAACGCGGCATCCGGACGCAGCCTGATCGCAGCGCGGGATCGTCGGGAGGGTTTTGCGGCTATGGCCTCAACCGTGCCGGGTTTCCGACCGTCGTGCAACCTGAGGGCACATCACGCGTGACGACGCTGCCCGCCCCGACGATCGCGTCGTCGCCGATGGTAACGCCAGGCAGAATGATCGCGCCGCCGCCGATCCAGACGTTGCGGCCGATGCTCACCGGCCGGCCGAATTCGAGCATCTGCCGGCGTTGGGCCGGATCGCGCGGATGGTCGGCCGTGAGGATCTGAACGCCGGGCCCGATCTGCGTGCCGTCGCCGATGGTGACCGCGACCACGTCGAGGATGATGCAGTTGAAGTTGAGGAAGACGCCGTCGCCGAGGCTGATGTTGTAGCCGTAGTCGCAATGGAAGGGCGGGCGGATCGTGACGTCTCGTCCCACATGGCCGAACGCCGCCGTCATCAGCGCGCGCCTGCTCTCGGGCGCGGCCGTGGTGGCATTGAAGCGGTCCATCCAGGAACTGATGCGGCGATTATCGGCGATGAGCTCGGCGTCGTCGGCGCGATAGAGCTCGCCGGCCAGCATCTTCTCCTTTTCGCTGCGCATCGCCGCCTTCCGCGTCGCTCAGCCTTTGCCCTTCGGGAACTCCAGCCCCATCTCGCGATAGCGCTCCGGATCGTCGCTCCAGTTCTCGCGTACCTTCACGAACAGGAAGAGATGCACCTTGGCTTCCGCCGCCTCGGCGATCTCGGCGCGGGCCTTCTGGCCGATCGCCTTGATCGTCTGGCCGCCTTCGCCGAGCACGATCTTCCGCTGGCCCTCGCGCTCGACATAGATCGTCTGCTCGATGCGCACCGAGCCGTCCGGCTTCTGCTGCCAGCTCTCGGTCTCGACCGTGGAGCGGTAGGGGAGTTCGTCATGCAGCCGCTCGAAGATCTTCTCGCGCGTGATCTCGGCGGCGAGGAAGCGCAGGGGCGCATCCGAGATCTGGTCTTCCGGGTAGAGCCAGGGGCCGAGCGGCAAGCGCTTCTCCAGCCAGGCCAGGATGTCCTTGACGCCGTAGCCGGTGAGCGCCGCGACCATGAAGGTCGCCTCGAACGATCCCCGCTCGTTCACCTTGGCGGTGATCTCGAGCAGCTTCTCCTTCGCCACCGTGTCGATCTTGTTGAGGATCAGGAATTTCGGCTGCTTCAGCTCGGCGAGCTTCTCCAGCAGCACCGTGTTTTCCTCGTGCTCGAAGCGCGCGACGTCGATCAGGACGCCGATCAGATCGGCATCGGTCGCGCCGCCCCAGGCGCTCGTTACCATGGCGCGGTCGAGCCGGCGCTTGGGCGCGAAGATGCCGGGCGTGTCGACGAAGATGATCTGGGCCGCGCCGGACATGGCGATGCCGCGCACCTGCGTGCGCGTCGTCTGCACCTTGCGCGAGACGATCGAGACCTTGGCGCCGACGAGCTGGTTGAGCAGCGTCGATTTGCCGGCATTGGGCGCGCCGATCAGCGCGACGAAGCCGCAGCGCGTGGTGTGATCGGTTTCAGACATTGTCGCCTTCCGGGTTGTCGTTCCACAGGCCTTCGCGCCGCAGGAAAGCCTCGGCCGCCGCCTGCTCGGCCAGCCGCTTGGAGGGGCCGCGCGCCTCTGAGTCGGCGAGCCCGTTGATCCGGGCCGCCACGACGAAGACCGGCGCGTGGTCGGGCCCCGAGCGGCCGCGCTCGCTGTAGGTCGGCGTCGCATAGCCCTTGCCCTGCGCCCATTCCTGCAGGGCGGTCTTGGCGTCGCGCAGGGGGCGAACCGGCTTCAGCAGCCTTTCGCCGAAGGCGCGTTCGACCAGCGCACGCGCCGCCTCGTATCCGCCGTCGATGAAGACTGCTCCGATGATCGCTTCGCAGGCATCGGCGAGGATCGCCTTGTTCTTGCGGGCACCGCCGAGGATCTCGCCGTCGCCGAGGCGCATGTAATGGCCGAGATTCCAGCCCTGCGCCACCTCGGCGCAGGTCTCCTTGCGCACCAGATCGGCCAGGCGGCGGGAGAGGTTGCCTTCCTCGGATTGCGGATAATGCCGGAACAGCAGATCGGCGATCGAGAGGCCGAGCACGCGGTCGCCGAGAAACTCCAGGCGCTGATAGCTCGCCAGCCGCGATTCCTCGGCGCTCATATGGGTGAGCGCCGTGGTCAGCAGGGACTTGTCGGCGAAGAGGTGCCCGAGCGCGGCTTCGAGCCGCGCGGTGTCGGGCGCCTTGCGCGCAGTGTCGCTGGCTTTGCTCACTTGATGGTGCTGAACAGACGGTTCCAGCGAACCGTATAGGGCCATTCCCAGATCTTCCAGGCCGAAGCGCCTTCCTCGATCGAGAAGAAGATGATTTCGGCCCGGCCGACGAAGTTCTCGAACGGCACATAGCCGACGCTGCGGTCGCGCGAATCGAGCGAGTTGTCGCGGTTGTCGCCCATCATGAAGAAATGGCCGGGCGGGACGGTGAAGACCTGCGTGTTGTCGAAGGTTCCGGTATCGCCCTCGCGCTCGATGATCTCGTGGCTGACGCCGTTGGGCAGCGTCTCGCGATAGCGGATCACCGGGACGCTGCGGCCCCAGTTGTCGCTGGTCGTGTAGTCGGCGATGCGCTCGCGCTTCACCGGCTGGTTGTTGATGTGCAGCACGCCGTCGATCATCTGGATGCGGTCGCCGGGCAGGCCGATGACGCGCTTGATGTAATCGGTCGAATTGTCGGTCGGCAGCTTGAAGACGGCGATGTCGCCGCGCTTGGGCTCGGCCGCCCAGACGCGCCCTGAGAACAGCGGCGGGCTGAACGGGATCGAGTGCTTGGAATAGCCGTAGGTGTATTTCGACACGAAGAGATAGTCGCCGATCAGCAGCGTCGGAATCAGCGAGCCCGAGGGGATGTTGAAGGGCTGGAACAGCAAGGTGCGGATGACGAGCGCGATGAGAAGCGCCTGGACGACCACCTTGATCGTCTCGAAGATGCCGCCTTCTTCCTTGGCCGCCTTGCTCTTGCTTTCGACTTCGTTGGCCACGCGGGCGCTCCTGGAACTGCGATCCAGCGCGCGGTCTAGCCGACTATCGCGTCTGCGACAACGCGCAAGAGCAGTGGGATGGAACGGCGCCGCCGGATGGCGAAGACATGACGAGAACTATTCCAATGCGGGAAAACGGCGGGAGGAGGGCCAAATTCGCAGGTCGAATACGCGTTACGTTGCGTTGACGACATCGTGTTTCCCGAACAGCATTCCACGGTTTCCGAATCCGGGGGAATCACCATGAGCAGCAAGAAGTATGTCGCCGAGGCCATCGGCACGTTCTGGTTGACGTTTGCGGGTTGCGGCAGCGCGGTCATCGCTGCGGGTTTTCCGAATGTTGGTATCGGCTTGCTCGGCGTTTCGCTCGCATTCGGCCTGACCGTGGTCACGATGGCTTATGCGATCGGCCATATTTCAGGCTGCCACCTCAACCCGGCGGTGACGGTGGGGCTGGCGGCGGGCGGCCGGTTTCCGACGGGACAGATTCTTCCCTATATCATCGCGCAGGTGATCGGCGCGGTCGTGGCGGCGGGTGTCCTCTACCTCATCGCGCGCGGCGCGCCGGGCTTCGATCTTGCCGGCGGCTTCGCCTCGAACGGCTACGGCGATCATTCGCCCGGCAAGTACAATCTGGTCTCGGCTTTCCTCATGGAGGTCGTCATGACCATGATGTTCCTGTTCATCATCATGGGGGCGACCCACGGCAAGGCTCCGGCGGGCTTCGCTCCGCTCGCCATCGGCCTCGGTCTGTGCCTGATCCATCTCGTCAGCATCCCCGTCACCAACACCTCGGTGAACCCGGCGCGAAGCACCGGCCCGGCCTTGTTCGTGGGCGGCTGGGCGCTCGGCCAGCTCTGGCTGTTCTGGGTCGCCCCGCTGATCGGCGGCGTGCTGGGCGGCGTCATCTATCGCTGGCTGAGCGACGAGCCCGAGAGCGCCGTCACCGGCCGCTGATCGGCCTGCCCTTCTTCGAAGGCAATCCGGAAGCCGGCGCCACCAGCGCCGGCTTTTTTCATGCGATGAAACCTCTGAGGATCCTCAACCGGCGAGCGGCCGGGCCTCGATCACGACGAAGGCCTGCGCGAGCGGCGGGTCGTCCGTCAGTGAAACATGGACGATCGCCTCGAAGCCGGGCGGAGTCATGGCTTTCACCTGCTCCAGCGCACCGCCGGTCAGCCGCATCGTCGGGCGGCCGCTCGGCAGGTTGACCACCTCCATGTCGCGCCAGAACACGCCGGCCCGGATGCCGGTTCCCAGCGCTTTCGAGCAAGCCTCCTTGGCAGCGAAACGACGGGCATAGGACGCCGCGCGCGTCGCACGGCGATCGGATTTCGCGCGCTCGCGCTCGGTGAAGATACGATGGGTGAAGCGCTCGCCGAAGCGTTCGAGCGAGCGTTCGATGCGGCGGATGTCGCAGAGATCGGAGCCGATGCCGAGGATCATGCTTCGCGATGTAGCGCGCTTTTCATCCGGCAGGAACCGCTTCAGAAAGGGAGGGGCGCATTTTGAAACTCAGTCCTCATCCTTCGAGACGCATTCCCAACGGAACGGCTCCTCAGGATGAGGGCTGGCCCATCTTTTCCCCAGAGGGTCAGCGCCCGGCACCGCGCCCTTCATCCATCGCCTGGCGCATCCGGCGGATCGCGGCCTCCAGGCCGATGAAGATCGCTTCGCCGATCAGGAAGTGGCCGATGTTGAACTCGACGAAGGCCGGGACGCCGGCGAGCTTGCGCGCGGTGTCGTAGTCGAGCCCATGTCCGGCATGGACTTCGAGCCCGAGCGTTGCCCCATAGGCGGCGCCGTTCGCGAGCCGCCTGAACTCGGCCTCGGCTTTCTCGGTCTCGCCATCGGCGACGGCATGGCACCAACTGCCGGTGTGGAGCTCGACGACGGGCGCGCCGAGCTTGGCGGCCATTGCGATCGGCGCCTCGTCCGGCTCGATGAAGAGCGAGACGCGGCAGCCGGCCGCCTTCAGCCGGGCAATGCGTGGCGCGAGCTGGGCTTCCTGTCCGACGACGTCGAGCCCGCCTTCGGTCGTGCGTTCTTCGCGCTTCTCCGGGACGAGACAGGCCGCGTGCGGCTTCAGCCGTTCGGCCAGTGCGAGCATTTCATCGGTCGTGGCCATCTCGAAGTTGAGCGGCCGGGTGAGTTCGGCGACGAGGCGCTCGATATCGGCATCGCGGATATGGCGGCGATCCTCGCGGAGATGGGCGGTGATGCCGTCGGCACCAGCTGCGACGGCGAGATGGGCGGCCCGGACCGGATCGGGCAGGGCGCCGCCTCGCGCGTTCCGGACCGTGGCGACATGGTCGATATTGACGCCCAGGCGCAGCCGTTCAGCCATGGTGCAAGCCCCTCGTAGCCATTCCTCGCTCAGATCGCCTGGTTTTCGGCCGGATGCCGCGGCGGCGATCTATGCATTTGTTATCGCATCGTATTTTTCTGAAAAGCGGCGCCGCTTTTCCGTCCGATGCTATAGACGAAAGCGCCCCGCCTGCTCAATGCAGGGATTGTGATACCGGGCTCACGATTTGTGATCGATGCGCTGCCTGCCGCGATTTGCAGTTTGATAACCGCAAATGGTTGTTCGTTTCCCGTGAAGGTAATCGTAACCCGCGTCCTGTAACGTCAAGACATGACTTCGCTGAACTTGGGATCGGACGAGCGGGACTTATGCAACTCCCCTTGAAGAATGCGACCTTCCACACCGACATCACTCCCGACCGACGTGACGCCGGCCAGCCGCCGGAGCGTGCGCTCGGGCGGCTGATCGCCTGCGACGGCTCGCGCGCCACCATTCTGAGCTCGGTCTCCACCGGAAACTGGCTGGCGAGCGATGCCTGGGCCATCGGTCGGATGATCTCCATCAACCTCGGCCAGAGCCGCATCGTGGCGCTGGTCTACAAGCTGCACGCGGTGGAGCCGGCCTGGAACGACGGCGAAAATCCGATCCAGATCGAGGTCGAGTTTCTCGGCGAGGTGCTGGAAAATCCGGACGGCTCGACGCGCTTCCAGAGCGGCATCACCGGCTACCCGCCGATCGGCGCGGTCGCCCATCGGATCCGGTCCGGCGACCTCGCCCTCGTCCATGATCTCGGCGATCGGGCCGGGGTCGAGATCGGCCATGTCACGCAGGATTCCTCGATCCCGGCCACGGTCAGCATTCAGGATATGCTGTCGCGTCACTTCGCCCTCGTCGGGACTACTGGCGTCGGCAAGTCCAGCGCCGTCTCGCTGCTGTTGCGCCGGGCTGTCATGGCGCGTCCGCGCCTGCGCGTTCTCATTCTCGACCCGCACAACGAATATTCGGTCGCTTTTCCCGATCTTGCCCTCACCATCGACGGCGAGGCGCTCGACCTGCCTTTCTGGATGTTCAAACAGGAAGAATTCGCGGATGTCGTCTTCCGTGGCAGGCCGGCGCTGGACGACGAGCCCGATATTCTGCGCGAGGTGATTGCGGCCGCCCGCACGCGTTATCGTGTCCCGAACGCCCAGGAATTGGCGCGCGATCTCGGGTCGAGCCTGCTCAAGCGCCCGCTCGATCTCGGAATCGGGCGCAACAACACCGAATCCGCGCCGCCGACCGGCGGCGTCGACGCCTCGACGCCTTACCGCCTGAAGGATGCTTTTGCCGTCATCGATGAAATGATCGGCCTGCATGAGTTGCGCTGGCCCCGGGCGGCGCTGCGTTCGCTCAAGGTCCGGCTGGAATCGCTCCACGCCGACCCGCGCTACCGCTTCATGTTCGGGCGCGCCAACATGTACGAGACGGTAGCGCCGATCCTGGGCCAGATCTTCCGCATCCCGATGCATGGCCGGCCGATCACGGCCTTCCAGCTCGGCGGCCTGCCGGCGGAGGTGGTCAATGCCGTCGCCTCGGTGCTGTCGCGTCTCGCCTTCGATCTCGCCATGGCCAGTCAGGGCGCCTGCGAGGTGCTCGTGCTCTGCGAGGAGGCGCATCGCTATGTGCCGTCCGATCAGGCGCTCGGTTTCGCGCCCACGCGCCACGCGATCGCCCGCATCGCCAAGGAGGGGCGTAAATACGGCGCCTATCTCGGCGTGGTGACCCAGCGGCCGGGCGAGCTCGACCCGACCATCCTCTCGCAATGCTCGACTGTTTTCGCGATGCGGCTCGGCAACGAGCGCGACCAGCAGATCATCCGCTCGGCGATTTCGGACGCTTCGGCCAGCACGATCAATTTCTTGTCCTCGATCGGCAATCGCGAGGCGATCGCCTTCGGCGAGGGCGTGGCGACCACCATGCGGATGCGCTTTGCCGAGCTGAAGCCGCATGAGCTGCCGGCGATGAACGTGCGTCCGGGCGAGGGCGGCGGCCGGACGGAGCCGACCCTCGACGACATGGTGCGGCGCATGCGGGCGTGAGAGGCGGCGGGCGCCGCGAAATTCTTGCATCGCGCCGGCTTTGGCTGTAAGGCCCTGCTCAACCTGTTTCCCTGCATCGCTGAGATCGGAAGAAGCCGCCCATGGCTCGCGTTACCGTTGAAGACTGCATCGACAAGGTCGAGAACCGCTTCGAGCTGGTGCTGCTGGCCAGCCACCGCGCGCGGATGATCGCGTCGGGCTCGTCGATCCTCGTCACGCGCGACAACGACAAGAACCCCGTCGTCGCCCTGCGTGAGATCGCCGACGAGAAGCTGAAGCCCGAGGATCTCAAGGAAGACCTGATCCACTCGCTGCAGAAGCATGTCGAGGTCGACGAGCCGGAGCAGGAGACCGTTCCGCTGCTCGCCAGCCCCTCTGCCGCCGCGACGCCGGACAGCGAAGTTCAGTTCGACCGGATGAGCGAGGAAGACCTCCTGCGCGGCCTCGACGGCCTGGTGCCGCCGACCGAGAGCGCCGACGACGAGGATTGATTCTCGTACTGTGAATCGATTGTTCATAGTTTGACGTTAAAGCCCGGCAATGCCGGGCTTTTTCATGCCCGCCATCCGGAAAACGTCTTGCTGCCGCCAACGCCTGTGCAAATAATCATGAGTTGCAACAACAGAATAACGAGGCAGAGGCCCGCATGGGCATGATGCGGCAGTACGAGCTCGTTGACCGGGTCAGGAGCTATAATCCGAATACCGACGAGGACCTGCTGAATCGGGCCTATGTCTATGCCATGCGCGCGCATGGCACGCAGAAGCGTGCCTCCGGCGATCCCTTCTTCGCTCACCCGCTCGAAGTCGCGGCGATCCTGACCGACCTCAAGCTCGATGACGCCACCATCGTCGCCGCGGTGCTGCACGATACGGTCGAGGATACGGCCGCGACGCTGGAAGAGATCGAGAGCATGTTCGGGCCGGATATCCGCCGGCTCGTCGATGGCCTGACCAAGATCAAGAAGCTCGACCTGGTTTCCAAGAAGGCGGCGCAGGGCGAGAATTTCCGCAAGCTCCTGCTCGCGATCTCCGACGACGTCCGCGTGCTGTTGGTCAAGCTCGCCGACCGCCTGCACAACATGCGCACCCTTCATTTCGTCCCGCCCGAGAAGCGCCTGCGCATCGCCGAGGAGACGATCGAGATCTACGCCCCGCTCGCCGGCCGCATGGGCATGCAGGAACTGCGCGAGGAGTTGGAGGAGCTGTCCTTCCGGCATATCAAGCCGGAGGCCCACGCGACCGTCACCAAGCGGCTCGAGGAGGTCACCGCGCGCGAGGGCAAGGTGATCGGCGAGATCGAGGAGGACCTGAAGGGGAAGCTTGCCGCCAGCGGCATCCAGGCCCAGGTCTCCGGTCGCCGCAAGCGGCCCTATTCGATCTGGAAGAAGATGGAGCGCAAATCCGTCTCCTTCGAGCAGCTCTCGGATATCTTCGGCTTCCGCGTCATCGTCGAGAAGCCGGAGGACTGCTACCGTGTCCTCGGCATCGTCCACATGACGTGGCCGATGGTTCCGGGGCGCTACAAGGACTACATCTCGACGCCGAAGCAGAACGACTATCGTTCGATCCACACCACGGTCGTCGGGCCCGGCCACAGCCGCGTCGAATTGCAGATCCGCACCGACGCGATGGACCGCATCGCCGAATACGGCATCGCGGCCCATGCCCATTACAAGGACGGTCGCCCCGGCGAGCCGACCCAGCTCGGCGACGAGAGCCGCGCCTATCAATGGCTGCGCCGGACCGTCGACCTGCTCAACGAAGGCGACAGCCCCGAGGAATTTCTCGAGCACACCAAGCTCGAGCTCTTCCATGATCAGGTCTTCTGCTTCACGCCGAAGGGGCGGCTCATCGCCCTGCCGCGCGGCGCGACGCCGATCGACTTCGCCTATGCCGTCCACACCGATGTCGGCAACAGCGCCGTCGGCGCCAAGATCAACGGCCGCATCGCGCCGCTGCTGACCGAATTGCAGAACGGTGACGAGGTCGAGATCACCCGCGCCGACGGGCAGGCGCCGCCCGCCGCCTGGGAGTCGCTCGTCGTCACCGGCAAGGCCCGCGCCGCCATCCGGCGCGCCACCCGCGCCGCGGTGCGCCGGCAATATGCCGGGCTCGGCCGCCAGATCCTAGAGCGGGCCTTCTCCCGCGCCGAGCGCGCCTTTTCCGACGACAAGCTCAAGGCCGCGCTGAAGCGGCTCGCCCGCAACACGGTCGATGACGTGCTCGCGGCGGTCGGCCGCGGCGAGATGTATTCCGGCGACGTCGTCAAGGCGGTCTACCCCGATCTCGAACCGGAAAAGCGTGCCGCAGCCGAGACCAAGCCCGGTGCCGGCGCCAGCGGCAAGGGCTGGTTCGAGCTGCGCCAGGGCGAGAACCTCAAATTCAAGCTCCCGGGCGAGGGGCCGGCCGATAGCGCCATCCCGATCCGCGGCCTTGGCGGCGACCTGCCGGTGCGCTTCGCCCCGCATGGCGGCGCGGTGCCGGGCGATCGCATCGTCGGCATCCTGACGCCCGGCGAGGGGGTGACGATCTATCCGATCCAGTCGCCGGCGCTCGCGGCCTTCGACAATGAGCCGGAGCGCTGGCTCGACGTGCGCTGGGATCTCGACGACAAGGCGCCGCAGCGCTTCCCGGCCCGCATCGCCCTGAAGTCGCTGAACGAGCCGGGCTCGCTCGCCCAGATCACCACGACCATCGCCGAGCATGACGGCAACATCGATTCGGTTTCGATGAACCGCCCCAATCCGGACTTCACCGACGTCACGATCGACCTCACCGTCTGGGACCTGAAGCACCTCTCGGCGATCATCAGCGAGTTGCGCGAGAAGCGCGTGATCAGTCGCGTCGAGCGGGTGGTAGGGTAGGGCGCACGGACAGTCTCTGGGGCGTTTCAAGCTAGAACCGCCCTTGTCATTCCGGGGCGCGCCGCAGGCGTGAACCCGGAACCCACGACCGGGTGAGCCGCCTGTAATCGCGTATCCGATGTTCTGCCCAGTCGTGGGTTCCGGGTTCTTCGCTGCGCGAAGCCCCGGAATGACAAAGACGGTGCGAAACCGTTGCGATCAGGTGTCGATGGCGCCTAGCCGCGGAAAGCTGCCGCCAGCTCCCGCACGAAAGCCCGGCCGCGAGCTGTTGCGGCATTGCTGCGCAGGACGATGTGCGAGCGTCCAAGCGCCGGCAGCCCCCATGCGGCGCCGATATCGACCGCGCCCGGCGGGGCGACACGGGTCGCCAGGGCTGCGACGCCGAGACCGCCGGTGAGCGCGGCCTGCACCGCCGCCATCCCGCCGCCGATGAAAGCTTCGCGCCAGTCGATCGCGTGCCGGTTGAGCGTGTTGACGGCGTGCTGCCGCAGGCGGCATTCGGCGACGAGGCTGATCACCGGCAACGGCGCATCCCCCGGCTGTGTCAGGGCGGGCGAGGCGAACCAGCCGAGGCCGTCCTCCCGCAGGACCTCGCCGGTATTGCCGGCGCCGATCCGGCGGACGAGAACCGCGTCGAGATCGCCTGCCTCGTAGGCCTGTTCCAGCTGGCTCGAAGGCTCGATGCGCAGATTGACGATGAGCCCCGGATCGCGTGCGGCCAGCCGGGAGAGCAGGGCGGGCACATCGGCGCCCGCCGCCTGTTCGCTGATGCCGATGGCGATCCGCTCCGGCGCCTCGCTGAAGATCGCGAGCGCCTGATTATGGGCAGAGAGGAACGCGCGCGCGGCCGGCAGGAAGCGTTCGCCCTCCGAGGTGAGCCGAACCAGTCGCGGGTGCCGCTGCAACAGGAGCTTGCCGAGCGTCGTCTCCAGCCGCTTGATGCGTGTGCTCACCAGCGACTGCGTCGAGCCGAGCGCTTCTGCGGCGCGGGTAAAACTCGACAGCTCGGCGGCCTGGAGGAAGGCTGCCACCGCTTCGACATCGAGGGCCGGGGTGCTCATAAATCAAAAATCCATATTCATGATATAAATAACGATACGATTTCATGTTTTATCGTTCAAGGCTAATCTCTTTCCATCGATCGGTGGCCAAGGGGCCGCCGCTGATGGAGAGAACCATGCCTCTGATCCGGATTTCCATGCGCCGCGGCCGTCCCGCTTCCGAGCCTGCTGCGATCGTCGAGGGTGTCTACAGGGCGCTGCGGGAGACGTTCGAGGTGCCGGAAAAGGATCTCTTCGCCGTCGTGCATCAGCATGACGCCGACGAGTTCGTCTTCGACGCCAATTATTTCGGTTTCGAGCGCAGTGCCGGGCTGGTCATTATCCAGATCACCGTCGCGAATACGCGCGGCGTGACGCAGAAGAAGAAGCTCTACGCCGCAATCGCGCAGAACCTGACCCGCGAGCCCGGGCTGCGGCCCGACGACATCTTCATCAACCTCGTCGAGGTCAAGCGCGAGGACTGGTCGTTCGGCGGCGGCATCGCGCAATACGTCGCGTGAGGCCGGGAAGGCGCGGGGAACCCCTCTCCTTACAGGAGAGGGGTTCCCCGCGCTCTTGCTTCCACCGCAGAGTAGCGAGGCGCTGGAAACTCCTCCTGCATTCGCTCTACACCCTGTTCTCATGGAATGGACGGACGAAGGCACGATCATCGGCCTCAAGGCTCATGGCGAGAGCGCCGTGATCCTTGAGGTGATGACGCGCGACCACGGCCGCCATCTCGGGCTGGTCCGGGGCGGGCGCTCAGCGAAAGCCCAGCCGCAATTGCAGCCGGGCAACCACATCGCAGTGACCTGGCGCGCCCGGCTGGACGAGCACCTCGGCGAGTACAAGGTCGAATTGCTGACCTCCCATGCCGCTCGCCTGATGGCGGTTCCGGTCGCGCTCTACGGGCTGGCGACGATCGCCGGCTTGCTGCGATTGCTGCCGGAGCGGGATCCGCATCCCGGCCTCTATGAGGGCCTTGCCGTTCTCGTCGCCCATCTCGACGAGCTGCGCCTGGCGCCGCCGCTGATCGTGCGCTTCGAACTCGCCATGCTGTCGGAACTCGGTTTCGGGCTCGACCTCACCCGTTGCGCGGCGACCGGATCCACCGACGATCTCAGCCATGTCTCACCGAAATCGGGCAAGGCGGTGAGCCGCCGGGCTGCGCAGCCCTATCTCGACAGGCTGCTGGCGCTGCCGGCCTTCCTGGTCGAGGGGCAGGGCGGGCGCGAACCGTCCTCGGCCGAGCTGTCGGCCGGCTTCGCCTTGACCAGCTATTTCCTGCGGCGCCATCTCTTCGAGCCGCGCGGCCTGCCCGAGCCGCCGGAGCGGGCAAGGCTGGTCGAATTGGCGATACGGGTCGCGGCGAATGCGGCTGCCGCCGATTCATCCACCGATTGAGCGCGAAATGCCGGCCCCGGCGTTTGCACGCATGCCGGCGTACCTGCATTGTTCTGGCGGGGCGATTCGCGCTGTGCCATAGAGCAGCGCGAGTTTTCGACGAGACGAGGGCTGACGAAGCATGGGCAAACCGGTCGATCCGCCGCCGGAAGACGAGTCCGAGCGCATCGATCTGAAATCGGCGCTCGAAGAGCGCTATCTCGCCTATGCGCTCTCCACCATCATGCATCGCGCTTTGCCGGATGCGCGCGACGGCCTGAAGCCGGTCCACCGCCGCATCCTGCACGCGATGCGGCTGCTCCGGCTCGATCCGGGCCAGGTTCACAAGAAATGCGCCCGCATCGTCGGCGACGTCATCGGCAAGTTCCATCCGCATGGCGATCAGTCGGTCTACGACGCGCTGGTGCGCCTCGCGCAGGATTTCGCCCAGCGTTACCCGCTCGTCGACGGGCAGGGCAATTTCGGCAATATCGACGGCGATAACGCCGCTGCCTACCGCTACACTGAAGCGCGCATGACCGAGGTCGCGCGTCTCCTCCTCGATGGCATCGACGAGGACGCGGTCGACTTCCGCGAGACCTATAACGGCGAGGACGAGGAGCCGGTCGTGCTCCCGGCCGCCTTCCCGAACCTGCTCGCCAATGGCTCGCAGGGTATCGCGGTCGGCATGGCGACCTCGATCCCGCCGCACAATGCCGCCGAGCTCTGCGACGCCGCGCTCTATCTGATCCAGCATCCGGAGACCTCCTCCGAGCAGCTCATGACTTTCGTGCCCGGCCCGGATTTCCCGACCGGCGGCATCATCGTCGAGACCCGCGCCTCGATGGCGGAGACCTATCGCACCGGGCGCGGCGCCTTCCGCACCCGCGCGCGCTGGCATGTCGAGGACCAAGGCCGGGGCACTTGGCTCGCCGTGGTCACTGAGATCCCCTACATGGTCTCGAAGGGCCGGCTGATCGAGAAGATCGCCGAACTGCTCAACGACAAGAAATTGCCGCTGGTCGCGGATCTGCGCGACGAGTCGGCCGAGGACATCCGCATCGTCATCGAGCCGCGTGCCCGCAATGTCGACCCTAACCTGATGATGGAATCGCTCTTCCGGCTCTCCGAGCTGGAGGCACGCATTTCGATGAACATGAACGTGCTGACCGGCGGGCTGGTGCCGCGCGTGCTCGGCCTCGCCGAGGCGCTGCGCGCCTGGCTCGACCATCGCCGCGAGGTGCTGCAGCGACGCTCGCGCTTCCGCCTCGGCCAGATCGACAAGCGCCTCGAAATCCTGCGCGGCCTGCTGATTGTCTATCTCGACCTCGACCGGGTGATCAAAATCATCCGCGAGGAGGACGAGCCCAAGATCGAGCTGATGAAGGTCTTCGACCTCACCGAGATCCAGGCCAACGCCATCCTCGACACGCGCCTGCGGGCACTGCGCAAGCTCGAGGAAATGCAGCTCAAGACCGAGCTCGACGAACTCACCAAGGAGAAGGCACAGATCGAGGATCTGCTCGCCTCCGAGGCGACGCAGTGGAAGACCATCGCCTGGGACATCCGGCAGGTGAAGAAGTCGTTCGGCCCGGAGACGGCCATCGGCAAGCGTCGCACCGACTTCGCCGACATGCCCGAGACCGCCGATATCGACCTGACCCAGGCCATGGTCGAGCGCGAGCCGATCACCGTCGTGATCTCGAAGAAGGGCTGGATCCGCGCGCTCAAGGGCCATGTGCAGGATCGTTCCAGCTTCTCCTTCAAGGGAGACGACGCGCTGCAAACGGCCTTCTTCACCGAGACCACGGCGAAGGTGCTGGTGCTCGCTTCGAACGGCAAGGTCTTCACGCTCGACGCCTCGAAGCTGCCGGGCGGTCGCGGCTTCGGCGATCCGATCCGGCTGATGATCGAGCTGGAGGAAACCGCCGAGATCGTCCAGGCCTTCCCCTACAGGCCCGGCACCAAGCTGCTGATGGCGACGAGCGAGGGCAGGGGTTTCGTCGCCCCGGCCGACGATGTCGTCGCCAATACCCGTAAAGGGAGGCAGGTGCTCAATGTCGACGGCAAGACGGTCGCGATGCTGGCCGTGCCGGCCGATGGCGACCATGTCGCGATCATCGGCGAGAACCGCAAGCTGCTCTGCTTCCCGATCTCGGAAGTAGCGGAGATGGGCCGCGGCAAGGGCGTGCGCCTGCAACGCTACAAGGATGGCGGCTTGTCCGACGCCAGGACCTTCAACCTCGCGGATGGCCTGACCTGGCTCGACACCTCCGGCCGGACCTGGACCGTGACGCAAGCCGATCTGCTGGAATGGCTCGGCCACCGCGCCGAGGCCGGCCGCCTGCCGCCCAAGGGCTTCCCGAAGAGCAATACGTTCGGGGGCTGAGGAGCCGCATGTTGCGGCCATGCTTGGGTGGTAGCGGGCAGGAACCGCAACGCGGAACCCTCTCCCGGAGGGAGAGGGCAGGGTGAGGGGAAGGCCGGCAACCGCATTGGCTGTGAGGTGGTCGCTGTTGCGGTGAGGGCTCGCCGAACTGGTCGAACGGCCTACACCTTACCCCTGCCCCCTCTCCTTACAGGAGAGGGGGATCCCCGCACCTTGATCGTCAAATGTCAATGCTGTCAGGAGTTTGGAGGCGCTGCCTGAATCAAGTCGGCAACCGCTTGAATCCAGCTCTCAACGGATCGGCCGGCCGAGAACGCCGGCTTCGAGGCTGAGTGTGATCTTGTCCGTCACGGCCCATTCCACGCCGGCGCGGGCCTCGGGCCGCACCGCGATATCGCTCTGGTTGAAGGGGGTGGAGAACGGCGTCGCGCCATAGCGCCAGGTTTCGTTGGCCGCCGACATGCCGACCTTGGTGTAAAGCAGCACGTCCGGCGTCACCAGCACGCCGGTCTTGACCTGGAAGGCGCCGGCGAAATCGCGCGTATAGGCGACGTTGCCGAAGCTCGGATAGCCATACCCGCCGATCGCGGGGGCATAATCGAGTGCGCCGACGATTCCGTAGACGAAATTGCCCTCGCGCCGCATCACCCCGGCCTCGAGTCCGAAGGTCGGCCCGGCGCTGGTGCGCATATGCTTGGAGCTGGTGACCTGAAAGCCCGACGAGATGCGCGCATAGGAGCCTTCCCAGCGCGGCGAGATCATCGGCTCGTCCCAGGCGAAAGAGGGCAGCGCGGCGAAGCCGGTGAGCGGCAGGAACGTCTGCGCCTGCGCCGCTCCCGCGAAAAGAACCGAAAGCGCCGCAGCCGAAAGAAGCGGAAATCTCACGTCGAAGCCATCCTCGCGCCGAAGCGCCCCATAGGAAGCTAGCATGAGGCGGGCCGAATGTCGCGGTTTTGTGGCGTGACGGCCGGCCCTCGCTCAGGCGATCTTGGTTCTGAGCTTCAGGAACCGCAGCGTCCGCTCGGCCGTGGCGAGATCGAGCTTCGCATAGGCGTCGATATCGTCGTCGATATCGCGCGAGGAGAAGTACAGCCGCCGTGCCCGCAATTGCAGGATGGCGCGGAAGGCGGTGAGGCCGATGCCGAGCGACCGGCATACGACGGCGATGCCGCTAGCGTCGCGCTGCATCAGCACGCGCAGCGCCTGCTCGATGCTGATATCGGCGATCTGTGCCAGCACCTGGGCGAGATGATAGGCGCGGTCCTCGTCGGCCAGCATCGTCAGCACGTCGTCGACCTCGCGAACCTTGGTCGCGAGGTCGGAGAGCAGGAGCTTGACCTCCAGCCGCTGCTGGCGCGCCTGGCGGGCCAGCGAAACGGTCTCGTCGTTCGTCTTCACCCCACCAGCAGAGCCGTCGGAGAACTGCTCGACGATCCGCAGCACGCGCTGGGCCCGGTTCGGCGTGAGGTCGGAGCGCCGGGCGAGCGCGCCGGTGATGGCGGCATCGCCCTCGCCGCGTTCCAGCAGCCGGTCGAAGCCGCGATCCGAGAAGGCGGCTCCTTCATTGGCGCTGACCGTGTGCAGCACCTTCTGATCGCCGCGCTCGACCAGGATGTCGGTGACGCCTTCGGACAGGCGCGCGCGCTCGGCGATGGCGACGAGATGCTGCTGCGACTGGCTCACCGCGATCGCGGCCAGATCGGTGTCGGTCAGGACCGGCGACAGCGTCAGCACGAGCCGGGCGACATCCGCGTTGCTGTCGCCGCCGAGGGTGACGGCGACGTTGTGCGGCAGGGTCGGCATGGTCGCCACGCGATCGGCGTAGCCCTTGCGCTCCTCGTCGCCGAGATGGGGCAGGGAGCTCGTGGCGATCTCGCCATAGTGCTCCTTGGCGGCTTCGTTGGGCTCCTGATCGAGCAGGAACAGGTCCGTGACGGCATGAAGCAACTGCCGGCGCGATTCCGACGACATGTCGGACGGCATCCGGGTCAGGTTACGCAACATGAAGGCCCCCACGGCAAAGCAGTGGCGGCATCCTGCATGGCCCGGCTTGATTTACTCTTAAGGCGATCCGGCGTTTTGCCGGGACGTGACCCCTCACGCCGCCGGCAGGCAGGCCGGGCCGAGCGGCTCGAAGCTCTTGTAAGTCAGGATGAATTCCTGATGGCCGAGTTCCTCCGATTTCGTCATGCCGCCTTGCCCGAGCGAGACCACGAGGTCACGGATCTCCCGGCCGACCTCGTCTAGGCTGGCGCGGCCCTCGAGGATGCGCCCGGCATCGACATCCATATCCTCAGACATGCGGCGATAGGTCTCCGGATTGGCGCAGATCTTGACGACCGGCGAGATCGCCGAGCCGACGACCGAGCCGCGGCCGGTCACGAACAGCACGCAATGCGCCCCGCAGGCGATCAGCTCCGCGATCTCGGCATTGTCGTTGATGTTGGGGAAGCCGAAGCGGACCTCGCCGTCCGGCACCACGTCGAGCAGGTAGAGCCCGCCATGCGGCGGCACGTCGCCGGGCTTGATCAGGCCGGAGATCGGCGAGGCGCCGGACTTGGCATAGGCGCCCATCGACTTCTCCTCGATGGTCGAGAGCCCACCCTCGGCGTTGCCTGCGGCGAAGGAACCGTAGCCCAGCGTCGCATAGTAGCGCGCCGCCTTGGCAACGGATTTCTCCAGCTCGGCGCCGAGTTCGGGCGTGACCGCACGCGCCGCCATGATGTGCTCGCAGCCGATCAACTCGCCGGTTTCTTCGAAGATGCAGGCGCCGCCTTCGGCGATGAGCTGGTCGAAGGCGCGGCCTGCCGCCGGATTGCCGGTGATGCCCGAGGTGCCGTCCGAGCCGCCGCAGACAGTGCCTACCACGAGCTCGGAGACGGCCATCGGCACCGTCTCCTGCGCGTCGAGCAGGGCGCGCTGTTCCTCGACCCAGGCGCGGCCCTCGCGGATCGAGCTGCGGGTGCCGCCGGTGCCCTGGATGATGATCGTCTTCACCGGCCGGCCGGTGGCGCGCACGGCCCGCTCCAGCGCATATTTGTTGAAGCTCTCGCAGCCCAGCGAGACCAGCAGCACCGCCCCGACATTGGGATGGGTGCAGAGCTGCTCCATCATCCGCTCGGCGTAAGGGTTCGGATAGCAGCCCGGAAAGCCGATGGCGTGGACGCCTTCCTCGCGCCAGGGCAGGGCGATCTCCCGCGCGACATGGTGGGCGCATTCGACGAGATAGGCGACGGCAACGGTGTTGCGGATGCCCTTGCGCCCGTCGGACCGGAGATAGCCTTGCATCGTGTTCATGCCGAGGCTCCTGCCTTGCGTTCGTCTTCCAGATGATAGGTCGGCGTATAGTCGCTGCGCATGTTGTGGACATGGACATGCGCGCCGGCGGCGATCGCCTCGGTCGCGACGCCGATCGGCGCGCCGTATTTCAGGATCTTCTCGCCGGCCGCGATGGCGCGTCGCGCGATCTTGTGCGCGAGCGCGATGTCGCGATCGAGCGCGGCCGGGCCGGCTCCGGTTTCGACCGTCTCGCCGGATTTCAGCCGCACCCGCGCGACGAGGACGTTGTCGCGCGGATCGAGCAGGATGAGGCGCGGATCGTGGGACATGTGACGCCGTCCTTCGAAGCGATGATCGGCTTCAGAACTTGCCGTACTGCAGATAGGCCTGCTGCGGATCGGTGCCGGCGAGGATCGCGGTGCGGACCTTGTTCTCGGCCGAGATCGCCGTCTCCGACTTATCGAGAACCTCCTCGATGATCTCGGCGGGAATGCGGACGACGCCGTCGCGGTCGGCGAGGATGTAGTCGCCCGGCCGGATCCAGACCTCGCCGATCTTGATCGGCTCGTCGACCGCCTTGGGCAGCCAGACGCCGACGATGTCGCGCGGCGTATAGGCTTTGAAATAGGCCTGGAAGCCCATCTCGACCATGAATTCGGTGTCGCGCGACAGCCCGTCGATCACGCAACCGCGCACGCCCTTGTTCTTCAGCGTTTCGGCCGAAAGCTCGCCCATCAGCGCGATCTCGTTGGTATTCGGCTGGCAGACCCAGACATGGCCGGGCTTGGCGGCCGAGAGCAACCCGGTCCAGCCGAGCAGCGTCTCATGCGCGTCGAAGTCGCCGGTCTTGCCCTCGACGGTGAAGGCGGGGCCGGCGAGCTTCTGGCCGGGCAGGAGCGGGCGCAGTTCCGGCGGCAGCACGAAGTCCTTCAGGCCCATCGCCCGCATCGTGTCGTGGATGATGCCGGTATAGCAGCGTTCCAGCCGTTCGGTCAGATCTTGGCTCATGTTTCCTCCGGTCGGCCGATGTCGCGGCGAGGGTCCGCGCGGGCCGTTGACGGCAGAGTGCCGGGAGGGGAAGGGCGTCGCAAGCGCGTTTTGCGCGCGTCGCTGATGCGTTTCAATCGGTTGAATCGGGGCGGTCGACGCGCTCCCAGCCCTGCGGCATCAAGCGCTCCTGCGGCAGGAAGCGCGCCTTGTAGGCCATCTTCGGTGAGCCATCGACCCAGTAGCCGAGATAGACGTAAGGCAGGCCGAGCCGCCTCGCGCGGGCGATATGATCCAGCACCATGAAGGTGCCGAGCGAACGCGGCTCCAGGCTCGGATCATAGACCGAATAGACCATGGAGAGGCCGTCTTTCAGCGTGTCGGTCAGGGCCATGGCGAAGAGATCGCCGGTGCCGCGGCCGGTGAAGCCCGAATCGGGGCCGCGCCGGCGATATTCGATGAGATGGGTTTCGACATGGCTGTCCTCGACCATCATCGCGAAATCGAGAGCCGACATCGTGGCCATGCCGCCATCGGGGTGGCGTTCGTCGAGATAGGCGCGGAAGAGCGAGTAGTGCTCGGAGCGCGGCTGCGGTGGCCGGGCCTCGCCGATCAGGTCGCCATTGCGCGCCAGGACGCGGCGGAAGCTTCGCGAATAGCGGAAATCGTCGACGCATATCCGCACCGAGACGCAGGCCCGGCAGGTCTCGCAGGCCGGACGGTAAGCGATGCTCTGCGAGCGGCGGAAGCCGCCCTGCGACAGCACGTCGTTGAGCTCGCGCGCCCGTGCGCCGACCAGATGCGTAAAGACTTTCCGTTCCTCGCGCCCCGGCAGATAGGGACACGCGGTCGGTGAAGTGAGATAGAATTGCGGGGCGTCCCGCAATGGGCGCGTCACGTCGGCGGGCTCCGAAAAAGCTGCGCGCGTTCAATGTAGCACCGGTGGCGGAGGCAACAAGCGCGAGGCGCGACATCTGGCGATCTTGCTGCCGACAATTTCCCGGCGTCGACTGGATGGCGGGCGAGCCGGGCCGGGGAGCGTGCGATGCAGGGCGAAAAGGTCACGCTCAGAGGGGCGAGGGAAACGCTCCTGATCACGCTTTGTGCGAAGGCCGGCGAGAGCCGCTTGCCCGATTCGCTCCTGCAGGACCATTTCGCCGCCGCGGCCATGGCGCGCATCGATTACGATTTCGCGCGGCTCGGGATCGACCGGGACCTGATGATCGGCATCGCCCTGCGCGCGCATGTCATCGATGGCTGGACCCGAGATTTCATCGGCCGCCATCCCGATGCGACGGTGCTGCATCTCGGCTGCGGGCTCGATGCGCGGGTCTTCAGGGTGGCGCCGCCGGCCGCCATCCGCTGGTTCGACGTCGATTATCCCGATGTCGTCGCTCTGCGGCAGCGCCTCTATCCGGCCCGCGAAAGCTGCACGCTGCTGGGGTCGTCGGTGATGGAGCCGGGCTGGATCGAGGCCGTGCCGCGGGATCGGCCGGCCTTCGTCATCGCCGAAGGCCTGTTGCCCTATTTACCCGAGGAAGAGGTTCTGGACCTGCTGGAACGGGTGACGGATCATTTTCCGGAAGGCGAGATCGCCTTCGATGCCTATAGCAGCCTCGGCCTCACGGCGATCGCCTGGCAACCCTCCGTCCGATTGACCGGCGCCGCGCTGCATTGGGCGCTCGACGATCCGCAGGAGCTGTTGCGGCAGGTGCCCCGGCTCGCACTGGTCGAGGAACTGACGGGCTATGGCGCGGGCGGCTACGATCCGCGCCAGCTTGCCCGCCTGTCGCTGTCGGCGCGGGCTGCCATCCAGATGTTCGGATGGCTTCCCGCGCTGTCGCAGATGGCGCGGCTGATGCGCTTGCGCTTCTGATCAGGCCCGGACGACGACGAACCCGGTCAGCAGGTCGTGGCCCATGCGCCGGTCTTCGCGGGCGAAGCCGCAGGCGACGTCGACGAGCCAGAGCAGGAAGGTGCCGGCGGCGACATAGAACAGCAGCGCATGCACGGCAGCCGCAAGGCCGTCCGGGCGGCCGCCATTGACGGTCTCGACCCGCAGGCCCGCGACGCGCATGCCCCAGGTCGACTGGCGCCGGCCGCCGATCGTCAATGCCGCATAGCCGAGCGCGGTGGCGACCGTCGCGATCGGGATCAGGAGCCAGGTCGCGCCGAAGGTCACGATGCCCAGCAGGGCCAGCAGGAAGACGACCAGCCAGCCGAGGAAGAACAGCACGACGATATCGATGAACCAGGCGAACAGCCGCGATCCGAGAACGCCGCTGACGTTCTGGTAGGGGCGCTGTTCCAGGGCCGTGATCGGCGGCTGGCTGTAGCGGGTGTCGCTCATCGAGACTTCAAACCTCCATTGGCGCGCGGAATGGGCGCCGGAACCGATATGTTTGATCAGCGCGCCGGTTCCGCAAGACCACGCGGCAGAATCCGCCGCGGCGCGAAGCCGTTTTTCGCGAGCATGTCCTCGATCGCGCGCGAATGGGCCTCGCCCCGCGTCTCGACGGTGACGTCGAGCGAGACGCCCTTGGCCGGCACGTCGAGGAAGAGGCGGCCATGGCTGACCTCAAGGATGTTGGCGCCCTCGTCACCGAGCAGGCTCGCGACCTTGCCGAGCAGGCCCGGCCGGTCGCTGGTGGTCAGGCGGAAGGCGACGATGCGATCCTCGCGCTCCAGCTCGCGCACCATGATCGCGGCGAGCAGGCGCGTATCGATGTTGCCGCCGGTGAGCACGAGCCCGACCTTGCGCCCGGCATAGCGCTGCGGCTCCTTCAGCATCGCGGCGAGCCCCGTCGCGCCGGCGCCCTCCGCCAGGCTGTGCTGAAGCGATGCGTAGGCGTTGACGGCCCGCTCGATCAGGGCCTCGCCGACCAGCACGATGTCGCTGACGAGGCTGGAGATCACCGGCAGGGTCAGCTGCCCGACCGTCTTCACGGCGATGCCTTCGGCCAGCGTCGGCCCGCCGATCGGGCGGTCCTGTGCATGCACGGCGTTGAAGAAGGATGGATAGAGATCGGCCTCGACGCCGATCAGCTCGATGCCGGGCTTGATCGCCTTGGCGGCGATGGCGTTGCCGGCCATCAGCCCGCCGCCTCCGAGCGGAATGATCAGCACGTCGAGATCGGGCTCGTCGGCCAGCATTTCGCGCGCCACGGTGCCCTGGCCGGCCATCACTGCCGCATCGTCATAGGGGTGGACGAAAACAAGCTGCTCGGTGCCCGCGAGTTCGCGTGCCTTGTGGCTGGATTCGAAGAGCGTCTCGCCGTGCAGCACGACGCGCGCGCCATGGGCGCGGGTGTTCTCGACCTTCACCAGCGGCGTCGTCTCCGGCATCACGATCGTCGCCGGGATGCCGAAGCGCTTGGCGTGATAGGCGACGGCCTGGGCGTGGTTGCCGGCCGACATGGCGATGACGCCGCGCGCACGCTCGCTCTCGCTGAGCGTCAGAAGCTTGTTGACCGCGCCGCGCTCCTTGAACGAGGCGGTCGCCTGCATGTTCTCGTGCTTGACCAGCACCGTGGTGCCGGTGAGCTGCGACAGGCGCGGGGCCGGGACCAGCGGCGTGCGCAGCACATGCCCCTCGATGCGGCGCGCCGCCGCGTCAATATCCTCGGGGGTGATGGCGAAGGCTTCGCTCATGATGCGCTCCATCCCGGTGTTCCGTCGCCCGACTTAGAGGCTCTTATCCGTCAGACTTGTCGTGGTGTCAGGTCGCCATCGCCGAAAAAGCCTCCCGGACGCAAGATCAGGACGATGGCGAGGAGAGAATAGACGGCAAGGTCGCGTTGCTCGATCGGGAGCGTCGCCGACCAGACGACCTCGAAGATCGCAATGCAGAGGCCACCCAGCGCCGCCCCGCTGACCGAGCCGATCCCCCCGAGAATGGCAGCCACAAGCGCCTTGAGCCCGAGCGAGAAACCGCCGGCAAAGCCCATGCCGCCGTAGATCGCCGTGACGATGACGCCGGCCATGCCGCAGACGGCGCCGGCGAGGATGACGGCGACATCATGCACCGCGCGCGCATCGACGCCGAACAGGGCCGCGGTGCGCGCATCGTCGGAGACGGCGCGCCAGGCCCGGCCATAGGCCGTGTGGCGGATCAGCATGACGAGGCCAAGCGCGGCGCCAAGCCCGATGACGGCCAGCGCCATTGCCAGCGGGTTGAGGGTGACGATGAAGTCTCCGGCATGGGCCAGCGGGATCGGCATGTTGAGCACCGGCGGCAGCCAGCGCAGCTCCGGCCCCTGCACCAGCCGGAGATATTCCGACATCGCGATCGCGAGCCCGATGGTGGCGATGAGCATCTGCTGGCCGCTGGCGCGTTCGAGATGGCGCAGCACGAACCGGCCCATGGCGAAGCCATGCAGGGCGCAGACGAGGATTGCGACGCAGAACGCGACGGCGAGCCCTGAAAGCGGCGTGGAGATCGCGAGCGAGAGCAGCAGCGCCACGCCGACGACGGAGGCGAGCGCGCCCAGCGCGGCGAACTCGCCGAAGCTCAGGATGATCCGTCCCGTCAGGCCGTAGACCAGGGCATAGGCTGCGGCGAGCAGGCTGTAGATCGCCGCCGAGGGCAGGGCGCTCAGGCCCTGCTGCAGGCCATAGGCGAGCTCGCGCGGGATCGCGGGCAGGTCCTCTGCCGTGAGCGCGGCGGGATCGGGCGGCGGCTCGGCACGGTTCTCGAGATAGAAGCGCCGCAGCAGATAGAAGCTGGCATCGGCCATCGGGCGGCCGTCCGAGGCGATGCCGATCATCGCGCCGCGCCGGGGGCCGCTGCCTTCCCCGGCGAAGAGGCAGTCGATGCTGCGATGGCGCGAAATGTCGTCGCCCAGCTGCACGCGATAGAACAGCCTGAGCGCGCGAGGCACCGGCCCTTTCGTGGCGCGCTCGATCTCGATGCGGGCATTGGGTGGATTGAGAGGCGGTATCGCCTGCCGGCAGAGCCGCACCTGATCGGTGTCGAAATTGGCGCCGCAACCCGCGAGGGCGAGCGTGACGGCAGCCAGAATCGACAGGAGGAGCGGACGCATGCTGGCGCGACGGTAGCGTTTGGCTCAGCACTTTGGAACATAAGGCTTCAGTTGGCGATGTGCGCTGTCAGCCATGGAGCATCAGCGAGCGCTGTACGCTGACGGGCGGCCAAGAAACGCACTCGACCGTGTCGAATGTCAGGTTGAAGGGCTCGAACGGTCGCGTTGCGAATGCGAGAGCCGAGGCGCGGCGATCCGTGGGGATGGACATCGCCAGCGTCAGATGGGGTGTCCACCGCCCCGGTCGATAATACGGATCGCACAATGCCGGATCGATCGTCTCGTGAACCCTGTCATGCATGCTGAGCAAGGGTTTGTGCGTTCGCGGCGCGAGCCACAAAACGATCGGATCGGTATCGAAAACGCCTATGCGATCGAATGTCAGTGAGACTGGCCTATCGTCCCCGAGTGCGGTTGCTGCCGCGAGAAGCAGCTGCTGCGAAAGGTCCTGATAGCGGGTCAGCGTAATATGCGGGTGGTACCCCAGCGCCCGAATCGAGGAAGCCTGCTCAAATTGAGCGGCTTCGTCGACCAGCTCCCAAAACGGCCCCGCATCTGACGTCGCGCATATCGTGATGCCCAACATGGCCGGATCAACTCGATAAGGCTTGATGATCGGGTTGGTGCCGCCCTGCGAGACGAACGACCGTCGGAGCAGAATGCGTCTCAGCCCGCCAGGAGCTTTCGCGCCACGCGCGGCGCGAAATAGGTCAGCACGCCGTCGGCGCCGGCGCGCTTGAAGGCGAGCAGGCTCTCCAGCATCGCCTTGTCGCCGTCGAGCCAGCCATTGTTCGCCGCCGCCATGATCATCGCGTACTCGCCGGAGACCTGATAGGCGAAGGTCGGCACCCGGAAATGATCCTTCACCCGCGCCACCACGTCGAGATAGGGCAGGCCGGGCTTGATCATCACCATGTCGGCGCCTTCCTCGAGGTCGAGCATCACCTCCGCGATCGCCTCGTCGGAATTGGCCGGGTCCATCTGATAGGTGCGCTTGTCCCCGACGAGCGTGGCATTGGTGCCGATCGCGTCGCGGAACGGGCCATAGAAGGCGGAGGCGTATTTCGCCGCATAGGCCATGATCTGCACGTCCTCGTGCCCGTCGCCGTCGAGCGCCGCCCGGATCGCGCCGACACGCCCGTCCATCATGTCGGAGGGGGCGATGACGTCCGCGCCCGCATCGGCCAGCGCCAGCGCCTGCTGGACGAGGATGTGGACGCTGGCGTCGTTCAGGACGCGCTCGCCCTCCATGACGCCGTCATGGCCATGCGAGGTGTAGGGATCGAGCGCGGCGTCGCAGATGATGCCGATCTGCGGCACCTCCGCCTTGATGGCGCGCACGGCGCGGCACATCAGGTTGCCGCTGTTGAGCGCTTCCGAGCCCGTCGGGTCGCGCAGCGCCTTGTCGACATAAGGGAAGGGGGCGATCGCCGGAATGCCGAGCGCCGCGGCCTCGGCCGCCTGGCGCACGGCCTCGTCGATGTTCAGCCGGTCGACGCCCGGCATCCATTCGACCGGCGAGCGCGCCTCGGCGGAGTCCATCAGGAATATCGGCCAGATCAGGTCGTCGGTCGTCAGCGCCGACTCGCGCACCAGCCGGCGCGACCATTCGGCCTTGCGGTTGCGCCGCATGCGGCGGGCAAGCCCGAGCGACGGCGCGGCATGCGCCTCGCCCTGCAGCGACTGAGGAGCGGGGAAAGGCCGCACGACCCGGGATTCCATGAAGTTGTGCCTCAAGCGGTGAACGAAAATGGCCCGGCATTCGTCAAGCGGGCGAAGTCGGCAGGCGGTTTTCATATCACATCGGAACCATTCCAAAACAGGGCGCATGGTCGCAAGCCGGCTGCCCGCTTCGCGCGGGACCATAAGGCTGGCCTCTTCGTGCGACGAGCCCAAGCCGCGCTTGCCGATCCGCCGCGTTGACAAGCCCGCCCCCGCCTTCCAGAACCGCTGCCCATTGGAAGCGGGATCGGATCATGACTCAGGATCGGGAGATCATCTGCGAAATCCGCGGCGCTGCCGGCGTCGTGGTGCTCAACCGGCCGAAGGCGCTCAATGCGCTGAGTCTCGGCATGGTCCGCGAGCTCGCCCGCGCGCTCGACGCCTGGGAGAACGATCCGCAGGTCACGCGCGTCGTCGTTATCAGCACCAGCGAGAAGGCCTTCTCGGCCGGGGGCGACATCCGCTGGCTGCATGATTGCGGCAAGGCCGGCCGCCATGACGAGATGCTCGCCTTCTGGGGCGAGGAGTACATTCTCAATCACCGCATCAAGACCTATCCCAAGCCCTATGTCGCGCTGATCGACGGCATCGTCATGGGCGGCGGGGTCGGCATCTCGCTGCACGGCAGCCACCGTATCGCCGGTGACCGCTATCTCTTCGCCATGCCCGAGGTCGGCATCGGCTTCTTCCCCGATGTCGGCGCGACCTATGCGCTGCCGCGCCTGGCCGACGGCTTCGGCCGCTTCCTCGCGCTGACGGGCGAGCGGATCGGTGCCGCCGACGCGCTCTCGGTCGGGCTGGCGACGCATGGCGTTCCGAGCGAGCGGATGGCGGAACTCGCCGATGCGCTCACCGGGCGCGGCGCGCTCGACGATATTCTCGCTGCCTTCAGCCTGCAGCGCGGGCCCGGGCCGCTTCACGCCGAGCGCGGGGTGATTGCGGAGGTGTTCGGCGGCGAGACCCTGTCGGCCGTGATGGAGCGACTGGCCAAGGTCTCTGCCGGCGGCAATGCCTTCGCCGGCAAGCTGCTGCAAACCCTCGCGACGAAATCGCCGACCAGCGTCGCCATCGCCTTCGAGCAGATGCGGCGCGGCGGCGGGCTCGATTTCGCCGAGGCGATGCGGACGGAGTACCGGATCGTCTCGCGGATCGCGCGCGGCCATGATTTCTACGAAGGCGTCCGTGCCGTCGTGATCGACAAGGATCAGGCGCCGCGCTGGCGGCCCGAGACGCTCGATGCGGTCGAGCAGGCGGATATCGACGCCTATTTCGCGCCGCTCGGCGCCGGCGAGCTCGATCTGGAGGGCTGAGCTTGGGGTTGGGTGGCGATGCCGATGCCCTGCGCGGGGCCGGGGCCGGCGAAGAGGGCAGGAAGCGGGACGGACGGTGGCGGCGCCTGCTCGTCTGGTTCCTGCGTCTGCTGTCGGCCTTCTGGCTTGCCAAGGGGTTGACGGCCTGGGCTGTGATCTTCGGCCTGCCCGGCAATCCGCAGCCGCCCTTCGAGAATCGCCTGCTGAGCTATCAGGCGATCATCGTCTATTTCGCGGTGATCGATCTGGTGGCGGCCGTCGGCCTGTGGCTGACCTCGACCTGGGGCGGTGTCCTCTGGCTCCTGGCGGCGATCAGCCAGATGTTGCTGAGCTTCTTCTTCCCGCGTTTCGTGCCGATGACGGCATGGTTGATCGGCGTCTACATCGCGCTGATGGCGATCTACTTCGTCGCGACCTGGGCTGCCGAGAACGACTCGGAATAGCAATTGCCGCGCCGTTTCCGGGTCGGGACGCCGGCTCGAACCCGAAGCCGACGAACACGGCGCCGGCTGCAATGGCCGGCTTGTCCCACTGCTGTCAGGCTCACTGCGGGCTCCGGATCGAAAAACGCGATGGATCGAGATTTTTCTCGCAGATGCCGGGGAACGGGACGGGCGCGGGAAACCCCTCCCCCTTGTGGGGAGGGGTAGGGGTGGGGGTCGTCAAGCCGGAACTCCGCTTCAGTTCTTGTGCGCCCCGTTTCTGCAATCGGCTGCGCACCCGGTCGTTCAACCCCCATCCCCATGCCCTTCCCCACAAGGGGGAAGGGAGGAGGCCGCATCTGCACGGGCCCGCTCAAACGAACCGGACAGCCGTAGGCTTGTCCCGGCCATCCACGCTTTCCGTCCCGACCGGGCGGTGTTCCGACGTGGATGCTCGCCACGAGGGCGGCATGGCGGTGTCCGGTTCGGGATCCCGTTCGCCGGAGCCGGGCTCATGGCTGCGATGCCCCGGAATGACATCCGCGATCCCTCGATTGCGTCGAGTCATGGTAAGAATCGCTTTAGCTTAAGCGTTTCTGGCTTCACTTACGATTCACCCAAAGAGGTAAATCCCTGATTCATCCTGATATTTAAACTCGTTTTCATCCGCGCCGGCCTATGGTCATTTTCAGAAGCGGACCGGGAGGGAAATCTCGGCCGACAGACAACAGGCGGGATATACAATGAAATCGAGCGTCAAGACTTTGGATGTTTCAAAGAATAACGAGGTCGAACTCAGCGTGAGGCCTCTTTATCTTGAGTCTCTCACGCTGGTGGAGCGGCTCCATCGTCGCCTTCTCGATGTCATCAAGGATGAGTTCGAGCGCCGCGGTCGTGACGACGTCAACAGCGTGCAGGCCCTGCTGCTCTACAACATCGGCGATGCCGAGCTTTCGGCGAGCGAGCTGCGGACCCGCGGTTACTACCTCGGCTCGAACGTCTCCTACAACGTCAAGAAGCTGGTCGAGCTGGGCTATCTCCACCATGCCCGCTCGCGCATCGATCGCCGGTCGGTCCGGATCAGCCTGACCGATAAGGGCACCGAAGTGCACGATATCGTGAAGGGCATCTACGACAAGCATGTCCGCACGGTCGAGCAGATCGGCGGCATCGCGGCCGACGACTTCGAGCGGATGAACAACGCCCTGCTGCGCCTGGAGCGCTTCTGGACCGACCAGATCCGCTACAAGCTCTGAAAGCGCCGCCTTTTCGGCGGTTCTGCAAGGTTGCCTGCTTGCGGCGTGGTCGGGGCGATGCCCCACCGCGCCGCCGCTTTATAGGCGGTGTCTTGGCCTCGACTGTGGTTTTGCTGCCATGCATGCAGCAAAACGATGCCATGCCCTAAATTCGCCTCTGTCATCACGCCTCGTTAACCGTGCTAGGACACCGTCGTCGGCCGAGAGGTTGTTGCGGCAGTTCCCCGCCAACGTCGCCATCCCGGCGACGTTTTCGTGTGGCCTGTCCGCCTGCGTGTAGTCTTGAAGAGGGAAGAGATGTCGCAATTGAGCCTGACCCGCCGTGAAACGGTGCTGGCGCTCCTGTCGGGCGCCGCCACGGCCGCCGCAGCTCCCGCGCTCGCCCAGCAGGCCGAATGGCGCCAGAATTACGATGCGGGTCCGCGCAATGCGGTGCAGCGGTCCTCGACGCCGATGCTGTCCCAGGAAGCGTTGCAGGCGACCGAGCAGGCGATCGCCGCCTATCGCGACCTGGCCGCGCGCGGCGGCTGGCCGCAGGTTCAGCTTCCCGATCGGATGGGTGTCGGGGCCAAGGGGCCGGGCGTTGTGGCGTTGCGCCGCCGCCTGATCGTCACGGGCGATCTCGATGCCGCCGCCGGCGACAGCCCGGTCTATGATTCCTACGTCGAAGCCGGCGTTCGCCGCTTCCAGTCGCGCGTCGGCCTGTCCACCACCGGCACGATCAACCGCGCGACGGTCGTCGCGCTCAACGTGCCGATCGAGCACCGCATCCGCCAGCTCGAGACCAATGTGGTCCGGCTGCGCAGCTGGTCCGGCAATCTCGGCGGCCGCTATGTCGTCGCGAACATCCCGGCCGCGATGGTCGAAACCGTCGAGAACGGCCATGTCGCGACCCGCCATGCGGCCGGCGTCGGCAAGATCGACCGTCAGTCGCCGCTGCTGCAGACCAGGATCCCGGAAATCAATTTCAATCCGACCTGGACGGTTCCCGCCTCGATCATCCGCAAGGATCTGATCCCGAAGATGCGCAAGGAGCCGAGCTACCTCACCGAGAACAAGATCCGCATCATCTCGCCGAGCGGCGGCGAGATTTCGCCCGCCAGCGTGAACTGGAACTCGGACGAGGCGACGCGCTACACCTTCCGGCAGGATCCGGGCGGCGACTTCAACTCGCTCGGCTTCGTGCGCATCAATATCCCGAGCCCGCACGGCGTCTACATGCACGATACGCCGTCGAAGGGCATCTTCGGCGACGACTATCGCTTCGTCTCCTCCGGCTGCATGCGCGTCCAGAACGTACGCGACTACGTCGCCTGGCTGCTGAAGAACACGCCTGGCTGGGACCGCGCCAAGATCGACGAGGTCATTCAGTCCGGCCAGCGCGTCAACGCGCGCATCGCCGATCCGGTGGCCTGCTACTGGGTCTATATCACGGCCTGGGCGACGGCCGATGGCGGCGTTCAGTTCCGCGACGACATCTACAACAAGGACGGCATCGGCCCGGCGCCCGTCGCGGCGCTGCAGGGCGACCAGGACATCTGAGCCGCCGCCTTTCCGTTGCATCCTCGAAAAAGGCCCGCCTGTTTCCAGGCGGGCCTTTTTCATTGGGGCATGGGTGTCAAGACGCCGGATGTGGCGAATGTCGCCTATGGGTCGAGAGCGGTCCTTAACTCATACGACTTACGGAGAGGCATGGGCACCGTGATGAAATTGCTGGCACGCCTATTCGGCCGACACCAACACAATGACGCGGGGCAGGAGAAAACGAGCATTCAAATTCGGGAAGGCGACAGAGTGCTCTCTGGCCGAGAACTGTATTCTGAAATCGCTGCGAAGAACGCGGCGGAAGCCGCTGCCGACATGAAGGCATGGAACGAAAAGCGCGATGCCGCCGATAACCGATACTGGATGGGCTAAGAGTTATTGTTCCAATTTCTGCAAAGGGTCGAGAGCTCACAGTCCCACCACGCCTTTGGCCTCTCTCCGAAGTCGGCGCTTTGGCCACTTCATGGTTGGGTCCGGCGAGCGGTCGATCACGCTTTTTCGTACAGTGACCTTGCCGTCTCCAATCCGCGCTTGATCTCACAGCCTTGTTTCATCGGCGAAGCGCAAGCAGGCCGGCGCGCCTGAAGAAGCGGGGGGCGTCCGGCTCGCCTGAGCCGGACGCGATCGCGGTGGCCGCGGATTACCAGCGCTCGTAATAGCCGGGGCGCGGCCCATAACCGGGGCGCGGCCCGTAGCCGGGGCCGTAACCGTAGCCGGGTCGCGGGCCGTAGCCAGGCCCGTATCCGGGCCGCGGGCCGTATCCGGGGCGGGGGGCGTAGCCGCGACCGCCGCCGCGGCCATACTGCTGCTGCCGCATGGTTTCCTGCATGATCATGAGTCGGCGCTCCTTGGCGGCCGTCATGCTGTATTCGACTGCTTGCTTGTCGAGCCTCGCGGCCATGCCGGCGGGCAAGGCTTCGGCGCTGGCCGTCGCGGGCGACGTCGCCAGAGCTCCTGCGATCGCGAACGCACCGGCAATGTTCGCAAAAAGGGTCGTAACCTTCATCTCAGATCCAATCTCCTGGGCCGCGTTGCGGCGGACCGCAACAACGCCTGTGTAGCCGGATTGTTCCGGCATTGCACGCAAGCGACCTATGTGGTGCCCGTCTTGTGCATCGCAACATAAGTGTCCATATTCGGGCGCTCCAAGCACCCTCCCTCACAACCTGAAAGGAGAGACACGATGCTGGACAGGCATGATGCCAACCGTGCGCGCGAAAAGGAGCGCGAACGCAAAAAGGAACGCGAAGAGCAGCAGAACGACGAAAAGTTCTCGCCTCGCACCTACCAGGAAGGCTTCTGGAGCTAGGCTCCGAGAACGAACGCGGAGGGCGAATCGGCCCTCCGCACCGCCGCCCGCCGATGGGCCGCAAGATTTGTGCATTGCACAGGCGAGGCCGGGCCAATGTGAGGCCGATGCCGCTCCGCCGCACCCGCATGGCCGAGGCGAAACCCCGCAAGGACGATGTTCCGGCGGCTGTGCAGGCTCGGGCGCGACGGCTGCGTCCTTTCCGCCGCGATCTATCGCTTGGAGGGGCACCCGCCCCATGGTAGGGGACGCCGCAACGGAGCAGGGCCGCACCCGCCGCATTCCCAGGAGCCGGACATGACCGAAGCCGCGCTGAACAAGCACCTCTCGAACTCCTTCTTCGGCGCCTCGCTCGCGGATGCCGATCCGGAGATCGCGCGCGCCATTGAGCTGGAGCTCGGTCGCCAGCGCGACGAGATCGAGCTGATCGCTTCGGAGAACATCGTCTCCCGCGCCGTGCTCGAGGCGCAGGGCTCGGTGATGACCAACAAATATGCCGAGGGCTATCCGGGCCGGCGCTACTACGGCGGCTGCCAGTTCGTCGACATCGCCGAAAAGCTCGCCATCGAGCGCGCCTGCCGGCTGTTCGACTGCAAGTTCGCCAATGTCCAGCCGAATTCGGGCTCGCAGGCCAATCAGGGCGTGTTCATGGCGCTGATGCAGCCCGGCGATACCTTCATGGGCCTGGATCTCGCCGCCGGCGGGCACCTGACCCATGGTGCGCCGGTCAACCAGTCCGGCAAGTGGTTCAATGTGGTGTCCTACGGCGTCTGCGTCGTCGACCAGATGATCGACTATGACGCGATGGAGCGTCTCGCCATCGAGCACAAGCCGAAGGTCATCGTCGCCGGTGGCTCGGCTTATGCCCGCCACTGGGACTTCGCCCGCTTCCGCGAGATCTGCGACAAGGTCGGCGCCTATTTCATGGTCGATATCGCCCATTTCGCCGGGCTTGTGGCGGGCGGTGCGCATCCTTCGCCGTTCCCGCACGCCCATGTTGTGACCACCACGACGCACAAGACCCTGCGCGGTCCGCGCGGCGGCATGATCCTGACCAATGACGAGGCGCTGGCGAAGAAGATCAACTCGGCGATCTTCCCGGGCATCCAGGGTGGTCCGCTGATGCATGTCATCGCCGCCAAGGCCGTCGCCTTCCAGGAGGCGCTGCAGCCCGAGTTCAAGACCTATGCCCATGCCGTCGTCGCCAATGCCAAGGCGCTGGCCGAGACGCTGAAGTCGAAGGGTTTCGACCTCGTCACCGGCGGCACCGACAACCACCTGATGTTGGTCGACCTGCGCTCGAAGAAGCTGACCGGCAAGGCGGCGGAGGCCGCGCTCGGCCGGGCCCACATCACCTGCAACAAGAACGGCATCCCCTTCGACCCCGAGAAGCCGATGACGACCTCGGGCGTCCGCCTCGGCACCCCGGCGGCGACCTCGCGCGGCTTCGGCATCGCCGAGTTCAAGCAGGTTGGCGAGCTGATCGCCGAGGTGCTGGACGGCCTCGGCCAGAACGGCGATGAGGGCAATGCGAGCGTCGAGCAGGCCGTGACCGCCAAGGTCAAGGCGCTCACCGCGCGCTTCCCGATTTACTGAGGACGTTGTCGAAGGGGCTTCGGGAAAAGGCTGGCGAACCGGAATGCGCTGTCCCTATTGCGGCTCCCTCGACACGCAGGTGAAGGACTCTCGTCCGACCGACGATCACGCCTCGATCCGCCGCCGCCGGGTCTGCCCCGATTGCGGCGGCCGCTTCACCACCTTCGAGCGCGTGCAGTTGCGCGAGCTCACGGTCGTGAAGCGCTCCGGGCGCCGCACGCCCTTCGACCGTGACAAGCTGGAAACCTCGATCGCGCACGCGCTGCGCAAGCGCCCGGTGACGCCGGAGCGCGTCGAGCGCATGGTCAACGGCATCGTCCGCCAGCTCGAAAGCTCGGGTGAGGCGGAGATTCCGAGTTCGACCATCGGCGAGCTGGTGATGGAGGGGCTCAAGGGCCTCGACGATGTCGCCTATGTCCGCTTCGCCTCGGTCTACAAGAACTTCCGCGAGGCCAAGGACTTCGAGGAACTGCTCGGCCAGCTCGGCACGATCGA
Source organism: Hyphomicrobiales bacterium (assembly GCA_930633495.1). Lineage (NCBI taxonomy): Bacteria > Pseudomonadati > Pseudomonadota > Alphaproteobacteria > Hyphomicrobiales > Hyphomicrobiales bacterium. The sequence continues at coordinate 472,134 of CAKNFJ010000001.1, read as the reverse complement.
GGAGGAGGGCGTCTCCGCTCCGCCGCGCCGCGCCGATGACTGATCCCCGGGCATTTTCGCCCGGCGACAATGCGTCGGAGCGAAAGCTGGCGGTCGACCGCGCTTTCATGCGCCAGGCGCTTGCTTATGGTGCGCGCGGCCTCGGCACCACCGCGACCAACCCGTCGGTCGGCGCCATCGTCACCCGCGACACGCCGGACGGCCCCGTGGTCGTCGCGCGCGGTCACACCCAGCCCGGCGGCCGCCCGCATGGCGAGGCGCATGCCTTCTCGCGGGCCGGCGCGGCTTCGATGGGCGGCACGCTCTATGTCACGCTCGAACCCTGCTCGCATCGCTCGGTGCGCGGCGGCATTCCTTGCGTCGAGCATACGATCCTGTCGGGCGTGAAGCGTGTGGTTTCGGCGATGTCGGACCCGAACCCCTTCATCGCCGGGCTCGGCCATGCGCTGCTGCGCACCGCCGGCATCGAGGTCACGGTCGGCGTGCTGGAGGAGGAGGCGCGGCAGGCGCATCGCGGCTACCTCACGCGCATCACGCAAGGGCGGCCGATGGTGACCTTCAAGATCGCCCGCACGGCCGATGGCTATGCCGGCGGGGCAGGCGGCACGCCCATCGCCGTGTCCAGCCCGGTCGCAAGCGGTTGGGTCCATCTCCAACGCGCCCATCACGATGCGATCATGCTCGGCATCAACTCGGTGCTGTCGGACGATCCGCAACTCACCGTTCGCTTGCCCGGCATGGCGGAGCGCTCGCCGGTCCGCGTCATCCTCGACACGCATCTGCGGCTGCCACTCGCTTCGAAGCTTGTGCGGACGGCAACAGAGGTGCCGGTCTGGGTGATCGCGGCCGAAACGGCGCCAATCGAGCCGGAGCACGCGCTGGTCGCAGCGGGCGTCGAAGTCATGCGTGTTTCGGCGGGCGACGACGGTCATCTCGACCTCGGCGAGGCGCTGACGCTGCTGGGCACGCGCGGCATTACTCGCGTCTTCTCGGAAGGCGGCCCGCGCATCGGCGAGAAGCTGGCCTTGGCAGGTCTCGCCGACGAGATCATCGTCTCGACCTCGCCAAAAACGCTGGGGCAGCCCGGCGTCGTTGCCGTGCGTCCGGGGCTTGCCGGCTTGCTGGCCGACCCCGATCTATACGCCCTCGTCGAGGCCGGTCCGATCGGCCTGGACCGTTTCGAGCATTTCGTGAGGAGAGGCTGATGTTCACCGGCATCGTCACCGCCATCGGCGAGGTCGTGGAGGCCGAGCGCAAGGGGCCGAGCCTCAAGCGCCTTGCCATCGCCTGCCCCTATGAGGCGGAAGGAATCGCCATCGGCGCCTCGATCTGCTGCGCCGGAATCTGCCTGACGGTGACGGCTCTGCGCCCACGCATGGACGGCGAGCCGGGCTGCATTTTCCAGGTCGAGGCCGCGGCGGAGACGCTGGCGAAGACCATCGTCGGCGATTGGGCGCCCGGAACGCGCATCAATCTGGAGCGCTCGCTCAAGGTCGGCGAGGAGCTCGGCGGGCATCTCGTCACCGGCCATGTCGACGGTGTCGCACGCATCCTCAGGATCGACGCGATCGCAGCCGATCCCGACGAGCCTTGGGGCGCCACTGCGCGCTTTCACATCCGCGCGCCGCAGGAACTCGCCCGTTTCATCGCCGCCAAGGGCTCGGTTTGCCTCGATGGCACCTCGCTGACGGTCAATTCCGTCGAGGACGACGTCTTTACGGTACTGCTGATTCCGCACTCCCTGACCGTCACCACCTGGGGCGAGCGCAAGGAGGGCGATCCCATCCATCTCGAGGTCGATCTGATGGCGCGTTACGCCGCACGGCTTGCAGAGGCGCGCCCGCAGGGGTAAGACCCTGCGCCCAATTCAAGAATTCGAGCCCTCATCCAGAGGAGCCATTTCCGTCGAAATGGCTCCTCTGGATGAGGGCTGTGTGATCCCGCCGCTGCGGATGGGTCACGGACAAGAAGGACAAGACAAATGGCCGGACCCCGGCAGACCTCGGCCGACAAGGCCGCAACTCCGACCGTCGAGATCGACGGCGCCCGTGTCCTCGTCGTCGAGGCACGCTTTTACGACAAGCTCGCCGACGAATTGCTGGCGGGCGCGACCGCCGTGCTCGAGGAAGCCGGCTGCCGCGTCGATGTCGTCACCGTTCCCGGCGCGCTGGAAATTCCCTCCGCCATCGTCATCGGCCTGCGCGCCGCCGACGAGGCCGTCGATCCCTATGAGGCGGTCGTGGCGCTCGGCACCGTCATCCGCGGCGAGACCGGGCATTACGACATCGTCGCCGGCGAAAGCTCGCGGGCGCTGATGGATCTGTCGGTCGCCTTCGCGCTGCCGCTCGGCAACGGCATCCTGACCGTCGAGAACGAGGCGCAGGCCTGGGCCCGCGCCAACCGCTCCGAGATGGACAAGGGCGGCGGCGCCGCCGAAGCAGCGCTTGCCGTCCTGCGCTACAAGCGCTCCCTGGCGGAGCCGTCCCAATGAGCCGCGCCGAGAAGCGGCGCGGCGCGCGGCTCTCGGTCGTGCAGGCGCTCTACGAGATGGAAATCGGCGGCCGTGGCGTCGTCGAGGCGATGGCCGAGTTCGAGCATTTCTGGATCGGCAAGGAGGTCGAGGAGATCGAATTGCCGGAGGCCGAGATCGCCTTCTTCCGCGATATCCTCGGCGGCGTCGTCCGCGAGCAGCGCCTGGTGGATCGCACCGTCGACGAGCTTCTGGCCAAGGACTGGCCGCTGAAGCGGGTCGAGGCCGTCGTGCGCGCCATCCTGCGCGCCGGTGCCTATGAGCTCGCTTTCCGCAAGGACGTACCGGCCCGCGCCGTGATTTCCGAATATGTCGCTGTCGCGCGCGCCTTCTATCAGGGCGAGGAGATCGGCATGGTCAACGCCGTTCTCGACCGCATGGCCCGCGACTTCCGCGCCGACGAGTTCGACGTCCCGGCGGCGTAACAGGATCGTCATTGCGAGCGTAGCGAAGCAATCCAGGGGGCCGGGTGGAACCGTCCAGCCCTGTGCCCCTGGATTGCTTCGTCGCTACGCTCCTCGCAATGACGTGGAGAACACCGGGATGACAGGACAGAGCACCTCCCGCCCCGGCGAATTCGAGCTGATCGCCCGCTATTTCGCGCCGATCGCCGGGCCGGGGGGCTTGAACCTCCTCGACGACGCCGGGCTGCTGCGGCCGGGCAGGGGCTATGAGGTCGTCGTCACCGCCGATGCCCTCGTCGCGGGGGGCCATTTCTTTCCGGACGATCCGCCCGAGGCGATCGGCTGGAAGGCGCTGGCGGTCAATCTCTCCGATCTCGCGGCCAAGGGGGCGAAGCCCGAGGGCTTCGTCCTGACGCTCGCCCTGACACGCGGCTGGACCGAAAACTGGCTCGCCGGCTTCGCCGCCGGCCTTTCCCGCATGGCTGATGCGGCGGGCTGCCCGCTGATCGGCGGCGACACGGTGTCGACCGCCGGGCCGCTGACCTTGTCGATCACGGCCTTCGGCACGGTCCCGGCCGGGCGGATGGTCAGGCGCTCGGGCGCGAAGCCCGGCGATGTCGTGCTCGTCTCCGGCAGCATCGGAGACGGCGCGCTCGGCCTGAAGGTACATGGACCCGACAAGCCGGATTGGGTCGCCGCGCTCGGCCCGCAGGACCGGGCCTTCCTGTCCGACCGCTACCTGCACCCCCAGCCGCGCTATGCGCTTGCGGAAGCATTGCAGCGCCACGCCTCGGCCGCGATGGATATTTCGGACGGGCTCGTCGGCGATCTCGCCAAACTGCTGAAAGCCTCGCAGGCGGGCGCTGAAATCGATCTCGACGCCGTCCCGATCTCGCCCGCGGCCCGCGCCGCGCTCATGGCCGCTCCCGCGCTGGCGGAACTGGCCTGGACCGGCGGAGACGACTACGAAATTCTCTGCACGGCTTCGGAAAAGGAATATCCTGCTCTGATGGCGGGGGCAGCGGCGATTGGCTTTCCGCTGACGCCGATCGGGCGGGTCACGTCCGAGGCCGGCACGGTGACATATCGCGAGCAGGGTGGGTTGCGCAGCGTCGCGCAAGGCTCATTCTCTCATTTCTGACAGCGGCGCGTCGCGGCGGCCGCGAGGCGGCGTTGTGATGAACCAGCATGTTCCTGCCCTCGACGGCGACAGGCTCGCCAAGCGCAATGCGCTGGTACTGGCCGGCGCACAGGCGCTCGGGGGAGCCAATCCCTCGATAATCGTCTCGCTCGGGGGAATCGTCGGCGCGCAGCTCGTTGCCGACAAGGCCTTCGCCACGGTGCCGGTCAGCCTGCTGCAGCTCGGCATCGCCTGTGGCGTGATCCCGGCCGCGATGACGATGCGCCGTCTCGGCCGCCGCAACGGCTATCTGATCGGGGCGTTGATCGGGGCGGCCGGTGCCAGCCTGGCCACCGGCGGCGTTGCGCTGCGGCTGTTCTGGCTGTTCTGCCTGGGCACCTTCGTCTGCGGGCTCTACGGCTCCTTCGTGCAGAGCTACCGCTTCGCGGCTGCCGACACCGCGAGCGATGACTTCAAGCCCCGCGCCATTTCATGGGTCATGATCGGCGGCCTCGCCGCCGGGATCATCGGCCCGCAATCGGTCTACTGGTCGCGCGATCTCACACCCGCCGCTCCCTTCGCCGCGAGCTTCCTCGCGCAGGGGGCCCTGGCGCTGCTGGCGATCGCCATCGTCTCCCAGCTGCGTGCGCCGCCGGTCGCCGCCGTCCGCTCGGGGGGCGGCCGCCCGCTCGGCGAGATCATGCGGCAGCCGAAATTCATCGCTTCGGTGACGGCTTCGCTGGTCGCCTACGGCCTGATGAGCTTCGTCATGACGGCCGCGCCGATGGCGATGGTGGCTTGCGGCCATTCGGTCGGCGATGCCGCTCTCGGAATCCAGTGGCATGTGCTCGCGATGTTCGGCCCGAGCTTCTTCACCGGCCGGCTGATCGCGCGCTTCGGCAAGGGCACGGTGACAGCGGCGGGATTGATCCTGACGGCCCTGGCCGCCATCGTCGGCTTGTCCGGGCTCAGCGTGAGCCATTTCTGGCTGGCCCTGATCCTGCTGGGGATCGGCTGGAACTTCGGCTTCATCGGCGCGACTGCGCTGGTGACGGAATGCTACCGGCCGGAGGAGCGGGTGAAAGTCCAGGCGGCCAACGATTTTCTCGTCTTCGGTTCGGTTGCCATCGCGTCCTTTTCCTCCGGCGGCCTGCTCAGCCATGGCGGCTGGGAGGCGGTGAACTGGCTGGTGTTCCCGCCGGTCGCGGTTGCGCTCGTGCTGGTGGCCTGGCAGCGTTTCCAGCGCCCGGCCGCGGCTTGAACCGTTTGGCCCTGTCTCGCCCGGAGGCTTCAGGATGACCGACCGCCCGTTCCCGCCCGCAACCGGCCGCGTCCCGCCGGGGGCGATTGGTCATAACCGTGGCGTCGTGCGCTCCAACTACGCCTTCATGCCGCCGGAGGGCGTGCTGATCAGCCGCCTGCCGCAATACCGCGAGACGATCGTTCGCGTGCTGGCGGCGCCGGTGCTCGGCGCTTCCTTTGCCCAGTACCTTCTCGAGATCGCGCCGGGCGGCGGCACGCCCGCCGCGTTCAGCGAGGAGGGCGTGCAGCATTTCTTCTACGTCCTGACCGGCGAGGTCGCTTTCTCGGTCGATGGCGGTGGAGCGCGCGCGATGACGCTGGGGGGCTTTGCCTATCTGCCGCCATCGACGCCCTTCACGCTGCGCAACGAGGGCGGTGAGCCCGCTCGCGTCCTCGCGCTGCGCAAGCGCTACGAGCCGGTTCCCGGCCTGGCGGTTCCCGAGCCGATCCTGTCGCATCAGGATTCGGTGCCGATGACGAATCACACCGGCAAGGAAGGGCGCGGCTTCCAGTTCCTGTTGCCCTACTGCGACATGCGCTTCGATTTCGAGATGAACCTGATGTGGTTCAAGCCGGGCGTCTGCTTCCCGGCGGTCGAAACCCATGTGATGGAGCATGGCCTCTACATGCTGGAAGGGCAGGGCCTCTACCTCCTCGGCGAGGACTGGCACGAGATCTGGGCGCAGGATTTCATCTGGATGGGTGGTTATTGCCCCCAGCAGTTCTACCCGACCGGGCATGGCGACGCCTGCTATCTGCTCTACAAGAACGTGAATCGCGACATGGCGCTCTGAGCGCCGCCACGCCGCCACTGACATTCGAAAAAATTTGTTAGCGGAGCCGTTTGCGCTCTGCGCCGAAACTTGCCACAAATTCGCCTGACACTGGCGACGCGGAGCGGGCCTTGTAGTCTTCGGGGCCCGTTTTTCGTTGTCTGACGTCCAACGCTGCAAAAGAGGAGCGGCAGCGCTCCCACGGCTGGAAAGTTCAAGGTCAGGATAACGAATGTCAGCTCTGCTTCTCATCATCATATTGAGTGCGCTGTCGATCGCTTACGGCATCTGGGCCTATGGCGACGTGATGAAACGCGATGCCGGCAACCAGCGCATGCAGGAGATTTCCGGCGCGGTGGCCGAAGGCGCACAGGCCTATCTCAAGCGCCAATATCTTACGATTTCCATGGTCGGCGTCGTGCTCTTCGTGGCGCTCGCCTGGCTTCTCGGCAAATGGGTGGCGATCGGCTTCCTGATCGGCGCGGTGCTCTCGGGTGCCGCCGGCTTCATCGGCATGAATGTTTCGGTGCGCGCCAACGTCCGCACGGCCCAGGCCGCGATGCAGTCGCTGGGCGAGGGGCTCGACGTCGCCTTCAAGGCGGGCGCGGTCACCGGCCTGCTGGTCGCCGGCCTCGCTCTGCTCGGCGTCGCCGTCTATTACGGCATCCTGACCTCCTATCTCGGCTTCGAGGCTTCCAGCCGTACGGTGATCGATTCGCTGGTGGCGCTCGGCTTCGGCGCCTCGCTGATCTCGATCTTCGCCCGTCTCGGCGGCGGCATCTTCACCAAGGGCGCGGACGTCGGCGCCGACCTCGTCGGCAAGGTCGAGGCCGGCATTCCCGAGGACGATCCGCGCAACCCGGCGACCATCGCCGACAACGTCGGCGACAACGTCGGCGACTGCGCCGGCATGGCCGCCGACCTGTTCGAGACCTATGCGGTGACGCTGGTCGCGACCATGGTGCTCGCCGCGATCTTCTTCGCCGGCCAGCCGGTGCTCGGCACGATGATGCTCTACCCGATGGCGATCGGCGCGGCCTGCATCGTCACCTCGATCATCGGCACCTTCTTCGTGAAGCTCGGCGCCAACCAGTCGATCATGGGGGCGCTCTACAAGGGCTTCATCGCGGCCGGTGTGCTCTCGATCGGCGCGATCGCGGCCGTGAACTACGCCATGTTCGGGGGCTTCTCGGCCGCCTTCAAGACGGTTCAGGGCGTCAGCTTCACCTCGGGCGGGCTCTTCGCCTGCGCGCTGGTCGGCCTCGCGGTGACGCTGCTCATCGTCATCATCACCGAATATTACACCGGCACCGGCAAGCGCCCGGTGGTCTCGATCGCCCAGGCTTCGGTCACCGGCCACGGCACCAACGTCATCCAGGGCCTCGCGGTCTCGCTGGAGTCGACGGCGCTGCCGACCATCGTCATCATCGCCGGCATCATCGCCTCCTACAGCCTCGCCGGTCTGTTCGGCATCGCCATCGCCACCACCGCCATGCTCGCGCTGGCCGGCGTGGTCGTGGCGCTCGACGCCTTCGGGCCGGTGACGGACAATGCCGGCGGCATCGCTGAGATGGCGGGCCTGCCCAAGGAAGTCCGCCACTCCACCGACGCGCTCGACGCGGTCGGCAACACCACCAAGGCGGTCACCAAGGGCTATGCGATCGGCTCTGCCGGCCTCGGCGCGCTGGTGCTCTTCGCGGCCTATACCTCGGACCTCAACTTCTTCATCTCCGAGGCCAATAAGGCCGGCTCGACGGCCTTCCAGTACTTCAAGGGCGTCACGGTCGATTTCTCGCTCTCCAACCCCTACGTCGTCGTCGGCCTGCTGCTTGGCGGCCTCATCCCCTTCCTCTTCGGTGGCATGGGCATGACGGCGGTCGGGCGCGCGGCCGGCTCCGTCGTCGAGGAGGTCCGCCGGCAGTTCAAGGAGAAGCCGGGCATCATGGAAGGCAAGGATCGACCGGATTACGGCCGTGCCGTCGACATGCTGACGCGGGCCGCGATCAAGGAAATGGTCGTGCCTTCGCTCCTGCCGGTGCTGGCGCCGATCGTGACCTATTTCGTGATCTACTGGATCGCGGGCAAGAACAACGCCTTCGCCGCCGTCGGCGCCATGCTGATGGGCGTCATCGTCACCGGCATCTTCGTCGCGATCTCGATGACCTCGGGCGGCGGCGCCTGGGACAATGCCAAGAAGAGTTTCGAGGACGGCTTCGTCGACAAGGACGGCGTGCGTCACCTCAAGGGCTCCGATGCCCACAAGGCTTCGGTGACCGGCGACACCGTCGGCGACCCCTACAAGGACACGGCGGGGCCCGCCGTGAACCCGGCGATCAAGATCACCAACATCATCGCCCTGCTGCTGCTGGCGATCCTGGCGCACTCCTGATCGGATCCGTCATCCGAGCAATCGAACCCGCGGCGCAAGCCGCGGGTTTTTCTTTTCGGGGCTCGCAACAACGGCTTGCGCCGATGCGATGATTTATGGAAACCGTTTTGAAACAATGGCTTGGAGCGTCGCAGTGAATCGGTTTCGGAGGTTCTTGAATCAAGCTTTGAAGTTACGGCCGATGCCGTAGCGTTCCGGCATGCGCCGGCGCCTTCGGGCTGGCATGGTCCCGCCAACCCGAGGAGAGACCATGTCCACGCAAGCGCTCGACGATCCGGCCGCCGCCCCGAACCGCGCCACCGAGATCGCCCTCCTGCTCGGCCTCGCCACGCTCTGGGGCGGCTCCTATACCTTCATCAAGATCGGCGTGGAGACGATCCCGCCGCTGACGCTCATCGCCGCACGAACGCTGATCGCCGGCCTGATCCTGCTCGCGGTCATCCGCTGGCGCGGCCTGCGTCTGCCGCGCGAGGCCGAGACCTGGCGCCGCTTCCTGACGCAGGCTTGTCTCAACAGCGTCGTGCCGTTCACCCTGATCGCCTGGGCCGAGCGCAGCATCGATGCCGGCCTCGCCTCGATCCTCAACGGCACCACGCCGGTCTTCGTTTTTCTGATCTCGCTCGCGCTGATGCCCGGCAAGCGCCCGGATTGGCGCAAGGGCCTCGGCGTCACAGCCGGCATGGCCGGGATCAGCCTGATCGTCGGCGTCGATGCCTTTACGGGCCTGGGGCATACCGTGCTGCCGCAACTCGCCATCGTCGCGGCCACCGTCGCCTATGCCTGCGCGGCCCTGTTCGGACGTCACTTCACCGGCATGGACCCGCTGCTGCCGGCTGCCGGCTCGATGCTGGCCGGCACGGCGCTGCTGATCCCGGCCGCGCTCGTCGTCGACCGCCCCTGGACCCTCGATCCCTCGGCCGAGTCTCTGCTCGCCTTGCTGGCGCTCTCGATCTTCTCGACGGCGCTCGCCTTCGCGATCTATTTCCGCTTGATCCGCACGCTCGGCTCGGTCGGGACGACGGCGGTGTCCTATCTGCGGGTGCCGATCGGCGTGGCGATCGGCCTCGCTTTCCTCGGCGAGAGCCTGAGCTCCACGGCCTGGGCCGGCCTCGGCTTCGTCGTTCTCGGCGTCATGGCGATGACACTGCCGGAGCGGCGTTCGGTGGAGGCACGGTGAAACGGAGACCTGCGGGTTCGCGGTGAAGATGCGGCCTGCCGGACGCGGTCGCGATGAGACATCGCGGCACGGCTCGATTAACCCTCTGTTAAGGCTAAGGTTGCCGCGGGCCGGCGCGCGCGTCATTTTGGATGACGCAACCGAGCGCGCCAGAAGCGAAAGCGATCATGTCCACCGCAACTTTAGCCTCGTTTGGCGTGCAGTCGGCCTCGCAGCCGGCGGGGGAGGCTGCCCGTTCCATCGTCACGTTTTTCCGCGACATGTCGCCGGACTGGCATTCGCAATGGGCCTGGGACAATTACGAGCCGGCGATCCTCGGCCTCGCGCGTCAGTTCGGCCTGCGGCGCATCTGCGAGATCGGCGGCGGGCGCGATCCCCTCTTCACGCCGGAGCAGGCGATGGCCGCGGGCCTCGATTTCACGGTCAACGATATCGATGCGGGCGAACTCGCCTTGACTCCGGCGGGCCTGCGCACGGCGCGCTTCGACATCGCGGGTGACCTCTCGGAGCCCGAGGCCGTCGCGGGAAGCTACGATATGATGGTCTCGCGCATGGTCTTCGAGCATATCGATGGCGTCGAGCAGGCCTGGCGCAACATTCATGCGCTGCTGGCGCCGGGAGGCATCGCGCTCGCCTTCTTCCCGACCCTGTGGGCACCCGTCTTCGCGCTCAACCATTTTTTGCCCGAGACTGCCTCGCGTGCCATCGTTCATGCGCTCTTTCCGGCACGGCGCGAAGGAGGTGACGACCCGAAGTTTCCGGCGCTTTATGACGGCTGCCGCGGCAGTCCGGCGCTGCTCGCGCCGATGCTGAACCGTGCCGGCTTCACCGATATCCATGTCCAGCGCTTCTGGGGGCACGGCTATTTCGATCGCATGCCCGGCCTGAAGCAGCTCGATCACGCCTTCAACGCCCTTGCCGCGCGGATCGGCTGGAACCTCGTGACCACCTATGCCTACGTCGTGGTGCGCAAGGAAAGAGCCTAGAAGCCCGGAAAAGCGGCGCTCTTGCGAGAGCCCTTCGCGAGCCTGTGCCATGGATCGGGCAGGGGTTGTCCACCTCCGCCGCAATGACGTTGCTTGCCAATCGCCCTCACCTTAGGTCACCATTCGATGGTGTGGCGTTGAGGGGAGGCGATTCATGCGTGCTCTGTCGCGTGCGACGGATATTCCACTATCGGGTCAGCGTGCCATTCTGCTGCGCGCGCTCGTCGTGGTTGCCCTGGCCCTGGCGGTCATTCTGCCCTTGGCTGGGTGATGTCTTCGAGAGCATCGGCCCGAAAAACGGACCGCGGTTTTCGGAAAAGGCCGATACTCCCGCGATAAAGGCGGCGGTGGGGGCCGCCGCCTTTTCTCAGTGTTGGGCGAACCAGTTTCGCAGCAGACCGAGATCTGTCTGGCCGAGGCCGTGTCCGGCCGGCAGCACGCGATGCTCCACCTGTGCGCCGCTGTCCTCGAGCTGGCAGGCGAGACCCTCGGCGTTGGCCGCGGGCACGATCGGATCGAGCGCACCGGACAGGACCAGCACAGGCTTGCCCGCGAGGCTGCTGCGCGGCGCGTCCGTGAAGGGCATCATCGCCCGCAGCAGGGCCGCGCCGGCCAAGGCCTCCGGTCGCTGCAGCAGCAGCGCGGCGGCGATGTTGGCGCCGTTCGAGAAGCCGAGCGCGATCGGGGCAGGCAGGCCATAGCGCTGCCGCGCCTCAAGGATGAAATCGGCGAGCTCGTCGGTGCGGCGGCGCAGGTCGGCCTCGTCGAAGACGCCCTCGGACAAGCGGCGGAAGAAGCGCGGCGCGGTGCCTTCCAGCACCTTGCCGCGCGGCGAGAGCAGGCTGGCTCCCGGCGCGACGGTGCGGCCGAGGGGCAGCAGATCGCGCTCGTCGCCCCCCGTGCCGTGCAGCAACAGCAGTGGCTTGCGGGCCGGATCGCTGCCCTGCTCGAAGACATGGATGAAGTCCGTATCGGTCTTCGTATCGATCATGATCGTCTCTCCCTTTCTCGAAGCGGAGCCGCCTTGCCCCCGAAGCGGCGGGCAATGCGGTCGAGTTGCGGGCCGGACTCCCCGGCCCGCATGGTATCCTGCCGCCCGCCGGTTGCGGCCGGGCGGCAGGAGATGGTCAGGCAAGCTCCGGCAGAACCGCCTCGATCTGCTTGCGATGGGCTTCGAGCCCCGCAGGCAGCTTCAGCGACTGGCCGAGCTCGGCCGCCGACTCGTCGACCGCGAAGCCGGGGACGTCCGTCGCGATCTCGAACAGGACATGGCCGGGCTCACGGAAGTAGACCGAGCGGAAGTAGTTCCGGTCGCGCTGCTCCGTGGTGCGGATGCCGTGGTTCTCGGCAAGGCGGCGCACCATCTCCTCCTGCGCGGCGTCGTCGCCGGCCCGGAAGGCGATGTGGTGGACCGAGCCGGCGCCCTGACGGGCCGGCAGGAAGCCGCCGGCGACGCGCAGGTCGATCACCCCGCCGATCGCGGTGCCCTTGGCCTCGTAGCGGATCAGCGTGCCTTCGCGGGCGGCCTCGGTGAAACCGAAGACGTCGCTCAGGATCGCGCCCGTCGGAGCGGCATCTGCGAGTAGCAGGCTGACGCTGTGGAAGCCACGGATGGCGTTCTCCGGCGCGATGCCGCCTTCCGACCAGGCCGGCTCCCTTTCGACACCGGGCAGGCCGACGAGGGCGAGCCTCATGCCGTCCGGATCGCGGAAGCTGAGCACGCTTTCTCCGAAGCGCTTGGCCGGGGCCTCATGCGGCACGCCGAGCTCGACGAAGCGGTGGGTCCAGAAGCCGATGGAACCCTCGGGAACCCGGAAAACCGTCTCCTGCGTCTCGCCGACACCGAGCCGGCCGGGCGCGGCATGCTCCCACGGGAAGAAGGTCAGGATCGAGCCGGGCGCCGCATCGGCATCGCCGAAATAGAGGTGATAGGTGCCGGGATCGTCGAAATTCACCGTCTTCTTGACGAGGCGCAGGCCGAGCACGCGGGTGTAGAAGTCGAGGTTGCGACGCGCCGGGCCGGAAATGGCGGTGACGTGGTGAAGACCGTTGGTCTGCATGGCGAATGTCCTCCGAAAGTACCGGGGCGGTTGCCCTGTTGGCCGAAAGATTGGCCCGGGCGAGCAAAAGCGCCAGAGGCAATTCATTGCATTGATGCAATGTGTTGTAGATCAATTTACAATTTGATTTGCGTCGACGCCCGTCCAAAATCCTGACCCGAGACCAACCGGTCCCGTTTCAGGAGACACCACCATGATCGACTCTCGTCTTGCTCCTTATGGCGCTCTCGGCCTGCGCGTCGCGCTCGGCCTGATGTTCATCGCCCACGCCTATCTCAAGCTCGTGGTCTTCACCCCTGCCGGCTTCACCGGCTTCCTCGGCCAGGTCGGCCTGCCGGGCTTCCTCGCCTGGCCGATCATGCTGGCGGGACTTATCGGCGGCATCGCGATCCTCGTCGGCTTCTACGGCCGCTATGTCTCGCTGGCGCTGATCCCCGTCCTGCTCGGCGCTCTCGCTGTCCATGCCGGGAACGGCTGGGTCTTCAACGCCCCGAACGGCGGCTGGGAATATCCGGCTTTCCTGGCGCTCACTGCCTTCGCCCATGCCCTGATCGGCGACGGCGCTCTGGCACTGAAGTCCGCCCCCGTCGCCTGGCAGCCGAAGCCCGCCATTGCCTGAGCAGGCATACACTTGATGCTATGCAATCCTTGGCCAAGAGTGCGCGGATGAATCAGTCCGCGACACCCTTGGCCTGGGATGATTTTCGTCTGATCAAGGCTATCGCCGAGAAACGAGCGCTGCCGGCTGCCGCCGCGGCGCTCGGCGTCAATCACTCCACCGTCTTCCGGCGCCTCGGCCAGATCGAGGAGGCTCTCGGCGTCAAGCTCTTCGAGCGCCATCGCAGCGGCTATGTCGCGACGCCGGCCGGTGAGGAGATGGCGCAACTCGCCATCCGCGTCGACGACGACATCACCGCCTTTGCCCGCAAGCTGGCGGGCCAGGAGATCAAGCCCGCCGGCGAGCTGCGCGTCGCGACCAACGATTCCCTGCTGGTCGATCTGCTGACGCCGCTCTTCGCACGATTTCTGGGGCAATGCCCGGACATCCGCCTCGACATGCTGATCGGCAACCAGGCGGCCAACCTGTCGAAGCGCGATGCCGATGTCGCGATCCGGGCCACCGACAATCCGCCGGAAACGCTGATCGGCCGCAAGCCCGCTCGCATCGCCTGGGCGCTCTACGGGCGAGCTGCCGACTTCCCCGACGCCGGTTTGCCGAGCGTGGAAAGCCTGTGGGAACGCAGCTGGATATCGCTCGGCGAGCAATTCACCATGCTGAGTGCCGTCCGTTACCTTGCCCGCCATGTCGCGCCGGAGCGCGTCGTCTACAAGCTCAATACCGTGCTGGGATTGGCGGAGGCTGTCGAAGCCGGCATCGGGATCGGCTTCCTGCCCTGCTTCATCGGCGATACCCGCCCGGCCCTGACGCGTCTGGCGCCGCCGGATCCGGATCTTTCGGCGGATTTGTGGCTGCTGACCCATCCGGATCTGCGGCATACGCCCCGGGTGCGGCTGTTCCTCGATTTCCTGGCGGTCGAGGTGGCGAAGCTCCGGCCGCTGATCGAGGGCGACCTGCCGATCGGACGCAACCCGCCGCCGGATGTGATTGCGGCGGAACAGAGCGCCTGAGCCGAGGGCACGCGGTTCCAGGGGCTGGCCGATTGCGGCGCGGCCGATGCACGGGCTACGATCCCGCCATGGAGATCCTGGTTCCCCTCATCATCGGCCTGAGCCTGATCTGGTTGATCGGCCGGGGCGCGCCGTGGAATGCGAAGCTGCTGACGATCGCGGTGACGCTCGCGATCGTCATTCTGATCGTCGCACTGGAACGCGGCGGCTATTGGCCGGAGGCCTGGCGACGCTGAGCCGGGAAGCTCAAGGCGAGACCAGCTTGAGCCCGACGATGCCGGCGACGATCAGGCTGATGCAAAGCAGCCGCAGGATGCCGCCCGGCTCGCCGAGCAGGGCGATGCCGAGAAGCGCGGTGCCGATCGTCCCGATGCCGGTCCAGACCGCATAGGCGGTGCCCACCGGCAGGGATTTGAGTGCGAGGCCGAGAAGCCCGAGGCTGATGATCATGCTGGACACCGTGAACAGCGTCGGCACGAGCCGGGTGAATCCATGCGTATGTTTCAGGCCGATCGCCCAGCCGACCTCGAACAGGCCCGCGACAAAGAGATAGAGCCAAGCCATTCCGGCGCTCCTTGACGATGCGGCGCGGTCGTCCGCGCCCGATAGGGGGAGTTTCCGAGGTCGTCCTCGGTTCCGAACCTATGGCACACGGCGCGGCGATCAAGCCGCCCGCCGTCTGCGCGGGTGCAAGCGCTTCCGCTTGAAACGCAAGGCTGGTTCAGGAAGCGTCGGGCGCCGGCTGCAGAGCTCGTTCGAGGATGCCCCGGCACTCGCCGAGTTCCTTCATCACGGCGGTCAGCACCGTGATGTCGTCGAGCCCTTCGGGAACGGTGTGAGCGCGCGGCGCCCAGCCCGCCGCTTCGTCAGCCTGCATGCTGGAAGGCGCATCCGCAGCGGCGGCGAGAGCCCCGCTGGCGGCGCCGATCGGCGCGCCGCGCCCGATCGCCTGGACATGGCGCGGCCCCTGCTCCTTGAGGATGCGCTGGAGGCCCTTGATCGTATAGCCTTCGCCGTAGAGCAGGCGCCGGATGCCCTTGAGCAGCGCGACGTCGTCAGGGCGGTAGTAGCGGCGCCCGCCACCGCGCTTCAGCGGCTTGATCTGGTTGAAGCGGGTTTCCCAGAAACGGAGCACATGCTGGGGGATGTCGAGGTCTTCGGCGACCTCGCTGATGGTTCGGAAGGCATCTGGGCTCTTGGTGTCCAATTCGGCCTCGGTTTCGCCGGCGTGGAACTCCAGACTCACTCAGTCTCACCCTCTCCACTCTGCCCGTTGATGCGGGCCTTCATCACGTTCGAGGGCTTGAAGACCATCACCCGGCGCGGTTCGATCGGCACTTCAACGCCCGTTTTCGGATTACGCCCGATTCGCTCGCCTTTGTCTCGCACGACGAACGAGCCGAACGAAGAGAGCTTCACGTTCTCGCCGCGCGCGACCGCATCGCAGATCTCGTCGAGCACCGCCTCGACGAGCTTCGACGATTCCGTCCGCGACAGGCCGATCTTCTGGTAGACAGCCTCGCACAGATCCGCGCGAGTGACCGTTTGCCCCGCCATTCATATCCTCCAAGGCGTATTGCAGGCATCGGCGGCAGCCGCCAGCCTTTCGCCATTACGGACGGCGGACGCTAGGCGTCCGCGTCGCGCGGGTCAATCCTCAAGCCTGGAGCCTGAGCCGGTTTTGGCCTGAATCAACCCGAAACGGCAATAAAAGTGATGATTTCTGCGGTTTTCCTGCCGCAGCGTCACCAGCGGATCAGGGCCGAGCCCCAGGTGAAGCCGCCGCCCATCGCTTCGATCAGCACGAGCTGGCCGGGTTTGATCCGGCCGTCGGTATAGGCTTCCGCCAGGGCCAGCGGGATGGAGGCTGCCGAGGTGTTGCCGTGGCGGTCGACGGTGACGACGACGTGGTCATGGCTGATGCCGAGCTTGTCGGCGGTTGCGTCGATGATCCGGCGATTGGCCTGATGCGGCACGAACCAGTCGATATCGGCGCCGGAAAGACCGGTCTGCGCGAAGGTGTGGCGCACGGTCTCGGCGAGATTGGTCACGGCGTGGCGGAAGACCTCCTTGCCCTCCATGCGCAGGAAGCCGACCGTCTTGGTCGAGCCCGCGCCGCCATCGACGTAGAGTTTGTCCTTATAGCGCCCGTCCGAGCGGATATGCGTCGTCAGGATGCCGCGATCGGCGAGCGTGCCGTCGCCCGGCATCGCCTTGAGAACCAGGGCGCCGGCGCCGTCGCCGAACAGCACGCAGGTGGCGCGATCCTCCCAGTCGAGGATGCGCGAAAAGGTTTCGGCACCGATCACCAGCGCCGTGCTGGCTCCGCCCGTCGTCAGGAACTTGTCGGCCGTCGCCAGCGCGAAGACGAAGCCCGAGCAGACGGCCTGGACGTCGAAGGCCGCTCCCCCGTTGATGCCGAGAGCGGCCTGGATCTGGGTCGCGGTCGCCGGAAAGGTGTGGTCCGGCGTCGCCGTCGCCACGATGATCAGGTCGATCTCGGACGGGTCGATGCCGGCATCGGCGATTGCCGCCTGCGCGGCCTTGAGGCCGATGACCGATGTCGGCTCGTCGTCGCCGGCGACGTGGCGCTGGCGAATGCCGGTCCGCTGGACGATCCACTCGTCGCTGGTGTCGACCTTCTCGGCGAGCTCGGCATTGGTGACGATGCGGGCGGGTAGATAGGAGCCGCAACCGACGACTTGTGAGCGCAGAATGGACAAGGACGCGATTCCCTACTCGGCGTCGGCCGGCTGTGGGGCGGGCAGCTCGGGGCGCGTGCTCGCGGCCACCATCTCTCGGACTTTCGCCATCAGATCTTCTCGCGCCATTTCATAGCCGAGTTCGGCCGCGCTGGCGAAGCCGATGGCATCCGTGCCGCCATGGCTCTTGATGACGATGCCTTCCAGCCCCAGGAAGACGCCGCCGTTGGACTTGCGCGGGTCGAGCTTCTCGCGCAGGGCGGAAAAGGCGCCGCGCGCGAAAAGATAGCCGATCTTGGCCATCAGTGAGCGATTCATCGCCGCGCGCAGATATGAGGCGATCTGTCGGGCGGTGCCTTCGGCCGTCTTCAGCGCGATGTTGCCGGTGAAGCCCTCGGTGACGACGACGTCGACCGTGCCCTTGCCGAGATCGTCGCCCTCGACGAAGCCGTGATAGGAGAGATGGGGGAGGTCGCTCTCGCGCAGGATGCGGCCGGCCTCCTTGACCGCCTCGACGCCCTTGATCTCCTCGACGCCGACATTGAGCAGGCCAACGGTGGGACGATCGAGATCGAAGACGACGCGGGCCATCGCCGCGCCCATCACCGCGAGATCGATGAGATGGCGCGCATCGGCGCCGATGGTCGCGCCGACGTCGAGCACGATGCTCTCGCCGCGCAGCGTCGGCCACAGCGCCGCGATCGCCGGGCGATCGACCTGCGCCATCGATTTCAGGCAGAACTTCGACATCGCCATCAGCGCGCCGGTGTTGCCGGCCGAGACGGTGACGTCCGCCTCTCCGGTCTTGGTCGCGTCGATCGCCCGCCACATCGAGGATTTGTAGCGGCCGTAGCGCAGCGCCTGGCTCGGCTTGTCGTCCATCTTCACCGAGACGTCGGTGTGATGGAACGTCGTCACCGCCTTGAGCTTCGGGTGCTGGTCGAGCAGCGGCAGAACCTGCTTCTCGTCACCGAAGATCACGAAGCGCGCATCCGGCCGGCGTTCCAGCATCAGGGCGGCTCCGGGAATGACGACAGAGGGGCCGTGGTCCCCGCCCATCGCATCGAGCGCGATTGTAACCGGTCTTGTCATGGAGTTCTGGCGTGTCCCGGAAGTGGCCGACCTTCGATCCGGGACGGCTCATGGCCGGCCGGACAATAGCGGTTTGAACCGGCGCCGCAAGCCGCGCAAGGGCCGGAAAGCGCTTCAATCACCGCGTTTCAACTTCGCAAGGGCCGCGAAAGGCGATTCGGCACCGGCCTCGCCGGCCGGCGTTTCGAAATTGGCTCCCGGCTTGCGCGGATAGGGATCCAGCGCGAGCGCCAGGAATTCGAGGGTGACGCTTCCCAGGTCGATGACGCCGTCGACGATCGGCTCGGGGGGATCCTCTTCATTGAGGAGCACCTCGATGTCGATTTCGGCATCGTCGCGTTCGGCGCGGCGCGAGCTCGCTTCGATGTCCTCCTCGGGCGCGAAATCGAGCTTGACCGGGACGTCGAGCTGGACCGGGAACGGATCGAGCGTGACCACGCAGGTCTGCTGCAGCCGCGCCTGGATCCTGCCTTCGAGCTTCACGCGCTCGCCGTTGCGCGTGAGCAGGTAACGCGCTTCGAGGGCTTCGAGCGAGGCGAGACCGAGCAACCGCGCAATCGCGGGAAATTGCGGAGGCTCGGCCCGAACCACGATCTCGGTGCCGCGCTGGCGGATGGCCTCGATGCGGATCGGATGGCTCAGGGGGGCAGGCTTGCGTTCAGGCGTCATGGGAGGCCTCTGTGCGGGACAGGGCGGGAAACGGGTTTTCGCGCTCGAGAAGCATGGCGAAGTCGCATTCCGCGAGAGCGGCCTGCGCCGCGCGGACATAGGCGGCGAGGAGAGGGGCGCCCGCCGCCGAGCAGGCATTGCGCTGCAACGCCTCGGTCAGGGCATCGAGCCCCGTTCCGGCGAGCGCCGGCTCATAGGCCTGGATGCGGCCATAGAACATCTGGCCGATCTTCTTCATGCGCTTGGGTACGGCGATGTCGCTGACACCCCCATTGCGGAAGCCGAGCTCGAGATAGGTGAAGCAGGTGTCGACCAGCTCCTGCGCCAGCTCGGAGGCCGGCGGCGGCAGCTCGCGCAGGCGCCGAAGCACCAGGAGCACATGCAGCGCCAGCGATTCGAAACGGCCCTCGAAGCTGTCGGGAATGCCGCCATCGAGATAGAGGTCGGGCTGGCGCGACGCGTCGGCGATGCGTCCGAACAACGCATCCACAGGGGCCCTTCGCTGGGCGCGCTTGCCGAATAACCCGAAAATCACGCGTTTATCTCCGCCCGCCGTTCTTGAGGGCGTCCTTGCCTTGCCAAAGCCATCCTCGGGCGTTACGCCAACCCTTACCCTTTTGACAAGCGGCTTGGGTCTCCCGGGCCGTGCTCCCCTTGGATCGTGCCCGCATGACCAACACGACTCGCCGCACGGCTCTGCTCGGAGCCCTTGCGACCTCTTCCCTGTTGCTTGCTGGCTGCGGGCCGGATTCCGGTGGCTTCGTGCTGCCCACCTCGACCGGCATGAACGAGACCTTCTCCCGTGGTTTCGTGATGGACGAAGGTCTTGTCGCCCAGGTCAAGCCGGGCATGGACGTGCAGGCGGTCCTTCAGCTTCTCGGTACGCCGTCGACGACCTCGACGGTCGGCAACCGGACCTTCTATTACATCAGCCAGACGATGCGCCGGCGCTTCCAGTTCCAGGATCCGCAGGTCATCGACCAGCAGGTGCTGGTGATCTACTTCAACAAGAGCTTCAAGGTGGAGCGCGTCGCCCATTACGGGCTGCAGGACGGCGTGATCTTCGACTTCATCAGCCGCACCACCGCGTCCGGCGGCGAGGAACAGAGCTTCCTGCGCAATCTCTTCCGCGGAGTGACCAAGTTCAATCCGCTCGGCAGCTGAGTCCGGCAGCCGGTTCGGAAGCCAAAAACCCGCAGCCGGACTGGCTGCGGGTTTTTTGTGGCCCGTGGGGCTCGGACATTGTCATCGCACCGGATGCTGCCGAACCGGGAGCCCGCTTTTCGGCCTGTTCTTCAGCTGACGATCTCGACGGGCACGTGGATGTCGCTGCCCAGCCCGCGGATGGTGATGCTGTCGTAGCGAGGGCTGTGCGCCTTCCGAAAGGTCAGCTCGACCGTCGAGATGACCTGAAGGACGATGCCGGTTGGTTTGGTCAGCGTTGCGTCCAGGATCAGGATCGCAGGGTTGATCCCTGGCGGGACCGCTTCCGCCAGCGATCCGGTCCAGCCGCTGGTCGGCACCTCGACCGAGCCGATAACGGTCAACGCCTTGTCGCTTCCAGGCATCGTGTCGAGCCAGGCCTTGAAGCCTTTGATGGTTGCCATGATGACGCTCCTCCGGGCTTATTTCCGCAGGTAGCGATCAGATCAAAATTACAACCTGGAGTCGAATCGACTTTTTCCTCGAAGCCCGACCGAAGTATCTGCCCGGCCGTGGCGGCCGGGCCTTCTCATGTCTGTTGATTTCCGTCGAGAATTGACCCGTTAGGCGGGGATTTTTCCATCGAGAATTGACCCATGTTTTGACCACGTCTCACGCGGGCTATGCGGGGGACCTCGGAGTGATCGACATGGAGTTATTGAGTGTCATCCGCCGCTGGCATGGGCGGAATCATCTTTCGATCCGGGAGATTTCCCGGCGCACGGGGCTCTCGCGGAATACGGTTCGCAAGTATCTGCGTGCGGATAGCGTCGAGCCCCGGTTTCATGTTCCCGACCGGCCGAGCAAACTCGATCCCTATGCCGACAAGCTCTCGGCGATGCTTCGGATCGAAGGCGGCAAGTCGCGCAAGCACAAGCGCACGGTCCGCCAGTTGCATGCCGATCTGATTTTGCTCGGTTATGAGGGCTCCTACAATCGGGTCGCGGCCTTTGCCCGGGACTGGAAGGCAGCCCGCCTGCGCGAGCAGCAGACCAGCGGCCGTGGCACCTTCGTCCCCCTGGCCTTTGTGCCGGGTGAAGCGTTCCAGTTCGACTGGTCGGAGGACTGGGCGATCATCGCTGGCGAGCGCACCAAGCTGCAGGTGGCGCATGTGAAGCTGTCCTACAGCCGCGCCTTCACACTGCGAGCCTACCCGCTGCAGACCCATGAGATGCTGTTCGACGCCCATAACCACGCCTTCCGGGCGCTGGGCGGCGTGCCGCGGCGGGGCATTTACGACAATATGAAAACGGCCGTAGACAAGGTCGGCCGCGGCAAGGACCGCCAGGTCAATATCCGCTTCTCGGCCATGGTCAGCCACTTCCTGTTCGAAGCCGAGTTCTGCAATCCGGCATCAGGCTGGGAGAAGGGGCAGATCGAGAAGAACGTCCAGGATGCCAGGCATCGACTCTGGCAGCCTCTGCCGAACTTCCCGTCGCTGGAGGCACTGAACGACTGGCTGGAGACCCGGTGTCGGGAGTTATGGTCGCAGACCGCGCACGGCACCCAACCTGGAACGGTTGCCGATGTCTGGACTGAAGAGATCCGGCACCTGATGGCGATGCCGCGCCCCTTCGATGGCTTCGTCGAGTACGCCAAGCGCGTCTCCCCAACCTGCCTGGTCCATCTGGAACGCAATCGTTACAGCGTGCCGGCGTCCTTCGCGAACCGCCCGGTCAGCTTGCGCGTCTATCCCGATCGCATCCTCATTGTCGCTGAGGGACAGGTGATCTGCGAACATCGCCGGGTCTTCACCCGCTCGCATGATCGTCTCAGCCGGACAGTCTACGACTGGCGACATTATCTGGCGGTCCTCCAGCGCAAACCCGGGGCTCTGCGTAACGGTGCTCCCTTTGCCGAGATGCCGCCAGCCTTCCGATCCCTGCAGCAGCATCTGCTCAAGAGCCCGGGTGGCGAGCGGGAGGTGGTCGAGATCCTGGCTCTGGTCCTGCAGCATGACGAACACATCGTGCTGACGGCGGTCGAACTGGCCCTGAAGGCCGGCGTGCCGACCAAGACCCACATCATCAACCTCCTTCACCGGCTGGTCGACGGCACGCCGTTGACCACGCCGACGGTCGACACCCCTTCGGTCCTTGCGTTGACCACCGAGCCGCGCGCCAATGTCGAACGCTATGACGCCCTGCGCCAAGCCGAGGACGTGCGCCATGCGTCATAACCCTGCGAGCGGCGCCATCGCCATCATGCTGCGTAGCCTCAAGATGCACGGCATGGCCCAGGCCGTCGGCGAACTGACGGAGCAGGGATCGCCGGCCTTCGAGGCCGCCGTGCCGATCCTCTCGCAACTCCTGAAGGCGGAGATGGCCGAAAGAGAGGTCCGATCAACGGCCTACCAACTCAAGGCCGCGCGCTTCCCGGCCTATCGCGACCTCAACGGCTTCGACTTCGCCAGCAGTGAGATCAACGAGGCGCTCGTTCGCCAACTGCATTGTTGCGAGTTCCTCCAGGACGCCGACAACGTCGTCCTGGTGGGAGGGCCGGGCACCGGCAAGACCCACGTCGCCACGGCTCTCGGCGTCCAGGCCATCGAGCACCATCACAAGCGGGTCCGCTTCTTCTCCACGGTCGAACTCGTCAATGCCCTCGAGCAGGAAAAGGCCCAGGGCAAGGCTGGACAGATGGCCGCCGGGCTCGCTTACGCCGATCTCGTCATCCTCGATGAGCTCGGATACCTGCCCTTCAGCGCGTCGGGTGGTGCCTTGCTCTTCCACTTGCTGAGCAAGCTCTACGAGCGCACCAGCGTCGTCATCACCACCAATCTCAGCTTCTCCGAATGGGCCACCGTCTTCGGCGATGCCAAGATGACCACCGCCTTGCTCGATCGGCTCACGCACCACTGCCACATCATCGAAACCGGAAACGACAGCTTCCGCTTCAAGAACAGCTCCGCGAAACCCGACAAGCCAGCCAGGGAGAAAGCCAAAAACTTGACCGCAACCTGAACCACAAACACCATCTGGGCGGGTCACTTCTCAGTGGAAACCCCGGGTCACTTCTCGGCGGAAATCAACAGCATCTGCTTCCTGAGTTCGGCGAGGGCGGCTTCAGCCTCGATCTGCTCACGGCTCGGCATCGCGGCTGGGGCGGGGCTAGTCATGGGCGGCGTCCAGCTTGGCGTCTTCGACCGATACGGGCCGTTCGTAAGTCTGTCCTTCAAAGGTCATGACCCCGAAGAACCATTTTGCCTTCCATGAAACACCGACGACGTGGCGAAGCGGATTGATGACGAAATGAGTGGTTGCGTGCCGCTTGTTGCCGAGAGTGAAGTAGCTTCGCCCCGAATTGAAGCGGAGGCACCCCGGAAGTTCAGTGCGCCCAAGGTGGAAGCGGATCATCACCGCTCTCCCGCCGCAGCGAGCATGGCGCGCTCGAACGGATCCTCTTTCGTGAACACCGGCAGGCATAGGGCGCCGTCGTCACTTACCGGGTCGTCTGAATACCACCAGTGGCTTTCATCGAGACCTCGGGGGAAAACCAGATAGCCGAACGGCCCGTGCCACCCCTCAGCGCCAAGCGCTTGCAGGTAGGCTGTGATGGCGGCTGTTGCGTGCTTGCGGGCATGCCGCAGGATCGCGTCGCGCTCGCCGCTGGCTGCAATAGCCTTCGGCGAAAGCTGGTCGGATAAGCACACCGCGTCGGTTGCCGCCTCCAACGCTTTCTCATCGAGCGTCATTGCTGGCTCCTCGCCCCAAGACCGCACGCCGGCCGGCTGGTGTGATCTCGTAGCCCTTGTCTTCGCCAAGCCAGCGGACGAGACCTTTCGCGAGATAGAACTCAAGGTCGGCATCACGGCGCCCCGGCCCGCATCCGGTCCAAAGCCCCGGCCGTTGAATGAGCGAATACAGTTCGCCCCTCTGGCGCGCAGTCAGCCTCTCACCCATTGCTGGCCTCCTTCAGGGCTGCGCGGCCGGCGGGATTGTGCTTGCATCGGTTCGCGATTTGGCATTGCGACAGGGCGCACGTCAGGACATTCGGACGCGCGCAGGGCTTCTCGTGACGCGATCCGAACCGCCGCTTGACCACTTCGCGCCAGTCCGGTTCATGCACCGTCATCTTCTTCTCACCCATGGCGCTGGTCCTCCTCGTGGCGGGGGTGGGCTCGGTCGGCTCGCTCTGCCAGCAAAGCATCGAGCCTTGATCGATGCTGTTCCTTAGTGCTCGCAAATCGGATGCAATGCCCGAGATGGCGGTCCGACATTTCGCTGATGTAGAGGACCTGGCTGCGGTTACGCTGGCGCCACTGGTCAGCCGAGCAACGCGGCTCGGCATTGCTCCGCTGCGTGTGCCAGTCTCGCACCCTTGGCGTGGGGAGATGGTTTGACCGCTCGCCATTGAGCCGAGCGTAATTCCAAGCCGGTATTCCGAGCCAAGACAAGCTCATCTCCTACAGCCCCTTCTCGCCGGCCGGGGAGAGCGCGGCGCGGGACTGAGGCCGCAACGGCTCTGTCAACTTCAAGCGCATGTTAGCGGACGCTCGATAGGCGCCCATGTCCACCAGCGGCTTGTAGGTGACGCCGCCGTACTCATCCGGCGTCCGGCTGACCATGCCGTGCGCTTCGAGGATGTTCAGAGCGCGCTCCACTTCGACCGTGGGGCGGCCTTGCTGAAGGCCGAAGCGTAGATGGCTCTCCCCGTTCGGTCGCATCATTCCGAACCACGCGCCGGCTACGGCCTTCGTCACCTTATCGAGCTTGGGCGCCTTCTGCGCCTTCGTCAGCTCACCCATCGGCGCGGCCCTCCAGCGCTGAGCGGATGCGGGTTTCGTAGTCGGCTTCGGCGGCGGCTTTGGCTTCGTCGAGGGTCGAATAGAGAGCGACAGAGCCTTTGCCGTCACGCAACTTCGTTCCGCCAACTGCCGCGTCCCATTCCCCCGAAGCTGTTCGCGATGCCCAGCAATCACCGATCGGCGTTTTCGCTACCGAGTAGTAGAGGGAGCTGGATAGCCGGTCAGCCGAGTCGAACCACTCCAGCGCCTTGACCTTCACCACGCTCGCCCCGGTATCGGGGGCGGGGTGGGGGCCTGAACCTACAACCATGCTACCCAACGCTGCGCCGGCAAACCTAGCATTCCTGTAGTCCTCTTCGGTCGCACCGCCCGAAAGATGATGCGGACCTTCTTGCGCATGCGTGAGCCAGTTCGTCCCGCCCGCCCCGGCAGGCGTGGCAGGGGCTGCGAGCGCGGCGAGATAGGCATCTGTCAGCCGCTTGGCTTCGGTAGTCGAGAAGTGCGCGCCATAGTAAGCCTTCAGAATGGACCGGATCGAAGGCTCTAAGCCGCCATTCATCGCGCCGAGGTTCGGTCTCCTGTCAGCCTCCAGTCCCCCGCTCGCAGTCGGCGCAGGGGAGGCGGAGAGCATGGCGCGGTAAACCAGCACAGCCAGCGTGTCAGGGTACTGCATCCCCACACGTGCGCGTTCATCGGCTATCGCCTTCCGGCCCGCTTCAATCATCTCGCGCGTGATCGGCGCAACCTCTTCGCGCGCCTCGGGGGAGAGAGTCATATGCGGGGCTCCAGTCTGTTGGCCTCGGCGCGAAGGCTCGCCACCTTTTCGGCTGTTGATCGTTCAAGCTCATCGGCTTCAAGGCGCAACGCGAATGCTCGGGCCTTATCGAGATCAGCTTTGCGTTGAAGCCTGACGGGATCGTTCGGCCCGCTGATGCCGCAGACGCGCGCCTCCGCCCAACCAAAGCACTCATATTGCTCTCGCCGAAGACAGTACGAGCACATGCCCATCTCAGCCCTCCTCGCCCGGAGAGAGGACGGAGCGGGCCCGGACTTCTGCCGCCATGGCAGCCGCATAGGCTTGAACGGTGCTCGTCGTTTGAATCGATCCGGGGGAGACCATCATGGCGAGCGCGCTCTGACACTCCCGCAGCGCCTCTCTCGCTTCGTCGCGCTCCTTCCTGAGAGTCGCGATTTCTGAGGGGGCATCCGCGAGACCGGCAGGGCCGCTCTCCAGAGCCGAACGAGCGCGGCGGACTACAGACAGTAGGAGCATTTCCTTGTTCGGAATGAACCCGTCCTGATCGCAATCGGCGTCGGCTCGGTTGTCGAAATAATCCTCGCATTCAGCCAGAGCTTCGACAGCCCCCGCCCCCTCACGCGCCTGCGCCTCTATGAGGTCGGCTGCGCGGGCAATCTCGAAGTGAATGCCCCGAGCCAGATCGTAGGTGCGGTTTATGCGCCGCAGCTTCTCGACCATTTCGTCATGGTTCATGGCTATCGGTGTCCGTGCTGGCCGTACTTCTGACGGCGTGTCGCCCATGCTCGGGCTCGGATGTCGCGGATCTCGTCAGCGGCTTTGGGCGCCGGCTTTCTGCGGGGCTCATGACCGTGCAGATATGGACCATCATCAAGCCCGCTGAGATCGGGCTTGTGGTCGTGCTCCCACGTCAGCAGGCCGCCGCAGACTACGCACCGCAGCTCATCAACAACGGAGCGATCTGAAGGAGAGGTCATGCTGCCCTCCCGAAAAGATCGGTGGCGGAGTCGAGCGAGCCCCACTGATCGGCCATGGCCTCAGCTATGCCGGTGAAGAACCTGGAGCGCTCCCGCCAGCGATCAGGCCCGGGGGATTGACGGTGAACCCGGGCTTCGCGCCCCTCGACGATGTTCGTCGGCTTGAGAGGCGGCAGGTTCCTGAGCCAGAAGCAGGTCCGCTTCACCTCGCCATGGCCGAACTGCCAAGGCTGCACACTCTGGGCCGGCGGCCGGTAGTTGCTGATCAGCGCCTTTGCGTGCCGGTGCATCACCGGGTTCTCGACCGCGATCCGCTCGATCGGGGCGTTCCAGAAGGCAGAGAACAGCGCCGCGCCTTCGCGAAGTTCGGCATGCATCTCGTCCAGTGTCCGGCCCGGCGGCGCCTTCGTCAGCCAGCGGACGCCGGAATTGCAGAGCCGCGTGCACGGCGGGTGCGCCACCAGCAGATCCCAGCCGTCATTCAGCAGGTCACGGGCATCGCCGACGATATGCCGGTTGCTCCGGTCCTCGGCCGGCAGGAGATCGCACGACCACGCATCGTGACCGCGGGCAGCGAAGGCGCGACGCACCGTTCCGCTGAACTCGCAGGCGACAAGCACCCTCAGCCCCACAGCTTCACCCATGGGCCTGCTCCGGGTTGGAGCGCGCCTTGAGCATCGCGTCGGCAAGAGCGTAGGCATGGCGCGCGACAAGCTCGGGCTGGTTGCCGGCGTTCGCCTCCCAGCCGGGATGCAAAAGGCCGATCATCGCCTGCGCAGCGAAATAGTCGCGCTGACTGATCCCGTAGGTGCCGTGCATTCCCTGGTCGACGACCGGGAAAGCCGGCCCGCCGTCGTTGACCTTGTCCGACATCACCGCCTCCCTGCGAAGGAGGTGGCAGCGTGTCGCACCGGCAGGCGCGAGAACGTCAGGAGAACATCTGTCGGGACTTTGTCGGGACTATTTGTCCCGTACCCGCCGATTCTGTCCCGTTTGGTGCCGATATGTTCTTCGACGCCAGAAAACGGGTGGCGGGTAAGTGATTGATTTTGTGAGGATTTATGGTCGGAGCGAGAGGATTCGAACCTCCGACCCCTTGTCCCCCAGACAAGTGCGCTAACCGGGCTGCGCTACGCTCCGACGGATCGGCTTATAGTGGCGGGCCGCCGCAGATGCAATGCGCTTCGCGTCGATCTCCAGTGCTATCCGACATCCGGCCGCCATCCGGCCGCGAAGCCCTTCCGCAACCTCCCGCGTCGCTCCCGATTCCGTGATCCGAAAAATCGGGATCTCCCCCATATGGGGGGTGCGGATCGCGTCGCCACGCTCCAATGATGCCGGCGCGGCGCGGGGCATATTCCATGAAATACAAGCGTCAGATGTCGCTGATCCTGCGACGCGCTCAGATTCGGCGTGCTACCGCCGGGCTGAAGCATGGATCTTCCTGCCGGGAGGCGGCACGTCCGCAGTTGCGGTTGGTGTTTTCGAGCGGCGTTCTTTTCGAGAGCCCAAAGGCCCTGACGGATGGCAGGGCTCCGTTGCGCCTGGTCGATTAGCTCAAAATCTGGAACGAGGGCGCACTGGCCGTTTCGGTCCGTGACGAAGCAATTAACCGATACCGGACGGAAGGATGGCGGGGATTTCGCGCCCGCTTGCCAAGCCGGCCCTCGTTCAGCAATCAGTCATCCGCCATTCCTCCTTATGCGGTCGCGAATGGCGTGATGCCGATGCGTCACGAACGAATGACGAGGTCGTGTTGAGACAGGACTGGTTTCACTGCGAGGATTGCGGTTCCCCGGGCGTGTCGATCCCCCGCGCGCTGACCGAAGCGAGCGTGGTTTCCTGCGCCAATTGCGGCAGCAGGATCGGCTCCTGGGCAGAGTATCGCCGTCATGTCGATCAGGCGCTGCGTGCGGAGCAGGCGCGCAAGGCGCGGCGTGTCGTGGTGGCGGATCCGGTCGGATGCGGCCCGGCGGGAGTTTGAGCGCCGGAAAGGCGTCGGCGGTCGGACACGGCATCGGCTTCGCCCGAGCATGCTCTCCCATGAAATCGCCTGGTCCCGGTCACTCCGCTGGTGATGTTGCCCCGGCGCTTTGCGCCGGTTCGGGCAGGGCCGCCAGCCCCCAGATGAGGCCGAGCATCAGGTAGAGATGGCGCCAGTGGTCGGTGTCGATCTGCAGGCCTTGCAGGATGGTGACGAACAACACCGACCAGAGCACGGTCACCTCCTGCTGCCAGGGGCTGCGCCGAAAGACCAGCCGCCAGCCGACGAAGCAGGTCGCCGCGGTCAAGCCGACCCAGGCCAGGCCTCCCAGCCAGCCATAGGATGCGAACGCGTTGATGTAGACGTTGTGGGGATCTTCCGGGAAATGCCAGCGGAAGCGCAGCGGACCGAAGCCGTTGGGGGCGTCGAGCAGCAGCGGGATCGAGCGCAGCTGGTTGCCGAAGCGCCCGGTGACACCCTGGTCGTAGCTCTGGTCGAGGCTGGCCCTGACCTCGAAGACTTCGCGGATATTCTCGAAGGAGAGGGCGATGGCCAGGGCCGCAAGCGCAACCAGACCGGCCGCGAGCGTCAGCAGGACGATGCGACCGCGCTGCGCCGCGTTCGGCGCCGTGAGAAAGGCCAGCCCCACCATCAGCAAGGCCGAGGCGATGAGATTGCCCCAGGCGCCGCGTGAGAAGGTGAGGAAGAGGGCGAGCACCGGCACGCTGATCAGGACCAGCCCCCAGACCAGCCCGGTGCGGCCGACCAGGGCACGGTGCAGGATCCAGAGAATCGGCAGCACCAGGAAGGGGCCCAGCACGTTCGAATCCTTGAACGTGCCCGAGGCTCGCCCATAGAGCGTGAAGATGCGCCCGAGGCCGGCGACGTCGAAGTAACCGAGGATGGCGGCGATGCTGGCGCACCAGGCGGCGAAGAGATAGCCCTTCAGCAGCGTCTCCAGCCGGCCCGCCGTGTCCTCCGCCATGATCGCGGCGAAGAAGACGCTGGTGATCATCAGATAGACCGAGACCGCCGTGAACCTGACCGAGTCGCCCTCGTCCATCCATGGGATCAGCGAGACGATGCCGCCGATATTGTAGGCGAGCAGGAGCACCACCATCGGCAGCAGCTTTTGCGAGAAGCGGATGCCGGTGACGGCGAAGACGAAAAGCGCCAGCAGGAAGGCTATTTCATAGGGTGAAGGCTCGATCAGGGCAAAGCCGCTGCAGGCGCCGAGCAGCCACAGCGTTCCGCGCTTGATCGCGGCATAGGAGATCGCAAGCCGACCGGCCGGTACCTCTTGCAGAGGATGGTCGGCGGAGCGGCTCAATACGCGTTCTCGTTCTTGGTCAGCAGCGAAAGCGGCGTCTTGAACAGGATGTAGAGGTCGAGCAGCACCGACCAGTTCTCGATGTAGTAGAGATCGTGCTCGACGCGCCGCTGAATCTTCTCGTCGGTATCCGTCTCGCCGCGCCAGCCATTGATCTGAGCCCAGCCGGTGATGCCGGGCTTGACCTTGTGGCGGGCGAAATAGCCGTCGACCACTTGCTCATAGGCGCGGTTCGAGGTCGTGGCGTGGATGGCGTGCGGGCGCGGCCCCACCAGCGACAGATTGCCCTTGAAAACGACGTTCAGCAGCTGCGGCAACTCGTCGATCGAGGTCTTGCGGATGAACCGGCCGACGCGCGTGACCCGCGGATCGTCCCGCGTGACCTGTTTGGCCACCGCGTAATCGCTCATCTCGTGATAGAGCGAGCGGAATTTCAGCACCTCCACCATCTCGTTGTTGAAGCCGTAGCGCTTCTGGCGGAAGAAGATCGGTCCTCTCGAGTCCAGCTTGACCGCGATGGCCGCCGCCAGCATCACCGGCGAGAGCGCGATCAGGGCCAGCGTGCCGACGAGTTTGTCGAACAGCCATTTGACGACGATGTCCCAATCCGCGATCGGGCGGTCGAAGACATCGAGCACCGGGACCGTGCCGACATAGGAATAGGAGCGGGGCCGGAGCCTGAGCTTCGACATATGGGCGGAAAGCCGGATATCGATGGGCAGCACCCAGAGCTTGCGCAGCATGGTCAGCAGCCGCGTCTCAGCCGAGATCGGCAGCGTGAAGATCACGAGGTCGAGCTTGGTCCTGCGTGCGAATTCGACGAGATCGTCGACTGTGCCGAGCTTGGGATAGCCGGCGACCGTATCGGGAGAGCGTTCGTCGTTGCGGTCGTCGAAGACGCCGCAGATGCGCAGACCCGTATCCTTCTGGCCTTTCAGCGCGCTGATCAGCGCCTCGCCCGCGGCGCCGCCGCCGACGATCGCGGTGCGTCGCTCCAGACGGCCGATCCGCGTCAGGTGGCGCACGCCGAGCGCCATGATGAACCGTCCGGCGAGCAGCGCCCCGGCGCCCGATAGGTAGAAGCCGACCAGCCAGACGCGCGAGACATGGCTGCCGACCTTGAGCAGGAAAAAAGCGGCCACGGTGACGAGGAACAGCATCGTCCAGCCGGCCAGCAGGCGAAACGTGCTCGCAAGGACATTGCGCAGCGCGCCGATCGGGTAGAGCTGCAGCGCCTGGAAAAAGCCGAGTGCGCCGATGGTCAGTGCCGGTATGGAGATCTGATAGGGCAGCGCGTTCTGGACCTTGCCGGCGATGTAGAGCCAGTAGACCAGGGCGCCGGTTCCGGCCACGGCGACGGCGTCGACCAGTCGCGCGACGCCTTCGATCATCACGGGCGAGAGCGTCGGCTTCACAGGGGCGGCTGCCAGTGCTTCCGCCAGGGGGTGGAAGCGGCGGGTTTGCCCCGTTTGCGATCCGCTGAATGAGGGCGACGCGGCTGCGTCGGCCTTCATCATGTCGCGGACGTCGAAAGTCCCCATCGTACTCATCCTCAACCCGGATCGTGGTGCTTGAGCGCCACGTCCCGCGTCGCGGCTTACCCGAAATTGCTCACGGAACACTTAATCCGATCGTAGGCCCTGTATCATCATTCCCGCGATATCGAGCGAAATCGGGGCGTTTCGGAGCCAAAATCCACGTCGGACCCATGTGCCGGGAACACGATCCGGAAACCATGATTTTGTCTCGGTCGGCCAATGGCTTGGCGCAGGTTTTCCTGACACAAAATGCAGTCGGAGTTCCGTAAGTGATTGTTATTGCAAGCTGTTGAGAGTTGACAAACGAATTCGAGGAGGGCATGTTCGTTCTCGATGAATGTCTGAGAAGCATATCGTGCCCATTGAGGCACTGCGCCGCGAAGCGTTGTTTCGCTCGGGGTGCCGATTGTCAGGGATGATCCTTGGCGGTCTCTTCTTTTCAGCGTCATTGATTTAAACTCCTAACGATTGCTTGGCTGATCCCGCTTTGCGCTTGCAATGCAGGCATCGGCTTCGCCCGTGTGCAACATGTCTTTTCATTGGTTGGTTCTGCTCGCGGCGATCGCCGTCGAGATCGTCGCGACGGCCGCGTTGAAGTCGGCCGTCTCGATGCCGTGGCTCATCGGCACGCTTCCCCTGGTGCTGATCGGCCTGTCGTTCGTTCTGCTCAGCATCGCGCTGCGCGTCATTCCGATGGCGGTGGCCTACGCCGTCTGGGAGGGGGTGGGCATCGTCGGCATCGCCGTCATCGGACATCTCCTGTTCGGAGAGCACCTGACGGTCGGCCGTGCCCTTGGCCTTGCCGCGATCCTGGCCGGCATCCTGCTGATCGAGGCCGGGGTAGGCCACGGCCGGAAGCGCGAGGCTCGTCCGGCCGAGGGGAGGCTCGTGTGAATGTCTCGCTCACGCAAGCGGCTCCCTTCATCTGGCTGTTGCTGGCCGTCGCCTTCGAAATCGCCGGCACCTATCTGCTGAAGCTCTCGGACGGCATGAGCCGGCGGCTGACGGGCATGGGTGGCATCGCCCTGGTGATGGGCGCCTTTGCCGCGCTCGCGCAGGCGATCAAGGGCATGGACCTCGCTGTGGCCTATGCGGTCTGGGGAGGCGCCGGGCTGGTGATCACGGCCGTCGTCGGTGCGCTCGCCTTCGGTCAGCGCATCAGGCCGGTCGGCTGGCTCGGCATCGTGCTGGTCGTTGCCGGGGTGGTCGCCCTGAAGCTGGTCTGACGCTGCTTCAAGCCAGGCCACGCGCCGCCATGGCGGCGCGATAGGCGTCGATCACACCGTCGACCATGGTGTCGATCCGGAAATGTTGTCGGACATGCGTCGCCAGATCCTCGGCCTGGGCCCGCCGCTCCCGGACCGGCGTCGCGAGCATGGAGCGGATGGCGTCTGCCAAAATGCCGGGCTCGTTGGGCTTGATCAGGCGGTCGCGGTGATGCGGCCCGTAGATCTCGTTGATCCCGCCGACATCGGTCGCGATCAGCGGCTGCGCCGCGGCTGCGGCCTCCAGGATGACATAGGGCAGCGACTCGGCCCGCGACGGCACGACCATGACGCGCGCTTGCGCGAGCGCTCTGCGGATGGGCCCCGGCGGCTCGAATACGCATTGATCGGCGAGGCCGCGACCTTGCACCATCTGCCGCAATTCGGCTTCGTCCGGCCCCGAGCCGACGATCAGGATCCGGGGATTCGGCCCACCGCCACTCCTGATCTGCGTCAGGGCTTCGATCAGGGTGTCGACCCCTTTCGCCCAGCGCAGCTCGCCGAGATAGAGCAGGTCGAACTGGGCGTCGGCATGATCTATCGGCTCGAACTCGGCCTCGGAAATGCCGTTCAGGACGATGCGATGGTCGCTGCGCGGCTGGTGGCCGATGGAGGCCTCGAAGCGCCCGGCGATGAAGCGGCTTTCGAACAGGAACATGTCGGTGGCGCCTTCGAGCAGGCGTTCCACCGTCATGTAGACCTTATGCTCCGTCGTGCCGGGCCGGTAGTTGAAGCTGCCGCCATGCGGCGTATAGGCGGTGACGTAGCGCCTGTTGCGCGCGAGCAGGGCCGGCAGGCGCCCATAGACCCCGCCCTTCGAGCCGTGGCAATGCACCACGTCCGGCCCCAGCCGGTGCCGCAGCGATACCGCCGAAAGCTGCGCCTTGGCGTCGGTCGCGCTCGGATAGCGCGACATGGGAACGCGCGTGACGCCGAGCGAGAGCTGGTGCGAAAGCTCATGAAGGACTTCGTCGGTCCGCGACCCGCCCGTGGTCGAATCGCAAAAGATGCCGACGTCGTGGCCGCGCTCGATCTGTCCGCGCGCCAGATCGAGGACGTGTCGGAACAGTCCGCCCAGGGGCGCGCGGAAGACATGCAGGATTCGCAGCGCGCGCGTGCCGGAGGGAGCCGTCATGGCAGGGGCCGATGCTGGTTCAGAACCAGCGCTCCTTGATGACGATGGTGTCGCCCGGCTGCACCGGATAGGTGATCGGCACGGTTGCCGTGATGGTCTGGCCGTCGATCTGGCGCGTGACCTCGGCGGAAGAGCGCTGGCCGCGCGGGGTGAAGCCGCCCGCGATCGCGACGGCCGTCTGCACGGTCATGCCGTTCACGAACGGAAACTGGCCGGAATTGGTGACCTCGCCGAGCACGAAGAAGGGGCGATAGGTATCGACCTCCACCGAGACCTTGGGTTCGCGCAGATAGCCGCCACGCAGCTTGGCCTCGATCGCCTGCGCCAGCTGCTGGGTCGTCCGGCCCTGGGCCTCGACGGTGTTGATCAGCGGCATCGAGATCCGGCCGGAGCCGTCGACGGTATAGATGTTCGACAGGTTGTCCTGCCCGAAGATGATGATGCGCAGCCGGTCGCCGCTGGCGAGCCTGTAGGGGCCAGCCGGCTCGGAGAGTGCATAGTCCGACGCAGCATATTGGGGCGCGCAGGCACCCGTCAGCATGGCGGCGGCCAAGGCGAGAGAGGCGAAGCGTCGACTCATCACTGGCTACCCATAGAAATCCCGGACGAGCTTTAGGTGCGATATGGTTAACAAAGGCTTCCAAGGGGCGCGGCGGTTGTCGTCGGGCATGCGATCTTAACCGGGCGATAACCTTACCGAGGTTTCAATGACGCTGCGTTCCTGCGCTGGGGCGCAGGAGTTTTGCGTCCAGAGGTAAGTCATGACCGCTCAGGCTGGGATTGAGGCGCGCGGCGCCGGCGAAGGCCGGGGCGAGATGCTCGACCTCTCGGCATTGTGGGGGGCGATCAAGCGCCGCAAGCTCTGGATCGTCGGGCCGACGCTGGCCGCGCTCGGGCTTTCCTTTCTGGCGGTGAATGCCGTGACGCCGCGCTACACCGGCGAGGCGCGGCTGCTTCTGGAGAGCCGCGGCTCCTTCTTCGCGACGCCCGGCCAGCCTTTGCCCGATTCCGCGAACCAGTTCGATGCCGAGGCCGTGCAGAGCCAGGTACAGGTCATCATGTCGCGCGATCTGGCGCGCGAGGCGATCAAGCGCATCGGCCTCGTCGGCAATGCCGAATTCGATTTCGGCGTCGGCGCGCTCGGAGCCCTGCGCAAGCTCGGCGTGATGATCGGGCTCGGCGCTCACCCGGCCGATCGTTCGCCGGAGGAGCGCGTTCTGGAGAAATACTACGACCGGCTGCTGGTTTTCCCGGTCGGGCGTTCGCGCATCGTGGCGGTCGAGTTCACCTCGCGTGATCCCGCGCTCGCCGCGAAGGCCGCGAACACCATCGCCGAGACCTATCTGGAATTCCAGGAGGCGGCGAAGCAGGAGAATGCCCGCAGTGCCTCGCACTGGCTCTCGACGACGATCGAGCCGCTGCGCAAGCGTGTCGCGGAAGCCGAGGCGAAGGTCGAGGATTTCCGGTCCAGGAACGGCCTCTTCATCGGCCCCAACAACACGACCATCACCTCTCAGCAGCTCACCGATCTCTCGTCCCAGCTATCGACGGCCCGCAGCCAGCAGACTGAGGCGCAGGCCAAGGCCGGCCTCATCCGCGATGCGATCAAGCAGGGACGGACCTTCGAGATTCCCGACGTCGCGAACAACGAGCTCGTTCGCCGGCTGATCGAGCAGCGTGTCACCCTGCGCGCCCAGATCGCGGCGGAATCGCGCAGCCTTCTGCCGCAGCATCCCCGGATCAAGGAGCTCAACGCCCAGCTTCTCGACCTCGAAGGGCAGCTCCGCGCCGCGGCCGAGAGGACCGTGCGGACGCTGGAGAACGAGGCAAGGATCGCCGGCCAGCGCGTCGAAAGCTTCCAGGCGGCGCTCGACGGCCAGAAGAAGAACGTGTCGACCGCGAATGACAGCGAGGTCCAGCTGCGCGCGCTGGAGCGGGACGCCCGCACGCTGCGCGACCAGCTCGAGCAGTACATGCAGCGTTACCGCGAGGCTGTGGCGCGCGATACGCTGAACGCCACCCCGGCCGACGCCCGCATCATCTCGCGGGCGGTGGAGCCGACCGAGGCCTCCTTCCCGAAGAAGGTGCCGATCGTCTTGCTCGCGACGCTGGCGATGTTCCTGATCGCGCTGGCGATCGTGGTGACGCGCGAATTGCTGGACGGGCGCGGGCGCCCGCTGCCGGGTGCACCGCGTGGACCCCGCTGGGTGCCCGTCGGCGGTGCGGGCGAGGATGAGGTCGAAAAGGGCGGCCCCGCACCGGAGGAACCGCGGCGCGAGCGCGTCGCTGGCCTGCTGACCCATGCCGGGCGCTTGGGGCAGGTGAAGCTCGATCTCGGGCAACCCGAGCTGACGCTCGCGGA
Organism: Hyphomicrobiales bacterium; assembly: GCA_930633495.1. Classification (NCBI taxonomy): domain Bacteria; kingdom Pseudomonadati; phylum Pseudomonadota; class Alphaproteobacteria; order Hyphomicrobiales; species Hyphomicrobiales bacterium. The sequence goes on along the minus strand of CAKNFJ010000001.1, from coordinate 436,003 downwards.
GATCGCCGAACGGACGCAGGAGCCCGCGCGCGGCATGGCGCCGATGGCGCTGGTGCTCGATGCCGGCGGGGAAGGGGCGGCCAACGCCCGCGATCTCGCCTCGCTGCTTGCGCAGCGCTGCCGCTGCATCCTGATCGACCTGACGGCCGACGAGGCGCATGGCGAGCCGGGCTTCTCCGAGCTGCTCGCCGGCGAAGCGTTGTTCTCAGACATCATCATGCGCGCCCCGGGCGCGCGCCTCCACAGCATCGGCCCCGGCCGCGCCGGCCGCGTCGCGGTGCTCGCGGCACCGGATTTGGTCGATGTCGCGCTCGATGCGCTCTGCGAAACCTATGACTGGGTGCTGGTCGCGGTTGCCTCGAATGACGACGACGCCATGCTCGGCCCGATCGCGCGCCGCGCGCAGGGCGGCTTCGTGATGAGCGGGCAGATCGGCAACGGACACGCGCTCGAGGTGGCTTATCGCCTGAGCGAGCTCACCGAAGCGCCGGTCAGCCTCGTTCTCGATGCCGAAGATGGGATTCCGGTGCCGGCCGCTCCGCGTGCGGAGGAACTGGCCGGGGCCTGAGCGGTCACGTCCTTGAAGCCCGAAGCGGAGGTTATTCCGCCTCCGTGCTTTTCCGGTGGAGCAGGCCGGAGATGCGCTGCGCCAGCCGCAACGCGCGCGGCGACGACTTGATCCGCCGTTTCAGACCGCGCTGCCCGCGCGCCGCCGCCACGAAAAGCCTGCCCTTGAAGGTCAGGGGCAGGAACGTGTCGACCAGATCGTCGTGATCGTCGCAGAAGGTCGTCTTGTAGCGGGCCTCTCCGACGCCGAGGTCGAGGGCGGCCAATCCTTCGCTGCTTTTCAGCCGGATCAGATCGGCGAGCAGCAGTTCGCCGGGGCTTGTTCTCACCGTCGGGCTGTTCATGGCGAAAGAGGTCGCCATGCCGGAAAATCGCTCGCCTTGCGTCGCCCCGACATAGGTGGCGACGCATTCTCCGGCCATGTCGAGGGCGTAGAGCTCTATGATCGGAGGAGTGCCGTCGCGGCCCGCGGCCGCTTGCGACAGAAACGCGCGAACCGCAGGCTCGGCGAAGGGGTCGGGCACGCCCATGGCGCGAAACCGTTCGGTCTTCTGTTCGAGGAAGGCCGTGAGGACACGCTCGATCTCGGCCGGGGTGCGGGCCCGGTTCAGCGTCGAGGCTCCGAACTCCTTGAAGCGGCTGTGCTTGTTGCGCAGCTTCTTGCGGGCGTGGCTGCTCATCGAGCGTTTCAGCGTCGCCTCGCCATCGCCGGCGATCAGCGCCAGCTTGTAGGCCCGGCTCGGGCTCGGCCCAGAGGAGAGCAGGGCGGCCGGGTTGCTCACGCCCTGCCACGACGTCGGTTGATTGACGAAAACGAGCGCATCGAGCCCGCCGATGGCAGCGCCAACCTCAGCCAGCATCTGCTGCGCCAGCGCCGCATCGAGCCCGGCGGCGAAATCGGGAGCATAGAGGCCCATGTGATAATTGGCGTGCTTGCCGCCGATCAGCTCCGCGAAGCGGGCTCCGCGGCGGCGCGAGACGACCAGTGGCAGCAGCGCGCAGGGCGCGCCCTCGGCATCGCGCAGGATCGCATAACGGAATTCCCCGCCCTGCGCGGCGCCCACCGTTTCGACGAAGGGCCGGACCCAGCCATAGGCCTGATAAGGCGTCAGCAGCGCCGTGGCCTCGAAGCCGCGCCACAGATCCGCGATGGCGGCGATATCTTTCTCGATCGAGATGGATGCCCAGGGGCGCGCACCGACGCGGCCGGAAGCGGCGCGGTCGGCGGATCGGGAAGGTGCGGCTGCGACGGCGGGCATGGTTCCTCTGCCCCAGGGTACTGAAGGCTCGCCTTCCTTAACCCGTCATTGTGAACGGATCGGTCACGATCCCGGCGCCCGGCGTGCGATTGCGCGATAGCGTTAGCGGGTGGTTGCATGGAACGACGATGAACGGGCGCCACAAGGCCATCGCGGCCACCTTCAAGCTGATCGAGGCGTTGCGCGCGGATCGCTGGAGCCGAAGCTTCGCGCAGGGCGCGGGCGTGATCTTGACGCTGCATCATGTCCGCCCGGCGGTTGCTAGCGGTTTCGCGCCCAATGCCCTGCTCGGGATCACGCCGGAGTTCCTCGACAGCGTCCTCGGCCTGATCCGCGCGGAAGGCTACGACATCGTCTCGCTCGACGAGGCGCTGCTGCGCCTGCGGCGTCCGAAGTGCGGGCGCTTCTTCGTCGCACTGACTTTCGATGACGGCTATCGCGACAATGTCGAGCACGCCTGGCCGGTCCTGGCGAAACATGAGGCGCCGTGGACGCTCTTCGTCACGCCCGGCTTCGCCGATCGCACGGCACGGCTCTGGTGGCTCGAACTGGAGGCGGCGATCCGTGCCTTGCCGGCGCTTGATCTGGCCTTGCCCGATGGCCGTTTCACGGCCCGCATCGGGACGGACGCAGAGAAGCGCCGCGCCTATGACAAGCTCTACTGGCGTCTGCGCAAGGGGCCGGAAGCGATTCTGCTATCGATGATTTCCGATCTGGTAGCTCAGGTTTGCATCGATCCCGCCGCGCTGGTCGCGCGCGAATGCCTGCCCTGGGAGACGTTGCGGGCGCTCTCCGGCGCGCCGGGCGTCACCATCGGTGCCCATACCCTGACGCACCCGATGCTGGCCAGGCATGACGCCGCGACGGCTCGCCGGGAGATCGTCGAGAGCAAGGCGCGGCTGGAGGCAGAGCTGGCCATGCCGATCCGGCATTTCGCCTATCCGGTCGGCGATCCAGGCTCAGCGGGCCTGCGTGAATTCGCGCTGGCGCGAGAGGCAGGTTTCGACAGCGCGGTGACGACGCGGCCGGGACATCTCGTTCCCGAGCATCTCGGGCACCTGCATGCCTTGCCGCGCGTCTCGCTCAACGGGCTGCACCAGAACGAGGCGGCGCTGCGGGCGCTGCTGTCGGGGCTGCCGTTCTGGCTGATGAATCGCGGGCGCAGCCTCGACGTCGGCTGAGGCGAGGCGTCAGTTCTCGTCCTTCCGCTCCATCCACTTGATCAGCGGCAGCAATGGCAGCACCCAGGCGAGGCCGAGCACGACATAGGCGACCGTCTGCACCAGCTTCGGCGCCTCGGTGATCCGCCCCTGCGCCAGCGCCATCGCGACGAGCGCGTAGACGCAGACGAAGACGAGGATCAGCACGGTCCCGAGCAGCTTGCGGTTGCGTTGTCTCATCGGGTTCTCCGCCGCGCGAACTCGCCGCTGCGGCATTGCGGGCGTTGTCGGGCTGTCTCGACGGGTCTATGTCACCGGCAACCGCGCTTGTGAAGCGCTTGCCAATGCCTGCGACCGAAAGCCCGAATTCCGTGACCCTCGCCCTGAACCAGAACGCAGGCGCTCTCGCCAAGGCCAGCCATGCCGGCATCCGCCGCTGGCTCTGGATCGTGGCCGGCCTCGTCTTCCTCATGGTAGTGGTGGGCGGGGCGACGCGGCTGACCGGCTCGGGCCTCTCCATCACCGAATGGAAGCCGATCACCGGTGCTTTGCCGCCCGTCTCGGCGCAGGCCTGGGCCGAGGAGTTCGCCAAATACCAGGCGAGCCCGCAATACCAGATCATCAACAACGGCATGAGCCTGGGCGAATTCCAGTTCATCTACTGGTGGGAATGGGGCCATCGCCAGCTCGGCCGCTTCATCGGGCTGGTCTATCTCGCCGGCTTCCTCGTGGTGGCGCTGCGCCGCCTGCTGCCGGCGCGCCAGATCGCGACGCTGTTCGGCATGGGGCTGCTGCTCGGCCTGCAGGGAACGATCGGCTGGATCATGGTGGCGTCCGGCCTGCAGCCCGGCATGGTCGCCGTCGCGCCGGTGAAGCTGACGCTGCATCTCACCTTCGCGGGGCTGTTCTTCGCTTCGGTGGTGGCTTTCGCGACCTGGCTGACGCCGTTGCGCCGGCCCGAAACGGCGGGCAGCAAGGCCGCCGCCTGGGTTCTGCTGGGGTTGACCTTCACCCAGATCGCGCTCGGCGGGCTCGTCGCCGGCTCCAAGGCGGGCTTCACCTTCAACACCTGGCCGCTGATGGACGGTGCGTTGGTGCCGTCGGGCTCGCTGCTCTTTGCGCAGACGCCGTTCTGGGAGAACTTCGTCGATAATGTCGCGCTGGTGCAGTTCAACCACCGCCTTGGCGCCTATGTGCTGTTCGCTTTCGCGCTCTGGCAGGCGGTTCGCCTGCGGCGCGTCGGCCCGCAATCGAGCGCGGCGAAGCGCGCCACCGCGCTTGCCGGGCTGATGACGGCGCAGGCCGTGCTCGGCATCGTCACTCTGCTGCTGGTCGTGCCGCTTTGGGCCGGGCTCGCGCATCAGGCGCTCGCCTTCGCGGTGCTGGCGATGGCGGTGGTTCATCTGACCCGCACCGGGCAGACGGCAAGGGCTTAAAGTAATGCCCCTTGTCATTCCGGGGCTTCGCATCGCGAAGAGCCCGGAAACCACGACTGGGTCGCAACGCTTTCCGACCATCGCCACTTGAAGGTTTCACCCGGTCGTAGGTTCCGGGTTCACGCCTTCGGCGTGCCCCGGAATGACAACCGGAGCGCCAAAAAAAGAGCGCCGGAAACGGCGCTCTTTCTGCCGGCGGTAATGAGCTGGCCTATGCCAGCGCCTGATCCAGATCGGCGACCAGATCCGCGACATCCTCGAGGCCGATCGAGAGACGCACCACCTGCGGGCCGGCACCCGAGGCCGCCTTCTGCTCGTCGGTGAGCTGGCGATGGGTGGTCGAGGCCGGGTGGATCACCAGCGAGCGCGTATCGCCGATATTGGCGAGATGCGAGAACAGCTTGAGGTTCGAGACCAGCTTGACGCCGGCGTCGTAGCCGCCCTTGAGCCCGAAGGTGAAGACCGCGCCGGCGCCCTTCGGCGTGTAGCGCTTGGCGAGTTCGTGATATTTGTCGCCCGGCAGGCCGGGATAGCTCACCCATTCGACCGCCGGGTGCTTCGCCAGATGCTCGGCGACCTTCTGCGTCGAGTCGCAGTGCCTCTGCATGCGCAAGGGCAAAGTCTCGATGCCGGTCAGCAGCATGAAGGCGTTGAAGGGCGAGAGCGCAGGGCCGAGGTCGCGCAGGCCGAGCACGCGCGTCGCGATGGCGAAGGCGAAGTTGCCGAAGGTCTCGCCCAGCACCATGCCGTTATATTCCGGCCGCGGCTTGGAGAGCATCGGGTAGCGGTCGTCGCCGACCCAGTTGAACGAGCCGCCGTCGACGATCAGGCCGCCGATCGAATTGCCGTGCCCGCCGAGGAACTTGGTGGCCGAATGCACGACGATGTCGGCGCCGTGCTCGAAGGGGCGCAGCAGATAGGGCGTCGCCATCGTGTTGTCCACGATGAGCGGAATGTTGTGCTTCTTGGCGATGGCGCTGATCGCGGCGATATCGACGATGACGCCGCCCGGATTGGCGACGGATTCGATGAAGATCGCCTTGGTCTTCGGCGTCACCGCCTTGGCGAAGCTCTCGACATCGTCCGGGTCGGCCCAGATCACGTTCCAGCCGAAGCTCTTGTAGGAATGGTTGAACTGGTTGATCGAGCCGCCATAGAGCTTGCGCGCCGCGACGAACTCGTCGCCGGGCTGCAGCAGGGCGTGGAAGCTCAGGAATTCGGCCGCATGGCCCGAGGCGACGGCGAGCGCGGCCGTGCCGCCTTCAAGCGCCGCGACGCGCTCCTCCAGCACCGCATTCGTCGGGTTGCCGATGCGGGTATAGATGTTGCCGAAGGCCTGCAGGCCGAACAGCGAGGCCGCATGATCGACATCGTCGAAGACGAAGGAGGTCGTCTGATAGATCGGCGTGGCGCGGGCGCCCGTCGCCGCATCGGGAGCCGCCCCGGCATGGATGGCGAGTGTGCTGAAACCCGGTGCGCGATCGGACATGGCATTCTCCCTGACACTTTTGACGAAACCGTTCGTTCGATTTAACGAACGCGGCGCATAGCGTCAATTCAGGGCCGCGGCGCCAGCTCAGGCCCGATATGCTCCGGTCTGAAGCCCATGCCGACCAGCCGCGCCGGGATGCGGCGCAGCATCGGGAACCACTGCAGCAATTTGAGCGGGAAGGGCGGCTGCACCGGCCCGCTGCCGGCGAGGATCGGGGTAATGACCCGGTTCTGGATCGCCACCTGCACGCCCTGCGTGGCCTTCGTCGGAAAGGTCCGGTGCGCTTGCACGGCGGCGAGGTCGCTGTCGGTCACGCGCTTCTCGCGCAACGGCGCCGCGAGCCGGTTAGCGGCGGCGACCGCGTCCTGGATCGCGAGGTTCACGCCGACGCCGCCGATCGGCGACATCGCATGGGCCGCGTCGCCGATGCAGAGCAGTCCCGGCTGCCACCATTGCTCCAACCGGTCGACCGCGACCGAAAGCAGCTTGAGATCGTCCCAACTCGCGATCTCGCTGGTTCGATCAGCCAGGATCGGCAGCAGTTCGGCAAGGCTTGCCTTGAAGGCGTCGAGTCCGGCCGCCCGCAGCGCCTCCAGCGCACCCTTCGGGATCACATAGGCGCATTGCCAGTAATCGCCCCTGTTCAGCATCACTGCGAAGCGCCCGCGTGCGACCTGCCCGAAGGTCTGCGCCGCGTCGCTCTCGCGCCGCGACAGCCGGAACCAGAGCACGTCCATCGGCGCGCCGATCTCGTGGACCGCGAAGCCGCCGGCCTGACGCAGGTCGGAATGGCGCCCGTCTGCCGCGACGACGAGATCGGCGGTGATCGTCGTCTCGCCGTCCTGCGTCTGCGCGGTGATGCCGGTGACGCGTTCGCCCGCGCGGATCAGCCCGGTCGCCTTCGCTTGCATCAGCAGGTTGAAGCGCGGCAGCTCCCGGCCGCGATCGGCCAGGAAATCGAGGAAATCCCATTGCGGCATGAAGGCGATATAGGGCGCCGCGACCGGCAGATGGGTGAAGTCCGCGATCGGCACGTCCTGATTGCCGAAGCGGGCGACGATGCGCCGTTCCTTCGTGTGCGGCAGCTTCAGGAAATCGTCGAGCAGGCCGAGTTCCTGCATCAACTGCATCGTCGAGGGGTGGATGGTGTCGCCGCGGAAGTCGCGCAGGAAGTCGGCGTGCTTCTCCAGCACGGTGACGTCGACACCGGCTCGTGCCAGCAGGAAGCCCAGCATCATGCCCGCCGGCCCACCGCCGGCGATGCAGCAGGTCGTCGCGACCGTGGCCATGCTCGCCTCCCTGTCGAGGCGCGGGCGTCAGGTGCCCGGCCGGTTGATCGTCAGCTTCTGGAAGCCCTTGCCGGCAAGGACCGGCTTCTTGGCCGAGAGGATGCGGGAATTGATGCCCTGCCAGCCGATCTCGCCCGAAAGCCGGCCGTACTCGATCTTGGGGCAACGGTTCATGATGACGGCGACGCCCTTCGCTTCGGCGCGGGCGGCGGCTTCGTCATTGCGCACGGAGAGCTGCATCCAGATCACCTTGGGCAGGGGATCGAGCGCCAGCGCCTCGTCGGTGATCGGCCCGGCCGCTTCCGAGTTGCGGAAGATCTCGACCATGTCGATCGGGCCGGGAATGTCCTTGAGCGAGGCATAGACCGTCTTGCCGAGGATGGTCTGCCCCGCGAGGCCGGGATTGACCGGCACGACGTCATAGTCGCGGTCGATGAGGTACTTGGTCACGATCCAGCTCGGCCGCGCCTCGTTGGCGGAGGCGCCGACCAGCGCGATCCGTTTCGTGTCGCGCAGGATGCAGCGGATCAGGGCATCGTCGTAGGAATCGTGCTTCAATTTCGAACGCCCGAGGAAAAGCGAAAGATATCAAGGCGCTCCGCCAGCGTGTCAATGCGCGCCCAACATAGGCCTGCCATGCTTTCGTGCTTGGCTATGGGTTCGGGGATGGGCCCCGGCTTGCCATCTGCGAAAGAGGAGTGCCTGCGATGTGCGACTACAGCCTGCACAATGTGATGTCCACTCCGGCCAGGGTCGGAGACGAGCTGGTCTCGACCCGCTTCCGGCAATCGAGCACCCGCGGCTTCTGCGCCGCCGGCCGGTCCGATGTGGCCGTCTGCGTGATGCCGGGAACGGAGCTGGCCTTCGCGGCGGATATCGAGAGCGAGCGCGGCATGGGGCTGCTGCCGAACCGGAAGCATCGCGCCCGGGTCGCGCGCTTCCGCCAGATCGATCTCGACAAGCCCTATGTGCATCACGATGCCCTGGAGCTGCCCGACGGGCGGCTGGTGATGGTGACGAACCTCGCGGAAGGCCAGCGCGCCACGGTGCTGCAATTGCCTGCTGAGCCGGCGCGCGAAGGCGAGGCTGCGCCCGCTCCCGTGGTGGAACTCCGCCATTGGGAAGTCATCTGACGCGGCCGACGGGTAAGCCTTGCCGTCTGCCTGATGGCTGGGTCGGCTATGATTCCCAGATCGGCGCGCGCTTTTCCATGAACGCGCCGATCCCTTCCTCGGCGTCGCGCGCGAGCATGTTCTCGACCATTACCGCCGAGGCGTGATCATAGGCCGCCTTCAGCCCCATCTCGCGCTGCTTGTAGAAGGCGCGCTTGCCGATCTTGACCGTCGCGGGCGATTTCGAGGCGATGATCGCGGCGAGCCGCCGGGCCTCCCCCAGAGCTCCGCCGGCCGGCACGACGCGGTTGACCAGCCCCATCCGCAGTGCTTCGTCGGCCGGCACCATCTCGCCGAGCAGCAGCATCTCCATGGCGTGCTTGGCCGAGAGGTTGCGCGAGAGCGCGACCATCGGCGTCGAGCAGAACAGGCCGATATGGACGCCCGGCGTGCAGAAGCGGGCGTCGCTTCCGGCGGCTGCCAGATCGCAGCTCGCGACCAGCTGGCAGCCGGCGGCGGTGGCCGTGCCCTCCACGGCGGCGATGACCGGCTGGGGCAGGGCGGTGATCTGCTGCATCACAGCCGAGCAGCGTCCGAGGACATCGGCGAAATAGGCTCGTCCGCGATCCGGATCGGCACGGTGGGCGGTCATCTCCTTGAGATCGTGCCCGGCGCTGAAGACGGGGCCGGCGGCCGCGAGGATGACGGCGCGCACCGAGCGGTCGGCGGCGATGGCGGTGAAGGCATCGCCCAGCGCGGCCAGCATGGCTTCGCTCAGGGGGTTGCGGGCCTGCGGCCGGTTCAGCGTCAGCGTCGCGATGCCGTCGCCATCCTGGCGCAGCAGGATGGCGGTGTCGGGCTGATGGTGTGCGCTCATCGACGGTCCTTCCCGGCGTCGCTCGCATTGTCGCATTTGCGCGCGGCGCCTCCGCAATTTGGCCTATTGTCGGGGCCGGCCGGCCATGCTGCAAGGGGAGAACTCCCGCCTCAGCCTACGGTTTTCCGCATGACCACCCGCATGAGCGCCGCCGAGATCGAGAGTTATCTCGACGAGGTTTTCCCCCAGCTCCACCATGGCGGGCGCACCTACTTCGTCGAGGAGGTCGGGCCGATGACGGCCCGGATGCGCTGCGATTATCACGAGCGCCATCTGCGCCCGGGCGGCACGATCTCCGGCCCGACGATGATGGCGCTGGCCGATCTCGCCCTCTATGTCGCGATCCTCGCCCAGATCGGTCCGGTCGGCCTCGCGGTGACGACGAGCCTCAACTACAACTTCCTGCGCAAGCCGGGGCAGGCGGCCCTGATCGGGGAGGCGAAGCTGCTCAAGCTTGGGAAGCGGCTCGCCGTGGGCGAGGTCTGCCTCTATTCGCAGGGCGAGCCCGAGATGGTCTGCCATGCGACGGGGACCTATTCGATCCCGGCCGAACGGTGAGCGGCGCGCAATCCGGAGCGTTGCGTGAAATAATATGCGGTATCATGATACCGTTTTTCTCAATATATTGAAAAATAGACGCTTTCTGGTTTTCAGGCTCGAATGTAATGCTTGACAGCCGGCTTTCTTGCCCCTATCCCGACGCCACACCGCCGCCGGGCTCTCCGGCGGCTTGTCCTTTTTTACGCAACCGAAGGGTACCGCGATGAAGACCACCGTCTCGCTCAAGCCCGCCGATGTCGAAAAGAAGTGGGTTGTGATCGACGCCTCCGGGCTCGTCGTCGGCCGTCTCGCCTCCGTGGTGGCGATGCGTCTGCGCGGCAAGCACAAGGCCGCCTACACCCCGCATGTCGACTGCGGCGACAATGTCATCGTGATCAACGCCGAGAAGGTCTCCTTCACCGGCCGCAAGCGCGAGCAGAAGAACTACTACCACCACACCGGTTTCCCGGGTGGCATCAAGGAGCGTTCGGCCAAGTTCATCCTGGAAGGCCGCTTCCCTGAGCGCGTGGTCGAGAAGGCCGTCGAGCGCATGCTGCCGCGCGGCCCGCTCTTCCGCCAGATCCTCGGCAACCTGCGCGTCTATAAGGGCGCGGAGCATCCGCACGCTGCCCAGTCGCCGGAGGCGCTCGACGTCGCCGCGCTCAACAGCAAGAACAAGAGGGTCTGACGATGGCCGAAGTTCTTCAGTCGCTCTCCCAGCTCGGCGACGTCGCCAAGCCCGCTCAGCCGGAAGCTCCGGTCCACGTCAAGAAGGTCGATGCCCAGGGCCGCGCCTATGCCACTGGCAAGCGCAAGAACGCGATCGCCCGCGTCTGGATCAAGCCCGGCTCCGGCAAGGTCACGGTCAATGGCCGCGATCAGGAGATCTATTTCGCCCGTCCGGTGCTGCGTCTGGTTCTCCAGCAGCCGCTCCAGCTCGTCGATCGCATGACGCAGTATGACGTCATCGTCTCGGTCAAGGGCGGCGGTCTCTCCGGCCAGGCCGGCGCGGTGCGCCACGGCATCTCCAAGGCGCTGACCCACTATGAGCCGGAGCTGCGCAGCCCGCTCAAGAAGGAAGGCTTCCTGACCCGCGACTCGCGTGTCGTCGAGCGTAAGAAGTTCGGTAAGGCCAAGGCCCGCCGCAGCTTCCAGTTCTCGAAGCGCTGATCGTTTCCGGATCATCCGGTATGCGGAAGGGCGGCTCGCAAGAGCCGCCCTTTTCGTATTCTCTGGCCCCTCTTCGACAGATCAGCAGGAGCCTGCCATGACCCGCCCCGTCCTTCTCGTCACCGGCGGCAGCCGCGGCATCGGCGCGGCGACCTGCATCATGGCGGCTGCGCGCGGCTACGATGTCGCGGTGAGCTATCAGAGCAACGAGACGGCCGCGGCCGAGGTCGTCAAAGCCTGCGAGGCCGCCGGCGCGAAGGCTGTCGCGCTGCGCGGCGACATGGCGAGCGTCACCGACATCATCCGTGTCTTCACCGAAGCGAAGGCCGCGCTCGGCCCACTTACCCACGTCGTCAACAATGCCGGCATCACCGGCAAGTCGAGCCCGCTGGTCGATGCGGATACCGCGGTCATCCGGGAGTGCATCGACATCAACGTCACAGGCGCGATCCTGGTCGCGCGCGAGGCGGCCCGCGCCCTGATCGCCAACGAGGCGGCGCCGGCGCGGGCGATCGTCAACATCTCCTCCGTCGCGGCCGAACTCGGTTCGCCCGGGGAATATGTCTGGTATGCGGCTTCGAAGGGCGCGGTCGATTCCCTCACCATCGGCCTCGCCAAGGAGCTCGCGCAGCACGGCATCCGCGTAAACGCGGTTGCACCCGGCATCACCGAGACCGAGATCCACGCGCTTTCCACGGGCGAAGCCGGCCGTGTTGCGCGCATCGCGCCGCTGATCCCGCTGAAGCGCGCGGCGACCGCCGACGAGATCGCGGAAGCGGTGCTGTTCCTACTCTCGGAAGCGTCGAGCTATACGACCGGCGTTATCCTCAAGGTCTCGGGCGGGCGGTAGTCCTTCCGGGCCGCCGCCGCCATGCTCGGGCTCGACCCGAGCATCTCGTGCCGAAGTGGCATCTGCGCCCTCCGGCGCAAGATTCTCGGGTCTGCGCTTCGCTCCGCCCGAGAATGACGCCGGCGGGTGGCCTCTCGCGTGCCGCCCGCCGCTGATGTAGCAAGAACCCATGCGCGTCGTTCTCGTCCTGATCGCCTTCGGCATGATCGCGGTGCCGGCCTTGCTGATGCTGGCGCGGGAGGATCTTCCGCGCGGGCAGCGCATCGGCCGGGCGCTGGCCATCTTTCTCGCTCCGGCCGTGGCGCTCGGCTTCATCCATGGCGTGCCGGAGCTGGATGGCCGCGCGCTGAGCAACGCCAACGCCTGGACGATGCTGCGGCTCGTGCTGACGGCGCTGGCCCTGATTCTGCCCTGGTGCCTGTATGTCTGGTTCGTGGCCCGCCGCTGATTGCCCGAGACGATCATGACCGAAATCGCCGACAAGCCGCCGATCGACCATGCCTTCGCCGGGGACAGGCGCGGCGGAGCGGCCGATCTGACCTATGCCGGAGCTCTGTCGTTCATGCGCCGCCGCTACGGCAAGGACGTCGCCGGAAGCGACCTCGTGATCTGGGGTGTGCCCTTCGATCTTTCCGTCACCAACCGGCCGGGAACCCGCTTCGGGCCGCAGGCGATCCGGCGCGCCAGCGCGATCTTCGATGGCGAGCCGCAATATCCGTCCGGCATCGATCCTTTCGCCCGGCTCTCCGCAGTCGATTACGGCGATTGCGCATTGCCGCGGGGCGATCTGCCGGGCTGCGCCAGGGCGATCGAGGTGGAGGCCGCGGGCATTCTCGCTTCCGGCGCCCATCTCGTCACGCTGGGCGGCTACCATTTCGTCACCCTGCCTCTGCTGCGCGCCCATGTCGCCCGTCACGGCAAGCTGGCGCTGATCCAGTTCGACGCACATCAGGATACCTGGGACGACGGCCCGGGCGGCATCGGCCATGGCAGCTTCGTGCTGGAAGCCGTGCGCGAGGGCCTGATCGAGGTCGATCGCTCGATTCAGATCGGCATCCGCACGGTCGCGCCCCGCGATTGCGGGATCGCCATCCTCGACGCCTACGAAGCGCACGAATTCGGCGTGACCGGGACGGTGCAGCGCATTCGGGAGCGGGTGGGGCAGGGGCCGGCCTATCTCACCTTCGACATCGACGCGCTCGACCCTGCTTTCGCACCGGGGACGGGTACGCCGGTCTCGGGCGGCTTCAGCGTGGACCAGGCCTTGCGCGTGCTCTGGGCGCTGCGCGATCTCGACATCCGCGGCATGGATGTCGTCGAGGTTTCGCCGCCCTACGACCATGCCGATATCACCGCGATCGCGGCCGCGACGATCGTGCAGCACCATATCCAGACGCTGGCGCTGAAGCGGGCCGGTTGAATCGCTTCGCGAGGAAAGGCGGCGAAGCGATTCAGATGACTCGCATTTTCGGGGCCGCTACCGTCATGCTCGGGCTCGACCCGAGCATCTCATGACACGGAGGCTCAAGCGCCTCCTTCTGCAAGAGATTCTCGGGTCTGCGCTTCGCTCCGCCCGAGAATGACGCCTCCCGTGCAAGCTCCGATTGACACCTCGCCCAAGCGCGAACATATACGGTAGCCATGATGAAGAGCTTCATCCGACGTCGCCCGTACCAGGCCGCCCCGGCGCGCCCGCGATGACGCTCGGCTGTTGACCGAACGCCCGCGACCGCGCCCTGGAGCGCGGTTTTTTTTATGCCTTTAGCCAACTCGCCTGCCCAGTGATCGGGGGTCCTGATGAGCCAGAACCTGAAAACCATCTTCATCGACGGCGAAGCCGGCACCACCGGTCTCGGTATCCGCGAAAGGCTGGCGGTCGTGCCGGAGGTCGCGGTCAAGAGCATCGACCCGGACAAGCGCAAGGATCCGGCCGCGCGCAAGGACATGATGGCGGGCGTCGACCTCGTCGTGCTCTGCCTGCCGGACGATGCGGCCAAGGAGTCCGTCGCGCTCGCCGATGAACTCGGCAGCGATGCTCCCAAGATCGTCGATGCCGCGACCGCGCATCGCATCGCGCCGGGCTGGGTCTATGGCTTCGCGGAGCTCGCTCCCGGCCATGCCGAGAAGATCGCCAAGGCCGATCGGGTCGCCAACCCCGGCTGCTATCCAACGGGGGCCATCGCGTTGCTGCGGCCGCTCGTCGATGCGGGCCTGCTGGCGCAGGATCATCCCGTCACCGTCAACGCGGTGTCCGGTTATTCCGGCGGCGGCAAGTCGATGATCGAGGAGTTCGAGACCGGCGTCGCTCCGGCCTTCGAACTCTACGGCCTCGGCCTGCGCCACAAGCATCTGCCGGAGCTGCAGGCTTATGCCCGGCTGACCCGGCGCCCGATCTTCGTGCCGTCCGTCGGGAATTTCCGGCAGGGCATGCTGGTCTCGATCCCGCTGCATCTCGATACGCTTCCGGGCCGGCCGAGTGTCGGCGATCTGCATCACGCGCTCGCCGAGCGCTATGCTGGCTCGACCTATGTCAGCGTGCTCTCCCAGGACGGCATGAGCGGCAAGATCGAGCCGGAGGCGCTGAACGACACCAACAAGCTCGAACTGCGCGTCTTCGGGCAGGACGATCTCGGCCAGGCCGTTCTCGTCGCCCGCCTCGACAATCTGGGCAAGGGCGCTTCGGGAGCCGCCGTCCAGAACATCCGCCTGATGCTCGGCCTGCCGGAAGGCTGAGCAGGCCCGGCGAGGCCCCGCCGCGTGTCTTCGGCTAAAGGAGCATGGAACCTCCCCCACTTGGGGGAGGTATTTTGTTGAGGCGGGGCTAGGCTAACGATCCAGAGGTAGGCGCGGTGCCGGGCAGCGAGTTCGAAAATACCCTGATCGACGGCATCTACGAAGCCGCGATCGTGCCTGAGGGCTGGTCCCGCGTGCTGCGGGATACGGCTCGCCTCGCCCGCTGCAGGGAGGCCCTGCTCGCGACGGTTCTCGACGACGATCCGCGGCTGATCGCTTCCTCGCCGGAATTCGGAGAGGCCTATGAGGGGCTGCTGCAGCGCATTCCCTTCGGGGTCAACGAGAGGGCCCAGCGCCTGCTGGCTCATGGCCGGCACGGCTTCATCACCGATCAGGACGTCTTCAGCCGCGAGGAGATCGCGCGCGAGCCCATCTATCAGGATTTCCTGATCCCTGCGGGCTATGGCTCGGGCGTCGCCACGGTCATCACCGCGCCGACCGGCGACATGACCATCGTTCACTGCGAGCGCTCGCTGGCCGATGGCTATGTCGATGCCGCCGGCATTGCCGCGCTGCAGCAGCTGAGATCCCATTTCGCCCGTGCCGGGCTCATCAGTCGCAGGCTGGCCATGGAGCGGGCCCATGCCGCCTCGCAGGCTCTCGAAATGATGGGGCTTCCTGCGGCCGTTCTCGGTCTGCGAGGGCAGGTGATCGACGCCAATGACCTGTTCCAGGGGCTGATGCCCAGCGTCTTCCTGGATCGTTCGGCGCGCCTCGCCGTCGCGCATGCCCCCGCGGACGAGATGCTGACGGCCGCCATCGCCGCGATCTCGCAGCCTGACCGGCCTCAGCCCGTGCGCTCCTTGCCGATTCCGGCGCGCCATGGCGAAGCCCCGATGGTGCTGCATCTCGCGCCGGTGCGCGGGCGGGCTCGCGACGTATTTTCCTTCGCCAGCGCCATCGTCGTGGCGACACCCGTCATGGCAGGTGCCGGACCGGAGGCCGGGCTGATCGGCGGATTGTTCGACCTGACTCCGGCCGAGGCGCGCCTTGCGGCGGCGATCGCCGGTGGTCACACGCCACGCGAGGCGGCGCAAAGGCTGGGCGTGACCGAGGCGACGGCACGCACGACGCTCAAGCGCATTCTGGCCAAGACCGGGTCGCGGCGGCAGGCGGATCTTGTCGGCTTGCTCCGCAGCGCGGCGCCGCGTTGATCGAGTGCCCCCCATTTGGGGGATGCGCAGACAAAGGCAGCTGGCGATAGTCGCCGCGCAGAGGGCCTCTCGGCCCCAGCGAACGTATCCTTGCGCCGTCCAAGCCGGGTCAAGCGGCTCGGGCGGCGCCTTTTATTGTGGCGAGGCCGCCGGCGTCAGCCCTTGTAGGCGACGAAGTTCTGCCTCTGCTCGCCGAGCCCTTCGATGCCGAGCGTCACCACTTCGCCGCCCTTCAGGAAGCGCGGCGGCTTGAAGCCGAGGCCGACGCCGGGCGGGGTGCCGGTGGTGATCACGTCGCCCGGATCGAGGCGCATGAACTGGCTGATATAGTGGACCAGATAGGCGGCGCCGAAGATCATCGTCTTGGTCGAGCCGTTCTGGACGCGCTCGCCGTCGACCTCGAGCCACATGCCGAGATTCTGGATGTCCTTGATCTCGTCGGTGGTCACCAGCCAGGGGCCGAGCGGGCCGAAGGTCGGGCAGCCCTTGCCCTTGGCCCACTGGCCGCCGCGCTCCTGCTGGAAGGCGCGCTCGGAGACGTCGTTGCAGACGCAGAAGCCGGCGATGGCGGCCATCGCATCCTTCTCTTCGATATAGGAGCCGCCGTCGCCGATCACGATGGCGAGTTCGACTTCCCAGTCCGTCTTCTGCGAACCCTTCGGGATCGTGACGTCGTCGTTGGGGCCGACGATGCAGTTCGGCGCCTTGTTGAACAGGATCGGCTCCTTGGGGATCTCCGCGCCCGTTTCCGCCGCGTGGTCCGCGAAGTTGAGGCCGACGGCGATGAAGTTGCGGACATCGCCGACGCAGGCGCCGATGCGCGGCGTACCAGCAACCAGGGGAAGCGATTCCGGCGAGACCGCCTTGATCTTCGCCAGCGAGGCCGAGGTCAGCGCCTTGCCGGCGAGATCGGGGACCACGCCGGACAGGTCGCGCAACTTGCCTTGGGCATCGAGAAGACCCGGCTTTTCCTGGCCGAGTGCGCCGTAGCGGAGCAGTTTCAAGGTTGTTTCCCCCGTTTCAAACGATCTAATTGGGTTCGGGACTCTGACCGGATGCCGGTTGGAAACGCAAGCCTGTCCCGGCGCATGGCGAGCCCGCAGCATCGGTGACGGAAATGTTGCCTGAATGCAACGGGGGCCTTCAAAGCGACTTTTCGCCCGCGAGGAGTCCGCATGGCGCAAGGGAAGCGGGAGGAGCGAAAAAACCGCAATAGTTCTTATGTAAACGATCCTTTTCTGAACAATCCCTCTCGGCATTGTGCAAAAATGCTCGCTTTTGGCCGCTTTTAGCCTTCAGGAATCGTTAATGTGAGCATTCCGGGGCGGATTTCGGGCGATGCCGGCGGGATTGCGGCAGGAAACGGCTCGCGGCATGCTCCGAATCAAGCGAGGTGCCTGCGCCTCGAAGAACCTTGAACCGGGATGGAATTCTATGAAGGGCCTTGTCCGTACTGCCGCAGCCGCCACAGTCTCGATTGCCGCGCTTTTGGCTGCCGGTGCCGCTTCTGCCAGCTCGTTCGCGATCCGCAGCGGTCAGAGCGCCGAGGGCCTCGGTATGGCTTATGCGGGCGCCGCGTCTGGCGGCATCGGCATGGGAGCGATGGCCTGGAACCCGGCGACGATCACCATGTTCCCGGGCCGGCACAGCAACTGGAACTTCACCTATATCAACGCCAACGCCGACTACGAGCCGACATCGGTGACGCGCCTGGGTTCGCCCTTCGGGCCGGCGAGCCCGATCCAGAACGGCACCGGCAATATCGGCGGCGACGGCGCCTTCGTTCCGGCCTCGGCCAGCGCCTGGCAGCTGACCGACCGGTTCTGGATCGGCATGACCACGGGCGCGCCCTACGGCCTGCGCTCCAAGACCGAGAACCAGGTCCATGCGGCCCAGATCTATGGCCGCTCGGCCAAGGTCGCCACGATCAATGTCGCGCCGACCGTCGGCTACAAGGTCAATGACTGGCTCTCGGTCGGTGCCGCGCTGCAGGTCCAGTGGCTCAACGCCTCGCTGAAGCAGGCTGCGGGCATCGGCCCGACGGCGGCGCCGGTCATCATCGAGGGTGACACGATCGACTTCGGCTATCGCTTCGGCTTCACGCTGACGCCGTTCGACGGCACCAGCATCGGCCTGGCCTACCGCTCGCCCGTGCGCCAGACGCTGGAAGGCACGCTGCGCACGCCGCTCGCCGTCATTCCGGTCAAGGCTAACCTGAACCTGCCCGACTCGGTCGTCTTCGGCGTTTCGCAGGTCATCAACGATCAGTGGCAGGTCCATGCCGGCGTCGAGTGGACGAACTGGAGCCGTTTCCGCAACATCCCGATCGTCAGCGAGCTCAACGGCCGCCCCGCGACCAGCCTGAACTTCCAGTATGACGACGCCTGGTATTTCTCGGCCGGCGTCGAGTACAAATACAACCGCGACCTGACCCTGCGCGCCGGTGTCGGCTACGAGCTGTCGGCGGTCAACGACCACAACCGCACGATCTTCATCTCGGACAACGACCGGCTGTGGCTCAGCGCCGGTGCGAGCTATCAGGTCACGGACCGGATCAAGCTCGATCTCGGCTACACCTTCATCGACGTGAAGAAGGCGGCGGTGAACTACAACGGCGCCCATCCGCAGCAGGGCGCGGTGTTCTACACGGCCGAGGCCAAGCCCTACATCAACATCTTTTCGGCGGGCATCACCTATCGCTGGGACGACCCGGCGCAGACGATCCCCGTGCAGCCGGCGGTCCGCAAGTACTGACGGCGCCTCTGCAAGCATTCGGAAAAGCCGGCCTTCGGGCCGGCTTTTTTCGTTTCGGGGAGAAGGCTTCCCGCCGCTGCGAAAAAGGGCGATCAAGCACTGCGCGAACTGAGAAACGCGCGGATTTCAACACGGAACCACGCCGTCATTCCGGGGCAGGCCGCAGGCCTGAACCTGGAACCCAGAACCGATGGCGTCATGGATTCGAGCGACAGCCCGACCCCGGTCTTTCCCGAAGCACCATCGGTTCTGGGTTCCGGGCTCTTCGCTTCGCGAAGCCCCGGAATGACAGGGCGGGGCGGCTAGCGCCGATTTGCGCCTTCCGCTGCCCGGCCGCGCCTTGCGCGTGCGTCAGACCTTCACCTTGACGTAGGTGCCGGGCGCATCGGCGATCGCCGGGAGCTTGCCGCCGCCCGGTTCGCGCGCTGCGACCTTCTTCGGCGCCTGCGCCTCAAGCCAGGCGAACCAGTGCGGCCACCACGAGCCGGGATGCTCTTCGGCCTTCTCCAGCCAGTCCGCATAGCGTCCCTTGACCGGACCGCCCGTCCAGTACTGGTACTTCACCTTGTTCGGCGGATTGACCACGCCTGCAATGTGACCCGAGCCCGCAACCACATGCTCCACGGGGCCGCCGAAGCATTGCGAGCCGTTGAAGACGGATTGCGCCGGGGCGATATGGTCCTCGCGCGTCGCGAGATTGTAGATCGGCAGCGTCACCTTGCCGAGATCGAGCTTCTTCCCGCCGATGCGCATCTCGCCCTTGGAGAGCTTGTTGTCGAGGTAGCAGTTGCGCAGATAGAAGGAATGGTTCGCCGCCGGCATCCGCGTCGAATCCGAGTTCCAGTAGAGCAGGTCGAAGGGGGTCGGGGCCTTGCCCTTGAGGTAGTTGTTGATCGCGTAGGACCAGATCAGGTCATTGGGCCGGAGCATGTTGAAGGCGCCCGACATGCGTGACCCGTCGAGATAGCCGGTCTTCGCCATCTGCTCTTCGATCGCCCGGATCTGCTCTTCGTCCACGAACACCGAGAGTTCGCCGGGCTGCGAGAAATCGACCTGCGTCGTGAAGAAGGTGGCGCTCTCGATGCGCTTGTCGCCGATGGCGGCCATATAGGCCAGCGTCACGCCGAGCAGCGTGCCGCCGACGCAATAGCCGATGGCCGAAACGCGCTTCTCGCCCGTCGCCTGCTCGATCGTTTCGAGGGCCGCGAAGATGCCTTCGCGCATGTAGCTCTCGAAATCCTTGGTCGCATGCCGGGCATCCGGATTGACCCAGGAGATGCAGAACACGGTCAGCCCTTGCTGGACGCACCAGCGGATGAAGCTCTTCTCCGCGTTGAGGTCGAGAATGTAGAACTTGTTGATCCAGGGCGGCACGATCAGCAGCGGCCGCTTCAGCACCTGCGGCGTCGCGGGCGCGTACTGGATCAGTTCGATGATGTCGTTGCGGAAGATGACCTTGCCCGGCGTCGTCGCGATATTGACGCCGACCTCGAAGGCGCTCGCGTCGGACTGGCGGATCTTGAGCTCCCCGCCGCCGGCTTCGACGTCCTCGGCGAACATCTTCATGCCGCGCACGAGGTTGTCGCCGTTCTGCTGCAGCGTTTCGCGCAGCAGCTCCGGATTGGTCGCGACGAAATTGCTCGGCGAGAGCGCACCGGCGATCTGCTTGACGTAGAAGCGCGCCTTGTTGCGGGTGTGCGGATCGAGCTCGTCGGCCTTGTCGACCATGGTCTCGGCCCAGCGCGAACCGATCAGATAGGCCTGCTTGATGAAGTCGAAGGTCGGGTTGTTGGTCCAGTCCGGATCCTTGAAGCGGGCATCGCGCTTGTCGGGCTCGGCGACGGGGGCAACCTCCTCGCCGCCGGCGCGCTTGAACGCGCTGGTCCAGAGATTCATGAAGTCGCTGGTCAGCGATGCCTGCGCCTCGATGATCTTGGCGGGGTCGTTGACCCAGCGCTCGGCGACGCGTCCGAGCGTCTTGACCATGTCGCTCGCCTCGTCGGCCTGGCCGGTCTTGGCCTGGCCGCGTTCGAGCGGCTTCAGATAGGCGGCGGTGACCTTGCCGTATTCCTCGACGAGGCGGCCCATGTTCTGGGCGAACTGGTCGAAGTCCGGCGCGGTGGTTTCGGCTGACCCAGCGGTGCCCTTGGACTTGTCGTCGACATGGCGGTTCATGAGTCGTCCTCCCCCTTGTGTTTTAGGATAGCGCATGGCTTCCCTCTTTGGTCCTATTAAGGACGCAGTCGCTGTGCTTTACCAAGCACATTCGTCACATCTGCTGGAAGAACTGATGCCGATCGAGATGCCTGCGGGAAAGCCGCTCCGGATTGTGGCGGCGATGGCCGTTTTCGGCATCGTCCTTGCCGGCTGCGCAGGCGACGAAGGCGTGAAGGGCGTGGCGGAAGCGGCCGGCATGGCGACGACGCCGCAGGAGGCGAAGAGCTTCGTCAGGGAATCGCGTCTAGCGGATACGGCTTATATCCCCGTCGGCAGCACGATCCCGGTCGATCCGCTTTGCCCCGGGCCGAAGCCGCCGCCGGCCTATGTGCCGACAGGCGACGCCGCGCGTTTCGCCGCGCCCAAGCCGGCGCGCGGCGCCAACGATCCGTGCAAGAAGCGTTCGAATTTCGAGAAGATCGAGGCTCAGCTCGAAGCCAAGCGCAAGGCCAACGAAGGCGCCGGCAATCAGGCCAGGGCGCTGGGCCAGACGCCGGCGCCTCAGCCCGCCCAGCTTCCTCCCCCCTGACCGACGGCGCCGGCCCTCGCGCAAGCGTGTTCGCCGCAGTGTCGCCATTTCGCCGCATCGGCAAAATATTGCGTTTTTTTGCCTGTGCGGACGAAAGATGCGGTGGTAAGCACCGCTGGCGCAAAGAAGTGACCTGCGCCTGAAAGACACTGCCGGCTATTCCGGCCGAGGACCTGTTCGAAATGACCGATTTTCACCGTATCAAGCGCCTGCCGCCCTACGTTTTCGAACAGGTCAACAAGATCAAGGCCGCCGAGCGCGCCAAGGGCGTCGACATCATCGATCTCGGCATGGGCAATCCGGATCTGCCCGCACCCAGGCACGTCATCGAGAAGCTGGTCGAGACGGCCGGCAAGCCGCGCACCGACCGTTACTCCGCCTCGAAGGGTATCGCCGGCCTGCGCCGCGCCCAGGCACACTATTACGAGCGTCGCTTCGGCGTGAAGCTCAATCCCGATACGCAGGTCGTGGCCACGCTGGGCTCGAAGGAGGGCTTCGCCAACATGGCGCAGGCCATCACCGGCCCCGGCGACGTCGTGCTCGTGCCGAATCCGAGCTACCCGATCCACGCCTTCGGCTTCCTGATGGCGGGCGGCGTGATTCGCTCGGTTCCGGCCGAGCCGACGCCGGCGATGTTCCCGGCGCTGGAACGGGCGATGATGCATTCGGTGCCGAAGCCGATCGCGCTGGTCACCTGCTACCCCGCGAACCCGACGGCCTATGTCGCGACGCTCGATTTCTACCGGGACCTCGTCGCCTTCGCGAAGAAGCACGAGATCATCCTGCTCTCCGATCTCGCCTATGCCGAGGTCTATTTCGACGACAACAATCCGCCGCCCTCGATGCTGCAGGTGCCGGGCGCGATCGACGTCGCGGTCGAGTTCACCTCGATGTCGAAGACCTTCTCGATGGCTGGCTGGCGCATGGGCTTCGCCGTCGGCAACGAGCGGCTGCTGGCGGCGCTGGCGCGGGTGAAGTCCTATCTCGACTACGGCGCCTATACGCCGATCCAGGTCGCGGCCGCCGCCGCGCTGAACGGGCCGGACGACTGCATCCGCGAGATGCGCGAGATCTACCGCAAGCGCCGTGACGCGCTGGTCGAGAGCTTCGGCAAGGCTGGCTGGGAGTTCCCGGCGCCCGAGGCTTCGATGTTCGCCTGGGTCGCGATCCCGGAGAAGTTCCGCCATCTCGGTTCGCTGGAGTTCTCGAAGCTCCTGATCGAGAAGGCCGAGGTCGCGGTGGCGCCGGGCATCGGCTTCGGCGAGCATGGCGACGATTATGTGCGCATCGCCATCGTCGAGAACGAGCAGCGCATCCGTCAGGCGGCACGCAATATCGGCCGCTTCCTGAAGGGTGCGGACACGACGCTGCACAACGTCATCCAGATGCCGAAGGCGGGGTAGGGCGGATCTCGGCCGGGTGTGGTGTCGAGGCCTCTGGACACCGGGACGCAAAACATGGGAACCGATGCGGAGCGGACAGCCTGCTCCGCACCGCGTCCGAGGCCCGTTTCCATGCTCCGAAAAGGCCGCCTGCTCGGCGTCGCTTTCGCCGTCTTCGCTCTGGTCTGCCTTGTCGCGACCTATGATTACTCCAAGGGCCGCATCCCGCAGACGCGCTCGGCGCTGGTGTCCGAGGTGCTGTCGGTCACGAACGGGCGCGAATGCGCGCGCGACGCGACCGAGATCGTCTCCCGCTTCATCCCGGTCGGGACGGACCGCGCCGAGGCCGAGCGCAAGCTCACCGAGATCACCATCGATCCGCCCCGGCCCTGGTTCTGGACGCCGGCCGTCGAGAACAGCACGGTCTCGGAAGGCAATTCGATCGAGGCGCTTCACACCATCAAGGCAACGGCCTTCGGCAGCAATCTGCTGCGCATCTATCTCGGCTTCGACGATGGCAAGGTGAAGCGCGTCGCAGCCGAGGTCGTCTGCCACTTCGGCTGAGACAGGTCGCGGGGGGCGCCGACCTGCCCGCCGCGGCTTGGGCTGTCCCAGCCCCATGCAGGCCCGACGCCACGCTTCCACGACAACGCAGCCCGCTCCAATTCAGTTTCGCTGATCCTGTCGCTGGAGTATTTTGCACCGGGGCTGCTGCGACAGGTGCTGCCATGGAAGCGACGGACAAGGTCTTCGCCGGCCCCATTCCCCAGATCTATGATCGACTGCTCGTCCCTCTGATCTTTCGACCCTATGCCGAGGATCTGGCCATCCGCGTCATGGCCACGCAGCCCTCGCGCATTCTCGAACTGGCAGCCGGGACGGGTGCGCTGACGCGGGCGATGGCGGCGCGCCTCGATGGTGCGACCATCGTTGCGACCGATCTCAACCAGCCAATGCTCGATCTGGCGGCCGCACAGCTTGCCGGCGACGGCAGGGTCGCCTGGCAGCAGGCGGATGCGCTCGAACTGCCCTTCGCGGATCAGAGCTTCGACACCGTGGCCTGCCAGTTCGGGGTGATGTTCTTCCCCGACAAGCCGAAGAGCCATGGCGAGGTCCGGCGCGTTCTGCGGCCGGGGGGCCGCTATCTGTTCAATGTCTGGGACGCGGTTGCCCACAACGATTTCACGGCGGTGCTGCTGGAAGCGCTGGCCGAGGCGTTTCCGGCCGACCCACCCCGTTTCATCGAGCGCACGCCGCACGGCTATCATGATGCCGGGATGATCGAGCTCGACCTCATGGCCGGAGGTTTCGCGAAGCCGAGGACCGAGCGTGTCGAGAAGCGCGCCCGTGCCAATTCCGCGATCGATGTCGCGACGGGCTTCTGTCAGGGCACGCCGATCCGCGGCGAGATCGAGGCGCGCGGCGAGCCGGGGTTGATGGCCGTGACCGAAGCCGTGGCGAAGGCGCTGGAGCGCCGGTTCGGCACGGGCCCGATCGAAGGTGGCCTCGCCGCATACGTCGTTTCGGCCGAGCGCGCGTAACGCCGAGGCAATTTCGCAGGCGCCGTAGCATCGCTCTCCGTTGACTCGCACCGCGCCGCATGCGACCCCGCGCCCATGACCAGCGCTGCCCTCCCGAACGCCTCCCAGCCTCTGCGCATCGGCCTTGCCGGCCTCGGTACGGTCGGCGCCTCGGTGCTGAAGATCCTGCAACGACAGGAAAATGCGCTGGCGGCACGCTGTGGCCGGGCGATCCGGGTCGTTGCCGTCTCGGCCCGTGATCGCAAGCGTGACCGCGGCGTCGATCTTGGTGGTCTTGCCTGGTTCGACGATCCGGTCGCGCTGGCGAAGTCCGACGATGTCGATTGCGTGGTCGAGCTGATGGGCGGCTCCGACGGCCCGGCCAAGGCCGCTGTCGAGGCGGCGTTGTCGGCCGGCAAGCATGTCGTCACCGCCAACAAGGCGCTGCTCGCGGCCCATGGCGTTGCCTTGGCGGAACTGGCCGAGAGCAAGGGCGTGGCGCTTGCCTTCGAGGCGTCCTCGGCGGGCGGCATCCCGGTCGTGAAGACCCTGCGCGAGGCGCTGGCCGGCAACAATGTCAGCCGCATCTCCGGCATCCTCAACGGCACCTGCAACTACATCCTCTCGCGGATGGAGCAGGAGGGGCTCACCTTCGAGGCCTGCCTGAAGGACGCGCAGCGCCTCGGCTACGCCGAAGCCGATCCGACCTTCGATGTCGAGGGCTTCGACACCGCCCATAAGCTCGCCATCCTCACCAGCCTCGCCTTCGGTACGAGGATCGACGCTGAAGCGATTCATGTCGAAGGCATTTCGGCGATCGCGCCGCTCGATCTGAAGATGGCCGACGAGCTCGGTTACCGCATCAAGCTGCTCGGCGTGGCCGAGCGTACCAAGACCGGGATCGAGCAGCGCGTGCACCCGACGATGGTGCCGAAATCCTCCGCCATCGCGCAGGTGATGGGCGTGCTCAACGCGGTGAGCGTCGATGCCGACGCTGTCCGCGAGATCACGCTGGTCGGGCCGGGCGCCGGCGGCGACCCGACCGCCTCGGCGGTGGTCGCCGACATCGCCGATGTCGCGCGCGGCACGGCGGGGCTGCCGTTCGGCCTGCCCGTCGCTCGCCTCGAGGAAGCGAAGCGCGCGCCGATGCAGCGCCATGAGGGCGGCTATTACGTCCGCCTTGCCGTCGCTGACCGGCCCGGAGCCGCGGCCGCGATCGCGACCCGGATGGCGCAGGCCGATATCTCGCTGGAGAGCATCGTCCAGCGCCGCTCGCCGGAAGCCGCCAACCGCGATCCGGGGGGCCGCTCGGGCGCGCCGGTCCCGGTCGTGCTCATCACCTATGCCACCAGTGAATCCGCCATTCGCGCCGCGCTCGAAAAGGTCACGGCCGATGGCCATGTCGCGGAACCGCCGCAAGTCATCCGCATAGAGCGGGAATAGGCCTCACGGTCGATTCCACCCGCCTTATTGCAAAGGGGAAACCATTCCATGTCCGTCGATCTTCGCATCTCCCCCGATCAGATCATCGAGCGCTATCTCTCGATGGAGCTCGTCCGCGTCACCGAGCGGGCCGCCGTCTCCGCCGCCCGCCTGCGCGGCCACGGCAACGAGAAGGCTGCCGACCAGGCCGCCGTCGACGCGATGCGCCGCGAGCTGAACCGCTTGCCCATCGACGGCGAGATCGTGATCGGCGAGGGCGAGCGCGACGAGGCGCCGATGCTCTTCATCGGTGAGAAGGTCGGCAACAAGCAGGGCCCGAAGGTGCATATTGCGGTCGATCCGCTCGAGGGCACCACGCTCTGCGCCAAGGATATGCCGGGCTCGATCGCCGTGATGGCGATGGCCGGCGCCGGCAGCCTGCTCTACGCACCCGACGTCTACATGGACAAGATCGCGATCGGCCCGGGCTACGAAAAGGGCGTGATCGACCTCGACGCCTCGCCGGCCGACAACATCAACGCGCTGGCCAAGGCCAAGGGCGTCAAGCCGCACGAGATCTCGACGCTGATCATGGACCGCCCGCGCCATGCCAAGCTGATCGAGGAAGTCCGCAAGACCGGCTGCTCGATCCGTCTCATCACCGACGGCGACGTCGCCGGCGTGATCTTCTGCACCCAGCCGGAGAAGACCGGCATCGACCTTTATCTCGGCATCGGCGGCGCGCCCGAGGGCGTGCTGGCGGCGGCGGCGCTGCGCTGCGTCGGCGGCCAGATGCAGGGCCGGCTCATCCTCGACACCGAGGAGAAGCGTCAGCGCGCCGCGACCATGGGCGTCAAGGACCCGAA
This sequence comes from Hyphomicrobiales bacterium, assembly GCA_930633495.1. Classification (NCBI taxonomy): domain Bacteria; kingdom Pseudomonadati; phylum Pseudomonadota; class Alphaproteobacteria; order Hyphomicrobiales; species Hyphomicrobiales bacterium. Next base: position 409,614 of record CAKNFJ010000001.1, on the reverse strand, counting down.
CAAGAAATACGACATGTCGGAGATGGCTTCGGGCGACGTCATCGTCTGCGCCACCGGCGTCACCGATGGCGGCCTGCTCTCGGGCGTCAAGTTCGGCAAGGACGTGATCGAGACCGAGACGCTGGTCTATCGCTCGGTCACCGGCACGGTCCGCCGCATCTATGGCGAGCACCGCGAATTCTCGAAGTTCCAGCTCGACTGAGCTGGGCCGAGGCGGCAGGGCGTCATTCTCGGGCTTGACCCGAGAATCTCAGGCCGGAAGAGGCGCGAGAGCCTCCGTCTTCAGGAGATGCTCGGGGCAAGCCCGAGCATGACGGCTCTCTGCCGGCCGACTTATCCGACAGCCCCCGCCGCGGCTCGCCCCGCGGCGCGGCCCGAGAAAATGCAGCCGCCGAGGAAGGTGCCTTCCAGCGCCCGGTAGCCATGCACGCCACCGCCGCCGAAGCCCGCTGCCTCGCCGGCGGCATAGAGCCCCGCCACCGGCTCGCCGGCCTTGTCCAGCACGCGCGACGACAGATCCGTCATCAAGCCGCCGAGCGATTTCCGCGTCAGGATGTTGAGCCTGACGGCGATCAGCGGGCCATGGGCCGGATCGAGGATACGGTGGGGCTTCGCCGTCCGGATGAGCTTGTCGCCGAGATAGTTGCGGGCCCCGCGCAGCGCCGTCACCTGCAGATCCTTGCCGAAGGGATTGGCCAGCGCCCGGTCGCGCGCCTCGATCTGACTGCGCAGATGCGCCTCGTCGATCAGTGTTTCGCCGGCCAGCGCGTTCATGCGTGCCACGAGGCGGCTGAAATCGCTGTCGACGATGAAATCCTCGCCCTTGTCCATGAAGGCCTGCACCGGGCCGGGCACCCCGCCTCCGGCGCGGCCGAGCACCTGCCGCCAGCTCTTGCCGGTCAGGTCCGGGTTCTGCTCGGAGCCGGACAGGGCGAATTCCTTGGCGATGATGCTGCGGTTCAGCACGAACCATGAATAGCCATGGCCGGTCTTCAGTATGTGCTCAAGCGTGGCGAGCGTATCCAAGCCGGGAAAGAGCGGGACCGGAAGCCGATCGCCACGCGCGTCGAACCACAGCGAGGAGGGACCCGGCAGGATGCGGATGCCATGGCGCGGCCAGATCGGCGCCCAGTTGGCGATGCCCTCGACATAGTGCCACATCCGGTCGCCGTTGATCAGCTTCCCCCCGGCCGCCTGCGCCACGGCGAGCATCGCGCCGTCGACATGATCCGGCACGCCGGAGAGCAGCCGGGCCGGGGGCGTGCCGAGCCGCGCCGGCCAGTTCGCGCGGACGAGCGCGTGATTAGCGCCGATGCCGCCGGAGGTGACGATCACGGCCTGCGCCTTGAGCCGGAAGGAGCCGCTGACACCGCGCCCGCTCTTCTCGCCCCGCGCGACATCGCTTGGCTCCAGAACCTCGCCTTCGACGCCGTCGACGGCGCCGCCGCTGCGCGTTAGGCCGGTGACGCGATGGCGGAAGCGGAATGAAAGAAGACCCTTCGCCTGTGCCTCTCTTGCCCGGCGCAGGAAGGGCTCCAGCACGCCGGGTCCCGTTCCCCAGGTCACATGGAAGCGCGGCACCGAGTTGCCATGGCTCGTCGCCAAGCCGCCTCCGCGCTCGGCCCAGCCCACGACCGGGAACCAGCGCATGCCCATCGCATGCAGCCAGCTGCGTTTTTCGCCGGCGGCGAAGTCGAGATAGGCCTCCGCCCAGCGTCGCGGCCACGCGTCCTCGGCGCGATCGAAGCCGGCTGAGCCGAACCAATCGTCTCCCGCCAGAGCGCGGGAATCGCGGATGCGCAAACGGCGCTGCTCGGGGCTGTCGACGAAGAACAGGCCGCCGAGCGACCAGAAGGCCTGCCCGCCCAGCGATTGCTCCGGCTCCTGATCGAGCAGCACGACCTTGCGCCCGGCCTCGGCGATTTCGCAGGCCGCGACGAGGCCCGAAAGTCCCGCGCCGACGATCGCCACATCGGTTTCGTGCTGCATGACCACTCCGGAATGCCGCCTCTACAGGCGGCCGGGCGGTCACTATGGCGGCGGCTCGGGGTGCGGCCAAGTGCGACGCCGGTTGACCTTGCGCCCGGCTTGCGCGACGCCGTTACGGCAATGAGTCTGATACAGCAGTCCCGTATTTTTCTGGGTGTGACCCGTTCCGTGCTCGGCCGTCCTTGGCGCGACCGGCTCGATACCGCGGGCCTCGGCCAGGCGGAGGCGCTGTCCCAGCGCGAGGGGTTGTCCGACATCCTGTCGCGCCTGCTCGCGTCCCGCGGCGTCGAGCCGGCCGAGGCCGCGCGTTTCCTCGAGCCGAAACTGCGTGACCTTCTGCCGGATCCCGCGGTCCTGACAGACATGGCGCCCGCCGCTTTGCGGCTCGCACGGGCGGCGGCCCGTGGCGAACGGGTCGCGATCTTCGGCGACTACGATGTCGATGGCGCCTGCTCCTCCGCCTTGCTCGCCGGCTTCCTGATGCAGGCCGGCGCCCGCCCGCGCATCCACATTCCCGATCGGCTGATCGAGGGCTACGGCCCCAACAGCGACGCGATCCGCATGCTGGCGGGCGAGGGCGCGACCCTGCTCGTCACCGTCGATTGCGGGACGACCAGCGAGGAGCCGCTGGCGGAGGCGCGCCGGCTCGGCCTCGATGTCGTCGTGCTCGACCACCATCAGGCGCCCGAGCGCCTGCCGGCCGTCGAGGCGCTGGTCAATCCGAACCGTCAGGACGATCTCTCCGGCCTCGGCCATCTCTGCGCCGCCGGCGTCGTCTTTCTGGCCCTCGTCGCGACCAGCCGTGAACTGCGCCGGCAGGGTCATTGGGCCGCGGGCGGCGAGCCCGATCTGCTGGCGGCGCTGGATCTTGTCGCGCTGGCGACCGTGGCTGATGTCGTGCCGCTGCTCGGGCTGAACCGCGCCTTCGTGCGGCAGGGACTGGCGGTGATGCGCAGCCGTGCCCGGCCGGGCCTCGCGGCGCTGATGGACGTCTCGGGGCTCGACGGCCCGATCCAGCCCTGGCATCTCGGCTTCCTGCTCGGGCCGCGCATCAATGCGGGCGGGCGCATCGGCGACGCGGCACTCGGCGCGCGCCTGCTTCTGAGCGATGACGAGGTCGAGGCCCGTGCCATTGCCGCCGAACTCAATCGCCTCAATCAGGAACGTCAGGAGATCGAGCGGCTTGCGGTGCTGGAAGCCGTCTCCCAGGCCGAGCATGAGCTCGCCGGCATGGCCGATCTGCCGGTGCTGCTCGCCGGCAGCGCCGACTGGCACCCCGGCATCGTCGGTCTGGTGGCGGCGCGGTTGAAGGAGCGCTTCCGCCGCCCGGCCTTCGCTCTGGCACTGGACGGGGAGGGCGGAGCGACCGGTTCGGGCCGCTCCGTCGGGGGCGTCGATCTCGGCCGGGCCGTGCGGGCCGCCGTCGAGGCCGGGCTTGCGGTCAAGGGTGGGGGCCATGCCATGGCAGCCGGCGTCACGCTGGCGAGCGGGCAGGCCGCGCCGTTCCACGCCTTCCTCAACGATCATCTCGCACGCGAGGTCGGCGCCGCGGAGGAGGCGGAGGCTCTCCTGATCGACGCGGCGCTCAGCGCGGGCGGCGCCAGCCCGCGACTCATCGCCGAGACCGAGAAGGCGGGGCCGTTCGGTTCCGGCAGCCCGGAGCCGGTCTTCGTCTTTCCGGCGCATCGGCTGACCGATGCCATCGAGATCGGCAGCGGCGGCCATGTCCGCATCAAGCTGCGCTCGGGCGACGGCGCCAGCATCGGCGGCATCGCCTTCCGGGCGGCGCAGGAGCCGCTGGGGCAGGCCCTGCTCGCGGCGCGGGGCGAGATCGTGCACCTGGCCGCGACGCTTTCGCTCAACCGTTGGGGCGGCAACGAGACGGCGGAACTGCGTATCCTCGATCTCGCCCGTCCGGCCTGAGCGAAATCGTCCACATTTCTTGTGAACGAGTGCTTGCGGAGCGGCGGGCCTGCCACTATACCTCGCCCCGCTTCGGCACGAACCCATGCAGTTCGCGGCAAAGCGGTCTTCGTCTATCGGTTAGGACACCAGCCTTTCACGCTGGGAAGACGGGTTCGATTCCCGTAGACCGCGCCACCATTTTCATCCGCAAGAATGTTCCGCTTTTTTGGACTGCTCCAAACCTGCCTCGGGGCCGGTTTCGTGCCTCTTGCGTATGCTAACCCGGAGCCCCTTCCGCTTGCGCGGCGATCCGCAGCCACGCGACGCAGCCCTGCAAGGCCGCGCGATCGTCGAGCAGGAGATGGGCGCTGAAATCCGACATGGATGAGCTCATGCGGCCCTTGGCATGGAAGGCGTCGCGGAACACGCTTGTTCCGACGATGAGCGGGGCGAGGGCCCGGCAGACGCCGCCGGACAGATAGATGCCGCCATGCGGCAGGAAGACGAGGGCGAGATCGCCCGCGACGCGCCCGAGCAGGCGCAGGAAGATCTCGACGGCCGCGACGGCCTGTTCGTCGCTTCGTGCGATCGCGCCGGCTGAAATCTCTGCGCCCGTCGCCGCGTTGCCCGGGCGGCCGTCGCGCTCGCAGACCCATGCATAGATCTCGCGCAACCCGTTGCCGGAGAGCGCCCGTTCGACCGAGGCGCGGCCGCGGCCCGCCGCCAGGGCGCGCTGGAGACGGCATTCCTCCTCGCCTTCGATCGCCAGCGTCGTGTGGCCGCATTCCGCCGCGGCGACATGGGGCACCGTTCCGAAGGCTGGCCGGAAGCAGGCTGCGGCGTTGAAGCCCGTGCCGGCGCCCAGGACCATGCGCGTTCCGTTCGCAGGTGTCGGCCCGGCCGCGGCGAACACCACGCGCGTATCGAGACGTTCCGGGGCGATGAGGGAATAGCCCAAAGCCTCGAAGTCGTTGATGAAGCCGATGGAGGCCGCGCCCGTCGCAGCGCGCACGCCGGCCCGAGACACGATCCAGTCGTGGTTGGTGAGTTCCGCTCCGTCGGCGGTCGGGAGGCCGGCGAGGGCGACGCAGCAGGCGTCCAGCCGCCGTTGGCCGAGCTCACCGAGATAGGTGTCGAGGACGCTCTCGTAGTCGGCGAAATCCCTGTTGGCGAAGCTGCGCAGCGTCGACGATACGAGCTGGCCGTTCTCGACGAGTCCCAGCCTGGTGTTCGTGCCGCCGATGTCGGAAACGAGCGCCGTCATCGGGGCGTGCTCATTGTGTCACCGTGACCTTGCTGAGATGGGGCGGCCGATCCGGGTCGAGCCCGCGCTTCTGTGCGACCTGTTCGACGAAACGATAGAAGCTCGCGATCTGGCAGATCGGATCGAGCAGGGGATGCGGCGCGGGCACCAGAGGCAGGTCGCCATCCGAGACGTCGCAGCGGAACACCGCGGCCCCGGTGCGCCGCAGCGCGGCTTCCGCCTCGTCGATGCTGGCGCGCCCCTTGTCGCGGGGCGCGAACAGGAGCGCGGCGAAATCCGGCCCCGGCAGCGCGATGGGGCCGTGGCGCAACTCGGCCGCGCTGAACGGTTCGGCGTGCAGGCGGCAGCTTTCCTTGAACTTGAGCGCCGCTTCGGCCGCGACGGCGAGGCCGGGGCCTCGCGATACGGTGAAGATCGACGAGGCCGCGCCGACGGCCGCGAGGGCAGGCGACCAATCCTGCGAGACCGCCTCGCGCAAGGGATCGGGCAGGGCTTCGATCGCTGCGAGAAGCGCGTCGTTGCCGCTCCAGGCGGCGATGATCGTCGCCGTTGCCACCAGTGAGGCGACGAAGGTCTTCGTCGCCGCCACGGCATGCTCCGGCCCGGCATGCAAGGGGGCGAGCAGCGCGGCCCGCTGCGCGATCGGCGAGCCGACGTCGTTGACGAGAGCCAACGTCAGCGCGTCCGCCTTGGCCGCGGCCTCCTGCAGCATGACCAGATCGGTGCTCGCGCCGGATTGCGAGATCGTCACGCAGAGCTGTCCGTCGAGCCTCAGCGTTCCACCATAGACCGAGGCGACCGAGGGGCCGACCGAGGCCAGGGGCAGGCCGATCTCGATCTCCATCAGATATTTCAGATAGGTCGCGGCGTGGTCCGAGGTGCCGCGCGCATTGGAGATGGCGGCGCGCAATCCCGCTCCGCGCAGCTTGTGGCCGATCTCTCGATAGAGCGACCCCATCTCGGCATTCTGGCGCGCGACGACATCGGGGATCGACAAGATTTCGGCGAGCATCTGGCTCGGCATGGCGGTGCTCGTCTCTCTGCTGGTCAGGCCGCGATCGGCTCGGCGCGGCCGGATCGCACGGAGCGGTACGCCGCATCGATCATCGCGAAGGCGCGGCGTCCGTCCTCCAGCGTGACGGGCATGGCTTCCCCGCTTTTCAGCGCTTCGACGAAGGCCCAGGCGACATGTTCGTGGAAGATGCCGGTCTTGAAATGCGGCACCGTCGCTGACGTGCTCCAGCGCCCCCCGTCGCCATCGCGGCGAAAGATTCTGAGGAAATCGCGGTCGCGCGTCGGGCGCGAGGCGATGTCAACCCCGCCGAGCAGGATCGTGCCTTCCGTGCCATAGATCTCGATGGAAGTGTCGGCTGCGGTGAAGGCCCAGCTCGTGGCGACCTCGGCGATCATCCCGTCCGCGAAGCGGAAGATCGCGGCAGCCGTGTCCTCGACGGGCAGGCCGAAGGTGCCCGAGGAGACCGTCGCATAGGCGCTCACCGGATCGCCGAACATCCAGCGCAGGAAATCGGCCGCGTGCACGCCTTCGTCGAGCAGGGTGCCGCCGCCCGATTGGGCCGGATCGACGAACCATCCCCGGCGGAAATTCGGGTCGAAGCCGTGGCTATGCCCGTGCCGGACGCGCGCCAGCGTGACGCGCCCGATGGCGCCGTCGCGCAGCAGCGCCGCGATCTCGTGATTGATCGGATCGAAGCGCTTCGGGAAGCTCTGCATGAAGCGGATGCCGGTCCGCGCGACGATGTCCGCGATGGCGTCGCATTGCTCCGCCGTCGCGCCGAGCGGCTTTTCGCAGAGAACCGGCAGCCCTTTTTCGGCGGCGGCGCGGATGAGGGCCGGGTGGTCGCTGGTCGCCGAACAGATCGCGACGGCGTCGCTGCCGGCAAGCAGCGCGGCGAGCTTCGGCTGGGCTGCTATGCCGTGCTGCCGCGCGAAGGCTTCGAGGCGTTGCGGATCGTCATCCCAGGCGCCCGCGACCGAGACGCCCTCGCTCGTCAGGAAGGCCCGGGTCCAGAAATTGGCGTGGTAATGGGCGACCCCGAGGATCGCGATCCGCAGGCTCATTTCGATTTCACCTGTTCCGCCGCGGCCGGTACGCGCCGCCCCGTTTGCGCCGCTTCGTAGATCGCCTCGGCGACCTCGACCGAGCGCAGGCCTGCCTCGGCCGTGCCGTCGGCGGGGGCGAGGCCGCGCACCACGTCGAGCCAATGGCGGTGATGGACCTGTCCGAGCGGGGCGTCGTCGAGTGCCGGAGCAACCCAGCCGCTCGTGCCGGTCGCATCGGGGGCGAAGATCGCGGCCGCCCCGCGCTCCGTGCGCAGCCAGACCGTTCCGGCATCGGTGTAGAGTTCGAGGCGGAAGCGGTCGCAGCCGGCCCGCTCGGTATAGCTCATCTCGTGGCTGGCTATGCCGCCGCCCGCCAGGCCGTAGGTCGCTGCGACGGTGTCCTCGAGAGCGGTGCGGATCGTCCGTCCGTCGGCCAGCCGCCGTTCCGGCCGCGCGGTCGCCGCGCGCGCCTCGACGTCGTCGATCTCGCCGAACAGGTGGCGGCATAGATCGATCCCGTGCACGCCGAGCTGCATCACGACGCCGCCCGAGACAGTGCCGGGGCGGAAGAACCAGTCGGCCCAATCGGCACCGGGAGTGGCGTTGCGCAGTCTCACGGAATGGACCGCTCCCAGCTTGCCGCTGCCGAGGAGCTGCCGCAGCCAGGCCACCTCGGGAAAGTAGCGGTGCATGAAGCTGACGCTGAGCGAGCCGGAGGCTCGCGCGGCGGCACTGAGGATGGCGCGGCATTGGTTGCTGTCGAGCGCCATCGGCTTTTGCAGGAGCACGGCCTTGCCGGCGGCGAGCGCGTCGATCGCGATGCGTTCATGCGTGTCGTCGGGCGAGGCGATCACCACGGCATCGATGCCGGGATCGTCCAGCACGACCCGATAATCGGTCTCGACGCGGGCGATGCCGAGCGCGGCGGCCCGTGCCTCGGCCGCCTCGCGCCGCCGTCCGACCAGCGCGGCGACATCCGCCCCGCCGGCCGCCCGCAGGCCGCCGACATGATAGTCCGCGATGAAGCCCGCGCCGATCAGGGCAACGGCGATCCTGTCCGAAGGAGAGCGGCTCATGGTGCCTCGCGAAAGGGCGTCCGGTTCTGACCGGCCGCGCGGCGGCATTGCGGTGAATGCCGCCGCGCCTGGCAGGTCAGGGCTTCCATTGGCCTTCGACGGCGACGAGCGCCGGGTTCACCGCCTTCAGGGGGGCGGTATAGGTGTAGGTCAGCACGTCCTTGGGCTGGCCGGGGATACGATTGGTCGCCTTCAGGAAGCCGACGATCGCCGCCATGTCGTCGACATAGGCCCGGTCCACCTTCGCGTCGAAGCTATAGTCCGCGAGCAGCGCCTCGTTCATCTCGACCGGCTGCTTCTGGAAGTCGGAGAAGATCTTGAGGACCTCCGCCTTGTTGGCGGGATCCGAGACATAGGCCTGCGCCTTGAGCAGCACCTTGACCAGCGCGTTGGCGGCGTTGGGATTCTTGCGCACCCAGTCCTGGGAGGCGACCCAGATCGTGCGGTTGTTGGAGACGGCTGCGTCCTGTCCCTTGTTCTTGGCGAAATAGCTGGTCGTCCCACTATGGACGATCTTGGCGCCCTGTTCCTTGACGGCCCGGTAGGGGAAGGGCTCCCAGAAGACGATGCCCTGGATCTCGTTGCTGGCCATGGCCGCCATCGCCTCGGGCGGAGCGAGGTTGACGGTCTGGATCTTGCTCGCATCCAGGCCGTAGCGCTTCGCCACATTGTCGAGCAGCGCGCCGGAGGTCGAGCTCACCAGAAGGCCGAGCTTCACCTTGTAGAGATCCTCGGGGTTCTCCACGCCCGCATCCTTGCGGACGACGATCTTCTCAAGGCCATGGCTGACCGCATTCGTGCCGAGGATCACGACCGGCACGCCGTTATGCGCCATCGAGACCGGCGGCAGGTTGCCGGGCGTCCAGAGCTGGATCTGGTCGGCCAGCAGCGCCTCGCCCGCGAGATTGCCCGACGCGAAGGTCTTGAACTCGACATTCTTGAAGCCGGCCTCGGCGAACCAACCCTTTTCCTTCGCCACGATGTGGACGAGGAAGGGGAGGTCGGGGCCGATGCTGATCGACAGCTTGTCGGTCTCGATCTTTTGCGCCGCCGCCGGCAGCATTGCCGCCAGCGTCATCAGCCCGGAGAGGGCCGCGGCCCGTAGAAGTCCTGGAAGTCCCTTCATCTTATCCTCCCCTCTTGGTTGTCACCCAGGCCGCTAGGCGCCGTGCCAGCGGCCGACCCATCGCCGGATTCCGGCTCCGATGGCGGCATCGGTCAGAAGATTCAAAGCGCCGATGAGCAGGATGCCGACGATGATGACGCCGACCGAGCCGCCGGTGTTGCGTTCGTTGATGATCATGTAGCCGAGACCCCTGTCGGCTGCGATCAGCTCGGCGGCCACGAGCACGCCGAAGCTCAGGCCCCAGCCGATGCGCAGCCCGGTCGCGAGATCGGGCGCGGCCGCCGGAATGGCGACGCGCAGCAGCAGCGACACGCCTTTCAGTCCCATCATCTGCCCGGCGCGCAGCAGCAGCGGATCGATCCCGCGCATGCCCTGATAGGCCGCGGTGACGACGGGAAAGAAGGCGGCGAGGAAGATGATGAAGAACTTCGAGGGCTCGCCGAGGCCGAACCAGATGATCGCCAGGGGAATCCATGCGAGCGGCGGGATCGGCCGCAACAGCTCGATGAGCGGGTTCACGACCATGCCGAAGCGGCGGTACCAGCCGGCGAGAATGCCGGTCACGACGCCGGCGAACGCGCCGAGGAGGAACCCGGAGAAGACGCGAAGCAGGCTCCAGGACAGGTTCTCTCCGAGTTGCCGCGCCGTCAGGCGCTCCGCCGCGGCGGCGATCGCGATCGATGGGCTCGGGAACACGGAGCGGTCGACGAGGCCGCTGCGCACGGCGCCTTCCCAGAGGGCGAGCACGGCCAGCGTGCCCGCGATGCCGAGGACGAGATCGTCGCTGCGAGAGGCGCGCCCGTTCATCGCCGCACCTGATCGAGATTGCCGGCCCAGGGCAGCAGCGCCCGCTCCAGGGCGGCAAGCCCGCTGGAGATGATGAAGCCGAGCACGCCGATCACCAGCATGCCGATGATGGTGATCTCGCTGCGATAGAAGGTGCGCGCCTCCATGATCAGGGCGCCCAGACCCCGGATGGTGCCGATCATCTCGGCGCCGACGATGACCATGAAGCCGACGCCGAGCGCCATGCGGGCGCCGGCGAAGATGCGGGGCAGCGCCGCCGGCAGCACGACCCTCCGGTAGAGCTCGAAGCCACGCAGCCCGAAGGATCGCGCGGCCTTCAGCAGCGTCGGATCGACATAGCGGACGCCGGCGATGACGTTCGACAGCATCGTCCAGAAGCAGCCATAGCCGATGAGGACGACCTTGGTCAGTTCGCCGGCGCCGAACCAGACGATCACCAGCGGAAGCAGGCTCAGGGTCGCGACCGAGCGGCAGAAGACGATCAGCGGCGCCGTCAGCTTGTCCAGGACCGGCAATGCGCCGATCAACAGACCGAGCGGGATGGCGAGAGCTACTGCCGCGAAATAGCCCTGCAGAACGCGCCAGATCGTGATCGCCGTATGCGTCCAGAGCGAAACGCCGGTCGGGAAACCCGTCGCGGAAAGCTCGACGAAACCGCGCGCGATCCGGCTCGGCGGCGGAAACTGGTAGGCCTTCAGCAACCCATGGTCGACGGCGAGTTCCCAGGCCGCCAGCGTTACCACCACCAGCGTCACCGAGGTTGCAGCGCGGGCGAGCCGGGCATTCATGACGACAGCTCGCTCCAGATTTCTTCGTAGAGCGCGTTGAAGCTGCTGCCGGTGCGCGAGCGCGGCCGCGGCATCGGGACATCGAAGATCCGCTGGATGCGGCCGGGGTTGGGCGCGAGCAGCACGATCCGGTCCGAGAGCAGCAGCGCTTCGTCGATCGAATGGGTGACGAAGACGACGGTCTTGCGCCGCGCCTGCCAGATGCGCAGCAACTCCTGCTGCAGTTCGATCCGGGTCAATTCGTCGAGCGCGCCGAACGGCTCGTCCATCAGCAGGATCTGGGGGTCGAGGGCGAGCGCGCGGGCGATCGAGACCCGCTGCTGCATGCCGCCCGACATCTCGCGCGGATATTTGTCGGCCGCGGCCTCCAGCCCGACGAGGCGCAGGAGATCCAGGCTGCGCTCCCGCCGTTCCTGGCGGGACAAGGCCGCGTTGCGGAAGCCGAAGGCGACGTTTCCGGCTGCCGTGAGCCAGGGGAACAGGGCGTGCTGCTGGAAAACCACGCCCTGGCCCTGGCCAGGGCCGGTCACCGGCCGCCCCGCGATCGTGATCCGGCCCGATGTCGCCGCGTCCAGCCCGGCGATGATGTTGAGAAGAGTGGTCTTGCCGCAGCCGCTGCGCCCGATGAGCGAGACGAATTCGTTCTCGGCGATGTCGAGGTCTATCCTGTCGAGGACCACCATCTCGCCGCCGTTGCGGATGGAAAAGGCCTTGTGCACGGAATCGATGGCGATGAAGCGCTCCTGCGCCGAACGTGTCGCCTGCGTCACGGCGACAGGCGCGGCGGCTTCCGGCATCGTGATACTGCCGGCGCGCGTCATCGGCGATCCTCCCTCGATCTTGCGGCTTCTGAGCGGGCCTTTCGGTCAGGCTAGCGCATGAGGTCGAATTGTAAAGTGCAATTTGTATTGGTTTCCGTATAATGCGCTTCGCCGGATCGCCCGGCGGCGCGCATGGTTGCGGTCGGTCGAGGGCGATTGTATGCGGCGAAGGCGTTTACCGGCCGGCTGCGGAGTCGCGGCGGAAGGCGATGGAGAGGAGCCTGATGCGCAACGGATCGGCGAATATCGTCTTCAAGACCCTCCACGACATGATCGAGAGGCTCGATGACGGTGCGCGCCTGCCGACCGTGCGCGACCTGATGAAGAAGCATCAGGTCAGCCAGGCGACCGTGCAGGAGGCGCTCGACCGCCTGCGAGGCGAGGGGCTGCTGGTGTCGCAGGTCGGGCGCGGCACCTATGTCACCCGCGGCGGAGGCGTGCGCGACGGCGAAACCGGCCGTGAGAATGGGCTCGACAGCCTGCTCATCCTGTCCAATGCCAGCATGAACGAGCGTTGCATTCGGGTGCAGAGCGACATCGTGCAGGAGATGTCGCGACACGACGCCAAGGTGGTGCAGATCTCCTATCACCACACCGATCATCTGCTGGAGATCCTCAGCTCCATTCCCGATTTCGATGCGGTCGTGCTGCAATCGCATTACGAGAGCATTCCGATCCGCCTTCTCCATCTGCTCCAGCAGAAGACGAAGGCGCTGGTGGTCGACGGCCATACCGTGGCCGGCGTCGATGTCGACCGCATCGGAACCGATTGGGAGGATGCGCTCGAGATGGCGCTGCGCCATCTCATCGATCTTGGGCATCGCTCCTTCGGCCTGGTTTCGATCAATACGGTGGCTCAGCCGATTCTCGCGGCGCGGCGCGCCTTCGGACGCCATGCGGTCGTCGATCGCGACCGCTTCAGCTTTCATCCGCCGATCGTTCTGGATCGGGTCCATCACCCCAGCCATGGCGCGCAGGAGGCCGTCGTGGACGCGCTGGCGCCACTTTTGAGCGAAGAGGGGCGGTTGCCGTTCACGGCGCTGCTGACGCTTGGAATTTCCGACACGCTCGGCTTCACCCAGGGGCTGCGGCAGCTTGGGATTGCATGTCCCGAGCAGTTGAGTGTCGTCGTGCTCGGACATCGCGATGTTCCGACCGAGCATCTCGGCGTGATGACCATCGCCGGCAGTTCGCAGCGCAAGGCTGCCGAGAAGCTGGTCGAGGCGATCAGGCGGCGGATCGAGCAGCCGCTTCTCGCACCACAGATCGTCTATCTGCGCTGCGATCAGGTTGTTCGGGAAAGCACGGCGAGCCCCTCTGCCGGCTGACGATTCACGCTGTTTCAGATACATTGCAATATATATTGATCTCCGATACGGTCGCTCTCCGTGGGATCGATAGGCGGGTGGAAACGGCATGCTCGGTGAGCGTTTACCGGAAAGGCTGTCGCCTCTTGCCGCCGCGGCGGGTCTCAGGCCCTTCTATGGCGACCTGCATAATCACTGCGGCATTTCCTACGGACATGGCAGCCTCGAACAGGCGCTGAAGCGGGCGCGCCGGCAGCTCGATTTCGTCTCGGTGACGGGGCATGCCTACTGGCCGGACATGCCGGTCGACGATGCCAGCGTCGCCCATATCGTCGATTTTCACGTCAAGGGCTTCGCCCGGCTGGAGGCGCTCTGGCCGGAGCATTTCGCGACGCTCGCCGCGGCGGACGAGCCCGGCCGCTTCATCGTGTTTCCGGGCTACGAGATCCATTCCTTCGCCCATGGCGACTATACGATCGTGTATCGCGATCTCGCGCCGCGCCCGATCCTCAAGGCGGATACGCCGGCGCAGCTGAAGCGCCTGCTGCGGGCGGAGGCGGGCGAGGGTGCTTTCGCCTTCCCGCACCATATCGGCTACCGGCTGGGTGCACGCGGCATCAACTGGTCCTCCTTCGATCCGGAGCTGTCGCCGGTGCTGGAGATCCTGTCCATGCATGGCTGCTCCGAGACATCGGTGATGGATCGGCCCTTCCTGCATTCGATGGGGCCGAGCGACGGCCACGCGACCGCCCGATATGGCCTCAACCTCGGGCATCGCTTCGGCTTCCTCGGCAATACCGACCATCACAGCGGCTATCCCGGTTCCTATGGGCATGGGCGCTCCGTGGTCTATGCCGAAAGCGGTGAGCGCGGCGTGATCTGGGACGCGATCATGCGCCGGCGGACGGGCGCGCTGACCGGCGACAACGCCCATCTGTTCTTCACCCTCGGCGGGGCTGTGCCGGGCGGCGAGACCGAGCCGGGCGCGGATGCGACGCTGCGCCTCGAAGCCGCCGCGCCGGGGCAGATCGACTATATCGACATCATCCGCAACGGCACGCTCCTGCGGCGGGTGACGCCTGATGTCGAGGCCGCTGTGATCGATGGCGGGAACGGCATGTTCGAAACGATCGTGGTGCTGGAACTGGGCTGGGGCGCGCGCGGCAAGACGCATCGCTGGGTCGGGTCGCTGCGGATCGAGGGCGGGGAGATCCTCTCGGTCGAGCCGCGCCTGCGCGGCGCCGAGGTCGTCTCGCCGCTCGAGGGCGATGCCGACGGGCAGGACGAGGACCGGGTCGCATTGGAGGGGGAGAGGATCGCCTTCTCGGTCACGGCCGCATCGAACCCGAACAACATGACGCCGGCGATGCAGGCGATCGCGGCGCGCGTGCGGCTGGGGCAGGGAGCCCGGATCGTGCTCGAAGCGAACGGCCAGCAGTTCTCGGCCACGGCGGAACGGCTCCTGGAGGGGGCGCTCTCGGGCAATCTCGGCCCGATCGACAGCCCGGCCTTCAGGCTGCATCCGCTGCCCCGCCCGCACCAGTGGCAATGGCGGGGACAGCTCGCTCTGGAGCCGTTGCGCCGGGGCGATTGGGTGTATGTTCGGATGCGTCAGGCCAATGGGCAGTGGGCATGGGCCAGCCCGGTGTTTTGCCGATGAGGACGTGAAGGTGAGCCACGGTCGATGATGCATCGGCGCGTGACGTTGAACGGTTTTGCAGGAGGATGACATGAGTTTCGACTTTCGCATTCCCCGACGCACGCTCCTGAAGGGGATTGGCGCAGCCGGCCTCGGCACGGCTCTCGGTGCCGGCGGCATCCGGCCGCTCTATGCCAAGGGGCTTGCGCCCATCACCATCGTCGTGAACCAGTCGCCCTGGTTCGAGAGCTTCCGCCGCACGGTCGAGGCCTATGAGGCGGCGACGGGCAACAAGGTCGAGCTCGACGTCAATCCCTTCGCCGGATCGCTCGAGAAGCAGCGCAATTCGGTCCGCTCGGCGCGCGGCCAGTACGACATCCTGATCATGAATTCCGGCTGGTTCGCCGAGATGTATGCCGGCGGGTTCGTCGAGCCGATCACGGATATCGATCCGGGCTTCAAGCTCGACCCCGAGGTC
This sequence comes from Hyphomicrobiales bacterium, assembly GCA_930633495.1. Classification (NCBI taxonomy): domain Bacteria; kingdom Pseudomonadati; phylum Pseudomonadota; class Alphaproteobacteria; order Hyphomicrobiales; species Hyphomicrobiales bacterium. Next base: position 394,353 of record CAKNFJ010000001.1, on the reverse strand, counting down.
TACACGCTCGGCGACACGATCTATTACAACGCCCAGAAGAAGACCGTGACGGCCGACGGCAAGCTGATGTCGATCCCCGTCTCGCCGCTGATCCCGATGCTCTATTACCGCGGCGACCTCTACAAGCAGGCTGGGCTCTCCGCGCCCAAGACCTTCGCCGAGCTCGAGGCGAATGCGCGCAAATTCCACAAGCCGCCGGGCATGTACGGCATCGTCCAGCGCGGCGCCCGTGGCCCGCATACGGTGGCCTATGATTTCTACCCCTATCTCTACGGTTTCGGCGGCGGCATCTTCAAGGACCAGTCGGCCGGCGACTATTCGGTGACCCTGAATTCGGCTCAGGGACGCGAGGCGCTCGACTACTACATCCGGCTGGCGCGCACGGCGGGCCATCCCAAGACGGCGGCCTCGGACCAGGCCGAGGTGATCCAGGCGATGGTGACCGGCCACGCCGCTCACATCATGATGGTGATCGCCGCCTGGTCGCAGATGGACGACCCGAACAAATCGGTCGTCGTCGACAAGATCGAATGGGCGCCGCCGCCCTCCGCGCCCGGCCTGCCGACCGCGCCGGGGCTGGGGCATTGGCTCGCCGGCATATCCCGCAACGTGCCGGACGACCGCAAGCGCGCGGCTGTCGAGTTCCTGCGCTGGTTCCAGACCAAGGATGCCCAGCTGGAGACCGCGAAGGCCGGCGGCATCCCGGTCCATGCGGCGGTCTACAAGGAGCCGATCGCCGACGAGCGCAAATATCGCTGGATGAAGCCGTTGGCCCAGGCGCTGCCGAATGCGGTCAACATCTACCAGTTCCCGGAGGCGAGCGAGGTCATCGCCGTGCTCGAGATCGGGCTCAACCGGGCGGTTGCCGGCGAGATCTCCAGCGTCGATGCCCTCAACGGCATGGCCGACGAGATCCACAAGGTCATGAATCGGAACGCCTACAAGAGCGGCGCGCTCCAGCCGCTGAAGTGAAGCGGGGAGGAGAGAGAAGCCGATCATGGCACAGGCGGCGACGAGGAGCGGACGATTGGGCGCCGCTGAACCGGTCGAGAACGGCGATCAGCGCTTCTGGCGCTGGCTGACGCTCTCGCCCGCGCTGCTGATGATGCTGGCGCTCAGCATCGTCCCGCTGGTCGGCCTCTTCCTCACCAGTTTCCAGAACGTCGCCTGGGTCGACGGCCGGGCGGTGCGGACATGGGCGGGGCTCGATCATTATCGCGCCATGTTCGGCGACGCGCTGTTCGGCGCCGGCCTCTGGAACACGGTTCTGTTCGCCCTCGGGGCCGTGACGGGGCAGATGGTCCTCGGCTTCGCGCTGGCGCTGCTGGTGAGCAAGGTGAGCCGGGGGCGCGTCCTCTACCGGACGATCTTCATCCTGCCGATCCTGATCCCCGGCATCGTCATCGGCGCGATCTGGAAGCTGATGCTCAACTACGATTTCGGGCTGGCCAACAAGCTGCTCGACCTTGTCGGCATCGCGCCGGTCGACTGGCTCGGCAGCGCCTCGACCGCGCTGCTGTCGGTCATCGCCGTCGACATCTGGCACTGGACGCCGTTCTGCTTCCTGCTGTTCCTGGCGGGGCTGGAGTCGCTGCCGCAGGACGTCTACGAGGCCGCCAAGATCGACGGGGCGAGCCCCTGGCAGGAACTGCTGCATGTGACCTTGCCGCTGATGGTGCCGACCATCGTCGTCACCTTCGCCTTCCGCCTGATCCTCGCCCTCAAGGTCTTCGACGAGGTCTATCTCCTGACCAAGGGCGGCCCTGGCACGGCGACGGAAGTGATCAGCTTCACGCTCTACCAGCGCTTCTTCACCGAGGATAAGGCCGGCTACGGCTCGGCGATGTCGGTCACGGTCATCTTCCTGGTCTGCCTGCTGCTGGTGGTGGCGCTGTCGGCGCGCCGCCGTTCGGAGAGCCAGGCATGAGCGGCGGAACGGGGGGAGCCGCATCCGCATGGCGAATCCATGTCGCGCTGATCATCTGCGCCGCGATCGTACTGGTGCCGGTCGTCTGGACCGTCGCGGCCGGCTTCCGCACCCAGATCTCGCTGCTGATGGGCGAGGTGGCCTTCTCGCCGGTGCTGTTCAGTTTCCGGGAGGTGCTGTTCTCCAAGACCTCCGAATTCCTGGTCAATTATCGCAACTCGATCATCGTGGGGACGGCAAGCACGCTGCTCTGCGTCGGCGTGGCGACGCTGGCGGCCTTTTCGCTCAATCGCACCCGCTGGCGCCGGTGGATCGTGCAGCTCTTCCTCGCCTGGACGCTGGTCTTCCACATGATCCCGCCGGTGGCGCTCGCCAGCGCCTGGTTCACCATGTCGCGTGCGGTCGGGCTGGAGAACAGCTTCACCGGCCTGATCCTAGCGCATGCGACGCTCAACCTGCCGATGGCGATCTGGCTGATGAGCGTCTTCGTGCGCGAGGTGCCGAAGGAGCTCGAGGAGGCCGCGCTGATGGACGGCGCGACGACGCCGGTCCTGCTCTGGAACGTCGTGCTGCCGATCGTGGCGCCGGGCCTGGCGGCGACGTCGGTCCTCACCTTCGTCTTTTCCTGGAACGAGTTCGCCGTCTCCCTGGCGCTGAGCATGAAGCAGACCGCGACGGTGCCCGTCGCGATCGCCAAGTTCGCCCAGGAGTTCGAGATCCAGTACACCCAGATGGCGGCGAGCGCGGGTCTCGCCATGCTGCCAGCCTTGCTCGTGATGCTCTTCGCCCAACGCTACATCGTCAAAGGTCTCACCCAGGGGGCTGTGAAGTAGCCCGCCCAGCGAGACAGAGCCGGAGATCAACGTGAAGGCCGTATTTGTCCTTTTCGACTCGCTCAACCGCCACATGCTGGGCTGCTATGGCGGCAAGCGCGTGTCGACGCCGAATTTCGACAGGCTGGCGCGCCGTTCGGTGACCTTCGACCAGCATCATGTCGGCAGCCTGCCCTGCATGCCGGCGCGGCGCGACATGCTCACCGGGCGGCTGACCTTCCTGCATCGCAGCTGGGGGCCGCTCGAACCGTTCGACAACGCCTTTCCCGAGATCCTGCACAAGCAGACGGGGACCTACAGCCACCTCGTCACGGACCATTTTCACTATTGGGAGGATGGCGGGGCAACCTATCACAACCGCTACGATTCCTACGAGTTCGTCCGCGGGCAGGAAGGCGATCGCTGGAAGGCGATGGTGCAGCCGCATTGGGAACGGCTGCGCGAGATGTACCATCCGCGCCAGTTCAGCGACGCGCGCCGCAGCTATTTCGGGCAGAACATCGTCAACCGCGAATTCATCAAGGCGGAGGAGGATTTTCCCTCGGTGCGCTGCTTCGCGGAGGGGTTCGATTTCCTCGAACGCAACAAGGACGCCGACAACTGGCTGCTGCAGATCGAGACCTTCGACCCGCACGAGCCGTTCACGGCGCCGGCCCGCTTCAAGGAGGCCTTCGACACGGGCTGGACCGGCCCCGTCCGCGACTGGCCGCGCTATGGCCGCGTCGACGAGCTGCCGGAGGAATGCGAGGAGCTCAGGGCCAACTACTATGCCGTGGTGGCGATGTGCGACGACCTGCTCGGGAAGTTGCTCGACTGGTTCGACGCCAACGACATGTGGAAGGACACCGCTCTCGTCGTCACCACCGATCATGGCTTCCTGCTGGGCGAGCATGATTTCTGGGCCAAGAACCGGATGAACCTCTATGAGGAGGTAGCCCATATCCCGCTGTTCCTGCACGACCCGCGCAGCCCGGAACGTGCCGGCACGCGCTCTGCGGCGCTGACGCAGTCGATCGATCTCGCGCCGACATTCCTCGACCTGTTCGGCGCCACGCCTCCGGCGGAGAACGAGGGCATCTCCTTGTGCCGGATGGCCGACGGGACGGCGCTGCGCGACGGCGTCCTGTTCGGCTATTTCGGCGGCGCTGTGAACGTGGCCGACGGGCGCTACACCTATCACCGCTTCCCGGAGGATCTGTCGAAGCAGGAACTCTACCAGTACACGCTGATGCCGACGCACATCTTCTCGCCCTTCTCGCCCGAAGAACTGGCGGGCGCGACGATCTCGCCGCCATTGGGCTTCACGAAGGGGGCGAACCTGCTCAAGGTGCCGGTCATCGAGCGCTCGCCCATGTACAACAACTACGGCCCCGGAGCCCTGCTCGAAGCCGAGACACGCATCTACGATCTCGACACCGATCCCGGGCAGGAGGCGCCTGTGAGCGACGCAGGTGTCGAGGCGCGGCTGGCGGCGCTGATGCGGCGCCTGATGGAGGCCAACGGCGCGCCGCCCGAAGCCTTCACCCGGGTCACGCTCGCGCGCGAAGACGTGGCCTGAGGATGCGGGACGCGGTGACCTTTCCGCGCCATCTCGCCGCCGATCCGCGGCAGTTCGCCAGCGTGCGCCGCATCGTCCTGGCCGAGGGGGCGGAAGCCGGAATCGAGGCGCTGGCTTTCTCCACCGGCGGCGGGCTCGATTTCTGGGTGACCGTAGGTCGGCTGATGGACATTGCGACCCTGTCCTGGCGCGGTGTCCAGCTCGCCTGGCAGAGCCCGGCGGGCCTGCGCGCGCCCGATGATGGAGCGGCTGGCCGGGAGCGCCGCTTCGGAACGGCATTCGGCGGCTTCCTCAACACCTGCGGCTTCGACCATATCCGCCAGCCCGCCGATGGCCGGCCCCTGCACGGCTCCGCGCCCTTCGCGCCGGCACGCCTGATCGCCTATGGCGAGGATTGGGACGCGAGCGTGCCCAGGCTGTTCTGCGAGGGCGAGGCGACCTGCTGGGCCCATGGCGGCTTCGGCTATCGCCTGCGGCGGCGCATCGAGGCACCGATCGGCGGCGGCTCGCTCGCCATTCGCGACCGCGTCACGGTGGTCGGGGCTGAGCCTGCCCCGATCATGGCGCTCTACCATTTCAACCTCGGCTACCCGATGATCGGCGAGGGCGCGACGATTGCGCTCGACGGAAGCCGGCTGGAAGGCCCGCTTTCGGTGCCCGAGGCGGCGGCGGCGAAGGCTGCGCTGCATCGTGTCGCCGGAGCGCGGGCCTGCTGTTCCGTGCGGGGCAAGGCGGCAACGGTCGCCTTCCGATGGGATAGCGCCGAGCTGCCCTGGCTGCAGCTCTGGCGGGATCTGCGCCCGGGTGCCGCCGTGGTGTCGATCGAGCCGTGCACGACGGGGCGCGACGAGGGCGGCGGCAACGCTCTCTCGCCCTTGCTGGCTCCGGGCGAGAGCCGTTCGTTCGACATCGACATCGACGTGGCGGATACCGGGGCCGAGTCCGAAAGCGGCTGAGGCGGGTCGGCGCCGAGCCCCGTTCGACCCTATCGGGCCATGAAGAAAGCCACCGCCATCCCGAGGCCGATCAGCGTGATGAAGATGCGCAGCGCCAGCATATTGGTGATGCGCCGCGCGAGATGCGCCCCGATGAAGCCGCCCAGAGCGCAGGACACGCCGAGGACGAGGGCCGAGCGCCACTCGATCAGCCCGGCGGCGGAATAGGTCGCGACGGAGACGGTCGACAGGACGGCCGACATCAGGCTCTTGAGCCCGTTCATTTCGTGCAGGTTGGTGAGGCCGACGAAGCCGAAGGCGGCGAGAAGCATGATCCCGAGGCCGCCGTTGAAATAGCCGCCATAGATCGACACGGCCAGCAACAGCAGCAGGGCCGGCAGCTTCGGCAGGCCGCCGCCCTGCCGCAGCACGCGGCGAACGAGGGCCGGGCCAGCGGCGAAGATCAGTGTTGCGGCCAGCAGCAACCACGGCACCAGAGCCGAGAAGGTCTCCTTCGGCGTCACCAGCAGCAGCAATGCGCCCAGCAGCCCGCCGAGCGCGGCCATGGCAATCGTCCAGCGCAGGCTGACCGGGCCGCTCGCGCGGATATCCTTCCGGAACCCCCAGGCGCCGCCGATATAGCCGGGCAGGGCCGCCAGGGTGGCCGTGGCGTTCGCCATGATCGGCGGCACGCCGACCCAGACCAGCGCCGGGAACGACAGGAACGTCCCGCCACCCGCGACGGAATTCAAAGCTCCGGCAGCCAGACCCGCGACAATGAGAACGATGTTCGATTCCATGAGACCCACCTGAATGGGCTCCGGATTGCGGAAATCGGATTGGTCTGCAAATTGGTATGAACTTCAGCGCGTGCAGGCGAGGCCCATGCCGAGACAGAACAGCGCGGCGATCCTTGCGCGCCTCAGGGCGATGCTGGAGGCCGAGGGCATGACGCCGGGCACGCGGTTGCCTGACGAGCGCGGGCTTTCGGCGGCGCTGGGATGTTCGCGCCAGACCCTACGGCAGGCGCTTTTCACGCTGGAAAGCGAAGGGTCGATCTGGCGCCATGTCGGCCAGGGCACTTTCGTCGGAGCCCGGCCGGATGGGTACCCGATCCGGGAGGCTGTGCTGTTGCAGGCCACGTCGCCCCGGCAGCTCATGCAGGCGCGCCTGATGATCGAACCGCCGATCGCGGCGGAGGCGGCGCGGGTGGTGACGCAGGCCGACCTGTCCCGCTTGCGGAAGCTGGTCGACGCCGGCCGGCGCGCCCGTTCGCGCGCCGAATGCGAGAGGCATGACGCGGCTTTCCATCGCGCGGTCGCGGAAATCGCGCGCAATCCGATCCTGCTCGGCTTCCTCGACTATCTCGCCGGCGCGCGCCGCCGCGTCGCCTGGCAGCGGCAATGGGACAGGACATATCGGCGGGTCGGCGCGTCGGAGTTCACTGGCCCTCACTGCGACCAGCATGCCGCGGTGATCGAGGCGATGGCCGACGGGAACGACATCGAGAGCGAGCGCGCCATGCGCCGGCATCTTGAAGTCATCGCGCAGGCGATGGAGGCCGATGCCTCAAGCGCTGTCGAGGTTTGACCGCAGCGGTTTCGCGCCGCACGATTGTCATTCCGGGTTCACGCCTGCGGCGCGTCCCGGAATGACAATCGTATTTTCGACAAGGCACAGCCAGGCCGTTGTCCGCGCTCCCTCAAGCCCGCCGATGTGATCACGCGCCTTTGCCGCTATGGCGCCGGATGAAGGCCAGTGCCTCCGCCCAGGCACCCGCATTCGCTTCGGCATTGGCCATCGGGGTGCCGCCCATGGTTGTGGCGATGCCGCTGACGGGGTGGCGATGGGCGATGCGGGTCGCGGGCGTGTAGGGGAAGAGGATGGAATGGCCGGCGGCGGGCCAGTTCCTCCAGACGACCTCGTGCGGATGCCCGGCCGCGAGCAGGCTCGACTGCACGATCAGCGAATAGAGATCCGAGGGCCAGGCGCCGTCGTCGCCGCCCGAGATCAGGAGGACGGGCCCGACGATCCGCTCGACGGGGATGCGGGCGCGGGCCATGGCGGCGGGATCGCCGAGCGCGGTCAGCATCGCATCGGCATTGCGGCGAACGGTGGTCGCCTCGTCATAGGGCTTCCAGCTCGCCGTGGCGTTGTCCTGCCACTGATGGACCAGTGGCTTGCCGGCGAGCGTCCAGCAGGGACCGTCGCGGCCGAGCCCCGGCGCAGGATCGGCGGCGGCCTGCCCGCCATGGACGAAAGCGCTCGGCACATAGCCGAGCACCGCCGAGACGCGCTCGGGAAAGGTCGCCCCGAGCAGCAGCGCCAGCTCGCCGCCGCGCGACTGGCCGGCGACGGCGACGAAGCCGTTCAGCGGGCGCACCGTGGCGCGCAGCCAGTCGAGTCCCCGCGCGAAATACTCCAGCGGCGTGTTCGAGATGTATTTCGGCAGGCCGGGCGCGCCGAAATAGCCGAGAGCCAGTGCGGCCACGCCGCGCGAAGCCCAGAGCGCGGCGCGCGGTTCGTTGATGCCGCCGCCCGAGCCGTTTAGGATCACGATCGCCGGGTGCGGGCCTGCGCCGTCCGGCAGGAACAATGTCCCGACCAGCCCATCTTCGGCAAGCGGATGCCGCGTCACGCCGTCCGCCATCAGGATCTGGCTGAAGCGTCCTGTTGCGACGGTCTCACCGCCGATCGCGGCGGTGAGCCTGGTTTCGAGCGGGTGAGAGAGGTCGGCGGGGAACAGCTCCCCGTTGCCGGTCTGCGCCCAGACCATCCCCATCGCCGCGACGCCCGCGTAATCACCGCGCAAGGGCGCGTCACGTTCGAGATCGACGCTGCCATCCGCTGCGGCAGCGAACACAGCCTCAGCCCGCCAGACATGGCCGTCGCGCGGAGTTTCCGCGGCGATGGTCACCTCCGCGCCCGCCGGCAGTCCGGAAAGAACGATCCGGCGAGGCACGTCGATCAGGTCGATGGCGGGGCTGATCGCGAAGGCGGCAGGCATGGCGGCGTCCTTATTTGGCCTTGCTGACCTGCATCGCGACGGTGCGGTCGCTGTGCCAGGGCACGACCTTCAGGTCCGGCCGGCTCGCCCAGATGTTCTTGTAGTGGTAGAGCGGCATGATCCCGACATCGTCCATCACGACCTTGACCGCGTCCTTGATGATCGCCTCGCGCTTGGCGTCGTCGAACTCGGCGCTGGCCTTGGCGAGGGCCTCGTCCAGCTTCGGGTTGCTGTAGCGGCCCCAGTTCGAGGCGCCCAGCCCCTTGGCGGGATCGACGGTCGCGAGGATCGCCAGCATCGCATAGGTGCCCTCGCCGGTGCCGTTGCCCCAGCCGATCATGCTCATCGCATATTCGTTCTTGTTGGCGGCGCCGGAATAGACCGAGAAGGGCACGACCTCGACCTGTGTCTCGACGCCGATGCGGGTCCAGAATTGCGCGATAGCCTGCGCGGTCTCGGGCGCCAGCGGATAGCGCTCGCCCGGCACATGCATCGTCAGCTTGAAGCCGTTGGGATAGCCGGCCTCGGTCAGCAGCGCCTTGGCCTTGTTGGGATCGACGTCGATCTTGGAGCGGTCGGGGTCGTAGCCGAAGCTGCCCGCCGGCATCCACTGCGTCGCCACCGTCACGCCGCCGCGCGCGACGCGGTCGGCGATCGCCTCGCGGTTGATCGCCATGTTGAGCGCCTTGCGGACACGGACGTCGAGTAGCGGGTTCTTGTCGAGTGGCTTGCCGGCCTTGTCAGTGAGGAACTTGGACGGGTTCGGGTTGAAGCTCGGCTGCATGATCAGCGCGCGCAGGCCCGGATAGGACCAGACCTTGACCTTGGGGTTCTTCTCCAGCTTCTCGATATCGGAGAAGGAGACCTTGTCGATGACGTCGACATCGCCCGAAAGCAGGGCAGCCGTACGCGCCGCCGGATTGGCGATATAGCGGTAGTTGACCTTCTCCCATTCGGGCTTCGGACCCCAGAAGCGCTCGTTGCGCTTCATCTCGATGCGATCGCCGGGCGTATAGCTGACGAAGGAATAGGGTCCCTCGGTGACCATCGCCTTGCCGCTGTTGTAATCGTCGGTCGTCGCGCCCTGGCCGACATGCTTGCTGACGATATAGATGCTGGAGATGTTGATCGGCAGCAGCGGATCGGGCGCATGGCTGGTGATCACCAGCGTGTGCGGGTCCTTGACCTCGACCTTGGCGACATTGCGCAGGAAGCCCTTGTAGCTCGCGACCGTGCCCGGCACGTTCTGGGCGCGCTCGTAGGAGAACGCGACATCCTCCGCCGTGACCGGCTTGCCGTCGCTCCAGACCGCGTTCTCGCGCAGCTTGAACTCCCAGGTATTGGGCGCGAGGTTCTTCCAGGACGCGGCGATGTCGGGCACCACGCCGCCCTCGGTCTTCTGCGCCACGAGCCGCGACCAGAAATGCTGCGAGACCGAATGGTCGCCGGCATGGTTGTTGAGCTGCGGGTCGATCGCCGAAACCGGGTCGGCAAAGGCGATGCGCAGGTCTTCCGCCTGGGCGGCTCCCGTGGCGACGATCAGCGCCGCCGAGAGGGCGAAGGTGCTCAGTTTGGTCGTCATGCGATCTCTCCTGTTTGCGCGCGGGTCGGGGCCGCCGCGACGTCGTTGAGGTGGCAGGCAGAACGATGGCCCGGCACGATCTCGCGCAGGGCGGGGCGCTCGGTGCGGCAGCGGTCGAAGGCGGCCGGGCAGCGCGGGTGGAAATGGCAGCCGGGCGGTGGTGCGGCCGGGCTCGGGATCTCGCCCTTCACCGGCGCATAGACCCGTCGCCGCTGCTTCAGGTCGGGGATCTCCGCCAGCAGCCCCTGCGTATAGGGATGGTTCGGATGCGCGAAGAATTGGGCGGCCGGCGCATCCTCGACGATGCGGCCGAGATACATGATCACGACGCGGTCGGCGATGTGCTGGACGACCCGCAAATCGTGGCTGATGAAGAGATAGGTCAGATCGAGCTCGCGCCGGAGCTGCATGAACAGGTTGAGGATCTGCGCCTGGATCGAGACGTCGAGCGAGGCGACCGACTCGTCGCAGACCAGGAACCGTGGCTGCAGCGCGAGCGCCCGCGCGATCGAGATGCGCTGGCGCTGGCCACCGGAGAACTGGTGCGGGAAACGCTGGCGGAAGGCGGGGTCGAGCCCGGCCCGGCGCATCTGCGCGCAGACATAGTCGTCGATCTCGGCACGGCTTGCGATGCCATGGACGAGCGGTGCCTCGCCGATCGCCTCGGCCACCCTCATGCGCGGATTGAGGCTCGCCTGCGGGTCTTGGAAGATCAGTTGCACGTCGCGATGCACCGAACGGTCGCCCTGCGGCGAGCGCCCGAACACATCGACCTCGCCCGTGCTCGGCGGCAGGAGGCCTGCGGCGATGCGCCCGAGCGTCGACTTGCCCGAGCCGGATTCGCCGACGAGCCCGACGAATTCGCCGGCCGGGATGGTCAGGTCGATGCCGTCGAGCGCCCGGATGATCGGCTGGCGCTTCGCCAGATGCAGTTTGACCGCAAGCCCGTCCGGACGGCCGAAATTCCGGCTCAGCTTGCGCGCCTCCAGCGCGGGGGCGGAGGGAGTGGCGGTCATGGTCATGCCGACACCTCGGCGGCCGAGGCGGGGCCGGACAAAGGATGGAAGCAGCGCAGGCGGTGCGCGCTCTCCGTGAAGGCGGGCTGGCGCTCGCAGGCGTCGTCGCGGCGGGAGCAGCGCGGCCCGAAGGCGCAGCCTGGGGGCGGATCCACCATGTCCGGCGTCGTGCCGGGGATCTGCACGAGCATCGAGCCCGGCGCGCTCGCGCCCGGCAGGCTGCCGATCAATCCGGCCGTATAAGGGTGGCTCGGATGGTCGAGCACGGCGTCGACGCTGCCCTGCTCGACGATGCGGCCGGCATACATCACCGCGATCTCGTCGGCGATCCCTGCGATCACCGAGAGGTCATGCGTGATCCAGAGCAGGGCGGTGCCGCTCTCGCGGGTGAGTTGCTGCACCTCGGCCAGGATCTGCGCCTGGATCGAGACGTCGAGCGCGGTGGTCGGCTCGTCGGCGATGATGAGGTCGGGCTTGTTGATGAGCGCGATGGCGATGGCGACGCGCTGGCGCATGCCGCCCGACAGCTGGTGCGGATAGGCGTCGAGCCGGGCTTCCGGGCTTGGGATGCCCATGGCGCCGAGCAGGTCGCGTGCCCGGCCGCGTGCCGTGGCGTCGTCGACCGCTTCATGCGCCCGGATCGTCTCGATCATCTGCGTGCTGATCCGAAGCACCGGGTTCAGCGTCATCATCGGGTCCTGGAAGACCATGGCGATGCGGTTGCCGCGTAAGGAGCGCATCGCCTCCTCGTCGAGCCTGGTCAGGTCCTGCCCGCGGAACAGGATCTCGCCACCGACGACCTGGCCGGGCGGGTCGATCAGCCCCATGATCGAGAAGCCGGTGACCGACTTGCCGGAGCCGCTCTCGCCGACGAGGCCGAGCGTCTCGCCGGCCCGCAGGGTGAAGGAGACGTCGCGCACCGCGTCGAGATCGCCGCGATCGGTGCGGAAGCGGGTGCGCAGGTTGCGGACATGAAGCAGGGGCGCGGTCATTTCAGCGCCCTCGGATCGAGCACCTCGCGCAGGCGGTCGCCGACGAGGTTGATCGCGACGATGGCCGCGAGCAGCGTCAAGCCCGGGAAGAAGCTGATCCAGTATTCGCCGGAGAGCATGAACTGGAAGCCGTTGGCGATCAGCAGGCCGAGCGAGGGCTGTGTTACCGGGGCGCCCAATCCGAGGAAGGAGAGCGTCGCTTCCAGCGTGATGGCGCGCGCGACCTGCAACGCACCGATGACCAGCAGCGGCGGCAGGCAGTTCGGCAGGACGTGGCGCAGCAGGATGCGCGAGATCGGCAGGCCCAGCCCCCGCGCCGCTTCGAAATAGTCGCGCTTGCGCTCGACCAGCGCCTGGGCGCGGGCGGTGCGGGCGTAATAGGCCCATTCCAGAAGCACCAGCGTCAGCACGACATTGCCGATGCCCTTGCCGAGCAGCGCCAGCATCAGGAGCGCGACCAGGATCGAGGGCAGCGACATGATGAGGTCGACGAGCCGCATGATCACGGCGTCGAGGATGCCGCCCGCCCAGGCCGCGATCAGCCCGAGCAGGATGCCGATGATGCCGGCGAGCACCGCCGAGCCGACGCCGACGGTGAGGCTGGTGCGCAATCCGTAAAGGATCGCCGAGAACAGGTCGCGGCCCTGTCCGTCGGTGCCCAGCAAGTAGGTGATATCGCCGGTCGACGACACGGAGCCGGGCGTCATCCGCGCGTCGAGCACGTCGATGGCGGCGAGGTCGAACGGGTTCTGCGGTGCGATCTGCGGCGCGAAGACGGCGCCGATCACGAGCAGGATCATCAGGCCGAGCCCGATCCAGGCCGAGGGCGCGCGCAGGAAGCGGCGGAGCGCGCTGCTGGATGGACGGCGGGCGGAGGCGGCGGCGGGAACCGTGGTCATGCCGAAGCCTCCTCGCGGACGCGTGGATCGAGCACGCGATAGAGAATGTCGACGATGAGGTTGATGATGACGAAGAGCGTCACCACGACCAGGAGATAAGCCATCACCACCGGCCGATCGAGCGCGTTGATGCTGTCGAGGATGAGCTTGCCCGAGCCCGGCCAGGCGAAGATGCTCTCGGTCACCACCGCGAAGGCGATGGTCGAGCCGAGTTCGAGCCCGAGCACGGTCACCAGCGGGATCATGATGTTGCGCAGGATATGCATCATCACGATCCGGCCGCGGCGCAGGCCCTTGGCCCGCGCGAAACGGACATAGTCGAGCGGCAGCACCTCGCGCACGCCGGCCCGCGTCAGGCGGATCACCAGCGAGACCTTGAACAGCGATAGGTTGATCGCCGGCAGCAGCAGATGGCGCCAGCCGTTCAACGTCAGGAACGACCATTCGATGCCGAAGACGCGCACTGTCTCGCCGCGCCCGCTCGCCGGCAGCCAGCCGAGCGAGACGCTGAAGGTCATGATCAGCAGGAGCCCGACCCAGAAGGTCGGCAGCGAGAAGCCGAGGATGCTGCCGGTCTGGATCAGTTTCGACAGCAGGCGCTCGGGATAGAGCCCGGCATAGAGCCCGAGCGGCACGCCGATGATGACGGCGAAGATCATCGCGGCGAAGGCAAGCTCCAGCGTCGCCGGCAGGCGCTGCAGGATCAGCGTCACCGCCGGCACGTTGTAGACGAAGCTTCGGCCGAGATCGCCCTGCAGGGCGCTGCCGACGAAGTTCAGGTACTGCTCCCAGAGCGGCCGGTCGAGGCCGAGCCGCGCCACGAGCTCGGCCCGGTCGATCTGGGTCGCGTCCGGCGCCAGCAGAAGGTCGGCGGGGTTGCCGACGGCGTGCAGCCCGAGGAACACCACGAGCGACATGACGAAGATGACGAGAAGCGCCTGTGCGACGCGCTGGAGCAGCCACCCGAGCATCAGACCGGCACCGAGGCGTCTTCGGGCAGGATCGGCACCCACTCGTCGCCGAAGATCTCCGGCTCGGCATAGGCCTGGCCGCGCTCGAAATGCATCTCGACGTCCTCCGCGAACAAGCGCGCCGCGATGGCCTGGGACAGCCGCTCGGCGCCGTCGCTGATCGCCGGGATATCGCCCGAGACCGTGCCGTGGGACATCATCGCCGGATAGCAGAAGCAATGCACCCTTTCGAGGCCGGGGCAACTGCCCGGCGTCTTGGGCAGGAACTCGAAGGCGGGCCCGAGATCGGGCATGGCGCCGAGGCCGGGATCGGCGTCCGCGGGCACGCCGCGATCCGACCAGTTCCGGGCACAGGCCGCGATTTCGGCGAGGAAGGGCCGGTTGCCCCAGTCCACCTTGAAGCCGGTCGAGAAGATGATGAAGTCGAACCGCATGGTGCCGGCATTCGTCTCCACCACGATCTCGTCGCCGTCCATGCGGGCCGAGCGCAACGAGATGCCCTGCCGGAAGAAGGCGTTCGGATAGCGCGAGACCCGCAGCACGCTGGCGCGGGGCGGCGGCACCTGCTCGCGGGCGATGTAGCTGTTGATCCGCCACTTCCAGTCGTCGGGCAGGCTGCGATAGCCCGCCACAGAGCCGGGATGGCCCATGCCCTTGCCGCGGTTGATGCGCGGAATGTCCCGGCGGCGGATCAGCAGATCGACGCGGGCCGCGCCGGCTTCGAGCGCCGTGCCGGCACTGTCCATCGCCGAGGCCCCGGCGCCGATGACCGCGACCCGCTTGCCGCGCAGCTGCGCATAGTCGTTCTCATCCGAGGAATGGGCCCAGCGCTCGCGCGGCAGGTCCTGCGCGATCTCGGGCACGGAGGGGCCGCCGAGCCCGTCGCGGCCGGTCGCGAGCACGACATGGCGTGCCAGAACGCGTTGCCGGCCGGTCGCAGCATCGATGTCCAGCGTCGCGTAATCCGGGCCCAGCCGGATCATCGCGATGTCGTGGCCGTTGCGGATATCGAGCTGCAGCACCTCGCGGAACCAGCGCAGATAATCCATCCACATCAGCCGCGGAATCTTGTCGAGCGCCTCCCAGGCATCCGCATCGAATTGCGCCTCGAACCAGGCGCGGAAGGTCAGCGAGGCGATGCCGAGCGCCGGACCCGTCAGGGTTTTCGGCGAGCGCAGCGTCTCCATCCGCGCCGTGGTCGCCCATGGGCCCTCATAGCCTTGCGGCCGGCGGTCGTAGTTGACGGCACGCAGGCCGATGTTCCGCAGCGCTGCGGCTGCCGCCAGCCCGGCCATGCCGGCGCCGACGATGGCGACGTCGAGCAGGGGCTGTCCTTCGGCACTGCGCTCGGGCACCCAGGGCGCCGCCGGCAAGGTCAGCAGCTCGAGATCGCGGGCGATGCGGCGGTTCAGCGCCTCCAGCCCCTCGGGAACATTGTTCGCATCGACCGTCACAGCCGCGTCTCCTGTTCGGTGAGCGAGGCGAGGAGATCGTGGTGCTCCTCGGGGGGAACCAGGGTGAAGTCGTCGAGCCGCTCCTGCGCGACCGTCCTCATGGCGGCGATCAGCTCGCGGGCCCGGTCGGGAATCGCGACGCCGCGCGCCGTCACCGCGCCGAAGCAGTAGGGAATCGGCGTCGCCAGCGGCAGGATGCGGATGCCGGGCGTGGGGTTGCCCGTCAGGGTCAAGGGCTCGACGACGGCGACGCCGGCGCCGGCCCTGATGAAGGACAGCACGTTCATCGTCGAGGTCGTGCGGATCTTGACGCGGACATCGACGCCGGCCGCATTGAGGGCGGCGCGGATGCGGGCCGGCACGCCCCGGCGCAAGGACATGCCGATCAGATTGCGCCCGGACAGCGCCCGCAAATCGATCGGCCCTTCGTCACGGGCGAGAGGGTCGTCCTCCGGCACGGCCAGGACGCAGGGCGCGGTGCCGAGCCATTCGACCGTGAGGTCGCGATGCAGCAGGGGAGCGCTGGTCGCGCCGATCTGCGCATTGCCGGACATCACCGCCTTCTGCACGCGGTCGGGATTCTCGACCTCGATCGCCAGCCTCGGTGCCTCGCTGCCACTGCCGGCCGCCTTCCAGGCATCAGTCAGCAGGCCGAAGGCCAGGGCGGAGACTGACGAGATCCGGATCGGCGGCTCCGCCTCGCCCACGACCTCGCGGGCGCGCTCCCACAGATTCACGAAGCCGGCCAGCGCGCGCTCGACGTCGTCGCGCAGAACCATGCCCTTCGGCGTCAGCACCAGCCGCTGGCCGGCGCGCTCGAACAGCGGCTGGCCGAGGTCGCGCTCCAGTTCCTGGATCATGCGGCTGACGGAAGGCTGCGACACGCCCAGATGCTTGGCCGCCGCGGTGACGCTGCCGAGCGAGGCGACCTGCAGATAGGCTTCCAGGATCTTGAGGCGGCTCATCTTGGAGCAATTCCACGCTTCTTTGAGCCGTGGAATTGCTCCATCATCTTGTTTTGTCGCATTTTCTTCACGCGAACCGGCGCCCACTTCGCTCGAAAATACTCTAGCCGTCGGCGCGGACGGGATCGCCGAGCACATGCATCAGCCGGTTGGCCCAGCCGAACAATGCCGTGGACAGGATGAGGTCGACGATTTCCGCCTCGCTCAGGCCGGCTTCGCGCAGTTGGCGGGCATCCGCTTCCGTCACGGCCGGCGGCGACTGCGAGAGCTTGACCGAGAAGTCGAAGATCGCCTGGTCGCGCGGGCCCAGCTTGGCCTTTTCGCCATTGGCGAACAGTTCGTCGGTGACGGCGGTGTCCTTGCTGAGCTGCGCATGGCGCGCCGCATGCACGGCGGCGCAATAGATGCAGCGATTGACGACCGAGGCGCCGATCGCCCCGAGTTCGCGCTCGGCCCGGCTCAACCCGCCGGGATCGTACATGATCCCGTTGAACAGCGGCGAGCGTACCGCCAGCGTCTCGGGGTCATGCGCCAGCACCAGCACATAATCCGAAACCTTGGTGTTCGACGGCGTGATCTTGAGCGCGTCGAGCTGCTCGGGGCTCGCCTTGGCGAGATCGACGGGCGTCACCCGCGGCTGCCACTCAGGCACATTGCGCGTGAAGCGATGCACGACCCGGTTCATGCGGCGTCTCCCTTCAGCACGGCGAGGCCGGCGAAGACGCGGCACTGATAGCTCATGAAGGCGTTGAGTTCGCAGAGCCGCACGATGTCGGCCTCGGTGACGCCGGCCGCCTTGAGCGCCGCGATGTCCTCGGCGGCGACGGCACGCGTCTCGCGCGCGACCTTGTCCATGAAGGCCAGAACGGTTTTTTCCCGCTCGTCGCGGCCGGCTTCGGCCGGGTCCGCGAGGGCACGCAAGGCCGGCTCGGAGACCGAAGCGAGATAATGATCGACCAGATTCGGCAGATCGTTCATTCGGGCGATCCGTGCCGAAACAGCAAGGCGCCAGGGGGAGGGAAAGCCGCCGGGATCGCGCGGCGCCGTCACCGCGGCTTCGGCCTGACGGCTCATCTCGACGATGCCGGAGCGGGTGCGCGCCGCGATGGCGGCGGGGGCGTCGAGCCAGGGAGACGTCCCCGGGCCAGCGGGTGAAGTCATGATGATCCCTTTCATGCATCAACTTTTGATCTTGATGCTTTATAAGAATGAAGCAGCCTGTTTGCGCCACGTCAAGGAGCCATCGCGGCCGATGTGCTAGGCTCAAGCGGACGCGCGTGTCGCATGGCGAGGAGCATGGTCGCTCGCCGGACCAGGGATCGACAGGGGGGGCTACCGGGCAGGCCCGCAATCGCAGGCGTGTCGGTCTGTCGTAAAGCCGCTCAATTTCCGTCGATATTTCGGGTAAATTTTAATAAAACTGAGTATATTAAAGTATTTCTGTATTAAATAAGCGCATTTTCTTGGCGTGACGATAAATTTTTAGAAGTCGACTTTAGCGGGTATAGTAGTTCTCCGACGCATCGTCCCCTCCGTGTCCAGGAGGGATGCGGATGTCTTGGTCGGGACGACCCCTGAAGAATCTTATCGCGAGCTGCTTGGCGATCTTGCCGATCGCCTTGGGCGTCGCCTGTTCGCCTGCAACGGCCAGCATCGCGCCGGATCAGGCAGATCGCAATCTTCAGGCCGCGAACGCTTCCGTCCCCTTCTTCGTCGTCGCATCGTCCGGCGGGTCCGACATCCTCGGGCTGGCTGCCCGGTCGTCGTCCTTCGCGGGAGCGGTCGACACCGTTGCCTATCGTCCGGCGGCGCAGCCTTCCGCGCTGAGCTGGGACGGCACCTTTCCCTGGGTCGCCGAATACTGGAAGACGCTCGGCAAGCCTTCCGGTTCTCAGACGGGCCGGCCGGACCGCGTTGCTCCGCCGCTGCGCGGGGAGGTTCTGGGCTCGGTCGCGCTGGCCATCTCGAACGCGCCCCTGACGCAGCGCTGGCGGGCGGCGCTCGATGAGCGCGCCGATTCCTATTTCGGCGAGGAGTGCCGCGCGGCGCGGGCCGCCTGCACGTCGAAGCTGCGCCAGCGCCTCGTCGAAGCCGTCGCGGTCGCGCAGCGGCAGGACGAGCAGGAGGCCGTCCGTTCCATCAATGCGGCGGTCAATTCCTGGCTGAAGTATCGCACCGATTCCGACACCTATGGCGTCCCGGATTACTGGGCGTCGGCATCGGAGATCCTGCAGCGCGGCACCGGCGACTGTAAGGGCTACGCCATCCTGAAAATGTGGATGCTGCTCGCTGCCGGTTTCGAGCGTTCGCAGATCCGGCTGCAGCTCGTGAAGATTCCGGCCACTGGGCAGGACCACGCCGTGCTCGTGGTCAACACTAAGAACCACCAGCTCGTTCTGGACAACATCGCCGCGGTCGTGAGGGACGACAATCAGGTGAAGGAATATCTCCCCCTGTTGTCCTTCGTCGAGAACAGCACCTTCATTCACGGCAACAGGAAGAAGGCGATCTGAGATCGGATTTCTTCGGTCGCTTTGACCTCTCAACGTTGCTGCCGTTCCGTCTGATTACCGTTCTCCTCCAAATATCGCGCTTGGGTGTCGATTGGGCCGGCTACCCAATTTGACGCGGTCCGTGCCGGTGGATCGGTACGCATCGCTTCCTCTCGCTGATGCCGCCCTGATCGCAGCCCGCTTTCCAAGTCAGAGCCCTTATCCGAAGGAGCCGCGTTAGCGGCATCTCCAAGAGTGATCCCAGGTGGTTCTGGAGCCGCCAAAAAACTCCCTTCGACACGCCAGCCTCTGAAGGAGTGACCTTCAGGATAAGGGCACGCGGAATTCTCAGCTCATTTCCCACGGGATCAGAGGTGTGTGCAGCCGTGTTCGCGGCCGCTCCCCTTGTCCGGTTGCTTCGGCACGGACAGGCAGGCGTTAAGGCCCAAGAGCAGTCGCGGCAGCGCCGGCTCCGTTTCGGTTGCTCGTCGAAGTTATCGAGGGCTTCCGCAGTGGCGGTGTCGCGTTTGGTGCGACATCATTCTGGGCTGGCCAGACCGGCGGCCCTCCCGTTTAATCTAGCGTCGTTGTGAGCGTCAGCGAGGCAATTCAGAGGTTACGGAGCTCGCCGTTTCCGTGAATTGCTTCGGAGTTCACGCTCTTCGCAAGGATGGTGGGGCTATCCGATCGCTCGGAGAGCGCGGCCGCCGGCGTAACCCTCATCTGAGCGAGCGGGTTTCGAAGCCTGTGATCAGGGATCGACAAGACGAAGAAGGCCGCGACGCAGGCAATCTGCATCGCGGCCTTCTTCGTCTCGCTGATGTGTTGGCGATCCAGCCGGATCGCGTGCCTCAGATGAGTTCCCGGTCGGAGATCGGCGTGCTGCGGGCGCGGGTCAGAACTTCATCGAAGCTGGCTTCCTTCAGCTGCCGCTCGACCGCGAAGATGCGGATATCGGGCATGTCGCCTCCCAGCAGCAGCGGGGGCTGCGCCATCACGGCACTCTTGAGGCGCCGCGCGATGCTGGCGGCTGTCGGCCCGGCGGCGCCGAGCAGGAGAACGCCGAACTCCGAAGGAGAGACGCGCGCGACGACATCATAGGGCCTGACGAAGCTCTTGAGCGTGTCGGCGATATGCAGTTGCAGGGCTTCGGCCACGTCCGCCTTCCAGGAGGCGGCCAGCGCGTCGTAGCCCTCGACCTCGAGGAGCAGCAGGGAGAGAGGCGTTCCCTCGCGATCCGCTCGGTTGAACTCCTGCATCGTCCTGACCTGCAGCGCGCGCCGGTTCCCGAGGCCGGTCACCGGGTCGATGTCCTGCAAGCGTTCGATGTCGAGACGGGACTTGCCGGCCTCTTCCTGCCCCCTCCTGTTTTCGTCGGTGCGGCTTGCGCCCTCGCGCTGGTCGGCCTCAGGCCGCTCGGCGGTCGCGGCCGGTGCGTCGACGCGTCCGAGCGTCTTGAAAACGGCTCGCATCGTACCCGCCAGCGTGAGGGCCGCGGCGACCGTCAGCCCGGCGAGCAGCCAGGTCGGCAGGGATATGTCCAGGACCGGCGCCGCGCCATAGGCGAGGGCGATGGCCGCTGCGCATCCCGCGAACGCTCCGCCCCAGATCTTGAGGCCTGCCATTCCCTCCTGTGCGGAGACTTTGGGGGTCTTGTTGGGAGAGGTAGCCATCATGTCTCTCGAATCGGGTTCCATTTGCTCCTATAAACATCAGGACACCTAGCCAATTCCCTGCAATATCTCTTAAATTTGCACAATAGGAAGATGTTTACGTTAAATTTCGATGTCGATGATCGAATTGCTCGTCTTGCCGGAACCTTTATGGTAGTTGCGGTAGCTTAGTATGCTCGGCGGCTCTTAGCGAGCGGGAGTGCCAATTTCGTGACGTCGATGATCGGCCAAGGCGGTCTGCGATCCATCCCCGGGTTTCGAGCCAAGACGAAGAAGCAGGTTTTTCGGACGGGCGACCGGCCGCCGCGTTTGGCGTCGCAGGCCATCAAGCTGATCGGTGCGTTTCTGGTCGCCGGCCTTGTCTGGGCCAATTTTTCCCGCGTCGAGGAGGTTACCCGCGGCTCCGGGCGCGTCATCCCTTCGGCGCGCACGCAGGTCGTTCAAAGCGCCGAGGCCGGCATCGTGCGGGAAATCCTCGTGCGGCAGGGTCAGCGGGTGACGCAGGGCGAGCTTCTCATCCGGCTCGACGACACGCCCAATGCGGCGAAGGCGGGGGAGGCGGAGGCGCAGGGGCGCGCATTGCGGGCGCAGATCGCGCGTCTCGAAGCGGAGACCAACGGGCCGGATTCCGCCTTCGAATGTCCGAAGGACATCGAGGCTGATGCGCCTGGTGTCTGCCTCAACGAGCGCAAGCTGCTGACGGCCCGGCAGGAGAATGCCCGCGCCCGTCTCGACGGGCTTCAGGAGCGTCTCGAACAGCGCAAGCGCGAGCTGGGCGAGACCGCCGCGCAGACGCAGCGCTTTACCGAGTCTCTCGCTCTGGCGGAAAAGGAGCTCTCGATCATTCAGCCGATGGCGAGCCGCAACCTCGTGTCGCAGCTCGAACTGATCAGGGCGCAGCGGCAGGTGGTCGAGCTGAAAGGCCAGCTGACGGCGGCGAAGGAAACCACGGCCAAGCTGGAGGCGGCGCTCCGCGAGGCCAGTTCGCAGCTTGCCGAGCAGACCTCGCTGTTTCGCCGCGAAGCCCTGGCCGAACTGACGGCCAAGCGCGCCGAATGGTCCGTGGTGCAGGAGACGTTGCGCGGGGCGGAAGAGCGGGTTCGCCGAACCGATATCCGCTCTCCGGTCGATGGCATCGTGAACGCGCTCGCGGTCAACACGGTTGGCGCCTATGTGAATCCCGGAGAGCGCCTGCTCGACATCGTTCCTTCGGACGGAAAGCTGCTGATCGAGGCGCGCGTCAAGCCGTCCGACATCGCCTTCATCGCCCCGGGGCAGAAGGCGCTGATCAAGGTCTCGGCCTATGATTTCTATCAGTATGGCGGGCTTACCGGCGTCGTCGAGCAGGTATCGGCCGACAGCGTCTACGACTCGAACCTGAAAGAGACGTTCTACGTCGTACTTGTCCGCAGCGACGAAACCTCGCTGAAGATGGGCAAGAATACGCACTCCATCATACCGGGCATGACTGCGGACGTGGATATCGTGACCGGCGAGAAGTCGATTCTGACCTATCTGCTCAAGCCGATCAATCGCGCCAGGCAGGAGGCATTGACCGAGCGTTGATGGATCCGAATACGGAAGACGTCGACAGTTCTGCGCCCAAGGGACCGCGCCTGCGCTTGCTGACCGTGCAGGGGCGGCGGCGCGCCTTCAAGCTCGAAGACGCCTTCTGGCAGGCGCTCGAATATATTGCCAGGCGGCGCAAGGAGAAGCTGTCGACTTATGTCGCCCAGCTCATCGGCAACGATTCCGGCAATGCGACGGCGCGCCTGCGCGTCGCGGCGATCGAGTGGTTCATGCGGGAAGCGCAGGCCGAGCAGCCCGCCCATGCGAAGGGGCGCTGGCAACGCATCATCGACCTGATGGCGGAGCCGGCTTTCGTCATCGACCGGCACAAGCAGATCCGGCTCTTCAACACCCCGATGCGGAATTTCGTCGCCAGTGTCGGCGCCCAGTCCCAGCTCCGTTTCGAGCTCGCCGCCGAAATCAGCCGCGTTCTGATGCTGTTTGACGAGAACGAGCAGCGTATCCTCTCGATCCCTTGCTCGCTCGAAGCAGGGCAGCAATCATGGAAGGCGACCGTCCGCGTCACCTTGCTGGAACGTGCCCACGGCCATGCGCTTCTCCTCTGCGTGCTGCATCCCTCGGCGCAATCAAGGCCGGCACAAGGCACTCGCTGAAATCATCTGTCTTTACGGCAAGGAAATCGGCCCCCGTTGCTTTTTGCATCGGTGAGACGACAGGCTTGGCCAAAGGTTGCGGCCCACGAAGCGACCCGCATGTGCTGCGATATGCATGAAGGGTGGCTGCGATTTGGCTGGGCTTATCGCTCGTCAGTCGAATCCGCTGGCATTCTGCCGCAGCGGAATCCCGAATTCGAAACGAAATATGACTCGAATGACCAAGCGGAATATTGATTGAAGCAGTCGGGTGTTAAGCATCTGCAAAATTGGTGGCCTGTAGATATACGCCGGTATATCGGCCCACTTGCTTCCCGCAAAACTTTCGCCGAACGATCCGCCAAACGTCAGCGTGATCGGGTGAAATCATGGTTGAAGGTCTCGGCAATGCCGGTCTGGACACGGATGTCCAGGTGGAGCAGGCCCCGCAGGATACGGTTGCAGGTCGCGATGGGCGCGTCCAGCTTGCCCAGGCCGCTGCCGATCAGGCTGCGCCGAAGCCGGCGGAGCAGCCGGCGCAATCGGGCGGCCCGGCCGTCGTAGCGCCTCCTGCGGCCATTCACTTCGACGCGGCCGCTTCCAAGGTCGTTCGCCTGCCGCAAGGCACTTCGCTCGACAACATCGAGATCACGGGCAAGGATATCGTCCTCAAGCAGGCCGACGGTCGCGCGATCGTGATCGATAACGGCGTCACCAACGTCCCGACCCTGATGCTCGGCGATGTCGAGGTGCCGGCCGGGACACTGGCTGCGGTCTTCAGCCGCGAGGGCATCGTCGCGGCCGCGGGCGCGCAGGCCTCCAATGTGAACAGCTCCGGCGGCAACTTCGCCGTTCCGAACGGCAATGTCGGCTCCTTCTTCGGCATCACCGACCTGCTCCCGCCGACGGATCTGCAGTTCCCCACGCTCGAGCAGCGTGAACTGGGTGTCGTGCAGCGGTTGAGCGTCGGGCCGAGCGCCCTTGCGTCGACGACGGGCATTTCGATGTCCGAATCGGCCCTGTCGAGCGGATCCGACGGCGCGCGGACGGACGAGGTCGGCCGCGCCGTCCTCGGCTTCAACACCGGCACGGCGCCGGTCACCAGCGTGCGCTTCGCCGGCGATCTCAGCGCCCTGCAGACCGAGACCAACGGTCTCGCGGGCGCCGATCTCGTCTGGGTCCGTCTTTCGGATACCGCGATCGTCGGCCGCGTCGGCGGCGTCGATACCGTCCTCCTGCAGATCGAGTCTGTCCCCGGACAGGTGTTCGGAACGACCGAGGTCGTCGTCACGACGACGCTGCTCGGGCCGCTGCCCAACGTGGCTGGCGGCGGCACGCAAGGTGTCGACCTCGGTTCGATCGCCGTCGTCGTCGAGACGGGCGCCGGCACCGCGCAGACCAATGTGCAGATTTCGGTCGCCGACGACGTTCCGGTTGCGCATGCCGATACGGACAGCGTGGCGGCGGGCTCGTCCGCTGCCGCGATCGGCAATGTCGTCACGGGTGCGGGGACGGCCGAAGGCACGGGCAATGCGGATGTGCGCGGCGCGGATGGCGCGACGGTGACGTCCGTGATCGCGACCACGGCGGGCGGCGCGGCTGCTTCGGTCGGAACGAATACGGTCGTGAACGGCCAGTACGGCACGCTGACGATCTCGTCGGACGGCAGCTACAGCTACCAGCGCAATCCCGGCTCCGCCGGCGGGGTGAGCGACGTCTTCACCTACACGCTGACCGATGGCGACGGAGATGCGTCCTCGACGACGCTGACCATCTCGCTCGGCGATACGGGCCCCACCGTGACATTGCCGACGGCGGGAAGCGAGAGCACCAGGGTGTCCGAGGCCGGTCTTCCGGCACGCGGCGGCGAATCCGCCGGCTCGAACGCAGCGGCGAATTCGGAGACGACGACCGGCACGATCGGGTTCAATTCGCCGGATGGCGTGAGCACGGTGACGCTGGGCGGCCATGTGCTGAGCGGCACGCCGCAGACCTTCACCGACGCGACGGGTTCGCTGACGGCGAGCTACGTCTACAACGCGGCGACGGGTGTCGGCACGATCAGCTACTCCTACACGCTGCTGGACAATACCGCGGGCGACAACACCTCGGTGAGCTTCGCCGTAACGGTGACCGATAGCGATGGCGACAGCGCGCCTGCCGGGAATCTGGTCATTGCGATCGCGGACGATGTTCCGACGGCGGTGAACGACAGCGCGGTGCAGGCTGTCGAGAACACGGCGGTGACGGTGAACGTGTTCGGCAACGACGTGCCGGGCGCGGATGGCGTGGCGATCACGGATCCGGCGAAGGTGAGCCTGGTCGCGGGTTCGCTGCAGGGCGGGACCGGGACGGTCGTCTACAACAACGACGGCACCTTCACCTATACGCCGGCTGCCGGCGAGGACGGGACGGTGACGTTCCAGTACCAGATCGTCGACGGGGACAACGATCCGGCGACGGCGACGGTGACGATCACGCTGGTGAAGGATTCGACGCCGACGATCGTGCTCGGCGCGGGTTCGGACACGAGCGTGAGCGAGGCCGGTCTGCCTGGCCGCAATGGCGGCGAGCCTGCGGGTTCCGGCGAGCTTGCGGCGAGCGGCGGGGCCGGGAACGCGGATCCGAGCGAGACGGCGACGGGTTCCTTCGCGATCACGACGGGCGCGGACACGATCGGGCAGTTGTATGTGACCGACAGCAACGGCGCGCAGGTCGATGTGAGCAATGCCGGCGCGGCGGGGATCGTGGTGCAGGGCCAGTACGGCACGCTGACGGTTTACGGGACGGCCGCGGCGAACGACTTCACCTATTCCTACACGCTCGCGGACAACACCGCGGGCGACGCGACGCATGACGACTTCGCGGTGCAGGTGGTGGATTCCGACGGCGACCCGACGGGCACGACCCTGTCGATCGCGATCGCGGACGATGTCCCGACGGCGGTGAACGACAGCGCGACGCAGGCGGCCGAGAACACGGCGGTGACGGTGAACGTGTTCGGCAACGACGTGCCGGGCGCGGACGGCGTGGCGATCACGGACCCGGCGAAGGTGAGCCTGGTCGCGGGTTCGCTGCAGGGCGGGACCGGGACGGTCGTCTACAACAATGACGGCACCTTCACCTATACGCCGGCTGCCGGCGAGGACGGGACGGTGACGTTCCAGTACCAGATCGTCGACGGGGACAACGATCCGGCGACGGCGACGGTGACGATCACGCTGGTGAAGGATTCGACGCCGACGATCGTGCTCGGCGCGGGTTCGGACACGAGCGTGAGCGAGGCCGGTCTGCCTGGCCGCAATGGCGGCGAGCCTGCGGGTTCCGGCGAGCTTGCGGCGAGCGGCGGGGCCGGGAACGCGGATCCGAGCGAGACGGCGACGGGTTCCTTCGCGATCACGACGGGCGCGGACACGATCGGGCAGCTGTATGTGACCGACAGCAACGGCGCGCAGGTCGATGTGAGCAATGCCGGCGCGGCGGGGATCGTGGTGCAGGGCCAGTACGGCACGCTGACGGTTTACGGGACGGCCGCGGCGAACGACTTCACCTATTCCTACACGCTCGCGGACAACACCACGGGCGACGCGACGCATGACGACTTCGCGGTGCAGGTGGTGGATTCCGACGGCGACCCGACGGGCACGACCCTGTCGATCGCGATCGCGGACGATGTCCCGACGGCGGTGAACGACAGCGCGACGCAGGCGGCCGAGAACACGGCGGTGACGGTGAACGTGTTCGGCAACGACGTGCCGGGCGCGGACGGCGTGGCGATCACGGATCCGGCGAAGGTGAGCCTGGTCGCGGGTTCGCTGCAGGGCGGGACCGGGACGGTCGTCTACAACAATGACGGCACCTTCACCTATACGCCGGCTGCCGGCGAGGACGGGACGGTGACGTTCCAGTACCAGATCGTCGACGGGGACAACGATCCGGCGACGGCGACGGTGACGATCACGCTGGTGAAGGATTCGACGCCGACGATCGTGCTCGGCGCGGGTTCGGACACGAGCGTGAGCGAGGCCGGTCTGCCTGGCCGCAATGGCGGCGAGCCTGCGGGTTCCGGCGAGCTTGCGGCGAGCGGCGGGGCCGGGAACGCGGATCCGAGCGAGACGGCGACGGGTTCCTTCGCGATCACGACGGGCGCGGACACGATCGGGCAGTTGTATGTGACCGACAGCAACGGCGCGCAGGTCGATGTGAGCAATGCCGGCGCGGCGGGGATCGTGGTGCAGGGCCAGTACGGCACGCTGACGGTTTACGGCACGGCTGCGGCGAACGACTTCACCTATTCCTACACGCTCGCGGACAACACCACGGGCGACGCGACGCATGACGACTTCGCGGTGCAGGTGGTGGATTCCGACGGCGACCCGACGGGCACGACCCTGTCGATCGCGATCGCGGACGATGTCCCGACGGCGGTGAACGACAGCGCGACGCAGGCGGCCGAGAACACGGCGGTGACGGTGAACGTGTTCGGCAACGACGTGCCGGGCGCGGACGGCGTGGCGATCACGGACCCGGCGAAGGTGAGCCTGGTCGCGGGTTCGCTGCAGGGCGGGACCGGGACGGTCGTCTACAACAATGACGGCACCTTCACCTATACGCCGGCTGCCGGCGAGGACGGGACGGTGACGTTCCAGTACCAGATCGTCGACGGGGACAACGATCCGGCGACGGCGACGGTGACGATCACGCTGGTGAAGGATTCGACGCCGACGATCGTGCTCGGCGCGGGTTCGGACACGAGCGTGAGCGAGGCCGGTCTGCCTGGCCGCAATGGCGGCGAGCCTGCGGGTTCCGGCGAGCTTGCGGCGAGCGGCGGGGCCGGGAACGCGGATCCGAGCGAGACGGCGACGGGTTCCTTCGCGATCACGACGGGCGCGGACACGATCGGGCAGCTGTATGTGACCGACAGCAACGGCGCGCAGGTCGATGTGAGCAATGCCGGCGCGGCGGGGATCGTGGTGCAGGGCCAGTACGGCACGCTGACGGTTTACGGCACGGCTGCGGCGAACGACTTCACCTATTCCTACACGCTCGCGGACAACACCACGGGCGACGCGACGCATGACGACTTCGCGGTGCAGGTGGTGGATTCCGACGGCGACCCGACGGGCACGACCCTGTCGATCGCGATCGCGGACGATGTCCCGACGGCGGTGAACGACAGCGCGACGCAGGCGGCCGAGAACACGGCGGTGACGGTGAACGTGTTCGGCAACGACGTGCCGGGCGCGGACGGCGTGGCGATCACGGATCCGGCGAAGGTGAGCCTGGTCGCGGGTTCGCTGCAGGGCGGGACCGGGACGGTCGTCTACAACAATGACGGCACCTTCACCTATACGCCGGCTGCCGGCGAGGACGGGACGGTGACGTTCCAGTACCAGATCGTCGACGGGGACAACGATCCGGCGACGGCGACGGTGACGATCACGCTGGTGAAGGATTCGACGCCGACGATCGTGCTCGGCGCGGGTTCGGACACGAGCGTGAGCGAGGCCGGTCTGCCTGGCCGCAATGGCGGCGAGCCTGCGGGTTCCGGCGAGCTTGCGGCGAGCGGCGGGGCCGGGAACGCGGATCCGAGCGAGACGGCGACGGGTTCCTTCGCGATCACGACGGGCGCGGACACGATCGGGCAGTTGTATGTGACCGACAGCAACGGCGCGCAGGTCGATGTGAGCAATGCCGGCGCGGCGGGGATCGTGGTGCAGGGCCAGTACGGCACGCTGACGGTTTACGGCACGGCTGCGGCGAACGACTTCACCTATTCCTACACGCTCGCGGACAACACCACGGGCGACGCGACGCATGACGACTTCGTGGTGCAGGTGGTGGATTCCGACGGCGACCCGACGGGCACGACCCTGTCGATCGCGATCGCGGACGATGTTCCCGTCGCGCATGACGATGTCGACTCTATCGCCGCTCCGACAGTCATCAATTTCGACAGCATCGTTCTGTCCGACAACGCAGAGCAGCCGCTGTCGCCGGGCGGCGCATCCTTCGACGGCTTCATTTTCAAGCAGGCCGGCATCTACAACCCGGCCGGTACGGGGCCTTACCCGACCTATGCGCCTCAGTCCGGTAACAATACTGCGTTCATCGGCGAGAAGAACGGGGCCGAGGTCAGCGGCTATGAGGGAGCTCCCGGCGATCCGGTGACGATTGCCCGGGCCGACAATGCCTCGTTCGTGCCCGTTTCCATCTGGATGTCGTCGCAGAGCTCGTCGCCGGTCGCTATTACGGTGACGGGTTACGACGCCAACGGCGCCGTCGTGGGGACCATCACCCAGATCGTGCAGCCGGGCATGTCCGGGGGGCCGACCCTGGTTGGCCTTTCAGGGCTCGGAGAGGTTCATCATCTGACGCTTCAGTCGCCGCCGGGCGCCTATTTCGGCTTCGACGATTTCAGCTATGCTCCGCCGCAAGTGGCGACCGGCAACGTCCTGACGGGCGTCGAGATCGGCGTCGCCGAAGATGCCAACGCGCAGGATGGCGTCGCGGACACGCAGGGCGCGGATGGCGCCAGCCTGACGGCCATTGCCAGCAATAACCCCGGTGGCGGTGCTCCTCAGACCATCAATCCCGGTTCCAGCGCCCAGATTCAGGGTGAATATGGCACCCTGACAATCCACGCCAACGGCGACTACAGCTATGTGCGTAATGCCGGCACGCCGGGTGGCGTCGCGGATGTGTTCACCTATACGCTGGCTGATGGCGACGGTGACAGCGACACGGCCACGCTGACGATCACGATCGAGGGCGTGAAGCCGGTGATCGCGAACCTGACGCCTTCGGCGAGCGGCGGCGACGTGACGGTTCACGAGGCCGCGCTCGATGCGGGGACGCCGGGCGGCCCCGGCTCGACGCCGGGGAGCGCCGGGGAGACGGGGACGGGCACGTTCACGATCGCGTCCGGCGATGGCGTCAAGACGCTGACCATCGACGGCCATACGGTGATCTCGAACGGGGTGCTGACCGGCACGCTGAGCTTCGCGACGACGGGCCTCGGCAACACCTTCACGGTGACCGGCTACGACGCGGCGAGCGGCACGGTGAGCTACAGCTACACGCTCGTCGATAACGAGGCGCATGGATCCGGGGCGGGCAACAACAGCTTGTTCGAGAATCTGGCGATCGTGCTGACCGACCAGGATAACGAGCAGGTCAGCGAGACTCTGTCGGTCAACATCGTCGACGACGCTCCGGTTGCGCAGCCGGATACGGACAGCGTTGCGGAGGACGGTCCTCTGAGCGCGAGCGGCAACGTGCTGGGCAACGACACGCAGGGCGCGGACGGCGCGTCGGTGACGGGCGTCGCCGGCGGCTCGGTCGGCACGGCTGTCGCGGGGACTTACGGCTCGATCACGATCGGGTCGGACGGGGCCTATGTCTACACGCTGAACAACGCCAGCCCCGCGGTGCAGGCGCTGGTTGCCGGCCAGCAGGTGACGGACGTCTTCAGCTACACGATCACCGACAATGACGGGGATCCGTCGACGACGACGGTGACGATCACGATCACGGGCACGGACGACGTGCCGGGCCTGACGGTTCCGCAGGCCGGCGCTCCGGGGACGCAGGTGAGCGAGGCGGGTCTTCCGGTGCGGACCGGCGAGCCTGCGGGCTCGGATGCCGCGTCGAACAGCGAGATCACGACGGGCTCGTTCAGCTACACGGGCGGCGACGGCGCCTCGACGGTGACGATCGGGGGCCAGGCGCTGGCGGTCGGCCAGAGCTACCAGGGTTTGCACGGGACGCTGACGATCGACACGATCGTGGGCAACACGGTGAACTACACCTACAGGCTGACCGACAATGTCGACAACGACAGCCAGCCGGCGAGCGACAGCTTCGCGATCGTGGTGGCGGACGGCGACGGCAACGCGGCCGACGATGCTTCGGCGACGCTGACGATCCAGATCGCGGACGACGCTCCGGTTGCGCAGCCGGATACGGACAGCGTTGCGGAGGACGGTCCTCTGAGCGCGAGCGGCAACGTGCTGGGCAACGACACGCAGGGCGCGGACGGCGCGTCGGTGACGGGCGTCGCCGGCGGCTCGGTCGGCACGGCTGTCGCGGGGACTTACGGCTCGATCACGATCGGGTCGGACGGGGCCTATGTCTACACGCTGAACAACGCCAGCCCCGCGGTGCAGGCGCTGGTTGCCGGCCAGCAGGTGACGGACGTCTTCAGCTACACGATCACCGACAATGACGGGGATCCGTCGACGACGACGGTGACGATCACGATCACGGGCACGGACGACGTGCCGGGCCTGACGGTTCCGCAGGCCGGCGCTCCGGGGACGCAGGTGAGCGAAGCGGGTCTTCCGGTGCGGACCGGCGAGCCTGCGGGCTCGGATGCCGCGTCGAACAGCGAGATCACGACGGGCTCGTTCAGCTACACGGGCGGCGACGGCGCCTCGACGGTGACGATCGGGGGCCAGGCGCTGGCGGTCGGCCAGAGCTACCAGGGTTTGCACGGGACGCTGACGATCGACACGATCGTGGGCAACACGGTGAACTACACCTACAGGCTGACCGACAATGTCGACAACGACAGCCAGCCGGCGAGCGACAGCTTCGCGATCGTGGTGGCGGACGGCGACGGCAACGCGGCCGACGATGCTTCGGCGACGCTGACGATCCAGATCGCGGACGACGCTCCGGTTGCGCAGCCGGATACGGACAGCGTTGCGGAGGACGGTCCTCTGAGCGCGAGCGGCAACGTGCTGGGCAACGACACGCAGGGCGCGGACGGCGCGTCGGTGACGGGCGTCGCCGGCGGCTCGGTCGGCACGGCTGTCGCGGGGACTTACGGCTCGATCACGATCGGGTCGGACGGGGCCTATGTCTACACGCTGAACAACGCCAGCCCCGCGGTGCAGGCGCTGGTTGCCGGCCAGCAGGTGACGGACGTCTTCAGCTACACGATCACCGACAATGACGGGGATCCGTCGACGACGACGGTGACGATCACGATCACGGGCACGGACGACGTGCCGGGCCTGACGGTTCCGCAGGCCGGCGCTCCGGGGACGCAGGTGAGCGAAGCGGGTCTTCCGGTGCGGACCGGCGAGCCTGCGGGCTCGGATGCCGCGTCGAACAGCGAGATCACGACGGGCTCGTTCAGCTACACGGGCGGCGACGGCGCCTCGACGGTGACGATCGGGGGCCAGGCGCTGGCGGTCGGCCAGAGCTACCAGGGTTTGCACGGGACGCTGACGATCGACACGATCGTGGGCAACACGGTGAACTACACCTACAGGCTGACCGACAATGTCGACAACGACAGCCAGCCGGCGAGCGACAGCTTCGCGATCGTGGTGGCGGACGGCGACGGCAACGCGGCCGACGATGCTTCGGCGACGCTGACGATCCAGATCGCGGACGACGCTCCGGTTGCGCAGCCGGATACGGACAGCGTTGCGGAGGACGGTCCTCTGAGCGCGAGCGGCAACGTGCTGGGCAACGACACGCAGGGCGCGGACGGCGCGTCGGTGACGGGCGTCGCCGGCGGCTCGGTCGGCACGGCTGTCGCGGGGACTTACGGCTCGATCACGATCGGGTCGGACGGGGCCTATGTCTACACGCTGAACAACGCCAGCCCCGCGGTGCAGGCGCTGGTTGCCGGCCAGCAGGTGACGGACGTCTTCAGCTACACGATCACCGACAATGACGGGGACCCGTCGACGACGACGGTGACGATCACGATCACGGGCACGGACGACGTGCCGGGCCTGACGGTTCCGCAGGCCGGCGCTCCGGGGACGCAGGTGAGCGAGGCGGGTCTTCCGGTGCGGACCGGCGAGCCTGCGGGCTCGGATGCCGCGTCGAACAGCGAGATCACGACGGGCTCGTTCAGCTACACGGGCGGCGACGGCGCCTCGACGGTGACGATCGGGGGGCAGGCGCTGGCGGTCGGCCAGAGCTACCAGGGTTTGCACGGGACGCTGACGATCGACACGATCGTGGGCAACACGGTGAACTACACCTACAGGCTGACCGACAATGTCGACAACGACAGCCAGCCGGCGAGCGACAGCTTCGCGATCGTGGTGGCGGACGGCGACGGCAACGCGGCCGACGATGCTTCGGCGACGCTGACGATCCAGATCGCGGACGACGCTCCGGTTGCGCAGCCGGATACGGACAGCGTTGCGGAGGACGGTCCTCTGAGCGCGAGCGGCAACGTGCTGGGCAACGACACGCAGGGCGCGGACGGCGCGTCGGTGACGGGCGTCGCCGGCGGCTCGGTCGGCACGGCTGTCGCGGGGACTTACGGCTCGATCACGATCGGGTCGGACGGGGCCTATGTCTACACGCTGAACAACGCCAGCCCCGCGGTGCAGGCGCTGGTTGCCGGCCAGCAGGTGACGGACGTCTTCAGCTACACGATCACCGACAATGACGGGGACCCGTCGACGACGACGGTGACGATCACGATCACGGGCACGGACGACGTGCCGGGCCTGACGGTTCCGCAGGCCGGCGCTCCGGGGACGCAGGTGAGCGAGGCGGGTCTTCCGGTGCGGACCGGCGAGCCTGCGGGCTCGGATGCCGCGTCGAACAGCGAGATCACGACGGGCTCGTTCAGCTACACGGGCGGCGACGGCGCCTCGACGGTGACGATCGGGGGCCAGGCGCTGGCGGTCGGCCAGAGCTACCAGGGTTTGCACGGGACGCTGACGATCGACACGATCGTGGGCAACACGGTGAACTACACCTACAGGCTGACCGACAATGTCGACAACGACAGCCAGCCGGCGAGCGACAGCTTCGCGATCGTGGTGGCGGACGGCGACGGCAACGCGGCCGACGATGCTTCGGCGACGCTGACGATCCAGATCGCGGACGACGCTCCGGTTGCGCAGCCGGATACGGACAGCGTTGCGGAGGACGGTCCTCTGAGCGCGAGCGGCAACGTGCTGGGCAACGACACGCAGGGCGCGGACGGCGCGTCGGTGACGGGCGTCGCCGGCGGCTCGGTCGGCACGGCTGTCGCGGGGACTTACGGCTCGATCACGATCGGGTCGGACGGGGCCTATGTCTACACGCTGAACAACGCCAGCCCTGCGGTGCAGGCGCTGATCGCCGGCCAGCAGGTGACGGACGTCTTCAGCTACACGATCACCGACAATGACGGGAACCCGTCGACGACGACGGTGACGATCACGATCACGGGCACGGACGACGTGCCGGGCCTGACGGTTCCGCAGGCCGGCGCTCCGGGGACGCAGGTGAGCGAGGCGGGTCTTCCGGTGCGGACCGGCGAGCCTGCGGGCTCGGATGCCGCGTCGAACAGCGAGATCACGACGGGCTCGTTCAGCTACACGGGCGGCGACGGCGCCTCGACGGTGACGATCGGGGGGCAGGCGCTGGCGGTCGGCCAGAGCTACCAGGGTTTGCACGGGACGCTGACGATCGACACGATCGTGGGCAACACGGTGAACTACACCTACAGGCTGACCGACAATGTCGACAACGACAGCCAGCCGGCGAGCGACAGCTTCGCGATCGTGGTGGCGGACGGCGACGGCAACGCGGCCGACGATGCTTCGGCGACGCTGACGATCCAGATCGCGGACGACGCTCCGGTTGCGCAGCCGGATACGGACAGCGTTGCGGAGGACGGTCCTCTGGTTGCAAACGGCAACGTGCTGACGGCCGCCGCGGTCGCATCCCCGGACGCGAATGCGACGGACGGCGTTGCGGATGTGCGCGGCGCTGACGGTGCGACGGTGACGGGTGTCGCGGTCGGGACGGTCGCCTCGGCCGTCGGGCAGGTCGGCGCGGCGGTCGCGGGCAGCTACGGCTCGGTGACCATCGCGGCTGACGGCAGCTACAGCTACACGCTGAACAACACGCATGCGGCGGTTCAGGGACTGTCTGCGAACGAGACGCTGACGGAGACGTTCAGCTACACGATCACGGATGGCGACGGCGACACCTCGACGACGACGCTGAAGATCACGATCAACGGCGCGAATGACGGGGTGACGATCGGTGGCCTCGGAGTCGCTGGCGGGGAGGAGACGGTCTACGAGAAGCATCTCGTGGATGGCACCGCGCCGTCTGCGCCGGATCTGACGCAGACCGGCACGTTCACGATTTCGACGCCTGACGGACTGGGGAACGTGACGGTCGGCGGCGTGGCCGTGATGACGAACGGCGTGTTCACCGCGGGACAGACCGTCGATACGCCGGCTGGCCTGCTGACGATCACGGGGTTCACCCCGACGGTCGCAGGCGGTGTGACGACCGGGGGCAGCTTCTCGTACAGCTATGTCCTGCAGGACAACACGCTGGCGCATGGTCCGCAGTCGAACGGCGGCGCGAACAGCGTCACTGAAAGCTTCGCGGTCGTGGTGACGGATGTGGATGGCTCGTCGGCGACGGGCAGCCTGGACGTCACAATCGTCGACGACGTTCCGATCGCCAACAACGATACCGCGACGCTCAACATCGTGGTGGACGATCTTGGCATCGGCGCAATCAACGCTGCATGGACCAGCGTTTCCATGACGTCCGGCAGCGCGACGAGCTACGATCGCGACGGCGACGGATCGGTTGACGAGATCCGCTGGGGAACCGGGGGCAGCGGCCAGTCGGGCTATGGTTTCGTCGACAATCTTGCTCTGGCGAACGCTCCGGTCACCACCAACCAGACGTTCAGCCTGGGAACCTTCACGCACTACAACTACCCGGTGAGTGGCGGATCGCTGGACACGGTCACGTTGACGGTGAAGTTCACCGCGATCATCAACGGCGAGGAGATCGAGGTCGGGCCGATCCAGATCAATTTCGATCACACCGAAACCAGCAACTCGAGCGACCCGGAGGCGAGCCGCGATATCATCTCGATCTCGACGCAAACGGCGACCGTGACCATCGCCGGGCAGAGCTATACGCTCGACGTGCTCGGCTTCGTCGATACCAACGGCCAGACGGTCACGACCGTCCGCACCTATGAGGACCAGAGCAACGCTTACGAGTTGAAGGTGCGCCTGGTCTCTTCCGATACCACCAGCGTTATCCAGACCGGGGACGTCATCGGCAGCTCCGATGCATCCGGCGCTGACCAGCCCTTGCTGGTGACGGCGATCGCCTATGGTGCGACGACCGACAGCACGATCGACGGTTCCGGCAACTTCGAGGTGAACGGCGCTTACGGCAAGTTGGTCATCAACAAGAACGGCGGCTACACCTATACGCTGACCGCCGACGCTGGGAATATTCCGGCCAACGCTGCCGAAACCTTCACCTATACCGTCAAGGATGCGGATGGAGACTCGGCCTCGGCGACCCTGACGATCAACCTGAACAAGGTCGACAGCCCGGCGAATCCGCTCCATGGCGACCGGGTCCTGACCAATATCAGCGGTTCGGGCGCCAATATCGTCATCGCGGCGGCGGCGCTGCTGGCCAATGACGATGCGGGCTCCACTCTTGCGAGCGTGGGCGGCGCGAACGACGCCACGAGCGTGGCACTGGCCAGCGGCAATGTCACCTTCAAGGACAATGACAGCGACGGCGGCTCGTTCAGCTACTCCGGCCAGAACGGTTCGGTGTCCGACAGCGCCACGGTGACGGTCGATCGCGCCCAGGCCGGTAGTTCGGCGCTGACCGGCACATCGTCCGGCGAGATTCTGATCGGGCGTGACGGCAACAACGACACGATCGATGGCGGCGGCGGCGCCGACGTGATCTATGCCGGCACCGGCGATGACACGATCGTCGCCGATCAGGCCGACAGGCTGATCAATGGCGGCGGCGGCACCGATACGCTGAACGTCGGTGCCAATTTCGCCAGCACGAGCGATGCGCAGATCGCCGAGATCGAAAAGGTCACCCTGACAGCCGCGGCGACGTTGAACCTCTCGAACCAGAGCGAAGGGTTCACGATCACCGGCTCCTCCGGGGCCGACACGATCACCGGCGGTTCGGGCAACGACATCATTGCCGGCAGCGGCGGCAAGGACACGATGACGGGCGGGGGCGGCAACGACGAATTCCGCCTCGCGAACGGTGATTTCGCCAGCGGCGAAAGCATCGATGGCGGCAACGGCAGCGATGCGGTCACGCTGACCAATGCGACGACGGTCGACTTCTCGACGGGGGCATTGAGCGGCATCGAGACGCTGACCGGCAGCGGCAGCTCCGACACTGTAAGCTTGTCCGCGCAGCAATGGTCGTCCCTTGGAACGGTCGATCTCGCGGGCGGCAGCAGCGATGTGCTGAACGTCAAGGTCAGCGGTGTCGCGGACATTTCTGCGGCGGGAACCCCGACCGTCAGCAATGTCGAGACAGGCAACCTCATCGGTTCGAGCGGGGCGGATACGCTGACGCTGACCGGCGGGCAGCTCGATGCCATCCTCCAGGGGGGCGGCACCATCGATCTCGACGGCGGCACGGATACCATCGCGTTGAAATCGACCTCCGCCGATCTCAACGCTCTTGCCGACAACAGGCTGTCCGATGTCGAGGCGGTTTCCGCAGCCTCGGCGACCAGTGGCGTGACGATCAACCTCGGTAACCAGGCCGAGATGATCACGATCACGGGTTCGGCCTACGGCGATGCGATTACCGCAAGCACCGGAAGCGGCAGCGTCGTCAATGCTGGCGCCGGTGCCGATACGGTCACGATCAATGCGGGTTCGCTGAGCGGGCGCAACTGGACGGTCAATCTCGGCGCAGGCGATGGTGCCGCGGACAAGGTTGTCTTCAACCACAGTGGCGTCGGCAATGGCGACAATACTGTCGCGACCGTCAATAACTTCTCGGTGACGAACGACCGGATCTCGGTATCTGTCAATGGAAGCAGTATCACCGACGGTGTCTTCCAGACCATCTCTGGTAGCGGCGTCAATGTCGCGGCGGGCGTCAAGGTCATAGAGCTCGTGACCGGAGGGGCGACGCTTGTAAACGATGGGAATGGCAGTTCGATCGAAACGCTGCTTCAGTCGGCGACGAACGACTTTCTTTCCGGAGCCGGCACTTATACCGTTATCGCCTATTCGGGGACCGGCTCTACAGCCGATGCCGGTATCTATTCGGTGACGATCAGCGACAGCACCAATCCGGGTAATAGCGGGATGGAGGTCGAGCACATCATGACCGTCAGTGGTGTCGGCTATGGCAATCTGAGCGGTCAGAATTTCGTCGGCGCGGCGGACCCGATCGTTCTGGATATGGGCGGCGACGGCTACGGTTTCGCTGCGACCACGGCGTTCGACATCAACGCCGACGGCGCTGCCGATCAGGTTGCCTGGAACAGCAGCCATGACGGCATCCTCGCCGTCGATCTCAACGGTGACG
Source organism: Hyphomicrobiales bacterium (assembly GCA_930633495.1). Classification (NCBI taxonomy): domain Bacteria; kingdom Pseudomonadati; phylum Pseudomonadota; class Alphaproteobacteria; order Hyphomicrobiales; species Hyphomicrobiales bacterium. Next base: position 356,557 of record CAKNFJ010000001.1, on the reverse strand, counting down.
GCAAGATCGACAGCGGCAGCGAGATCTTCACGCCCAACTTCGCCGGAGGCAGCTTTGCCAGCGGCGCGGAGGCCCTTGCTTCGCTCGACAGCAGCGGCAATGGCGTCGTCGACGCCAGCGACGAGGCGTTCAGCAAGCTGCTGATCTGGCAGGATGCCAATGGCGACGGCGTTGGCGAGGCGAACGAACTGACGCATCTGGGCGATCACGGGATCATCGGCATCGGCACGGCCACGACGGCATCGACCGAGGTGATCGACGGTCAGGCTGTTGCCGGCGAAGGCGTGGTCTACTTCGCTGACGGGCAGACCGGAACCTATGTCGAGGTTCTGCTCGATGCGGTTCTGGGGACCGATCCAGCCGCTGCGGCGACCGGCGGCACCGATACCGTCGGGGGAGGCAGCAGCGTCACGCTCGCGGATGCGGCGAGGCAGGACGCTCCGGGCGGTGGCCAAATGGGCGATACCTTCGTCATCGACCCGGCGCATCTGACGGTGGGTACTCCCGATCTCATCCAGGATTACAATGGGAACCAGGGCGATGTGATCGATCTGAGCAACCTGCTGGCCACGCTGGGGACGGCGGCGCCGACCAATGCAGCGGAGGCTGCGGAAGTCGTCAGCGTGTCCGGAAACCATCTGCTGGTGGACAGCAACGGAACCGCGGAGGGCGGAACCCAGGTGGAGGTCGCGACCTTCACGACCCCGCCGGTCGGCTCCGTCCAGATCCTCTACGATCACGACCAGACCACACCCACGGTCGTGACCTGACCGCATTCGACGAATCGGGGCCGGTGTCGCCTTAAGGCGCTGCCGGCCGCGAAAACTTTGGCATGCGGCTCTGGTTGTGGTGAAACCGTCTCTTTTTGGTGACATCGGCGGCTCAAATTCTAGGCAGCTGCCGGAACGTCATGGAAACCGCTTGAGCAAGATCATGCGGTCCACTAGCCTGAATTTTGCTAAGAATGAGCGCGCTGAGGAAGAAATGAGAGCCTTGTCTTTGGTCTGCGCTGCTGTCTTGCCGCTGCTTCTGTCTGTTGCGGCGCAGGCGGCCGATCTCTCCGGGACGCCTCCGTCACGGAGTGCGCCTGCGGTTTGCCAGGCCTGGGGCCATTCTTCTCTGGCGCGGGAGCAGAATCTCTCGGTTATTCAGGACGAAATCCAGGCGCGTTATGCCGAGGCGACAAAGGTTTCCGTGCAGCTCGCGACGGAAGCCAGCCGCTCCGAGCGCATTACCTGGGCTTACGCCTCCCGCACGGCATGCGGCATCGCGCTGGGCATGCTGTCGTACCGGGAGGTGGATTCCGACCGCCTGTGGAACTGCGAATGCTACCACGCGCGCATGCGCGCCACCATGGTCAGGTAGCGGGGGCGAACCTTCCGATTCGAAGGTTATCGGCGCGTTCTAGCGGCATTTTCATTCGGTTTTTATCTTGTTTCAAAAAGACAATTCATTTGCATAGGGATTTTATGCCAATTTTTGGGATTGGTGTTTCAATCATGCCTTTTGTATCTTGTTCGTGGATTTGAGAGTTATTGAGAGCAAGGATGGACGGCTTTCGTCCTGTTTGCGGATGCGGCGCTTGAAGTTGATCCCGGGGGGATCACGGGGGGCACAGAAGTGAGTTCAGGCAAGCGAGGAATCTCGTTGCGGGCAATGTTGTTGGGCGGGGTTGTCGTCGGCGCCCTTCCGCTCCTGGCAGCAACGCAATCCTTTGCGCTGTCCCTGCGTGAGGCGATCGCGACTACGATTGATTCGAATCCTCAGATCGGGGCGGCCATCGAGAATCGCGAGGCGATCGAATTCGAGCTGCGTCAGGCTCGCGGTCTCTATATGCCGCGCATTGATGCCGAAGGTTCCGTTGGGTCACGGAATCTCGAACGCAGGTACTCCGCCGTCGAGCGGTTGACGGGGTCGCGCGACAACCAGGGTTTTTCTCCGGTCGAGATCGGCGTCGTGGGCACCTGGAAGCTGTTCGACGGCTTCACCACCGATGCGGAAGTCGAGCGCCAGGCCTCGCGGGTGGACGGTGCCTCGCACCGCGTTCTCGAGCGGTCCGAGTTTCTCGCCCTTGAAGTCGCGCGCGAGTATTTCGACATTCTCCTGCAGGAACGGCTGACCGGACTCGCCTCGCAGAACATCGGCTTCCTGCAGGACACCGTGCAGCGCATTCGCGGCAACGTGTCGAGCGGCTCCCTCACCGATGCGGATTTGAAGCAGGGCGAAGAGCGTGTGAAGGCCGCCGAGGCGCGGGCCATCGAAGCGAAGCAGAATCTCAACGAGGCCAAGATTCGCCTGCAGCGGCTCGTGGGCAAGCCTTTCGGGAAGGGGGCTATGCCGGCGTCGATGGCAGGCCGGCTGCCGAAGTCCGTCGAAAGCGGGCTTGCGCTTGCGGTTCGCAACAATCCCCGCATTCAGATTGCCACCGCCGATATCGACGCGGCGCATGCCCTCGTGAAGAAGGCCCGCGGCAAGATGCTGCCGGAAGTCTTCCTCGAAGGGCGCGCCCGCTCCGGCCGGGATATCGACGGCGTGGAGGGCCGCTCTACCGATCTTCAGGCCCGCGCGGTCATGCGCATGAATCTCTACAATGGTGGGATCGATCAGGCTTCGATTCAGGAGCAGACCCGGCGCGTCGCGGAAGCCCAGTTCAACCGCGACCAGATCCTGCGCGAGGTTCGGGAAGCCGTGAAGCTTTCCTTCGAGCGGCGGCTGCGTCAGTCCGAACTGACCGGCGTGCTCGGCCAGCAGGCCAGCCTCGGCGACCGGCTGGTGTCGGCCTATTCCGAGCAGTTCCAGGTCGGGCGCCGTTCGCTGCTCGATCTGCTGGACGCGCAGAACACGCGCTACAACGCGAAGGTCCTCCACGAGACGGCGGCGATGGCCGCGCGTTTCTCGGAATACCGGATTCTGGCCTCGACCGGCCAGCTGGTCTCGTCCTTCGGCTTGCGCCCGCCCAAGCAGGCGGAGGCCTATGCCCGCACCGAGGCCGGCGTGCCGCCGACCGCCGATGCTGAAACCTTGCCGCGTTACTCGCCGAACAAGGGACGTCTCGGCGTTCCTCCGCCCGGCCTCTGACGTTAGGCCGAAAGGCAGGTCGCCATGCTTGGCACCCAAGCGCTGCGGGAAGGAGATGCGCAAGCATCTCCTTCACCTGTTTCACCGGCAGGTGAGGCTGACGATCCGCTGCTGCTTTGCCTCGTACAATTGGCGACGCATTTCGAGCGCCCAACGGCGGCCTCCGTCCTGACCGCAGGACTTCCCGTCGGCGAGGAGGGGCTCTCCCAGGAACATCTCATCCGCGCCGCCGAACGTGTCGGGCTGCGTGCCGACTGGGTTCGCTTCGATGCCGGCGCTCCGGTCGAAACCGATTTTCCCGCGATCGCCTGGCTGCAGGAAGCGGCGCCGGTCCTGATCCTCTCTCTCGAAGAAGGCAAGGTCCAGGTCTACTCGCCGCGGCAGGGGGGCGTTTCGACGGCGCCGGTCGAGGTGCTGAGGGCGATCGACGGCGGCGATATCCTGCGGTTCTCGCCGCAACTCTCTGCCGCGGATCCCACCGGGGATCAGGCGGTCGATGTCGACCGCAACTGGCTGCTGGCGGCGCTTCGCCCGCATTGGCGCAGCTATCTCGAGGCTTTCTTCGCGTCCGCCTTCGTGAACCTGCTGGCGCTGGTTGGCCCGCTCTTCACGATGAACGTCTATGATCGCGTGCTGCCGAACAAGGCGATCTCGACGCTGTGGGTCCTGGCCATCGGCGCGGCCATCGCGCTGCTCTTCGATGTGCTGCTGCGCTCCGCGCGTGCCTTTCTGGTCGATCATATGGCCCGGCAGCTCGATATCCGGATTTCGAGCCTGCTGATCGAAAGGATCATGAACACGACCCTGCAGGCGAATACGCCGACCACGGGCATCACGGTTCAGCGGATATCGGAATACGAATTCCTGCGCGAGTTCATCGGCTCGAACACGGTCGTCTACTTCGTCGACTTCATCTTTGCCTTCATTTTCCTGGGCGTGATCCTGGCGATCAGCCCGTATCTCGTTATATTCCCGGTTGTCGCGATCCTCGGACTCATCCTTCTCGGCTTCGTCGTCCAGCGGCTGATCGCGGCGGAGATCAGCCGCGCCGACAAGTCGAGTTCTCACCGGCAGTCGCTGATGGTCGAGATCGTCGCCGGGCTCGAGACGATCAAGGCCGTGCGCGCCGAGGGAATTTTCCTGAGGCGCTGGCGCGACATCACGACCACGTCGACGAACACGACGCACCGGATCAAGAACTACGCGGCCTTCGCGGCGAACCTGTCCTATCTGCTGCAGAACATGGTCACCGTCGTCACCATCGTCGTCGGCGCCTATCTGTTCGACCTTGGCATGATCACGACCGGCGGCATCATCGCCTCGGCTATGCTGGGCAGCCGCGCGGTCGCTCCGCTCGGACAGATCGCCCTGATGCTGTCGCGCGTGCGCCAGGCGGTCAGCGCCTACCACAGCCTCGACGCCATCATGAAGCTGCCCGACGAGCGCAGCGACAAGCGGATGCTGGTTTCGCGCTCGATCGACCAAGGCAATATCGAGTTTCGCGGCGCGAGCTTTACCTATGCCGGGCAAGCCCGCCCCGTTCTCAATGGCTTCAACGTCAAGATCCGCCCCGGCGAGCGTGTTGCCATCCTTGGGCGCATCGGGGCCGGGAAGACGACCGTCGGCCGGCTTCTGGGGCGGCTCTATGAGCTGGACGCCGGAGAGTTGCTGATCGACGGCGTCGACATCCGCCAGTATCACCCGCAGGAAATCCGGTCGGCGATCAATGTCGTGACGCATGACACGCATGTCTTCAACGGCAGCATCCGGCAGAACCTGCGCCTGTCGAAGCCAAGTGCCTCGGATGCCGAACTGCTCGAAGTGGCGAAGCTGTCGGGGCTGGCCGATTTCATTCAATCCCATCCCGCCGGCTTCGAACGGCAGGTCGGCGAGCGCGGTCAGCAATTGTCGAGCGGGCAGCGGCAGATTCTCGGCCTGGCTCGGGCGCTTCTCGCCTCGGGACGGATCATTTTCCTCGATGATCCGACGAGCTCGATGGATACGGCGACGGAGCGGCAGTTCGTCACGCGCTTCAAGGAGAGGCTGCGGCCGGATCAGACGGTCATCGTCACCACCCATCGCAACGCGGTGCTGGCCTTGGCGACACGGGTGATCGTCGTCGATGGCGGCCGCGTCGTTGCGGACGGACCCGTGACGGAGGTGTTGCGCCTCCTCAATGAAAAGGCCGGGGGTATCTGATCCAGAGTGTTGAAGGGGGCGACGAGACGGTGCCGGCCGGGCTGGATAGGGTCGGGCAGGATGTGAGATGGTGAGGCGATGCCCGCACGCCCGATGACAGCATCTGGAAACGCCTTGCGCTCGTCTCGCAGGCAGGCCGCCTTCGCCGGCTGGCTTCTGGCATGGGCCGTCGCGGCCTCGCCGGCCGTCGCGCAAGGCCGCGCGGAAGCGGGGAAGAGCCCGCCGCGCAAACGGCCACCTTGCCACGTTCTCAACATGATGGAGAAGAACCTCGCGGAGGCGTTGAAGAAATGCGGCGATTTCGCCGTCTTCTTCCGGCCCGATCCGATCGGGTCCGATCTGGTCACGGCCGGAACCCAGGGTGAGGAGTTTCTCAGGCTTTTCGGTCAGGCCCGTTTCACCAAGCGCTTTCCGCTCGATCTCGATGGTCTTTATCCCTTCCAGTGGAAGGAGGAGGGGCAGCAGCCACCGGCGGAGGTCAAGCAAGCCGCTTTGGGCGGCGCTGTCCGGGGCGGGCTGATCGAGGACAATACCGACGATATCGGGCAGCCTACGGTGAAGAGCGGCGTCGTCACCTGGGCCGCGGAGCCGGCACTGATCGACACGAGCGGCCGGATTTCCAGCGTCAGCGGGACACTCGCGATCAACGGAACCAAACTGTCTCTCCGCCTGACGTTTTCGCCGGGGGAAGCCGGACAGGGCCTGACGATGACCGCAAAGCTCTCGGGCGAAAGCGGAGCGGAGTGCGGGGTTCCTCGCATGCGCCAGACAGGAGAGCGCTCCGGGGAGCACCTCGACATGGTGGGACGCAGGCAGGCCGGCGGCGAGTGTCTGTTCGTCCCTTCTGCCGACGCTCAATCTCTCCAGAACATCGCCGCGACGATCCTGCGCGGGCAATGGCTCGACCTGCCGATCAGGTTGAACGGAGAAACCTCCTACACCTTGACGATGGAGCTCGCGCGACCGGGCAGGGCGCTGCTGACGCGAGCGCTTGAGGAGTGGGGCGTTTCGCAAGCCGGGCGCTAGGAAGTGCGGGCAATTCCCGGATTGTTTCTGGTCACAACCACCCTTGTCATTCCGGGGCTTCGCGCAGCGAAGAACCCGGAACCTACGACCGGGTGCGCTGCTCACAACGGGGCATAAGGATTGTCTCATCCAGTCGTAGGTTCCGGATTCACGCCTGCGGCGTGCCCCGGAACGGCAAGGAACCTGTGGCTGCCGGTCCGGCGCGGGCGCCCCGGGCCCGACATGCCGACGATGTTGTTCCACGCGAAGGGGAATGCGGCGCCGCTGAGCGTTGACCCTGGATGCTGCGTCGACGAACCTGCGATCGGTCGGACAAGCCGACGAGGCAGATGAGCAGGAGGCGGCGCTTCAGCCGCTTGTGTCATCGCTCTCGCTTGGCGTCCGGCCGGTTCGGCCTCGGCCGGATCGATCTGGCCTGCTGACGAAAGGGGCCGCTGGCCGGCGCAAGCTCCACGGAGCCCCGGCGCGCGGAAGTGAGAGACGATGCCATTCGAATGTACTGTGCCTGCCGTCGCTACGGTGTTGACCGAAGACGAACGCGCGAAGATCACGCGGTGGGATTTCGAGCCCGGCGCCACGACGGGCTGGCATGAGCACGGCATGGACTACGCCGTGGTCATCATGACCGACGCGGTCATGGCCTATGAGGTCGACGGCGTCGTGACGCAGGCGGAGGTCAAGGCCGGGCAGAGCTACATCCGGCCCAAGGGCGTGAAGCACGACGTCAAGAACGCCGGCACGACCCGCCTGAGTTTCATCGAGATCGAGATGAAGCGGTAGGCACCGCCACGATTCTCGACCTCGGGGCCATCCCCGGATCCGTTCGGGATGATGCCCACGGTCCTCGATAGAGCACCTGCGTCATTGCGAGCGTCAGCGAAGCAATCCAGGGGGCGACAGTGCTCGATGCCCCCTGCATTGCTTCGTCGCCCGCGCTCCTCGCAATGACGGCAAGGGCATCGCGAGTTCGGAAGCGCCGGCCGCCGGCTTCAGGTCACCACGAAGCCGTGCGCGAAGGGGTCGCGATCGTCGATGAAGATCGTGTTGATGCCCGTCATCCGCGCCCATCCGGCGATGGAGGGGATGATCGCTTCGCGATTGGCGACGGTAGTCGCGGCCTCGACGCGGCCCTTGAACAGGGAGCCGATGATCGATTCGTGGACGAACTCGTCCCCGACCTTGAGCTTGCCCTTGGCGGCGAGCTGAGCCATCCGCGCCGAGGTGCCGGTGCCGCAGGGCGAGCGGTCGATCGCCTTCTCGCCATAGAACACGGCGTTTCGGGCATGGGCTTCCGGCTTGGTGGCCTTGCCGGTCCATTGGATGTGGCTCAGGCCCCGGATCTCCGGGTGCTCGGGGTGGATGAACTCGTATTTCGCGTTGAGCGCGGCGCGCAGCTTCGGCGACCAGCCGACGAGCTCTCCGGCGGTATGGTCCGCCATGTCGCGGAAGTTCTTCTGCGGCTCGACGATCGCATAGAAATTGCCGCCATAGGCGACATCGACCACGATCTCGCCCAGGCCCTCGACCTCGGCCGTCAGCCCTTCCGCGTAGAGGAAACCGGGGACGTTGGTCAGGCGCACCTCTTCGACGAAGCGGCCCTCCTGGCGGTAGGTGATGTCGACCTTTCCGGCGGGTGCATCGATCGAGAGCCTGCCGGGTTCGCGCGGCGTGATCAGCCCGTTCTCGATGCCCATGGTGATCGTGCCGATGGTGCCGTGGCCGCACATCGGCAGGCAGCCCGAGGTTTCGATGAACAGCACCGCGACATCGCAATCCGGCCGGGTCGGCGGATAGAGGATCGAGCCGGACATCATGTCGTGTCCACGCGGCTCGAACATCAGGCCGGTGCGGATCCAGTCGAACTCACGCAGGAAATGCGCGCGCTTCTCCAGCATGTTGGCGCCGTCCAGCCGCGGCCCGCCGCCCGAAACGAGGCGGACGGGATTGCCGCAGGTGTGGCCGTCGATGCAGGAGAAGGTGTAGCTGGCCATGGATCCGTTCCTTCAACGGCGTGACGGGCGCGCGGCGGAGGCGAAGATGGCACCCGCGGCACGCCCGATCCGGCGTGTGAGCTTTCAGGCGGCGTATTTCTGGACGGCGCCGGGCTGCTTCGTCCAGGCGGCATACCAGCTGTTGAACAGCTTGAACTGCGCCTCGGCGTAGCCGCGCTGGCTTTCGGTCAGCTTGTCGGTCTCGTTGAAGTGCAGGGTGTATTCCGTCTCACCCTTCAGCACCAGCAGGTACTTGAAGTAGAGGACGAGGTCCGGGCCTTCGTCGAAGGAGGAGAGCACGGCGAGCGCCTGCTCCAGCTCCTGGGCGCGCTGGCGGGCATCGATGTCGCCTGCGGCCGCGGCTTCCGAGAGCTTGCACAGGTGGATCACCTCCTTCGGCAGGACGTTGCCGATGCCGGTGATCGCGCCGGTGGCGCCGCAGTTGACGAAGCCATGGACCACGGTGGTGTCGACGCCGATCATCAGCGAGACCTCGTCGTCGCGGCTGGTGATGTTCTCGGCGGCGTAGCGCATGTCATCCGCACCGCCGAACTCCTTGAAGCCGACGAGGTTCGGATGTTCGGCCCGCAGGGCGAAGAACAGGTCGGCCCGGGTGGCGAAGCCGTAATAGGGGCTGTTGTAGATCACGGCCGGCAGATCGGGCGCAGCCGCAAGAATCGCCTTGAAGTGCTCCTTCTGGGCGAGGATGACCGTGCCACGCGACAGGACGCGCGGGATCACCATCAGTCCCTGGGCGCCGACCTTCTGCGCATGGGCCGAGAGGGCGACGGCGGAGGCCGTGTTGATCGCGCCGGTGCCGACGATGAGCGGAATGCCGGCCTTCACCAGCCGCTCGACGCCTTCCATGCGCTGGGCGTCGGTCAGCAGGGGCCAGTCGCCCATCGAGCCGCAATAGACCACGGCCGACATGCCGGCGGCGATCATCTCCTTGCCCTTGCGCACGAGCGCATCGAAATCCGGGGTCCGGTCCGCCTTGCAGGGAGTCATCAGGGCGGGGATCACGCCGGAGAAAATCTTCGCTTTCATCACACTCTCCTGCTCGCTTCGCGGGTTGAGGGAGAACGCGATGCCGCCTGCCGGCCAGTTCCCCTGAGCGCCCTTATGGCACATTGCATATTATTTGTCGACAAGAAATCGACAGGGATTTCAAAGCGCGATCTCAAGGCGATCGTCTCCGATCGTAAGCTTCTGGATTTGCTCGACGATCTGCTCCGCATGTGCGCGGCCCAGGCGCTCCGCCGTCGCCAAGTCCCGCCCGGCGATCGCGGCGATCATGGCCTCGTGCTCGTCGACGAACTGCTGCGGCAGGCGGTCGTCATATGACTGGTAGTAGAGGCGCAGGAAGCGCCGCCCCTCGTCGAGCAGGCGGCTGAAAAGGCTGTTGAAGTACGGATTGCGCCCAGCTTCCGCGATGGCCGAGTGAAAGGCTGCATTGGTCGCGATCATCGCGAGCGCGTCCTGCGCCCGCACCGCGGCGGCGAACTCCGTCTGGCGGGCCCGGATCGTATCGAGATCGTCCGATCGATGATTCTGCGCGGCCAGGACCGTGGTCACCCGGTACATCAGCAGGAGCGCATCGAAGAAGGGCGACAGGTTCAGGAAGTCCAGATTCGAGACCATCGTCGACCGATTGGGCAGGGTGACGATGAGCCCTTCGCCGGCCAGGCGCACCAGCGCCTCGCGGATGGGCGTGCGCGACATCCCGAAGCGTTCGGCGAGCTGGACTTCGTCGATCGGGCTGCCCGGCGGCAGGACCAGATCGAGGATTTCGTCCCGCAGCAGGTCGTAGACGACCTTGACGCCGGAACCGCGCTTGCGCTCGGGCGCTGCGTCGATGGTCGGTTTGCTCGTCTTCATGCGTACACCTCTTGTCGACAAGAGGGATAAAGAAGCCTTGGGGGCTGAGCAAATCTTTAGATGCAGGTCCCTGGATGTAGGTCCCCGCGCCGCCATGGCGTGCCAGCGTCGCAGCGCATGGACGCCATGACGCTGGGCCGCGGGAAAGCGGAGGCCTCAGCGAGGCGGAGCGTCCGGCCGCCGCAGCGTCCGTTGCACGGCCCGTTTCAGGCGCGCGCCAGCTCTCCTGACGAGCTCGCGGTTGCTGCGCTCGCTCCCGTCCGGGAGCGCCGAGAGCGGTAGGGACAATTCTTCGGAGCCGATCTGCGTTGCGCCATTGCGAAAACCGATGACGTCGGCGGCCTTGCCGTTGGCGTGATCGTCTGCCGTGTCGGCGGGCAGGGAGAGCTCTGCGAGGCTCGGGGCGAGAAAAGCCTTGATCGGGAGGTGGTCGGAGGCGACGCGCGCCAGCGGCGTATCGTGGACGGTGACCTCGGACAGCATTTCGGGGCGATTGGCGATGATCCGGTCGAGTGCCAGCAGAGGCAGGCCGGATGGAAAGCTGGGCACGGGCATCGGCAGTGCGCCGAAGGCCGGGCCGAGCTCCTTCAGGGCCGAACGGTGGCCGAGCCGCCATTCGTTGAGGTCGCCGAGCAGGAGGGTGGGGCGCTCGTCCCGGTTTCGCATCACGTCGAGCAGCATGCGCGTCTGCTGCGAGCGGGAGCGGCGCAGCAGGCCGAGATGCGCGGCGACGATGCGCAGTTCCGCGCCGCCTTCCAGATCGAGATCGACGACCAGTGCGCCGCGAGGCTCGAGCCCGGGCAGCGAGACCTGATGGACATCGCGCACCAGCCCCTGGCGAAACAGCACGACATTGCCGTGCCAGCCATGGGCGGCCGCGTTGGCGCTGGCGACGGGAACCGGAACGAGGCCCGTTTCGTCCTTCAGCCTGGCGAGGTCGAGCAGGCCGTGGCGGGCGCCGAAGCGCTTGTCGGCTTCCTGCAGGGCGATGACGTCGGGAGCGATTTCGCGGATCACCTGCGCGATGCGGCTGGGGTCGAAACGGCCGTCGACGCCGACGCATTTGTGAACGTTATAGGAGGCGATCAGCGTGCCGGTCGGCCGTTCGCCCAGCCCATGCCCGGCCGCTTCGTTGCGGCTCTTCCGCTGGCGGAGCGAGGCGATGATGCTGCTGCGCAGACTCGGACTCTTCTTCTGCATCGCTCTGCCGGTTGCAGCCTCGGACGCGCTCGACTCGAGCGGGCCGGAGCTTGGAGATCCATGGCGTCAGAGATGTGACCGGGCCGGTTCTAAAGATAGGGCGAGCCGAGCCAGATCAGCCTGTCCATCAGACGCATGACATAGGGCCGTGCGCGCAGGCCGGCAAGCGTGACCGGCGTCGCCTGCGCCATCACCGCCTCGACGCGCGCCGCGATTCCGCCGGCGAATTCATGGTCGAGCACCTCGATGTCGATCTCGAAGTTGAGGCGCAGCGAGCGCGGATCGAGATTGGAGGAGCCGACATAGGCCCAGCAACCGTCGACGACGAAGAGCTTGGAGTGGTCGAACGGCCCGGTCGAGCGCCAGATGCGGCAATAATTCTTCAGAAGCTGGTCGAATTGCGCGGTCATCGCCCGGTCGACCAGCACCAGATTGTTGACGGAGGGCACGACGATGTCGATGTCCACGCCGCGCCGTCCGGCCGTGACGATGGCGCTGATCAGTTCCTGGTCCGGCAGGAAATAGGGCGACATGATCCTGACCGAGCGCCGCGCGACGGAGAGCGCACCCATCAAGAGCTTGTGATTGGTCTCCAGATAGCTGTCCGGCCCCGAGGGAACGGCGCGCACCAGAGCCGGAAACTCGCCGGAGGTCGAGGGAGGAATCTCCCAGGCCGGGCCCGTGAGCGCCTCCCCCGAGGCGAAGCGCCAGTCTTCGGCCGCGACCGTGAAGAGATCGGCGATGACGGGGCCGGTCAGGCGGAAATGCGTATCGTGGGCGAAGCTTTCGCCGGCGAACTCGCGGGTGAAGCCCTGGCGGATGTTCATGCCGCCCATGAAGGCGACCGTTCCGTCGACGACGATGATCTTCCGGTGCGTCCGCAGATTGGCGTAGGGCAGCCTCAGGCCCATGATGATGTTGCCGTTGAACACGTCGACGGCGACGCCGCCCTCGCGCAGATGGCCGGCGATGCTGGGCACCGAATAGCGGGCGCCGACCGCATCGATCAGCACCCGCACCGCAACGCCGCGGCGATGAGCGGCGATCAGCGCGTCGGCGATGCGCAGTCCGATCGGGTCGCGATCGAAGATGTAGCTTTCGAGAATGATGCTGCGCTCCGCCGCCGCGATGGCGACGAGCATGGCGCCATAGGCCTCGTCCCCGGTCCGCAGCGTCTCGATGCGGTTTCCGGTGGTCAGGGGGTGGTGGACGACGCGGTCGCCCAGCGTCTTGAGGGCCGCGAAGCGCTGCCCGAACCGCGCGCCGACCGCCTTGTTGCTGGCGTGGATCCGCGTTCCCGCCTTGCCATGGCCGGCGCGCTGCGCGAGCAGCGAGGCGCGGCGGATGCGGTTCACGCCGGCGATGGCGTAGAGCAGCGGCCCGATGATCGGCGACAGGATGATGACGCCGACCCAGCCGATCGCGGCGCGCACCTCGTCCTTCGTCATCACCGCATGGGCGCTGGTGATCGTCGCCGTCACGATCGAGATGACGGCGAGGATATGCGGCCAATAGGCTTGGAGAATCCCCCACATGCTCGCGAAGCTAGAGCATTTTCGAGCGAAGTGGATACCGTTTCGCGAGAGGAAAATGGGGTAAAACAAAAGCCTAGCGCCCGCTGGTTTCACACGGAAGCGCGCCGTCATTCCGGGGCGCGCCCGAGGCGCGAGCCCGGAACCGATGCGCTTTGCCGGGCAGGCGCCAGGGGCGCGCTTTTCTGGGAAGGCGTCGGTTCCGGGGGCCGGATCTTCGCTGACGCGAAGCCTGGAATGACGAAAGGGTTCCGTCAAAACTCAGCATGATCTTGGTCTTGTGGACGGTTGCCGCGGATGACGTTTCTGGAGCCGCGGTCGCCCTTCCGTGGCAGGCTGCGGGCCTGGCCCGGCAAACGGATCGGGCAAGACTCGACTCGCCTTCCGCCGAAGACCGCTCTATAAAGAACAAATAGAGAACAAAAATTGCATTGCCATGACCGCAGCCGCCGCCCCGACCCTATCCGATCTGCTCCGCAGCCACGCCGAGATGGCCTTGCGGAGCAGCCCGGCCTTGGGCCGGCGGATCGGCTTGGGAGTGGCCTCACTGGACGAGACGCTGAATGGCGGCCTGGCACGCGCGGCGCTACATGAGATCTATGCCGCCGAGGTTGCCGATCTTTCCGCCGCGACCGGCTTTGCGCTGGGGCTCGCCCTGCGGGCAGGGCAGGCGGAGGAAAAGGCCGCCGAACGGCCGATCCTCTGGGCACGGCAAGATTTCGTCGATGCCGAGGCCGGGCGGCTGCATGCGCCGGGCCTGAACGAGCTCGGCCTCGACCCGTCTCGCCTCCTGCTGGTGCGGGCGCGCGACGGCGAGGGCGTGCTGCGGGCCGGCGCCGAGGCGGCGCGCTGCCCGGCGCTGGGCGCCGTGCTGATCGAGCCCTGGGGCGAGGCGCGCTCCTTCGATCTGACGGCGAGCCGTCGTCTCGCCCTGGCGGCGGAAGGCTCGGGCGTGCCGGTCCTGCTGCTGCGCGTCGCGGCGGCGCAGGCGCCGAGCGCGGCCCGCACGCGCTGGCAGGTCCGGGCGCTCGCCTCGCGGGCGTTGGAGGCGAATGCCCCGGGCGCCCCGGCCTTTTCCCTGAGATTGCTGCGCCAACGCGGCGGTGCGGCGGAGCGTGAGTGGCGTGTGGAGTGGGACCGTGACCGACGATCTTTCGCGGAACGCAGCCTTTTTGACCGATCCGACAGACTGGCTTCCCATACAGACCATGCCGCGCCGCTATCTCGCCCTCTGGTTCCCCTTCCTGGCGACGGACAGGTTGCGGCGGACGGGCGTGATTCCGGCCTCCGGCGCGCCGGCTGAGAGGCCGCATGGGCTGATCGAGATGCAGGGCAATGCGCTGCGCCTCGTCGATTGCGACCAGCGCGCCGTCGATCTCGGCCTGACGCGCGGGATGACGCTGGCCGATGCCCGCGCCCGCATTCCCGATCTCGTCGCGCAGGAGGCCGAGCCGCAGGCAGATCGCGAATTCCTCGAAGCGCTCGCCGGGTTCTGCGACCGTTTCACCCCACTGGTCGCGCTCGACGAGCCCCATGGCCTGATGCTCGACATCACCGGCTGTGCCCATCTTTTCGGCGGCGAGGCGGGGCTTGGGATGCTGGCTGGGCGCTCCATGCAGCGCATCGGCCTGAGGCGCCTGAGAGCCGCCATCGCCGGCACGCCTGACGCCGCCCGCGCCTGCGCCCGTCATGGCCGCGGCGGCATCATCCCACCGGGGCAGGAGGAAGCGCTGTTGCGTCCGCTGCCGGTCGCCGCGCTGGACACCGATGCCGAGACCGTGATCGCGCTCTCCCGCGCCGGCCTCAAGACGCTCGATCATCTCGCGGAGCGCCCCTCGGAGACGCTTTCGGCGCGTTTCGGGGAGGCGCTGGCGGTCAAGCTCCGGCGCATCCTCGGCCAGGAGGACCGGCGCATCACGCCGCTGCGCCCGCCGCCGGACTGCGTGGTCGAGCGCCATTTCGCCGAACCATTCGCCGACACAGTGAGCCTCGAGGCGGTGGTCGTCCGGCTGATCGGGGAGGCGGCCCGCGTGCTGGAGGCGCGCGGGCAAGGCGGGCGCGTCTTCGAGATCGGCTTCTTCCGCAGTGACGGTGCCGTGCGGCGCCTCGCCATCGAGACTGGCAGGCCCTCGCGCGACTCTGCGGCGCTACTCCGGCTCTATCGCGAGCGCATCGAGACCCTGGCCGATCCGCTCGATCCCGGCTTCGGCTTCGACGCGATCAAGCTCGCCGTACCGCTTTGCGAGCCGCTCGACACGCCCCAGCACAGCCTCGACGGCCGCGCGGTCGAGCAGGAGGCGGTGGCGGATCTGGTCGATCGGCTCGTCACCCGCTTCGGCCGCGACCGGGTACTGCGCTTCGCAGCGCAGGACACGCATCACCCCGTCCGCGCCGCCAAGGCGCTCTCGGCCGCCGCGCCGCTGCCGGAGGTGGCATGGTCTGCACCCGAGCCGCAGGAACCGCCAGCCCGCCCGCTCCAGCTCTTCGAGCCGCCGCAGCCGGTCGAGGCCATCGCGGAAGTGCCTGATGGACCGCCGATCCGCTTCCGCTGGCGCCGCCTCACCCATGACGTCGCTCGCGCCGAAGGCCCCGAGCGCATCGCACCTGAATGGTGGCGCGACGGCAGCGACGAGCCAATGCGCGACTATTACCGGGTCGAGGATGCGCAAGGGCGCCGCTTCTGGCTCTATCGGGCCGGTTTCTACGAAGCCGATAGCGCTCCGCCGCGCTGGTTCCTACACGGGCTCTTCGCATGAATCGGATTGCGAACCCCTTTGCCGAACCCGTTGCGGCTTCGCATTTTTCCTTCCTGCGCGGCGCTTCGCCTGGGCCGCATATGGTGCTGACGGCCCTGCTGCTCGGATATGCCGGCATCGGCATCGCCGACCGCAATACGGTGGCCGGCGTGGTGCGCGCCTGGGCGGCGCTGAAGCATCTGCGGGAGGATGGTTTGCCGTCGCCCGACAAGGTCCGGGAAGGCGGCAGCCCCGGCGAATATTACTGGGTCGAGAACCCTGAATTCGCCGCCTTGCCTTTCACGCCCGCGCAGATGAAGGCGAAGGCGGAGCGCTTCAAGCTCGCGACCGGCACTCGCCTCGTCTTCGCCGACGGGACGCCCGACATCGTCGTCTACCCGGCCAATCGCGCCGGCTGGGGCCGGCTTTGCCGCCTGCTTAGCCACGGCAACCTGAAGGACGGCGTGAAGAAGGGCGAATGCCACCTCGTCCTCGACGATCTGCTCAACGATGCCCGCGACCTGCTGCTGATCCTGATGCCGGGCCGCAGTCTCGACGGACTCTCCGAAACCCTCGCCCGGCTCGACGATGCCGCGCCCGGCGCGGTCTGGCTCGCCGCCAGCATGCACCGTCGCGGCGATGACCGCCGCCGTCTCGCGCGGCTCAAGGCCATCGCTGCCGCGACCCGCACGCCGCTGATCGCGACCAATGACACGCTCTACGATTCCATCGCGCAGCGCGACCTGCAGGACGTGCTGACCTGCATCCGCGAGGGCACCACCATCGAGCGGGCCGGGCGCCTGCTTGAATCCAATGCCGAGCGCCACCTCAAGCTGCCGCAGGAGATGGTCCGCCTCTTCCGCGATGCGCCCGAGGCCATCGCCGAGACGCAAGCCCTCTTCTCTCGCATCGAATTCGATCTCGGCCAGCTGAAATACGAATATCCCGACGAGCCGATCCCGCCCGGCTGGAAGGATCAAGATTGGCTGGTTGAGCTGGTCCGCCGCTGCTGCCTGATCCGCTATCCGGATGGCGTTCCAGAGAAGGTCGAGAAGCTGCTGGCGAAGGAGCTCGATCTGATCGGGAAGCTCGAATACGCCCGCTATTTCCTGACAATCCGGCAGATCGTCGAATTCGCCGAGAGCAAGGGCATCCTCTGCCAGGGCCGCGGCTCGGCCGCCAATTCCGCCGTCTGCTATGTGCTCGGCATCACCGCGGTCGATCCGGCCGATAACGACGTGCTGTTCGAGCGCTTCATTTCCACCGAGCGTAAGGAGCCGCCCGATATCGACGTTGATTTCGAGCATGAGCGGCGCGAGGAGGTGATCCAGTGGATTTATTGGCGATATGGCCGCGAACGAGCCGGTATCGCCGCCACCGTGATCCATTACCGGCCGCGCAGCGCCATTCGCGAGGCCGGCAAGGTGCTGGGCCTGACCGAGGACGTTACCGCCCGCATCGCCGATACGAATTGGGGAAGCTGGGGCAGCGAGATCGGCGATGCCCGCGTTCGCCAGGCCGGGCTCGATCCGACCAATCCGACGATCCGCCGCGCCGTCGATTTCGCCACCCGGCTATTGGGCTATCCGCGCCATCTCTCGCAGCATGTCGGCGGCTTCGTGCTGTCGCGCGGGCGCCTCGACGAGACGGTGCCGATCGGCAACGCCGCGATGGAGGACCGCACCTTCATCGAATGGGACCGCGACGATATCGACGAACTTCAGCTGATGAAGGTCGATGTGCTCGCGCTGGGCATGCTGACCTGCATTCGCAAGGCGTTCGATCTGATCGCCGCCAATGGCGGAAAACCTTACCAGCTCGCCGATTTCACGGATGGCGACGCAGCGACCTACGACATGCTCTGCGAGGGCAAGTCGCTCGGCGTCTTTCAGGTCGAGAGCCGCGCGCAGATGAACATGCTGCCGCGGCTCAGGCCGCGCGAATTCTACGATCTCGTTATTCAGGTTGCGATCGTCCGCCCCGGCCCGATCCAGGGCAACATGGTCCATCCCTATCTGAAGCGGCGGGCGGGGATCGAGGAGGTAACCTATCCGTCTCCCGCACCCGGCAAGGGCGATAAGGACGAGCTGTTCGAAGTCCTGAACAAGACCAAGGGCGTACCGCTCTTTCAGGAGCAGGCCATGAAGCTCGCCATGGTGGCCGCCAAATTCTCCGATATCGAAGCCAACGGCCTGCGCAAGGCGATGGCGACCTTCCGCAATGCCGGCACCATCCATCATTTTCAGGACATGATGGTCGAGCGCATGGTCGCGCGCGGCTATGAGCGCGATTTTGCCCAGCGCTGCTTCGACCAGATCAGGGGCTTCGGCAGCTACGGCTTCCCGGAGAGCCACGCGGCTTCCTTTGCCAAGCTGGTCTACATCTCCTCCTATCTGAAGAAGCATCATCCGGCCGCTTTCGCCTGTGCGTTGCTGAATTCCCAGCCGATGGGTTTCTACGCTCCGGCCCAAATCGTGCGGGAGGCGGAAGAGAATGGTGGGGTCGAACCGAGACCGGCCGATGTGAATCTGAGTGCTTGGGATAACGGGCTGGAGACGGTCGGGGACGGTAATGATGACCCTGCCAAGAAAAGCGCGGGGAACCCTCTCCCGGAGGGAGAGGGCAGGGTGAGGGGTAGGCCCTTGGACGATGTGGTGAGACCTCACCGCAGCGCAGCCGAAAGGCGGCACTTCGCTGGTCCAGGGGCCTACACCTCACCCCTACCCCTCTCCTTACAGGAGAGGGGTTCTTCCAGCGTGTCCGTTCGAAATGTGGCGCATGGATCAAAAGCCGCGACATGTGAACGAGTGAAGAAACACCCCTTCGCACTCCGCCTCGGCTTCCGCCAGATCGATGGCTTCAGGGAGGATTGGGGCAAGGCCATCGCCCGGGAACGGGAAGCAGGCGGCCCCTATCGCGACGTCGAGGAACTGATGCGCCGCGCCAATCTCCCTGCGCGCGCCATGCGCCTGCTCGCCGATGCCGATGCCTTCCGCTCGCTCGGGTTTGATCGCCGCGAGGCGCTCTGGGCCGTGCGGCGTTTGCCGGACGATTCCGCTCTGCCGTTGTTCCAGGCGGCGAAGGCGCGCGAGCTGGGTTCGGAACGGAGCATGGCGCTGCCCACCATGCCGCTGGCCGAGCATATCGTCGCCGACTATCAGACGGTGCGGCTCTCGCTGAAGGGGCATCCGATGCAGCTCTTGCGCCCGCGCTTCCGCCGTGAGGGCATCCTGAGCTGCGCCGAGACCGAGGCGAAGCCCGATGCGGCCTTCGTCCGCACGGCCGGGATCGTGCTGGTGCGCCAGCGGCCGGGCAAGGGCAACGCCATCTTCGTCACGCTGGAGGACGAGACCGGCATCACCAATGTCGTGATCTGGGCGCGCTTGTTCGAGCGCTTCCGCCGCGAGGTCATGGGCGCACGGCTCATGCTGGTCGAGGGCCGGGTGCAGAAGAGCGTCGAGGGCGTCGTCCATCTCATGGCCCAGCGCATCGTCGATCGCTCGATCGATCTGCTCTCGCTCTCGGACACGCATCGCGCTGAAGTCCCCATGCCGG
Source organism: Hyphomicrobiales bacterium (assembly GCA_930633495.1). NCBI lineage: Bacteria > Pseudomonadati > Pseudomonadota > Alphaproteobacteria > Hyphomicrobiales > Hyphomicrobiales bacterium. Next base: position 337,363 of record CAKNFJ010000001.1, on the reverse strand, counting down.
TCGACGAGCTGAAGAACCCGCCGCTGCCGCGCCACCGCCATCCACGCAATGTGCGAATCCTGCCGAAGTCGCGGGATTTCCATTGAAGGGTAGTGCCTTGTTCTGTCTTTCCACTTCCGCGCGGGTCATCCCGGGCGACCGCAGGGAGATCCGGGATCCATTCCGGAGCACCGCTCCCGGCGGCGTCGGAAGCGTCCGCCAAAACAAACTTCTCCAATAGAAGTGAAATAAGAAAAAACACGCTACCTGCTGTAAATTGAACCTTAGCCGCCATGGGTATAAGTGGTTCGTTCGATTTACCGAACAGGTGGCCAGGACCATGGCGAGCAGCCTCGGCTCGGAAGAACCCGTGACGACCGTGCCGGCAGAGGTGCGTCTAGCGCAGCGTGCGGCTGCGCTCAATGGGGCGTTCGCCGAGGCGGGAGTTGTCGAACGTCTCGCCGGCATCGTGGCGAGCGCGCAAGGTCCGGTAGTCTTCACCACCTCCTTCGGCCTCGAAGACCAGGTGCTGACCCACTTCATCGCGACGGCGAAACTGCCGGTGACCTTCGCCACGCTCGACACGGGCCGGCTCTTTCCGGAGGTCTATGCACTCTGGCAGGAGACGGAGGCGCGTTACGGTATCCTGATCCGCCCCTATTACCCGCGCCACGAGGCGGTCGAGCTCTATGTCCGCCAGAACGGCATCAATGGCTTTTACGCCTCGCGCGACGCCCGCAAATCCTGCTGCGGCATCCGCAAGGTCGAGCCGCTCGGCCGGGCGCTCGCCGGTGCCGATATCTGGCTGACCGGCCTGCGGGCCGACCAGTCGGCCGCGCGCGGCGCTGTTCCCCTCGCGGAGGCCGATGCCGCGCGCGGTCTCGTCAAGGCCAGTCCGCTGATCGACTGGACGCGTGAGCGCGCGCTGGCTTTCGCCGAAGAGAATGCCGTGCCGCTCAACCCGCTCCATGCACGCGGCTTTGTCTCGATCGGCTGCCAGCCCTGCACCCGCGCCATTCGCCCCGGCGAGCCCGAGCGGGCTGGGCGCTGGTGGTGGGAGGACGATGCCGCCAAGGAATGCGGCCTCCATGTCGGGCCGGACGGAACACTGGCGCGCGCCAAGCCCGCGCCGGCACAGGTGACCGCATGATCCAGCTCAGCCATCTCCAGAAGCTCGAGGCCGAAGCCATCTTCATCATCCGCGAGGTGGTGGCGACCTGCGACAAGCCGGTGCTGCTCTATTCGATCGGCAAGGACTCCGCCGTCCTGCTGCATCTCGCCATGAAGGCGTTCTACCCGGCCCGGCCGCCTTTCCCGCTGCTCCATGTCGACACGACCTGGAAGTTCCGCGACATGATCGCCTTCCGCGACGAGACGGCGAAGCGCCTCGGGCTCGACCTGATCGTCCATATAAACCGCGAGGGCGTCGAGGCCGGCATCAGCCCGTTCGCCTCGGGCTCGCGCATCCATACCGACGTGATGAAGACGCAAGGGTTGAAGCAGGCGCTCGACCTCCACAAGTTCGACGCCGCTTTCGGTGGCGCGCGCCGCGACGAGGAGAAGAGCCGGGCCAAGGAACGGGTCTTCTCACTGCGCTCGGAGGAGCATCGCTGGGACCCGAAGAACCAGCGGCCGGAGCCCTGGCAGCTCTTCAACACCCGCAAGCATCGCGGCGAGAGCTTCCGGGTCTTTCCGCTCTCGAACTGGACCGAGCGCGATGTCTGGGACTACATCGCGCTGGAGAACATCCCCGTCGTGCCGCTCTATTTCGCCGCGCCCCGCCCCGTGGTGCAGCGCGACGGCGCCTGGATCATGCGCGACGACGAGCGCATGGAACTGCGCCCCGGCGAGGTGATCGAAACCCGCATGGTTCGCTTCCGCACGCTGGGTTGCTACCCGCTGACCGGGGCGGTGGAGAGCGAAGCGGCGAGTCTCACCGACATCATCGCCGAGATGCGCGCGTCCCGATCCTCGGAGCGGCAGGGCCGCGTCATCGACCATGACGGCTCCGGCTCGATGGAGCAGAAGAAGCAGGAAGGCTATTTCTGATGGGCTTCGCGCTCGCCAAGAATCTGACGAAGACGAAAAAGGCGCCGAAACCGGCGCAGACCCCGTTTCCGGCGAATGATACGCCCCGCGTCAGCGAAACCGGCCAGCATTCGCTGCTGCGCTTCATCACCTGCGGCTCGGTCGACGACGGCAAGTCGACGCTGATCGGCCGGATGCTCTACGAGGCCGGCGCCGTCTTCGAGGATCAGCTTTCCGCGCTGGACAACGATTCCCGCAGATTCGGGACGCAAGGTGCGCTGCTCGATTTCGCGCTGCTGGTCGACGGCCTTTCGGCGGAACGCGAGCAGGGCATCACCATCGATGTCGCCTATCGCTATTTCGCCACGGAGAAGCGCAGCTTCATCGTCGCCGACACGCCCGGCCACGAGCAGTATACCCGCAACATGGCGACCGGGGCCTCCACCGCGGATCTCGCCATCATCCTCGTCGATGCGCGCAAGGGCCTGCTGCCGCAAACCCGGCGCCATTCCTTCATCGTCTCGCTGGTCGGCGTCCGCCATGTCGTGGTCGCGATCAACAAGATGGACCTCGTCGACTATGACGAGGCGGTCTTCGAGCAGATCGCGGCCGATTATCGCGCGGCGGTGAAGGATCTCGGTTTCGCCTCGGTCCGCTTCGTCCCGGTCTCGGCACGCGACGGCGACAACGTCATGGCCCGGTCTGCCGCCATGTCCTGGTATGACGGGCCGGCGCTGCTGCCCTTGCTCGAAAGCGTGGCGCTTGACGCTCCGGCCCCGCGCGAGAACGGCTTCGTCCTGCCGGTGCAATGGGTCAACCGGCCCGACCTCGACTTTCGCGGCTATGCCGGTACGCCGGTCAGCGGCCGGGCGCGCGTCGGCGACCCGGTGTTGGCGCTGCCATCCGGCCGCAGGAGCCGGATCGCCCGGATCATCGGCGCGTCCGGCGACGGTGCGCAGATTGCTGCCGGTCAGGCGGCGACGCTGACGCTGGAGGACGACATCGACATCTCGCGCGGAGATGTCATCGTCGCCGCGGGCGCCGCATTGCCTGTCAGCCGCGGGCTCCGGGCGCGCCTGCTCTGGACGGGCGAGCGCGCCATGCTCGAGGGCGGTCAGTTCCTGGTCAAGCTTGCGACGCAGAGCGCCGGCGCGACGGTCGAGACCCTGCACCACAGCATCGATATCGAGGGGTTCAAGCCGCTCCCGGCGCAGAGCCTGCGCATGAACGGCATCGGCCTCGTGACGCTCCGGCTCGACCGGCCGCTGGTCTCGCTGCCCTATGCGCAGAGCCACGAGCTCGGTGGCTTCATCCTGATCGATCGCATCAGTAACGAGACGGTCGCGTTCGGCTTTGTCGAGCCGGGCGAGGAATCCGCCGGGCAGGTGGTGGTCGAGGGCGGCGCGCTCACCCGTTTGCGGCGCAACGTTATCCGGGTCGTCGGCCGGCGGGGCACGCCCGATCGTCGAGCCTGGCTCGCGGCCGTGAGCTGGCGGGTGCTGAGCACAATGGGGCTGTTCGCGGCGGCGTTTGCGCTGACCCGGAATGCGCCGGTTTCATTGGCGCTGGCCTTCGGCGATATCCTGCTGCGCCCGGCCCTGCGGGCGCTCCACATGCGGCTCTGGAGCAAGGCGCCTATCGGGACGTTGCAAGACGGCGCGGGGATTTAGGTTACCCGGCCGTCATTCTCGGGCGACGGGGCGCCGACCCGAGAATCTCTTTCAGAAAGAGGCTCCCGAGCCGTCATGTCATGAGATGCTCGGGTCAAGCCCGAGCATGACGCGCGAGCTAGCGCGCGACCACCGCCGTCGCCTCGATCTCCAGCAGCGCCTCCAGCTCGACCAGCGCGGTCACCGCGACCACCGCCATCGCCGGAAAATGCCGCCCGAAGACCTCGCGATAGACCGGCCCCATTTCCTTGAGGCTGGCGCGATAGGTCGCGATGTCGGTGACGTACCAGGTCAGGCGCACGATATCCTCGACCCGCCCGCCGCCGGCCTCGACCACCGCCTTGATGTTGAGGAAGGCCTGGCGCAGCTGGCCGATGAAGCCTTGCGCGAAGACACCCTCGGCGTTCCAGCCGACGAGGCCGCCCGTCACCAGCACGCGGCCCTCCGCCACCATGCCGTTGGCATAGCCGCGGGGCTGCGGCCAGCCTTCGGGCAGGATGGCGCGCGATTGCGGAAGTTCGGACATGAATGCTTGCCTCGGTTTCGGCCGTTTGGCTCGGGTTGGTCTGGAGGTCAGGTCTCGCCACGCGCGATCTGGCGCAGAGCGAAGCGTTGCAGCTTGCCCGTCGCCGTCTTCGGCAGGGCGTCGACGAATTCGATGGCGCGCGGATACTTGTAGGGCGCGATACTGGCCTTCACATGGTCCTGCAACGCCTTGACCAGCGCTTCATCGCCGGAGACGCCGGCACGCAGCACGATATAAGCCTTCACGATCTGGCCACGCTCGGGGCAGGGCGCGCCGACGACGCCGCATTCCGCCACCGCCTCATGCGTCAGCAGGCAGGCTTCGACCTCCGGGCCGGCGATGTTGTAGCCGGCCGAGATGATCATGTCGTCGGAGCGGGCCTGATACCAGAAATAGCCGTCCGCATCGCGCAGATAGGTGTCGCCGGTGACGTTCCAGCCATCGAGGACATAGACCGCCTGTCGCGGGTCGGCGAGATAGCGGCAGCCGGTAGGCCCGCGCACCGCGAGACGCCCGGGCGTGCCGTCCGGCACCTCCCTGCCTTCGGCGTCGACGATCTTGGCTTCGTAGCCCGGCACCGGAATCCCGGTCGAGCCCGGCCGGATTGCCTCGCGCGGCGCACCGATGAAGATGTGCAGCATCTCGGTCGCGCCGATGCCGTCGAGCAGCGGCATGCCCGTCCGCGCCTGCCAGGCGTCGAAAGTCGCCTTGGGCAGGGCCTCGCCGGCCGAAACGCAGATCCTGAGGGAAGCGATGTCGCGCCCGTCGAGCTTGTCGAGGATGGCGCGATAGGCGGTCGGCGCGGTGAAGACGACGCTGACCTTGTAGCGCTCGATGGCGTCGAGGAGGTCGGCCGGGCCGGCCTTCTCGGGCAGCACCATCGCCGCGCCGATCCGCATCGGGAAGAGCACGAGCCCGCCGAGCCCGAAGGTGAAGGCCAGCGGCGGCGAGCCGGTGAAGCGGTCCTCCGGAGAGGCTTTCAACACGCGCGCGCCGTAGCAGTCGCAGATCGCCAGCATGTCCTGATGGAAATGCATCGTGCCCTTCGGCTCGCCGGTGGTGCCGGAGGTGAAGGCGATCAGGCAGACATCGTCGCGCGCTGTGTCGCAGGCTTCGAAAAGCTCGTAGCCTGGCTGTGCCATCAGCGCTTCGAGCTCGCTGCCGGCATTGCCGAATGCGACGATGCGCGCGAGTTCCGGCACCTGTGCCTTCGCGGCTTCAAGCTCGCCGGTCAGGCGGTGGTCGCAGAGCGCCAGCGCGATCTTCGCCTTGCGCAGCGGATAGGCGAGCTCGCCCGCCCGCAGCATCGGCATTGTCGCGACCGCGACGCCGCCGGCCTTGATGACGGCGAGATAGGCGGCGACCATCATCGGCGTGTTGCCGGCGCGCAGCAGCACGCGGTTGCCGCTGACCATGCCGAGATCGCGGGTCAGCACATTGGCGATGCGGTTCACCTTGTCGGCAAGGTCCGCATAGCTCCAGTGCAGATCGGGAGCGAGCACGGCCGTCCGGCCGCCGTGCCCCTCCGCGATGTGCCGGTCGAGCAGTTCTGCGACGCAGTTCAGCCGTTCCGGGTAGCTCAGCCCTGCCTCTTCCAGTCTCAGATCGGGCCAGCTTTCGCGCGGCGGCAGATTGTCCCGCGCGAAGCTGTCTTGATGCCCTGATCTCGCAAATCCGGTTGCTGTCATTGCGTTCCCCTGCAAGAGCCGGAGCCGCTCAGGCTGGATCGACCTGAGCGGTGAATCCGTCTCTAAAGATGTGCTCTTCCGGCATGTGCTTTCAGCAGGTCGCGCGCGATCACGACCTTCTGGACTTCCGAGGCGCCCTCGTAGATGCGCAGCGCCCTGATCTCCCTGTAGAGCTCCTCCACCTTGACGCCCTTGGTGACGCCGAGGCCGCCATGGATCTGGACGGCCCGGTCGATCACGCGTTGGGCGTTCTCGGTCGCGACAAGTTTGGCCAGCGCCGCTTCGCGGGTGACGCGGGCGGCGCCGCGGTCTTTGGTCCAGGCGGCGCGGTAGACGAGGAGGGCGGCGGCATCGACTTGCGCGCCGCTGTCGGCGATCGCCGCCTGCGAGAGCTGGAGATCGCCGAGCGTGCCACCGAAGAGCTTGCGGCCATTGGCATGGGCCAGCGTCTCGTGCAGCGCCCGCCTTGCGAAGCCGAGCGCGGCCGCGCCGACTGTCGAGCGGAAGATGTCGAGCGTCGCCATCGCGACCTTGAAGCCGTCGCCCGGTCCGCCGATGCGGTTCTCGATCGGCACCCGGCAGCCCTCGAAGCGCAGGGTCGCGAGCGGATGCGGCGCGATCACCTCGATCCGCTCGGCGATGGTCAGGCCGGGCGTATCGGCCTCGACCAGAAAGGCCGAGAGCCCGCGCGCGCCCGGCGCCTCGCCGGTGCGGGCGAAGACGACGAAATGGTCGGCGATGCCGCCATTGGAGATCCAGCTCTTCTCGCCGTCGATGCGGACATGGGATGCACCGTCTGGCGTGGCGGTCGTCGCCATGGCGGCGACGTCGGAGCCCGCCTCCTTCTCGGACAGGGCGAAGGCGGCGATGCGCTTGCCGGTGGCGACATCGGGCAGGATGCGCCGCTTCATCGCCTCGGAGCCGGCGATGCTGATCGAGCCGGTGCCGAGCCCTTGCATGGCGAAGGAGAAATCGGCAAGGCCGTCATGCGCGGCCAGGATCTCGCGGGCGAGGCAGAGCGTGCGCACGTCCAGCTTGTCGTTGAGCCCGCCATAGGCGGCCGGCACGGCGGCCTTCAGGAAGCCCGCCGCGCCCAGAGCCGCCACACGCGCCCGGCAGGCCTCATCGACATCGTCATGGGGGAGAGCGGCGAGATGGGAATCGGCCCAGCCGGAAAGCTCGGCAGCGAAGGCGCGATGCCGCTCCTCGAAGAACGGCCAGTCCAGCGTGTCGCCGAGGATGTCGAGGCCGAGGCGGGGAGCGCTATTCATGTCAGTTGCCCTCGAAGACCGGCTTCTGCTTGTTGGCGAAGGCGTGATAGGCGCGGGCGAAATCCTCGGTCTGCATGCACAGCGCCTGCGCCACGGCTTCCGCTTCGATGGCGCTTTCGACCGACATCGCCCATTCCATCTCCAGCATGCGCTTGGTCATGGCGTTGGCGAAGGTCGGTCCATCCGCCAGCTCGGCTGCGAGGGCTTGCGCTTCGGGCAGCACGGCTTCGGGGGCGCAGAGCCGGTTGAGGAAGCCCCAGCGCTCGGCCTCCTCCCCCCTGAGCACGCGGCCGGTATAGAGCAGCTCGGCGGCGCGGCCCTGGCCGATGATGCGCGGCAGCATCGCGCAGGCGCCCATGTCGCAGCCGGCGAGCCCGACGCGGTTGAACAGGAAGGCGATCTTGCTGCCGGCCGTGCCGATGCGGAGATCAGAGGCCATGGCGACGATGGCGCCGGCGCCCGCGCAGACCCCGTCGATCGCCGCGACGATCGGCTGCGGGCCGGCGCGCATCGCCTTGACCAGCTCGCCGGTCATGCGGGTGAACTTCAGCAGATCCTTGGTCTCCATCGCGACCAGCGGGCCGATGATCTCGAAGACGTCGCCGCCCGAGGAGAAATTGCCGCCGGCGCCGGTCACGACGATCGCCTTGACCGCTTCCTCCTTCTGGGCTGCGAGGAAGAAATCCGTGAGTTCGCGGTAGCTTGCGAAGGTCAGCGGATTCTTTTTGTCAGGCCGGTTCAGCGTCACGGTCGCGACCTTGCCGGCGACGGACAGGCTGAAATGCTGCGGCTCGAAGCCGGCGAGCGGGAGGGTGGTGGCGTTGGCGATGGTCATCGGGATTCTCCCTTCGCGGCCTCGTCGGCAGCATCCTTCGCCCGACCGGCGATGGCGCGATGCAGCGAGGCCTTGGTCTCTCCGAGCAGCCGGAAGAGCTGCGCGATCTGCGGCTGGTCGAGGCCGGCAAAGAGCTCCGCGATCCAGTCCTCGTGCCGCTCGGCCATGGCGCGGAAGGCCTTGCGGCCCTGCGCCGTCAGGGTGAGGATCTGCACGCGGCGATCCTGCGGCGCCGGGCGCTTGTCGACGAGCCCGTCGGTCACGAGCCCGGCCACGACCGCCGTGACGTTGCCGTTGGATACCATCAGCCGTTGCGAGACCTCGCCCACCGTCATGCCGACAGCGGTCTTGTCGAGCTGTGCCATCAGGTCGAAGCGCGGCAGCGTGGTCCTGAATTCCTCGCGCAGCCGGTTGCGGATCTCCGTCTCGATCAGGGTCGAGCAGGTCAGCATCCGCAGCCACAGGCGCAGTTCGTCCTTGTGGTCGGCGGGGCGTTCGCTCGCCTTGGTCTCGCGGTCGAGCACCAGGGTGGAGGAAGGCGTTTCCATCTCAGAACTCCCCGCCATTGACCATCAGCGACTGGCCGGTGACCGCGTCGCTTCCGGGACCACAGAGATAGAGCACGGCGGCCGCGACCTCCTCGGGCGCGATCAGCCGGCCTTGCGGATTGTCCTTGACCATCTCCGAGAGCGCCTGCTCGCGGCTCTTGCCGGTCTTGGTGGCGATGGTGTCGAGCCCGGCCGCGACCATGTCGGTGTCGGCATAGCCCGGACAGACGGCGTTGACGGTGACGCCGCTGCGCGCCGTCTCCAGCGCCAGCGACTTGGTGAGCCCGATCACGGCATGCTTCGCCGCCGCATAGGCGCTGACATAGGCATAGCCGCGGTGGCCGGCCGTCGAGGCGATGGCGATCAGCCGGCCGCGCCGGCGCTCCAGCATGGCGGGCAGAACGGCATGGAACAGGTTGACCGTGCCGATCAGGTTGATGTCGAACATGCGGCGGAAGCGCTCGCTGTCGCTGCGCATGAACGGACCGGTCTCGACCGCCCCCGCATTGGCGATCGCGATGTCGAAGCCGTGCTCGCGGGAGAGATGGCCGAGCGCGGCCGCGACGGAGGCTCCGTCCCGCACGTCGCAGGTGGCGCAATCGGCGGCGGCACCGGCGGCAACGGCCTCCCGCAGGATGGCCTCGTCGCGTCCGAGAATGCTGACTCGGGCCCCGGCTTGCGTCAGTGTGGCGGCGATGGCGCGGCCGATGCCTCGTCCGCCCCCCGTCACCAGAGCGTGCTGTCCCTGCAGAGTCATGAGCTTCGACCTCCGCCTTCGAATATATTTTAAGTCTCAATCAATTTGCAAGCCTCTTGATTTTTGCGAATTGCCGGAACGAAGATTGTGCAGCGCAATGCGTGGCTTATCGGCTTGTGTTGCCGATTTGGCCATTCGCTGCGCGGTGATCGATAATGGCTCTTGAGTTCAAAATCATTTTAGGCTTAAAATAATTTCCAGGCCGGATCGGCCGGTTCCCCGGATGGAGGCGTCGATGCGCATCGCGGTAGTGGGTGGAGGGCCGGCAGGGCTCTATTTCGCGCTCTTGATGAAGCGCGATTGGCCGGAGATCACGGTCGACGTCTTCGAGCGCAACCAGGCCGACGACACCTTCGGCTTCGGTGTCGTCTTCTCGGACCAGACGCTCGACACCTTCAAGGCGGCGGATGCGAAGAGCTACGCCGCGATCCGCGACAATTTCGCCTATTGGGACGACATCGAAATTCACTTCAAGGGCGACAGCTACCGCGTGCCGGGCAACGGCTTCTGCGGCTGCTCGCGTCGCTCGCTGCTGATGCTGGTGCAGGCGAGGGCGCGCGAGCTCGGCGTCGGCCTGCATTTCGGGGACGACGTCGCCGAAGTCGAGACGTTGAAGCGCGAATACGACCTCGTCGTCGCGGCAGACGGCGTCAACAGCCGCCTGCGCGAGAACTGGCGCGAGCGTTTCCAGCCGGAAACCGACCTGCGCCCCAACAAATTCGCCTGGATGGGCTCGACCCGCCCCTTCGACGCCTTCAGCTTCTTCTTCAAGGAGACGGAGCACGGGCTCTTCATCGCCCATTGCTACCAGTATGAGACTGGCCGCTCGACCTGGGTGCTGGAAACCGACCCCGAGACCTTCGAGAAGGCCGGGCTCGGCAAGCTGGACGAGGCACAGTCAGCCGCCTTCCTCGAAGGCGTCTTCGCCGAGGAGTTGCAGGGCCACAGGCTCATCACCAACCGCTCGCTCTGGCGCAATTTCCCGATGATCCGCTGCCGCCATTGGGTGGTCGAGAACGTCGTGCTGATCGGCGATGCCAAGGCGACGGCGCATTTTTCGATCGGCTCGGGCACCAAGCTCGCGATGGAGGACGCTATCGCCCTGCACAAGGCGATGGGGCAGGCGAAGCTCGATGTCGCGGCCGGCCTCAAGCTGTTCGAGACGCAGCGCCGCGAGGAGGTCGAGAAGACCCAGCACGCGGCCGATGTCTCACTGGTCTGGTTCGAGGAACTCAAGCGCTTCTGGGATTTCGAGCCCCTGCGCTTCGCCTTCGGCCTGATGACCCGTTCCAAGGCGATCACCTATGACAACCTCGCCCTGCGCGCGCCGGAGATGGTCGAGGCCGTCGACAGGCTCGTCGCTGACGGCCTCGGCGATCTGGCGAAGCGGCGCAAGGACGGCTCGCCCGTGCCGCCGGCCTTCCAGCCCTTCAAACTGCGCGAGATGCGGGTCGAAAACCGCATGACGCTCTCGCCGATGTGCCAGTACTCAGCCGAAGACGGCCTGCCGGGCGACTGGCACCTAATGCATTACGGCTCGCGCGCCATCGGCGGCCCCGGCCTGATCTTCACCGAGATGACCTGCGTCGCGCCCGACGCCCGCATCACCCCCGGCTGCACCGGCTTGTGGAACGACGAGCAGGAAGCCGCCTGGACGCGGATCGTCGGCTTCGTTCACGCGAATTCCGCCGCGAAGATCTGCCTTCAGCTCGGCCATGCCGGCCGCAAGGGCGCGACCAGACTGATGTGGGAGGGCATGGACCGGCCTCTGCCGGAAGGCGCCTGGCCGATCGTCTCGGCTTCGCCGCTGCCCTATTATCCGGAAAGCCAGGTGCCGCGCGAGATGACCCGCGCCGACATGGACCGGGTCAAGGCGGAGTTCGTCGCCGCCGCAGAGCGCGGCGAGCGCGCCGGTTTCGACATGCTGGAGCTGCACTGCGCCCATGGCTATCTGCTGGCGAGCTTCCTGTCGCCGCTGACCAACAAGCGCACGGACGAATACGGCGGCTCGGTCGAGAACCGCCTGCGCTATCCGCTGGAGATCTTCCGGGCGCTGCGCGAGGCCTGGCCGCGCGAGAAGCCGATGTCGGTTCGCATCTCCGCGACCGACTGGGTCGAGGGCGGCCTTTCGGCGGCCGATTCCGTCGCCATCGCCGAGGCCTTCGCCACTGAGGGCTGCGACCTCGTCGATGTCTCGACCGGCCAGACTGCTCGGGAATCGCGCCCGGTCTATGGCCGCATGTTCCAGACGCCGTTCTCGGACCGCATCCGCAACGAGGCCGAGGTCGCGACCATGTGCGTCGGCAACATCACCACGGCCGATCAGGTCAACACCATCGTCGCCGCCGGCCGCGCCGATCTCGTCGCGCTCGGGCGGCCGCATCTGGCCGATCCGTCCTTCGTGCTGCGGGCCGCCGCCTGGTACGGCGTCGATACCGCCCAGCCGGTGCAGTATCAGCCGGGCAAGGACCAGCTCATGCGCAACACGCCGCGCGAGCGTCAGGATCTGGAAGAACTGAAGCTCAAGGCCAAGCCGAGCCGCCACGCCGTGGCGGAGTAACGTTTGTGGTTTCGCCCTCAATCACCGTGGTTTCAGAAAGCACGGGCGGCGCGGGAACCCCTCTCCTGTAAGGAGAGGGGTAGGGGTGAGGTGTCGGCCCCTGGACCAGTGAGGTGTCAACCTCACCGTCGCGGCCGTCAGGTCACGGCTAAAGCGTCCAACGATCTACACCTCACCCTGCCCTCTCCTTACAGGAGAGGGTTCTGCGCGCTGTCCCCGCCTTTTTGATCGGCGTTGCATTGCAGCGCCCCAGAAGGACGGAGAGGGAAACCATCCTGGCCTACTTCCCCTCGGCGTGGCTGCGCCGTCCCGAAGGCGAGACGTCGGGAATGGTCGGCGCGGTCGGCTTGCGCTCGGGGAAGGGGTTCGCCTCCGGCGGCTTCACCCGCAGGCGGAAAGCTAGGTAGGCGGCCGCCGCCGCCGAGAGCAGGCCGAGATAGGCGAGCAGCCCGTTCGGCCCGAGCACCTGCATGAAGGCGGTCGAGACCAGCGGGCCGATCGCGGAGCCCGTCGCCCAGAGAAACAGGAGCTGTGCCGAAAGGCCGAGCGCCCGCTCGCGGCCGAGCCTGAAATAGGCATGGGCGACGGCGACAGTGTAGATCGGCATCGAGCCCGCGCCGATCAGCGCGAACAGCCCGAAGAGCCAGAAGCGGGCATGGGGCAGGGCGAGCCCGAGCACGGCTCCGAGCGCCAGCGCGCAGAACACGACCGAAAGCGTCGCGCTCAGCATGATCTTGCGGCTGTCGACGCGGTCCGCCAGCAGCCCGAGCGGCCATTGCAGCACCAGCGCGCCGATCTGGATGCCGGCGGTCAGCAGGATCGCCCAGGCCTGGTCGAGGCCGATCAGGATGCCGTAGGCCGGCGCCACATTGGTCAGCGCGCCGCCCATCAGCCCGACATAGAGGCAGCCGATCACCGAGGCCGGCGCGTATTGCCAGATCGTGTTGAGCCTGACCGAGATCACGGCGCCCGACTCCGGGCCCTTGGCCTTGGTCATGCCGACGGGGATCAGCGCGATCGAGAAGGCGGCGCTGGCGAGCAGGAAGATGTCGTTCGATTGCAGCGAGACATAGCCGACGCCGATCTGAGAGCCGATCAGCACGAGACGGTTGAGGATCTGGTAGAAGCCGAAGATGCGCCCGCGCTGACCGGCCTTGGCCTGCCCGCTGATCCAGCTTTCGATGCAGATGGCGTGACCGGCACCGGCAAAGCCCATTCCCAGTCGCGAAATGCCCCAGAGGTCGAGCGGCGTCATGACGAAGCTCAGCGTCAGCACGGCTTGCAGCGCCGCGAAGACGGCGAAGGCGCGGATATGCCCGACCCGGCGGATGAAGGCGGGAATCACGAAGCAGCCGGCGAGGAAGCCGACGGAATAGGCCGAGCCGACGAGGCCGATCAGCAGCGGCGCCTTCTGCTCCAGCGCCATCTTCAGCGGCACGGCCGTGTTCACGATCGTGGCGGCGATCTGCAGGATGAGCGCGCCGCCGACGATGGCGCCCAGCGCTGCGACGGAGCTCGTCTTCGGCTCGGCGGCTGTTTCGGTCACGTCGGTCGTGCCCTCCTGCGCAGCCGCCATGAAGGCTTCGGATTCTCCGGGCGACAAGCCCTGCGGCTGCGATGCTAGCGACATATCCGATTCGAGGGCTGGGTTGGGAGAAATGGGCTGCTCCGCCTGCCTTGCCCGAAAAAGATGGGCCAATCGCGGCGGGCCGGAAAGAATCGTCTTGGTTCCTCCGCCTGACGGCCATGATCGCGTCGTCTTTGCATGGCCTTGGGAGGCCGCGCCGGCCCGAACTCCGATAAGGCCGTTTCCGCAAAAATTATCGATGCGGTTCACCGGCGATTAACCAACAAGGCGCCTTATCGAAGCAGAACGAAGTTTGGGTTCTCCCGGCATGCTCGGTCACACCGCGACGCGCATCGCGCCTCCCTTTGTCGGGGCGCGGGCGGTGGATCTGTGCCTGCGGCCGCCGGGCGTGGCGTAAGCGTATCGAGAGTGTGGCGGATGACCTATGCAACCTATGTGCGGGAAGGTGGCGTGCCCTATGTGCGCTCGCGTCGCCGCCGTCGGCCTCTGCTGAAAGGGGCCTTCCTCGCCATCGCATTGAGCTGCGGCGCGATGTCCGGCTTCTGGATGCTGGGGCAGGGCGCGCCCGGAACCGATACCGGCGGCACGCCCGCCGCGACCTCTCGCAAGGTTTCCGCCGGCCGGGCCGCGCATCAGCCGGCGCCGTCCTATAGCGGCCTGCTCGACCCCGCCTTGTCGGGCGGCAAGGCCACCCCCTTCGGCCAGAACGCCCCGGTCCGCTCTGCCTTCCAGCCGGCGAACCCGGTCCCGCCGTCATCCTTCGCCGCCGCGATCGCCCCGGCCGCGGAGCCCACCCTGCCGCTGCCGCCGCAAGGGCCGGCGGTCCTGGCCGAGAAGGCCGCGCCGATCCCGGTGCCGCGCCCGCTGGATCTGTTGCCGAAGGCGGAGTCTCAGCAGCCGCCGCAGCAACCTCGCATGGCACAGCCGACATCGCCGCGCCGCAACCGCACGGCCGCGACTGCCGCGCCGACGCCGGAGGACAACCGCAACTTCTTCGAAAAACTCTTCGGGGTGCAGAAGCAGGAGCCGGCCGGCACGGCGCTCGCCTATGCCGCGCCGCAGGACGATATCGTCGATCGCGGCCGCATCACCCGGCTCAGCCCCTCGGCCGGCACGCCGCCGCGCACTGCCGAGGCCGGCACTGCGATCTACGACATCGCCGCCAAGACGGTCCATATGCCGAATGGCGAGCGGCTCGAGGCGCATTCCGGCCTCGGCGAGATGATGGACGATGTGCGCTACGCCCATGTCCGGATGAAGGGCGTGACGCCGCCGCACACCTATACCTTGACCGAGCGCGAGGCGTTGTTCCACGGCGTCCGCGCCATCCGCCTGAACCCGGTCGGCGGCAGCGGCGCGATCCATGGCCGCGCCGGGCTGCTCGCCCATACCTACCTGCTCGGGCCGCGTGGCGACTCGAACGGCTGCATCTCCTTCAAGGACTACGACCGCTTCCTGCAGGCCTTCCTGCGCGGCGAGGTCAGGCGCATCGTGGTGGTCGCGAGCCTCTAGCCCATGCAGAGAGACATCATCGAAGTCCCGGTCATATCGGAAGCGATCCGCCGGCTGGGCGCGCCGACTTCGGCGCTGGTGCGGGCAGGCGACCTGCTTTTCACCTGCGGCATGCCGCCCGTCGATTGCCTCACCGGCGAGATCGTGACCGGCGATATCGAGGTGCAGACGCGCGCCTGCCTCGATGCGCTCGACGTGCTGCTGCGGTACGCCGGCTCGTCACTCGACAAGGTCGTGAAGGCGACCGTGTTCGTGACCGACCCCGCGCTGATGGGCGCGGTCAACGCGGTCTACAGGGAGCGCTTCGGCGAGGGCTTCCCCGCTCGCACGAGCGCGGCCATCAAGCCCTGGCCCTTGCCGTTCGACATCGAGATCGAATGCGTCGCGATCCGCGGCTGACGCGAGGCGTTCAGCCCCGCGCGGCCTTGGTCTTGGCGGCGGGCTCTTTCTTCGTCGTGGCCTTCTTCGCCGGCGCCTTGGCCTTCGCGGCTCCGGCGGCCTTCGCCTTGCCCTTGGCACCGCCCTTGGCCTCGGCCTTGGCATTCACCAGTTCGATCGCCTGCTCCAGCGTGATGCTTTCCGGCGCCATCGCCTTGGGCAGGGTCGCGAAGATCTTGCCCCAGGCGACATAGGGGCCGTAGCGCCCGGCCTTGACCTCCAGCGCGCCGCCGGAGGGGTGGTCGCCCAGCGCGCGCCCCGGCGTCGCCGCCGCACCGCCGCGTCGTCCGCCGCCACCGCTCTCCTTGGCGACGATCAGGTCGATGGCGCGGTTGGCGCCGAGTTCGAGCACGTCGTCGCCCTTGTCGATATTGGCGTAGACCTTGCCGTGCTGGACATAAGGCCCGTAGCGACCGATGCCGACCAGGATCGGCTCGCCCGATTCAGGATGCTTCGCCACCTCGCGCGGCAGCGACAGCAGCGCCAGCGCCTTTTCCAGCGTGACGCTCGCCGGGGTCATGCCCTTGGGCAGGCTGGAGCGCTTCGGCTTCTCGCCTTCGCCGAGCTGGATATAGGGGCCGAAACGGCCGTCCCGCATCGTGACTTCGAGGCCGGTCGCCGGATCGGTGCCGAGCACGCGCACGCCCGGCGTACCCTGGCCGCCCTCGGCTGAGGCCTCGCCCTCGGCTGCCGGGATCGAAAGGGGTCGGGTGTAGCGGCACTCGGGATAGTTCGAGCAGCCGACGAAGGCGCCGAACTTGCCGAGCTTGAGCGAGAGCTGGCCGTTGCCGCAGGTCGGGCAGACGCGCGGATCGGAGCCATCGGCCTTCGGCGGGAAGATATAGTCGCCGAGGATGCCGTTCAGCGCTTCCAGCACGTCGCCGACGCGCAGATCCTTGGTCTCGCCGATGGAGGCGGTGAACTCTTCCCAGAACTGGCGCAGCAGCGCCTTCCAGTCGATCTCGGCGTTCGAGACGCGGTCGAGATTCTCTTCCAAATTCGCGGTGAAGTCGAATTCGACATAGCGCTTGAAAAAGCTCTCCAGGAACGCTGTCACCAGCATGCCCTTGTCCTCGGGCACGAGGCGCTTCTTCTCGACACGGACATATTCGCGGTCGCGCAATGTCGAGAGCGTCGCGGCATAGGTCGAGGGCCGGCCGATGCCGAGCTCTTCCATGCGCTTGACGAGGCTCGCTTCCGAGAAGCGCGGCGGCGGCTCGGTGAAATGCTGGTCGGCGGCAATAGTGCGCTTCTCCAGCCTGTCGCCGGCCTTCATCGCCGGCAGCTTCTTCGAATCCTCGTCCTCGTCGTCGTCGCGGCTCTCCTGATAGAGCGTCAGGAAGCCGTCGAAGAGCACGACCTGGCCGGAGGCGCGCAGGTCGAGATTGCGTGCCCCCACCTTGGCGGCGATGTCGACGGTGGTGCGTTCGAGCTCGGCGGATTCCATTTGGCTCGCGATGGTACGCTTCCAGATCAGCTCGTAGAGCCTGGCCTGTTCGGGTTCGAGATGGCGCGCGACCATGGCCGGCAGCCGGCCGAGATCGGTCGGGCGGATGGCCTCGTGGGCTTCCTGCGCGTTCTTGGCTTTGACCGTGTATTTGCGCGGCACGTTCGGCACATATTTGTCGCCGAACTCCTTGCCGATGACGCGGCGGGCGGCGGCGATGGCGGAGCCGTCCATATCGACGCCGTCGGTACGCATATAGGTGATGAGGCCGACCGTCTCGCCACCGATATCGACGCCTTCATAGAGCCGCTGCGCGAGCTGCATCGTCCGCGCGGGAGCCAGCCCCAGCTTGCGCGAGGCCTCCTGCTGCAGGGTCGAGGTCTGGAAGGGTGGATAGGGATGGCGCTTGACCGGCTTGGCCTCGACCTCGCTCACGGCGAAGAGGGCGGTTTCCAGCGCCTCCTTGAAGGCCTTGGCCTCCTCGGCGGTGCCGATATCGAGCCTTGCGATCTTCTTGCCGTCGGCGCCGACGAGGCGCGCCTCGAAGGTGTGGCCGGATTCGGTCGCGAGCGTCGCCACCAGCGACCAGTACTCGCGCGCCCGGAAGGCCTCGATTTCGCGCTCGCGGTCGCAGACAATGCGCAGCGCCACCGACTGCACGCGGCCGGCCGAACGGGCGCCGGGCAATTTGCGCCACAGCACCGGCGAGAGGGTGAAGCCGACGAGGTAGTCCAGCGCGCGGCGCGCCAGATAGGCATCGACCAGTGCCTGGTCGATGGCGCGCGGATTGGCCAGCGCCTTCTGCACGGCGTCCTTGGTGACGGCGTTGAAGGTGACGCGCTCGACCGGGATGCCCTTGAGCACCTTCTTCTGGTTCAGCGCCTCCAGCACATGCCAGGAGATCGCCTCGCCCTCGCGATCCGGGTCGGTGGCGAGGATCAGCTTCTCGGCGCCCTTCACGGCACGCGCGATCTCGGCGACCTGCTTGGCGCCGCGGCCCTCGATTTCCCACTTCATGGCGAAGTCGTTCTCCGGCTCGACCGAGCCGTCCTTGGCCGGCAGGTCGCGGATATGGCCGAACGACGCCACGACCTCGTAGTCGGAGCCGAGATATTTGTTGATCGTCTTGGCCTTGGCCGGCGACTCGACGACGAGGAGCTTCATGGTGTTGGTCTCGATCACAGCCTTTTCAGAGCGCGGACCCGGCCCGTGAAGGGCGGTCCCGCGACCGGCAAGGCTCCGGCGTTTCGGAATTGCGCGCGAAAGTGGTTCAGCGGGCGGGCCGTGTCAAACGCGGATTGTGCTTTTAGTGCCGCACCGAACGGTTTAGGGCCTTTCCCCTGCTTTGGCCGGGAGATGGGGAGGCGAACGTGTCGTCGCAAGCACAGATCAGGCGCCTGACCGCGCTGGACATCCGCAGCCGCAAGGCCGCCGAACCGATCGTTTCGCTGACGGCCTACACCGCCCCCATGGCGGCGCTGGCGGATCGCCACTGCGATTTTCTGCTTGTCGGGGATTCCCTCGGCATGGTCGTGCACGGCCTCGACAGTACCGTGCCGGTGACGCTGGAAATGATGATCCTGCACGGGCAAGCGGTGATGCGCGGCTCCCGGCGGGCGCTGGTCGTCATCGACATGCCCTTCGGCAGCTACGAGGAAAGCCCGGAACAGGCGTTCCGTAACGCCGCCCGCATCATGCAGGAAACCGGTTGCGGGGCGTTGAAGCTCGAAGGCGGGCAGCGCATGGCGAAGACCATCGCCTTCCTGGTCGAGCGCGGCATCCCGGTGATGGCGCATGTCGGGTTGACGCCGCAGGCGGTGAACGTGCTCGGCGGCTTCAAGGCCCAGGGGCGCAGCCGGGCGGAATGGCCGGCGATCATCGCCGATGCCGAGGCGGTGACGCAGGCCGGTGCCTTCGCCGTGGTGCTGGAGGCAGTGGCCGAGCCGCTCGCGGCCGATATCACCACCAGGGTCTCGATCCCGACCATCGGCATCGGCGCCTCGGCGGCCTGCGACGGGCAGGTACTTGTGCTCGACGACATGCTCGGCCTGACCGGGCGCGTGCCGAAATTCGTCAAGCTCTTCGGCAACCTCGCCGAAGGCGTCGACAAGGCCGTGGCCGATTATGCCGCCGAGGTCCGGGCTCGACGCTTTCCCGGGCCTGAGCAGGTCTATGGGGTGAAAGAGGGCTGAGCCGCCCTCAGGCCCGCGCTGCCAGAAGCCGGTCGATGAAGGCGTCGGTCTGCGCGCCGTTGATCCAGCGCAGAACCGCGACGACATCGTTTTCCGGATCGACCCAGATCACGTTGCTGCCGGCGCCCAACGCCGAGAAGGCCGCGGGCGGCACGTTCGGCCGTGCGGTGAGCCACCAGAGATAGCCGTAATTGGTCAGGGTCGGCGAGGGGGTCAGCATGCGCCTGACCCAGTCGCGCGACAGGATCTGCCGGCCGCCCCAATCGCCCTGGCGGCCGACCAGCAGGCCGAAGCGGGCATGGTCGCGCGCGCCGATGAAGAGCCCGCCGCCCCAATGGCCGCCGCCGGGCACGGACTGGATATCGCGCCCGTCGATCGTGACATGGGAGGAGCTGTAGCCCTGCCACTCCCAGTCGCGGGAGGCCCCGATCGGGTCCATGACGCGCTCGCGCAGCACCTCCGGCAGCGGCCGGCGGAAGCGCTGGAGCAGGGCGTAACCCAGCACGTTCACGCGAACGTCGTTGTATTCGTAGAAGGTGCCGGGTTGCTTCAGCGCGCGGCGCTGGCCCTTGCGGCTGTTGTCGGCGTCGGGGCCGATCTGGCGGTTGTGGTCGACCTGGTCGGACTTGCCGAAGATTTCGCCCTGCCACTCGCTCGATTGCTGCAGCAGATGGCGCCAGGTGATCTGGCCGTTATGCGGGCCGGCGAAGGCCGGATCGTCCACGCTCCTGCCGACCGGTTCCTCGACGTCGCGGATCAGCCCGTCGTCGAAGGCGATGCCGGCGAGCACCGACAGATAGCTCTTGGCGATCGAGAAGGTCATGTCGGTGCGGGCGGTGTCGCCCCATTCGGCGACGATGCGGCCGCCCTTCAGGATGAGGCCGGCCGGGCCGCCGCGCTCGCGCACCGGTCCGACGATCTCGGTCCACGGGCCGCGTTCGTTCCACTCGACATTCCCGACATAGCTGCCGTCCGAGTAGTAGAGGCTGCGCGGCCAGGGGCTCTCCTGCTCGCGGGCGAACGCCACTGCGGCTTTCAGCCGCTCCGGGTCGAAACCGGCCTTGGCGGGTGCGATCGTCTGCCAGATGGCGCCATCGGGAGCGGGAACGAAGGCTTCGGTGGAGCTGGACAAGGCGGCATCCTCACGCGCAGCGGAAAACCCGAGTGGTAGCGCCGTTTTGCTGAAAGCTCCACGACTCACAGGACATGTGCCCTCCCGGTTCGGGGCAGCTTGCGCCGCGCTCGACTCGCGCCTAAACAGCCTGCTTCAAATGACATCGCCAGCACCGATCTACCCGCACCGCCACCTCCTCGGGATCGAGGGGTTGTCCCATCTGGACATCGAAGCGCTGTTGGACAGGGCGGAGGACTATGTTTCCCTCTCCCGGCAGGTCGAGAAGAAGACCACGGCCCTGCGCGGGCGCACCCAGATCAACCTGTTCTTCGAGCCCTCGACTCGCACACAAGCCTCCTTCGAGCTCGCCGGAAAGCGCCTCGGCGCCGATGTGATGAACATGTCCGTCGCCTTCTCCTCGGTGAAGAAGGGCGAGACCCTGATCGATACCGCGGCGACGCTCAGCGCCATGCGCCCCGACATCATCGTCGTGCGCCACCATGCGGCGGGCGCGGTCAACCTGCTCGCCCGCAAGGTCGGCTGCTCGGTGATCAATGCCGGCGACGGCGCCCATGAGCATCCGACGCAAGCGCTGCTCGACGCGCTGACGATCCGCCGCAACAAGGGCCGCATCCAGGGCCTGACGGTGGCGATCTGTGGCGACATCCTGCATTCGCGCGTCGCCCGCTCCAACATCATCCTGCTGAACGCGCTCGGCGCGAAGGTTCGGCTGATCGCGCCGACGACGCTGCTGCCGCCCGGCATCGAGCGCATGGGCGTCGATGTCTTCACCGACATGAACGAGGGGTTGGAAGGCGCCGACATCGTGATGATGCTGCGCCTCCAGCTCGAGCGCATGAACGGCGCTTTCGTGCCCTCGGCGAAGGAGTATTTCCGCTATTACGGGCTCGATCAGGAGAAGCTCGCGCGAGCGCAGCCGGACGCGCTGGTGATGCATCCCGGCCCGATGAACCGCGGCGTCGAGATTTCCTCGGCCGTCGCCGACGGTGCCCAGTCGCTGATCCGCGAGCAGGTCGAGATGGGCGTCGCCGTCCGCATGGCAGTGCTCGACGCGCTGGCCCAGCACCTGCCGAATGTCTGAGCGTAAAGAGACCGAACATGGCTGACACGCAGGACATCGCAATCGTCAACGCGCGCCTGATCGACCCCGCGACCGGGCGAGAAGGCGCAGGCTCCGTCCTCATCCGCCACGGCGCCATCGCCGCGGTCGAATGGCAGGGCGCCCCCGCCACCGGCGAGGGCGTGCGCCGCATCGATGCGAAGGGGCAGGTGCTGACGCCGGGCCTCGTCGACCTGCGCGCCTTCCTCGGCGAGCCCGGCGCCGAATTCCGCGAGACGCTCGGCACCGGCTCGCAGGCGGCTGCTGCCGGCGGCGTCACCACGGTCGTCTGCCGCCCGGACACCAATCCGGTGATCGACGACCCCGCGATCATCGATTTCGTCAAGCGCCGCGCCCGCGACAAGGCCGTCGTCAACGTGCTCTCCTGCGCCGCCCTGACCAAGGGGTTGGAAGGCAAGGAGATCACCGAGTTCGGCCTGCTGCTGGAGGCCGGGGCGGTCTCCTTCTGCGACGGCGCGAAGGGGCTGCGCAACCCGCAGGTCATGCGCCGGGCCATGATCTATGCCCGCAATTTCGACGCGCTGATCATGAATCATGTCGAGGATCCCGACCTGCGCGGCTCCGGCGTGATGAACGAGGGCGAGTTCGCCAGCCGCAAGGGCCTGCCGGGCATCCCGATCGAGGCCGAAACGGTGATGCTGGAGCGCGACATCCGCCTCGCCCGCGCCAGTGGCGCCCGCTACCACGCCGCGATGATCTCCTGCGCGGAATCGGTCGAGCTGGTGCGACGCGCCAAGCAGGACGGCGTGCGCGTCACCTGCGGTGTCTCGATCAACAATCTGACCCTCAACGAGAACGACGTCGGCGAGTACCGCACCTTCTGCAAGGTCACACCACCGCTGCGCCATGAGGACGACCGCCTCGCCATGGTCGCCGCCCTGGCAGAGGGCGTGATCGACGTCGTCGTCTCAGATCACGATCCGCAGGACGTCGAGACCAAGCGCCAGCCCTTCTCCGAATGCGCCGACGGAGCGCTCGGCATCGAGACCATGCTCTCGGCTGCCCAGCGCCTGGTACAGGCCGGGCAGATCGGCCTGCCGCAGCTCCTCACCGCGCTCTCGGCGAGGCCGGCCGCGCTGATCGGCCTTTCCGCCGGCAAGCTCGCCGTCGGCACGCCCGCCGACCTCGTGCTGTTCGATCCCGAGGCGCCCTTCGTGGTCGACAAGCGCAAGCTCAAGTCCCGCGCCAAGAACTCGCCCTTCGACGAGGCGCGGCTGGAGGGCATCGTCGCCGCGACCTTCGTCGGCGGCCGACTGGTTTACGAGGCTGAGGCAGGCTGAACGCCGGGAGCCTCAGGATATTTCCTGCGGGGCCATCCCGGGCGAATCGCAAACCCGGGATCAATGCCTGAACCTTTCCTGGGGGGCGCTCTGGAATGGATCCCGGATCGGCGCGGCTTCGCCGCGTGTCCGGGATGACGGCGCACTTTCTATTCGCGACGACGGGTTCTATCGTGGCTGCGCTGAACCTGGGTCGAGGGGCTGAATGGCTGAGACGTTGAACTGGGGCCTTTCCGGCCCCGCCACGCTGATTGCGCTCGTCGTCGGCTATCTCTTCGGTTCGATTCCCTTCGGCATCATCCTGACGAAGCTTGCCGGTGGCCCCGACCTGCGCAGCATCGGTTCGGGCAATATCGGCGCGACCAACGTCCTGCGCACCGGCAACAAGAAGCTCGCCGCGGCAACGCTCGTCGGCGACATGCTGAAGGGTACGGTTGCAGTTCTCGTCGGCGCACACTTCCTCGGCGGGCCGCAAGCCGCGTTGGCGGCGGGCGTCGGCGCCTTTCTCGGCCATCTCTTCCCGGTCTGGCTCGGCTTCAAGGGTGGCAAGGGCGTCGCAACCTATATCGGCGTGCTGATCGGCGTGAAGGCCACGGTCGCGCTCGCCTTCGCCGTGATCTGGCTGGGGTTGGCCTATCTCTTCCGCTATTCCTCGCTCTCGGCATTGATCGCCAGCGTGATCGCGCCGCTCCTGCTCTGGTTCTGGGCCGGAATGCCACAGGCCGCGCTCGTCATGGCCATCCTCTCCGTGCTGCTCTGGATCATGCACCGGGAGAACATCGCCCGGCTGCTGGCCGGACGCGAAGGCAAGATCGGCCAGAAGGGCTGAGAGCGAGATGGCTGGCATCGTTCTGTCCGATCGCCAGCGCCTCGATTGGCTGAGGCTGATCCGTAGCGAAAGCATCGGGCCGCGCAGCTTCCGCTCGCTGATGAACCGCTTCGGCGGGGCGGCCGCCGCTCTGGAGGCCTTGCCGGAGCTGGCGCGGCAGGCCGGACGCTCCATCCGCATCTGCCCGGCGGCCGAGGCGGAGCGGGAGATCGAGGGGCTGAGACGGCTCGGCGCCCGCCTTATCGCGCTCGGGGAAGCAGAGTATCCGATCCCGCTGCAGGCGATCGATTCCGCGCCGCCGCTCATCGCCGTGCGTGGCCGGGTCGAGGTGCTGCAAAAGCCGGCCGTGGCGCTGGTCGGGTCTCGCAATGCGTCGGCGGCTGGCCTGAAATTCACCGGCCGGCTCGCCCGCGAGCTGGGGGAGGCGGATTTCATCGTCGTTTCCGGCTTGGCGCGCGGCATCGATACGGCGGCCCATCAGGCCAGCCTCGAGACCGGAACCGTGGCGGTGCTTGCTGGGGGGCTCGACGAAATCTATCCGCCGCAGAACCTGCCGCTGGCGGAGAGCATCGTCGAGCGGGGCGCGATCGTCAGCGAGATGCCGCTCGGCTGGGTGGCGCGAGCGCGCGATTTTCCGCGTCGCAACCGGCTGGTCTCCGGGCTCTCGCTCGGGACGGTCGTGGTCGAAGCCGCGCGCCGCTCCGGCTCGCTGATTACGGCGCGCTTCGCCAACGAGCAGGGACGGCTGGTCTTCGCGGTTCCGGGCTCGCCGCTCGATCCGCGTGCCGAAGGCGGCAACCATCTGATCCGGGAAGGGGCGACGCTCTGCGCCGATGCGTCCCATGTCATCGAAGCGCTCGCGCCGCTTCGCCGGCAGGAGCCGGGAGCATGGCTGGAATGGTCGGCCCTGCGCGAGGCGTCGGGCCAGCCGGTGAGCGAGGCGATGTGGGACGAGCTCGAGCTTCCCGAGGTGCTGCCTGCTCCGGGGTTCGCGCGACACAACGATGACGAACTGCAGCTACCGGCCGAAAGCGCGCAAGCGCCGGCAGGGCTGTCGCCGCTTCGGCGGGTCGTGCTCGAATTGCTCGGCCCGACGCCCGTCGGTCTCGACGATCTGGTGCGCGCCAGCGGACACGGCGCCCGTGACGTCAACCGCATGCTGGTCGAGCTGGAGCTGGAAGGCGAGGTCCGGCGCCATCCCGGCGGAGCACTGTCGCGGTTGCGTGCCTGACGCGCCGCGATCGTTGAAGGCCTCTGGAGCAATTCTGCGATTCTCCGAATCGCAGAATTGATCTAAGATATTGTTTTATCACATTTTCTTCACGCGAGCCGGTATCCACTTCGCTCGAAAATGCTCTAGCCGCGCCCGGCGCTGCCTGGCTTGCTGCCTGTGCGAGACAACCGCACCACCTCGCCGGAGGCCTCGACCCGCACCATCTCCAGGAAATAGGCCAATGCGTTGAGCTGCGTGGCCTTGGCCATGAGGCGCAGCTCCGCGGCCATGCCTTCGATGAAGGAGGCGGCTTCGAGGGGGGATAGCGGCTGCTCGGGAACGTCGCCCTCCCGCTCCTCGGGAGCGGTGTCGAAGGGGACTGGCTCTCGGGCTTTCTGATTCATGGCGAACGGATTCCCTCATCGACGGGGGACACCAACTCGCCGGGAGCGATTCCCTTCCGGAATACAATTATAAATTGCATATCGGATTGGAATTCAAGCGCTGGTATATTGGGGGCTTCTGGCAAGATCCCGAGGGAGGGGCGGTAGCCTCTAGGTCAGAAACAGCACGGCGACGGGCAGCGTCGCCAGCGCCAGCAGGGTCTGGAGCGTGGTGATCTCGGCCATGAGAGGGGCGTCACCCCCGAGGTCGCGGGCCAGGAAATAGGCGGCCGTCGCGGTGGGGACGGCGCCGGCGACGACCGTCATGGCCAAGGCCGGCCCGGTGACGCCGAACCAGCCGGCATAGAGCCAGGCGGCGAGCGGCATCGCCACGAGCTTGAGCGCGACCGCCACCCAATGGGCGAGGCGCGGCCGGGCCAGGCGGTTCAGGTCGAGCGCCGAGCCGACGACCAGCAGGCCGATGCCGAGGGAGGCCCGCCCCAGCACGTCGAGATAGCCGGTCAGGGCCGTGGGCAGCATCCACTGGAACTGGTTGAGGGCAAGGCCGACGGCGGAGGACCAGATGAAGGGATTGTAGAGGATCGAGCGCACGGTCGAGCCGAGGCTCGTCGGCTTGCCGCTGGCAAAGCGCGACAGGACGACGACGCACAGGACGTTGAGCAGCGGGATCATCGCGGCGACGGCGATCGCCATCAGGGTCGTGCCGCTCCGCCCCTGCAGCCCGGCGGCGAGCGCCAGGGCGACGAAGGTGTTCCAGCGTATCGAGCCCTGGAAGATCGAGGTGAAGGCCGGGCCGTCGATGCCGACCCGCGCCAGCAGCGGCCGGGTCGACAGGAGCAGGGTTGCGATGCTCAGGATGGCCAGGACGAGGCTCGCCCCCATGGCGAGGACCGGCACGTTGCGCAGATCGGCGATGGCGAGCGTGTGGATGACCACGGCCGGGAACAGGACCTGATAGGTCAGCCGCTCGACGCCGAGCCAATGCGCCGGCGAAACGATATTGCGGACCTTCAGGAGCCAGCCTGTCGCGATGACGAGGAACACGGCGATCAGGCTGTCGAGCATGGTTGGGCCAAACCGGCGGAGGGGAACATCCGGGCCCGCCGCCGGTTGATGAGGCGGGTTCCGGGCTGGCCTGTCTCACGGCGGGCCGAACCCGGCAAGAGCGTCGGTGGAAGGCCGCTTTGACCCTGCCGCAATCCTGCCGCGATTGGTTCAGGTCGCATTCAATCGGGCTGAGCGAAGCTTTCCTCACGGTTCGGGATCGATCCCGAGAAAGGAGATGCCGTCATGATGTCTCTGAGCAAGAAGATTGCCATTACGCTGGCCGCAGCGGGTTTCGCTGCCGGTAGCTTTGCGGTTCCCGCCCTGGCGAAGGAACAGCGCCTGTTCGATGCGGCGCGCCTCGACAAGGCGCAGGCCGAGTACACGCAGTATCGCGGCTACCGGGGCTATTACGGCTATCGTGGCTGGCGCGGCCCGTCGCGCGGCGCGGCGGTCGCTGGGGCCGTTGGCCTCGGCATCCTCGGCGCCGCGGCCATCGCCGCCAACAACCGGGCCTATGCGGCGCCGTATTATGACGAGTATTACGCGCCTCCGCCGGTCTACGCGGCGCCGCGCGGCTATTACGCCCCTTACGGCTATTATGCGCCGTATGATTTCCGCGACCACCGCTGAGGCGCCGGTTCGCTCCGTCCACAAGGCCCGCGCAATCGGCGCGGGCCGTTCCTTGTGGGCACCGCATCAGGAAATATTTGCGATTTGGCACCAGAACGAAGGTGTCGTTCGTCCTAGAAGGCTGGGGTTTTACTGAAATGATGGTGTTTCGAAGCGCTTTGGCCGCTGGTTTGGGGCTGGCGGCAGTCGGCTTGGCCTGTGTCCAGCCTGCGGCGGCGCAATATTACGGCGGGTCCGGCTACGAGCGCCCCTACGATCGCCGGCAGGGCGAGGGCTATGAGCGCCGCAATTCCGGGCGCGACGACGATCGCAGGGGGCTGCGCGAAGACCGCCGTGGCTCTGGCTATGACGACGGTCGCAGCGGTTGGCGCGATGATCGCCGCGACTCCAGGCGGGACGATGCGCGGGGCGACTGGCGCAACGATCGCCGGCCCGGTTTCGACGGTGGGCGCCGCCCGCAGGACCCGATGGCGGGCATGTCGATGGACGACCGCAAGCGCGCGATCAAGAACGAGCGCGAAGCCCAGAAGAAGATATTCAAGCAGCAGCAGTTCCAGCGAAGCTTGCTGGGCCAATAGGGCTCTTGCAGGGGCTTGGCAGCCGCGATGTGTTTTGCAGAACCCGTTCCGCCTTCGGCGGGGCGGGTTTTCAGTCTTCCGGCTCGCCTTCGTCGTCTTCCCTCGCGGTGAGGCGCTCCAGCCGGTCGAGCGCGCCCTGCAGGATATAGGCGGCGGCCATCTTGTCGACGACCGCAGCGCGCTTGGCGCGCGAAGCATCGGCATCGAGCAGGGTGCGCGTCACCGCCAGCGTCGACATCCGCTCGTCCCAGAACACGATCGGCAGAGCGGTGAGGGGCGTGAGGTTGCGCACGAAGGCGCGGGTCGACTGGACGCGCGGTCCCTCGGTTCCGTCCATGTTGAGCGGCAGGCCGATCACCAGCCCCGCGACCTGATGCTTCTCCGCCACCTTGAGCAGGGCGGCCGCATCGAGCCCGAACTTCACCCGCTGGATCGTCTCCAGGGGCGTCGCGATCTGCCGCTCCAGGTCGGAGAGCGCGAGGCCGATCGTCTTGGTGCCGAGATCGAGGCCGAGCAGGCGCGCATGGGCCGGCAGGTCGAGGAAGGCTTCGAGCGGGACGATCTGGCTGGTCATGCCATGGCGGTATCACGCGCCGCCCTGCCTCGCGAGCAATACCTTCTCTGATGCGCGGGCGAATAACTGCTTCTCCGCAGCTGTAGCGTCGAAGTCATCGCGTATCCGCGGCGATCAGGCTATATCCGCGCGCTTGGGTAGCGGCATTGCCGCCTGGAAGGATAATCCCGTCGTGCCGGCGCGTATCTCGCTGCAAGTTCCCGACAGAGCCCTGCTCGGCGCCTATGAGGCGGCGCTGCGTGGCGGCTGGTCGCCGAATACGACGCGCAACGTCGCACCCCAGGAACTCGCCGCCATCGCCGCCGACCCCGATGCCTTCCTCGCTGAAATCCGTGGCGGCCCGGGGCGCATTCGCCTGCCTGACGGCCGCGAGGTCGATCGCATTCCCGGTCCGACGCGCTGGATTTTCGCCGAGGATCGGCCGGAGCGCCCCTTCATCGGCTCGATCAACCTGCGCTGGCAGGAGAAGGACGGCCGGCCGATCCTCGCCTTGCCCGAGCATGTGCTGGGCCATGTCGGCTACACCATCCTGCCGGCCTTCGAAGGTCACGGCTACGCCACCGCCGCGCTCGCGGCGATGCTCGGCGTGGCCCGGGCGGCCGGCTTGCCCGAGATCACCATCACCTGCGACGCAAGCAACCACGCCTCGCGCCGCATCATCGAGAAGAATGGCGGGCGGCTGATCGAAACCTTCGTCGCGCCGCTCTACAGCCCCGATCAACGCCTTCGTTTCATCGTCAGCACCGCCCCATGACCGACATCGCTGCGTCCCGCAAAGCGGGTTCCCTTGGTCCGCTCCTGCCGGGCATCCTGCTCTCGGCCGTGGTCGCCATCGCCTCCGCCCTGTTGGAGCCGGTCCTCAAGGCGGCTGCCGGCGGGCGCATCGGCATCCCCGCCATCGTCATCGCGCTGGTCATCGGCATGCTGCTGCATCCGGTCGCTAACACGAAGCGCTTCGCGCCGGGCATGACCTTCTGCGTCAAGAAGCTGCTGCGCTGGGCAATCGCGCTGCTCGGCCTGCGCATCGCGCTCGGCGACATCGCCGCGCTCGGCGTCTCCACCGCGCTTCTGGTCATCGGTTCGATGGTGGTCACCGTCGTCGTCGGCTTCGCGCTGGCACGGGTGCTTGGCCGCGAGGCTGGTATGGGCGCGCTCGCCGGCGTCGCCACCGCGGTCTGCGGCGCCTCGGCCGCGCTCGCCACCGCGACGGTCGTGCCGGATTATCGCAACAAGGCGGCCGACGTCGCCTTCACCGTCATCGCGATGAATGTCTTCGCCACCATCGCCATGCTGGCCTATCCGCTGATCTGCGTCTGGCTTGGCTTCTCGCCGCAGCAGACCGGCATCATGCTGGGCGGTGCCATACACGACGTGGCGCAGGTCGTCGGCGCCGGCCAGTCGGTCTCGGACGAGGTCGCCAATGCGGCGGTGATCGTAAAACTCTTCCGCGTCTTCCTGCTGCTACCCTCGGTGCTGATCGTCGGCTGGTGGCTGGTGCGCGACAACAGCGAACTCTCCAAGGCCAAGGTGCCGGTGCCGGTCTTCGCCATCGTCTTCCTGGCGCTCTGCGTGCTGAACAGCCTACTTGCCCTTGCGCCAGCGCTGGCGCCCACCTACCAGCCGATCCGCGACGCTTTGCTCGAGGCCTCGCGCTGGGGCCTGCTCGTCGCCATCGCGGCGTTGGGGCTCGGTACTTCCATGGCGGCGATGGCGCGGCTCGGCTGGCGCCATCTCGCTCTGGTCACCGGCACGACCCTGGCGATCCTCGTGGTCGTCACCGGCGGCCTCGTGCTGCTGGGCTGAACGCCTGACAGGAAGGCCGCGGGGGAGATCATGACCGACATCGTCATCACCGAGTTCATGGACGACACCGCCGTCGCCAATCTCAAGGCGCGCTTCTCGGTCCATTACGACCCCGAGCTCTATGCCAATCCCGACGAGATGGCACGGCTCTTGGCCGATGTCCCGGCCGTGATCGTGCGCAACCAGACGCAGGTGCGCGGCAAAGTCCTGGAAGCGGCGAAGCGGCTGAAGGTGATCGGCCGCCTCGGCGTCGGGCTCGACAATCTCGACATGGAGGCTTGCGCCGCGCGCGGCATCCGCGTCTTCCCCGCGACGGGCGCCAACAGCCTCTCCGTCGTCGAATACGTCATCGGCACGACGATGACGCTGCTGCGCGGCGCCTATTTCGCCAATGCCGCGATGGTCTCCGGCGAGTTCCCCAAGACCAAGCTGATCGGCCGCGAGATCGCCGGCAAGCTGATGGGCCTCGTCGGATTCGGCTCGATCGCCCGCGACGTCGCCCACCACGCCCGCGCCATCGGCATGGAGGTCGCGGCCTACCATCCGCGCTTGGCCGTAGACGATCCCGCCTGGAGCGGCGTGCGCCGGTTGGAGCTGGACGAGTTGCTGGCGCAGGCCGACGTGATCAGCCTGCATGTGCCGCTGACCTCGGAAACGCGCGGCATGATCGACGCCAAGGCCTTCGCCCGGATGAAGCCGGACGCGATCCTGATCAACACCGCGCGCGGCGGCATCATGGACGAGGCGGCTCTGGTCAAGGCGCTCAAGGCCGGCAAGCTCGGCGGCGCGGCGATCGACGTCTACGAACAGGAGCCGCTCGGCAAAGACGCCGCCAAGGTTTTCGCGGGTGCGCCCAACCTGATCCTGACCCCGCATATCGCCGGCAATACGGTGGAGTCGAACGGCCGGGTGTCCGGGCTCGTGGCGGAGAAGGTCATGGCTGCGCTGGAGGAGCGGATTTAGGGCGGAGATTGGGAGGTCAGGGCCGCTTTAGACTCGTTGTTCTCGCCCTAACCGTTTCTGCAATCTTGGAGGCCAAAGTGGGCAAGGAGGTAAGCGCGATGACAGGCGTGGTTTTCAACCTCTGGTTTGAACGAGAATACCCTGACCGAACGGACACCGAACTCCATATCGGAATCTACTCATCTGAGGCTGAAGCCAGAGCAGCCATAGAGCGACTATCTGACCAGCCGGGATTTCGAGATTTCCCAGCAGGCTTTAACATCTACCCCTACACCCTCAACAAAGACGGATGGACGAGCGGCTTCGTATCGGTCAGTGAAAGCGAGATGATTGCTGAAGGGCATGAGCCCTATGAGCACAAAGAAGATTATCGGCATTTTCCGCCGATTAGACCGCTGGGCTGAATAACCACTTCCGACCCGTTGCGGACCTCAACACGCGCGCTATCGTCACCGCATGAAGACAGATGAAGACGCATGGCGAGCTTTCACCCAGCTTGGAGCTGAAACCCTCTCCAAGCTCCAGCGCAATGATATCAGCATGACCCAAGCGGTTCGATTCTTCGAAGCAAAATCGGATCTGATCGCGGACAGGGAGGCTGTTCAATCCATCTTAGACACAGTCAGTGAAATCGACGGATTTCCGCGCCACTATAGCGAATTGATTGGGCTTCTTACGAGCTATCCCAGCAGGGATGCGCTCATCGCGTGGCTGAAGAGTTAGGAGGGCGCTTTCGACCCATTGCAGACGCTGATCGATTGGTAGGCGTTTTAGCTCCTCGCCTTATCCTCATACGAAATCGAACCGATCGACATCGACCAGCCCTTTATCGGTGATCTTGAGATGCGGGATCACCGGCAGGGTCAGGAAGGCGACCTGCAGGAAGGGCTCGGCCAGCACGACGCCGAGCGCCTTCGCCGCGGCGCGCAAGCGCTCCAGATCGTGCCGCACCGCCTCGAAGGGCTGCTCGCTCATCAGCCCGGCGACCGGCAGCGCCAATTCCGCCGTGACCTCGTCGCCGTCCGCTACGGCAAAACCGCCGCCGATCTCGATCAGGCGATTGGCCGCTGCCGCCATCGAGGCCTCGTCGACGCCGACGACGCAGAG
Source organism: Hyphomicrobiales bacterium (assembly GCA_930633495.1). Classification (NCBI taxonomy): domain Bacteria; kingdom Pseudomonadati; phylum Pseudomonadota; class Alphaproteobacteria; order Hyphomicrobiales; species Hyphomicrobiales bacterium. Next base: position 305,641 of record CAKNFJ010000001.1, on the reverse strand, counting down.
ATTATGGCTGTCATGCCCGACCGATGAGGCGATGGCGCCACGCTTCATGCCGAAGCCATGGACGAAGCCGGTGGCGATACCGCCGTTCTTGCCGTGCCGCTCGATCACCGTGACCTTGATCGCATCCTGCGCGAGATCGGGCAGAGCCTCGCCGTCGCGTGAGGGCAGGGGCATCGACAATCGTTCGGTGATGATCCGCCCCGGCACCACGCCGATCACCGGCGTCTCGCCGTCGCGGGCCTTCACGCGGAAGGATGCCGGCGTGACAGGCCGGCACTTCACACTGCTGAGTCCTACTGGTGCGATCGTCGTCCGGTCCGCGAACAGCGCCTCCTCGACCAGCCGCCCCCCGGCCAGAACCTGCTTCACCGAACAGGCGGCGAGGTCCTCGACCAGCACGATATCGGCGCGCTTGCCGGGCCCGATGAAGCCGCGATCGAACAGCCCGAAATTCCGCGCCGCCGAGAGCGAAGCGATGCGGTAGGTCGCGAGCACATCGGCGCCCTCAGTGATGGCGGTGCGGATCATGTAGTCGAGATGGCCTTCCTCACCGATGTCGAGCGGGTTGCGGTCATCCGTGCAGAAGGCGAGGAAGGGCGAGGCGTCGCGCGAGATCAGCGGGATCAGCTGATGCAGATCCTTCGAGACCGAGCCCTCGCGGATCAGGATCGCCATGCCCTTGGCGAGCTTTTCGCGGGCTTCGTCAGCCGTTGTCGTCTCATGGTCGGTGCGGATGCCGGCGGCGAGATAGGCGTTGAGGTCCATGCCGCGGACCAGCGGCGCATGCCCGTCGATATGGCGATGCGAGAAGGCTTCGAGCTTGGCGAGGCAACCGGGATCGCGATGGATCACGCCGGGGAAATTCATGAACTCGGCCAAGCCGATCACCTTGGGATGATCCATCATCGGCGTCAGGTCGCCGGCCTCCAGCGCGGCCCCCGCAGTCTCAAGATGAGTCGCCGGCACGCAGCTCGACAGGTTGACGCGCAAATCCATCCGCATCGCCTCGGCACAGGCGAGGAAATAGCGGATGCCCTCGGCGCCCAGCACGTTCGAAATCTCGTGGGGGTCGCAGATCGCGGTGGTCACGCCATGTGGCAGCACGCAGCGCTCGAATTCGAACGGCGTCACCAGCGAGGATTCGATGTGCAGATGCGTGTCGATAAAGCCGGGCACGGCGATCAGGCCGTTGGCGTCGATGACGCGCCTGCCTTCGTAGCTGCCATAGGTCCCGACGATGGTGTCGCCGCAGATCGCGATATCGCTCTCGACCAGCGCGCCGGTAACGAGATCAAGGAGCTTGGCGCCCTTGATGACAAGATCCGCCGGCTCGTCGCCATGCCCCTGGGCGATCCGGCGGGCGAGCGTGGCGGCGTCGGTCATGGGGCGATTCCGTTGGTTCGGCATGATGCCAGCCTGCGCCTCTCCGGATGCATTGTCGACTTGGTCGCAGGCCCGGATCGGCCTAGATAGGGGCCGGCATTTCGAAAGCCCGGAGCCTTCGCATGAAACTCACCTGGTACGGCCATTCCGCCTTCCGCGTCGATATCGACGGCGCCGCCATCCTGATCGACCCGTTCTTCACCGGGAACCCGGCCTTCGAGGGCGATGTCGCCGCGATCTCCAAGGGCATCAGCCATATCGTCGTCACCCACGGCCATGGCGACCATGTCGGCGACACGCTCGACATCGCGGCCAAGACCGGCGCGACGGTCGTCACCAATTATGATCTCGCCATGCATCTGGCCTCGCAGGGCCTGAAGAACTTCAGCCCAATGAACACCGGCGGCACGGTCGATCTCGGCCCGTTCAGCGTCACGCTCGTCCGCGCCGATCACTCGGCCGGAATGGGCGAGGGCGGCGTCAACGTCCCTGTCGGCAGCGCCAATGGAGCGATCATCAAGGCCAAGGGCGAGAAGGCGCTCTGGCACATGGGCGATACCGACATCTTCTCCGACATGGCGCTGCTCAGCGAGATCCACGGCGTCGAGGCTTGCATCTGTCCGATCGGCGACCGCTTCACCATGGGCGGCAAGGTCGCCGCGCTGGCGATGACCCGCTTCGTCAAGCCAAAGGTCGCGATCCCCAGTCATTACGGCACCTTCCCGATCATCGACCAGAATGCCGACGTCTTCGTCGCCGGCATGCAGGGCAGCGGGATCGAGGTTGTCTTGCCGAAGAAGGGCGAGGCTTTCGCGATCTGAGGACCCGCACGCTTCAAGCAATACCGCGGGGAACCCTCTCCCGGAGGGAGAGGGTAGGGTGAGGGGTAGGCCGTTGGACACCGTAGCGGTGACCTGACCGTTGCTGCAGTGAGGTGATGCGAACTGGTCCAGGGACCTACACCTCACCCCTGCCCCTCTCACTGATCTCGGCTGTTGCCGAGATCAGCACATTAAAGTGTCGAAGTCGGCAACAGCCGACTTCGATGCAGGAGAGGGGTTCCCCGCGCCTTGTCTGGTAAATGATGGGCTTCTGTTGCGGGCGCTTGCTCCTCCGCTTATAGCCCTGACAACGATTGGCGCTGCTGCGCCGCCACTTTCTCAGGAGTCCGCCATGTCGGTCGATCTCGCCACCGTCAAACGCGTCGCGCATCTCGCGCGCATCGCCGTGCCGGAGGCCGATCTGCCCAAGCTGCAAGGCGAGCTCAACGCCATCCTCGGCTTCGTCGAGCAACTCGACGAGGTCGATGTCGATGGCGTCGAGCCGATGACCTCGGTGACGCCGATGGCGATGAAGCAGCGCGAGGACGTGGTCACCGATGGCGAGATCGCCGACACCATCGTCGCCAACGCTCCCGCCTCCGAGGACGATTATTTCATGGTGCCGAAGGTGATCGAGTAAGCGGCGGCTAGCCGCTTCTTCGATCGTTCCGGAGAGGCCGCGCGCCGTCCGGGGCCGCCATCTGCCTACAGAACGGAATTGAAACCGTGACCGATCTCACCCGCCTGACGCTGACCGAGGCCCGCGACGGCCTGAAAGCCAAGACCTTCTCCGCGACCGAGCTGACGAAGGCGCATATCGCCGCCGTCGAGAAGGCGCGCGCCCTCAACGCCTATGTGCTGGAAACGCCCGAGCATGCTCTGAAGCAGGCCGCTGCCTCCGACGAGAAGCTCGCCAAGGGCGAGGCCCGCCCGCTCGAAGGCCTGCCGCTCGGCATCAAGGACCTGTTCGCCACCAACGGCGTGCGCACCACCGCCTGCTCGAAGATCCTCGGCAATTTCGTGCCGGCCTATGAGTCGACCGTGACGAGCCAGCTCTGGCGCGATGGCGCGGTGATGCTCGGCAAGCTCAACAACGACGAGTTCGCCATGGGCTCGTCGAACGAGACCTCGGCCTTCGGCAATGTCGTGAACCCCTGGCGCCGCAAGGGCTCCAATGTCGGGGCCGGGCAGGGCGGTGCCGTCGAGGGCAACCATCTCGTGCCGGGCGGCTCGTCGGGCGGTTCCGCCGCGGCCGTCGCCGCCGATCTCTGCCTTGCCGCGACCGCGACCGATACCGGCGGCTCGATCCGCCAGCCCGCAGCCTTCACCGGCACGGTCGGCATCAAGCCGACCTATGGCCGCTGCTCGCGCTGGGGCACGGTGGCCTTCGCCTCCTCGCTCGATCAGGCCGGGCCGATCGCCAAGACCGTGCGCGACGCGGCCGTGATGTTACGCTCGATGTCCGGCCATGACCCTAAGGACACCACCTCGGTCGATATGGCCGTACCCGACTATGAGGCTTCCGTCGGTCGGTCGGTGAAGGGCATGAAGATCGGCATTCCCCGGGAATACCGGCTCGAGGGCCTGAACCCTGAGATCGATGCGCTCTGGCAGAAGGGTATCGAATGGCTCAGGGCCGCCGGCGCCGAGATCGTCGAGATTTCGCTGCCGCATACGAAATACGCCCTGCCGGCCTATTACATCGTCGCGCCGGCCGAGGCCTCCTCGAACCTCGCCCGCTATGACGGCGTCCGCTATGGCCTGCGCGAGCAGGGCAAGGACATCGTCGAGATGTACGAGAAGACCCGCGCCGCGGGCTTCGGCGCCGAGGTCAAGCGCCGCATCATGATCGGCACCTACGTTCTCTCGGCGGGCTATTACGACGCCTACTACCTGCGCGCCCAGAAAGTCCGCACCCTGATCAAGCGCGATTTCGAGACCGCTTATGGTCAGGGCATCGACGCGGTGCTGACGCCTGCCACGCCGTCGGCCGCCTTCGGCATCGGCGAGAAGGGTTCGGCCGATCCGGTCGAGATGTATCTCAACGACGTCTTCACGGTGACGGTGAACATGGCGGGCCTGCCCGGCATCGCCGTGCCCGCCGGCCTCGATGCGCAGGGTCTGCCGCTGGGCTTGCAGCTCATCGGTCGCCCCTTCGACGAGGAGACGCTGTTCTCGCTCGGCGAGGTGATCGAGCTGGCCGCTGGCCGCTTTCCGGTGACGGAGAAGTGGTGGGGCTGAAAGGATCGGCCCTGCTGAGGCTGCCTTGAAAAGCGCTGGTCATCCCGGATCGGCGCTTCGCTCCGCCCGGGGGTGACATCTGCTGCGCTCGGTCGTCAGGCTGGGCGGCCTTCCAGGGAGACGGCGATGATCATCAGCCGCGCCATGGTCTATGCCTGCCTGACCGTGCTGGCCGGCATCCTCGCTGTCGTCGCCGCTCTGATGATCCTGCTGACGCTCGTCCAGATCGCGCGCGGAGAGCCCGTGCCAGATCCGGTGCCGCGAGCCGTCGCCACGATTCTGGCCATCGGTTTCGCCTTCGGCTGTCGGGCGGTCGCGCGCCGGCTGATCTGATCCCGCGCCTTCACGCAACCGCAAATATGAAAAAGGGGCCGCGGATCGCGGCCCCTTTCTCGTTCCTGTCGCCGAATGCCCGGTTCCTTCGCTGGGCGAGGAACCGGGCGAAGGGTCAATGCGCTTCGCCCGGCTGCTGCTGCGCTGCCTTGGCCTTGCGCCGCTTCCCGCCAAGATCCGCCAGCCAGCGCACCATCACATAGAACACCGGCGTGAAGATCAGGCCGAAGAAGGTGACGCCGAGCATGCCGGAGAACACCGCGATGCCCATCGCCTGGCGCATCTCCGCGCCGGCACCGACCGAGATGGTCAGCGGCAGCACGCCGAGGATGAACGCCATCGAGGTCATCAGGATCGGCCGCAGGCGGGTGCGGGCGGCGGCGATCGCCGCGTCGCGGCGATGCATGCCCTCGTCCTCGGCCTGCTTGGCGAACTCGACGATCAGGATCGCGTTCTTGGCGGCGAGACCGACGAGCACGACGAGGCCGATATCGACGAGGATGTTCCGGTCGAGATTGGCGTAGTTCACGCCGAACATCGCGGCCAGGATACACATCGGCACGATCAGGATGACCGAGAGCGGCAGGAGCCAGCTCTCATAGAGCGCCGCCAGCAGCAGGAAGACGAAGACCACGGCAAGCCCGAAGGCGATGATCGCCGTATTGCCCGCGAGCTTCTCCTGCAGCGCGATCTCGGTCCATTCGAAGCCGAAGCCTGCGGGCAGGCGCTCGGCAGCGATCTTCTCCACGGCCGCGATGCCCTGGCCGGTCGAGAAGCCGTGCGCCATCGAGAGCTGCACTTCCGCCGCCGGATAGAGGTTGTAGCGCGGCACGCGATAGGCACCGGTCGTGTCGTGGAAGGACGCGATCGAGCCGATCGGCACCATCTCTCCATCCGCGTTGCGGGTCTTGAGATTGGCGACGTCGCGCGTGGTCAGGCGGAACGGGTTGTCGGCCTGCGCCGTCACGCGATAGGTCCGGCCCAACAGGTTGAAGTCGTTGATATAGGCCGAGCCCATATAGACCGACAGCGTCTCGAAGATGCGCGTGATCGGCACGCCGAGCATCTCCGCCTTGGTGCGGTCGATATCGGCATAGATCTGCGGCGTCTTGGTCGAGAACAGCGTGAAGGGCTGCTGGATGCCCGGGACCTGCCCGGCCGAGCCGGCGACGATCCAGGCTGCGCCTTCGAGCGCCGCGAGCCCGCGCCCGGAACGATCCTGCACATAGCCCTTCAGGCCGCCGCCGGTGCCGATGCCCGGGATGGCCGGCGGCTCGATCAGCAGGGTGAAGGCTTCCGAGATGCCGAACATCTGCTGCCGGAGGTCGGCGAAGATGCCCTGCGTCGTCAGCCCCTGCTTCTCGCGATCCTTGAACGGCGCGAGCGTGACGAAGGCGACGCCGGTATTCGGCGCGATGGTGAAGGTCGCGCCGTCGAGACCGGCGAAGGCGACGGTATGCGCCACGCCGGGGCGGGACAGCAGGATCTCGTTGGCCTTGCGCAGCACGGCGTCCGTCCGCTGCAGCGAGGAGCCGGGCGGCAGCTGGAGAACGGCGATGAAGTAGCCGCGGTCGAGCTGCGGCACGAGGCCGGTCGGCGTCCGGCGGATGTCCCAGACGGTGGCAGCGATCAGGCCGGAATAGACGATCAGCAGGATCACCGCGATGCGGATCAGCCGCGAGGTGACGCGCCCATAGCTGCGCGACAGCCAGTCGAAGCCGGCGTTGAAGTAATGGAAGAACCAGCGGACCGGCGCGCCCAGCTTGTAGAAGAAGCCGTGCTGCTCGTGCTCGTCATGCTTCTTGTGCGGCTTGAGCAGCACCGCCGACATCGCCGGCGAGAGCGTCAGCGATACGAAGCAGGAGATCGCCGTCGAGGCTGCGATCGTGACCGCGAATTGCTGGTAGAACGTGCCCTGCAGGCCGCTGATGAAGGCGGTCGGGATGAACACGGCGCAGAGCACCAGCGCGATCGCGAGCAGCGCGCCGCCGACCTCGTCCATGGTCTTATGCGCGGCTTCCTTGGGCGTGAGGCCCTCGGCGAGATAGCGCTCGACGTTCTCTACCACCACGATCGCGTCGTCGACGACGATGCCGATGGCGAGAACCAGCGCCAGCAGCGAGATCGTGTTGAAGGAGATGCCGACTGCGCTCATCACCAGGAAGGTGCCGACCAGCGAGACCGGGATCGCGACGATCGGGATGATCGCGGCGCGCCAGGTCTGCAGGAACAGGATCACCACGACCACGACGAGCACGATCGCTTCGAGCAGCGTGTGCACCACGGCGTCGACGGATTCGCCGATGAATTCGGTCGGGTTGTAGATGATGCGGTGCTCGAGGCCGACCGGGAACTGCTTGGCCATCTCGGTCATCGTCGAGATCAGCTTGTCCGAGGTCGCGAGCGCGTTGGAGCCCGGGCGCTGGAAGACGCCGATGGCGACGGTGTTCCTGTTATCGAGATAGGCGTTGGTGGTGTAGTCCTGCGAGCCGAGTTCGACGCGGGCGATATCCCGAATGCGGATCGTGCCGCCATCCGCATCGGAGCGCACGACGATGTTCTCGAACTCGGAAACGTCGGTCAGGCGGCCGAGCGTGTTGACCGAGAACTGGAAGGCCTCGTCCGACTTTGCCGGGGGCTGGTTCAGCGCGCCGGCCGCGACCTGCACGTTCGCGGCCCTGAGCGCGGCGACGACGTCGCCGGCCGTCAGGTTGCGGGCCGCAACCTTGGCCGGGTCGAGCCAGATGCGCATCGAGAAGTCGCGCGCGCCGAAGACCTGCACGTCGCCGACGCCATCGACGCGGGTCAGCACGTCCTTCACATAGAGCGAGGCGTAGTTGGAGATGTATTGCGCGTCGCGCGACCCGTCCGGCGAGATCATGTTGATGACCATCAGGAAGTCGGGCGAGGCCTTGCGGACCTGGATGCCGAGCGCGCGCACATCCTGCGGCAGGCGTGCCTCGGCCTGCGAGACGCGGTTCTGCACCAGCACCTGCGCCTGGTCGATGTCGACGCCGGCCTTGAACACGACGTTGATCGTCACCCGCCCGTCGCCGGTCGACTGCGAGGAGATGTAGAGCATGTCGTCGACGCCGTTCACCTCCTGCTCGATCGGCGTCGCCACCGTGGCGGCGACGACCTCGGCCGAAGCGCCGGGATAGGTCGCGGTGATCGAGACGGTAGGCGGCGCGATCTCGGGGTACTCGGAGATCGGCAGGCCGCGCTGGGCGATGGCGCCGGCGATCGTCAGCAGCACCGAGAGAACGGTGGCGAAGATTGGCCGGTCGATGAAGAAATGGGCGAAGCGGAACATGGAAATGTCCTGTCCGGATAAAGGCGGGCGGACGCCCGGTGGCGCCCGTGTTTCAAAGGCGGGCCGGCATGGCCCGAGAAGCGGGCACAGGCTTTTGGATCAAGCCGGTGCGGAAGCGCTCAGTTCGTCGTGGCGATCTTGATCTCGCCGGGTTGCGGCGTGACCGCGACGCCCGGGCGAACCATCGGGTTGGCGTTGCCGCCGATGATCACCTTGTCCTCGGGCGACAGGCCGGAACGGATCACCCGGAGGCCCTCGCTGATCGGCCCGAGCACGACCCGCTTCGGCACGACCTTGTTCTCGGGGCCGACCGTCAGCACGACCTTGTTGGCCTGGTCGGAGGCGATCACCGTATCGGGCACGAGCAGCGCATCGGCCTCGCCGGCGAAGAAGCGCAGCCGGCCGAAGACGCCAGGCGTGAGGAACTGGTCCTTGTTGTCGAACACGGCGCGGCCTCGGATGGTGGCCGAGCGCGCATTCAGGGCGTTGTCGACGAAGTTGACCTTGCCGCGCCGGCCCCATTGGGTCTCGTCGGAGAGCCGCACCTCGACGGGGACGCCGGCGTCGTTGCCGGAGCCGTCGCGCAGGCTGGCCATGCGCGAGTAGCGCAGGAAGTCGGCCTCGGAGACGTCGAAGGTGAAGTAGATCGGCGAGACCGCCACGATGGTGGTCAGCAGCGTCGCGCCCGACTGGCCGCCGGCGATCAGGTTGCCCGGATCGACGCGGCGGTTGGAGATGCGGCCGGAAAGCGGTGCGCGCACCTCGGTCCATTCGAGATTGAGCTCGGCATTCTTGAGATTGGCCTCGCCGCCCTGCAGCGTTCCGACCGCGCTGTTCAGGTTGGCGCGGCGCTGATCGACGTCGCGGGCCGTGATCGTGCGATTCTGGGTCAGGCCCTCGGCGCGCTCGACCTCGTTCTGGGCGAGCTCGACCTGGGCCTTGGCGCGCGCGACCTCGGCGCGGGCGACGTCGACGGCGAGTTTGTAAGGCCGCTGATCGATGGTAAAGAGCAGGTCGCCTTTCTGGATGAGCGAGCCGTCCTGGAAGTGCACGCGGTCGATGAAGCCGGAGACGCGGGCGCGGACCTCGACCTGTTCGCTGGCTTCGAAGCGCCCGGTGAATTCGTCCCAGTTGGTGATGCGCTTGGCGAGCGGGGGCGCGACCTGAACCGGAGGGGCCGGCGGAGCCCCCTGGGCGGCGGCGTCGAACGAAGCGGGGCCGCTCGACACGGCAATGGCGGTGAGCACCAGACCGATGAAACGGCTGCGTGACATGAGGGAACTCCGAATGACGGGCCGGCCAACCATAGCCGGTTTCGCGGCCTTTGGCGCTAAAAGGGATGACGAGTGACGAATGTCAAGATCCATCACCCATCATGTTGCGCGATCTTGCGCCAAATAAGCCATATTCCCGCCATCCGGTTGCAGGAGCGCAACGGCGCGGCGCAATGAAGCGGGATTCAATGCGGCCATGCGAAGCAACGGATGCTTGCCGCAGGCCCGCCGACATCGTAACGCGTAGGCAATTCATTCAGCCGGAAGACCACAGATGAATGCGCATGCCCGCCCCGCCGACCCGAAGAAGCTGATCAAGGGCGCGACCGGTGATTGGGAGATCGTGATCGGCATGGAGATCCATGCCCAGGTCACCTCCAATGCCAAGCTGTTCTCCGGTGCCTCGACCGGTTTCGGCGCCGAGCCGAACGAGCATGTCAGCCTCGTCGACGCCGCCATGCCCGGCATGCTGCCGGTCATCAATGCCGAATGCGTCCGTCAGGCGGTCCGCACGGGCCTGGGCCTCAACGCGCAGATCAACAACCGCTCGGTCTTCGACCGGAAGAACTATTTCTATCCCGATCTGCCGCAGGGCTACCAGATCAGCCAGTACAAGAGCCCGATCGTGGGCGAGGGCGAGATCACCGTCGATCTCTCGCCGACCGAGCAGATCACCGTCGGCATCGAGCGCCTGCATCTCGAGCAGGACGCCGGCAAGTCGATCCACGACCAGCACCCGACGATGAGCTTCGTCGACCTCAACCGCTCGGGCGTGGCGCTGATGGAGATCGTCTCCAAGCCGGACCTGCGCTCGGCGGACGAGGCCAAGGCCTATGTCTCGAAGCTGCGCACCATCCTGCGCTATCTCGGCACCTGCGACGGCGACATGGAGAAGGGCAATCTCCGCGCCGACGTGAATGTCTCCGTGCGCAAGCCGGGCGACGCTCTCGGCACGCGCTGCGAGATCAAGAACGTCAACTCGATCCGCTTCATCGGCCAGGCAGTCGAGACCGAGGCGCGCCGCCAGATCGGCATCATCGAGGATGGCGGCACCATCGACCAGGAAACCCGCCTCTACGATCCCGGCAAGGGCGAGACGCGCTCGATGCGCTCCAAGGAAGAAGCGCATGACTATCGCTATTTCCCGGACCCGGACCTGCTGCCGCTCGAATTCGACGACGCCTTCGTCGAGAGCCTGAAGGGCGCACTGCCGGAGCTGCCGGACGCCAAGAAGGCCCGCTTCATCGCGACCTACGCGCTCTCGCCCTATGACGCCTCGGTGCTGGTCGCCGAGCGCGAGCAGGCCGACTATTTCGAGGAAGTCGCCAAGGGCCGCGACGGCAAGGCCGCCGCAAACTGGGTGATCAACGAGCTGTTCGGCCGCCTCAACAAGGAAGGCAAGGACATCACGACATCGCCGGTCTCCGCTGCGCAGCTCGGCGGGCTCGTCGACCTGATCGGCGAGGGCGTGATCTCCGGCAAGATCGCCAAGGACCTGTTCGAGATCGTCTGGACAGAAGGCGGCGACCCGCGCGAGATCGTCGAGGCCCGCGGCATGAAGCAGGTCACCGACACCGGCGCCATCGAGAAGGCGGTCGACGAGATCATCGCGGCCAATCCCGACAAGGTCGAGCAGGTCAAGGCGAAGCCGACCATGCTGGGCTGGTTCGTCGGCCAGGCGATGAAGGCCTCGGGCGGCAAGGCCAACCCGCAGGCGCTGAATGAGATTCTGAAGAAGAAGCTCGGCATCGAGTGAGCATGTGACGCCCGCAGGTCTCGTCATCCGCGACGCCGAAGCCGCCGATGTTCCGGCGGTGAGGGCGCTGTTGGTCGAGACCTGGCATGACACCTATGACGGCATCTATGGCTGGCAGCGCGTCGCCGAGATCACCAATGCCTGGCACTCGCTCGAAAACCTGCGGGCTCAGCTCGGCCGCGACGAGGGCGTCTTTCTCGTCGCGCTGATCGGCGACGAAGTCGTCGCCACCGCTTCCGCCCGACCGGAACGGGACGGCGCGGCCCTGCTGACGCGGCTCTATGTCCTGCCGGCCTGGCAGGGCGTCGGCATCGGGCGCACGCTTTTGCAGGTGGCGCTGGCCTGCTTCCCGGAGGCGCCGGTCGCGCGTCTGGAAGTCGAGAGCCAGAACGAACTCGCCATCGCCTTCTACGAGCGCATGGGTTTCTTCCTGCAGCGGCAGGCGCGCTTCGATGGCCGGGAAGACACGCCCAACACGCTGCTGATGGCCAAGCGGCTTTTCGCGAGCTGAGCGCGGCGGCAACCGGCGAGAGATGACGATGGCGACCAGCGAGGCTTCCGGGATCCGCATGCGCGAGGCGGTCGCGGCGGACGTGCCGCGTATCGCCACCCTGATCATGCATGGCGCGCCGGTGCAGAAGCGGACGGCGGAACAGATCCTCGCCGAGGCGCGGGACCCGGTCTATCTGAAGGCCTTCGAGGCGGTGTCCGCCAATCCCTACAACACGCTTTTCGTGGCGGAGCGGGAAGGGCTGGTGGTCGGCACCTATCAGATCACCTTGCTGCCGGGCATGGCCGAGCGCGGCCGTGTTCGCGCCAAGATCGAGAGCGTCCACGTCGCGCCGGAATACCGTGGTCGCGGCATCGGCGCAGTGATGATGCGCCACGCGCTGGCTTTCGCTGCGGAGAAGGGCGTCGGGCTCGTCGAGCTGACCTCGAACAAGGCCCGTCCCGAGGCTCACCGCTTCTACCGGAGCCTGGGTTTCGAGCAGAGCCACGAGGGCTTCAAGAAGGCGCTTCCGCTCTGAGCGACCACGCTGTCACGGCATGGCGCGGCCGCGTCGGGAGCGGGCCGCAGCCCCTTCCGGGTCTTTCGGAGGCTTCCTAGGTTTCGAGGCGAGGCCTCCCGCCTGAAAGGAAGCGACTGATCTCCGAAGCCCCCGCCAAGCCGATCGACCTTTATTATTGGCCGACGCCGAACGGCACCAAGATCACCATCATGCTCGAGGAATGCGGGCTGCTCTACACCGTCGTTCCGGTGAATATCGGCAAGGGCGACCAGTTCAAGCCGGACTTCCTCGCGATCTCGCCGAACAACCGCATGCCGGCGATCGTCGACCCCGACGGGCCGGACGGCAAACCGATCTCGGTCTTCGAATCCGGCGCGATCCTGCAATATCTCGGCCGCAAGACCGGGAAATTCTATCCGAAGGACGAGCGGGCCCGCGTCGAAGTCGACGAATGGCTGTTCTGGCAGATGGGCGGTTTCGGGCCGATGCTCGGCCAGACCCATCACTTCCGCCTCTACGCGCCCGAGCCCGTGCCCTACGCCATCGAACGCTATACCAACGAGGCCAACCGCTTGTACGGCGTGCTTAACAAGCGCCTCGAAGGCCGGGACTTCATCTGCGGCGAATATTCCATAGCCGACATGGCCTGCATCGGCTGGGCCCGTGGCTGGGAAAGGCAGGGCCAGGATCTCAAGCAGTTCCCGAACGTGGCGCGCTGGCTGGCGACCATGCAGGCGCGGCCGGCGGTGCAACGTGGGCTGAAGGTCGGCGAAGAGCTGCGCAACCCCGCCGGCATCAGCACGCCGGAGGAAAAGGGGGTCCTCTTCGGCCAGAAGGCGCGCTGAGCTTTTTCCTTCTCCCCTTGGGGAGAAGGTGTCTGCGAAGCAGACGGATGAGGGAAGGATGGCGCTGACGGCCCTCATCCGTCAGCGCCTCGCGCTGCCACCTTCTCCCGACTGAAGTCGGCTGTTGCCGACTTCAGCATTTTGAGCTGCCCATCTCCGGCAAATCCGAGATGGGTGAGAGAAGGGCAAGCAAATCTCAGTTCGATCGGTTCCACTTCACCGAACGGCAGATCAGTCCGCCCATGACGCAGCCGGCGGTGGTCAAGGTGTCGCCCGACAGCGTCATCGTGCCGGAATAGGTCTTGCCGTCCTCCGGATTGAAGGCGCTGCCGCTCCACTTGTTCGCGCCGTTCGGCTTCATGTCGTAGAAGATGCGCTGGCCGACCTTGGCCGGCCCGCTCGTGTCCTTGAGCCAGGAGAGCGAGCCGCAGAGCGCGTCGCCGCATTTGGTGAAGCGCACTCGCGATGCGCCGGTGTCACGCTCCCAGGTGCCGACGACTTCCTGGGCTCCCGCGCCGGCAACGCTTGCCAGCATGGCGAGAGCGGCCAGAGCCGCGACCTTCGATCCGATTCCGGAATTCATCCGATCCTCCCTTGTGCGACCAGCTATGTCTGCATGGTTCATATATGAACTATAACAGGGTTTCGGCCGGGCTCAAGCCGGAAGAAGGGTTGCTGCGCATTGGTGCGGCGCGCGGCTCCCGACACGCGACAGGGCGCCGCAACGCCGGTCACGCGAAGGACGGCGGGCGTCGCCATTGCCACGAGCCTTGTGGGGCGGGGAGGCGGCAGCTATAAGCGCGCCGCATTTCCCTTATCCCGTACCCTTCCAAGGATCTTTCGATGGCTGTCCAGCGTACCTTCTCCATTCTCAAGCCCGACGCGACCAAGCGCAACCTCACCGGCGCGGTCAACGCGGTCATCGAGAAGGCCGGCCTGCGTATCGTCGCGCAGAAGCGCATCCAGATGACGAAGGCCCAGGCCGAGACCTTCTATGCGGTCCACTCGGCGCGTCCCTTCTTCGGCGAGCTCGTCGAGTTCATGACCTCCGGCCCCGTCGTCGTGCAGGTGCTCGAAGGCGAGGATGCCATCGCGAAGTATCGCGAAGTGATGGGCGCCACCAACCCGGCGAACGCCGCCGAGGGCACTGTCCGCAAGCTCTTCGCCCTGTCGGTCGGCGAGAACACCGTCCATGGTTCGGACGCTCCGGAGACCGCGGCGATCGAGATCGCCCAGTTCTTCTCGGGCAACGAGATCGTCGGCTGATCCCAGCCGAATCTCGGGCTGAAAAAAGCGAAAAGGCGGGCCGGTATCCGGTCCGCCTTTTTCGTTCGGGTTGGCAGTCGCGGCCGAGGCGAGCCCGGTCTGGTGCCGTCGTTCCTCAGAGACCGAAGGAATAGTTCGTTCCGGTATCGAAGGAGTAGCTCGCGGAGAGGCCGATCGTGAGCGAATCGCGTGATCCGAACGGCCGGACGATCGGCGAGCGCGTGGCGTCGCCGACGAGGCGCTTGTATTCGACGTAGGCCGTGGTCTGGAGATGATCGGACCAGTGATAGGTTAGTTGCGCCAGTGCGCCGACCGTATGGACGCCGGTGTTGAAGCGCTGCAGCAGCCCGCCCGTGCCGGGCATCGCCCCCCAGGTTCCAAAATAGGTCCGCACATAGTCCGCCGAGGCGATCCGCATGCGCGGGCCGGCGCCCAGCGTCCAGGGGCCGATATTGGTGAAGGCGTCGAGCTTGAGGTCGGCCACGAGGCCGTCATGCGCGACGATGCCGCGGCGCAGATCGGCACGGGCGCGCAGCCATGAGGCCGGGTAGAATTCGACGAAGCCGCCGGCCTCGGCGCCGAACTTGGTCTCCGGCACCACGACCAGCGCCGGGTTGACCTTGGCGCTGCGCTTCCAGAGGAGATCGCCCGAGAAGCCGATACGCCATCCCTGGCCGGAGAAGACGCCGATGCTCAACGTCGGGTCGTCCTCGGCGCTCCACCATGTGCTCTTCAGGCCCTTGCCGAGCGAGATGATCGGGCGGGCAGCGAAGACGTAATCGTTCGAGCCGGTATAGTCGGGCTGGTAGCGCACGCCGGCGCCCAGCGTCAGGTACCAGTTCTGGGCCGACTGGGGCGAGGTGAGGGTGGTGTAGGCGCTCGACTGTGCCCGGGCTTCGCCGGCCAGCGACAGGGGGAGGCAGGCCGCAAGGCCAGCCAGATAGGCAACGCAACGCATAGTCCAGAACTCCGACGCGACGACGCGCCCGATGGATCGATGGCGGCAATCTGCTCCAAGGGAATTAATGCGCGGTTAAGGTGAGTTTTTCGTTATCACGAAGAATATCAATGCGTTGAACGGAATTGGCTTCTGGCCTGAAGAGTTTGGCCGCAACGAGCCGCGCTTGGAGCGGCCTCCTGCCGGGGTGCCGGTGGTTTCGTGAACGGCTCGTTAAGCGATCGAGTCCACTGTGGCGAGGCGGCCGGGCTGGCCGTCTGGCCGGCATTGGGAGCAACGGTGATCATGGGACTGGCGATCTTCTGGCTGCTCTGCGCTGCGGCGTTCCTTGAGCTGGCGGCCCGGGCTCCCGAGGTTGCCGAGCCCGAGATCGCGCTCGATCTCGGAACCCTTCACCTTGCCGTTGCTCAACCGATGGGCGTCGCAACGGAAGCACTGTCGCTGAAAACAGCAGCGAGCGACCGCTCGTCCCCTTGACGTTGGCCCAGCTCTATGGCCATGCCGGAACACGGGCGCAGCATGGCGATATCGATGCGCCCCGTTCTCGAAGAGCAGGCGAAATCATGATGATGCGGCGGATGGGTGCGGTCGTTCTGGCCGGTGGGCTGTCGATCCTGGCGAGTGTGTCGGCCTATGCTGCCAGCAGCTCCACGACCTTGCCGCCGCCGGATCCGACGGCGAAGAACCTGACCCCCTACATGATCCAGCTGCGCGCCTTCGACGCCTGCCTGGTCACCCAGTCGCAGTTGATGGGCACGACGCGCGAGGCGGTGCACTCGGCCTGCAGCTGCTACGCCAAGGGGACCGTCAACGCCATGACCAAGGACGAGCTCCAGGCGTTCCGGGATACCGGCTATTTCAACGATTCGGCCCGCGAGAAGGGCCTGCGCTTCATCGATCAGTGCAAGCTGAAGCGCCCGTTCTGAACGGCTTGCTCCGTTCAGACGTCATTCTCGGGCGCCCCGGAGCGTAGACCCGAGAAGCTCTGCCCGAAAAAGGCGCCGGATTTCGTTCGGCAGGGGATGCTCGGGGCAAGCCCGGGCATGATTGCCTTTTCCAGAGGGCCTGCTCCGTCTCCCGCCTTGCTGCTGACATGCTCCTGACAGAAGCTGTCAGCCCGGCTGGGCCATCTTGTCTCGGCTACGAAGACGAGTGGGGAGACGACGCCGTGCAGCGCGCCGAACGATTGCTCGACATGATCCAGAGCCTGCGTCGCCGCAGGCGTCCCGTGACCGCCGAGACCCTGGCCTCCGAACTCGATGTCTCGGTGCGGACGGTCTATCGCGACATCGGCGCGCTGGTGCGTCAGGGCGTGCCCGTGCGCGGCGAGGCCGGCATCGGCTATGTGCTTGATGCCGGGTTCGACCTGCCGCCCCTGATGCTCTCTCCCGACGAGATCGAGGCCGTCCTGGTCGGCATGCGCTGGCTGAGCGAGCGTGCCGATCCGGTGCTCGCGCGGGCCGCGGAGGACGTGGTCAGCAAGGTCGCGGCGGTGCTGCCGCCGCATCTGCGGCCGATCCTTCTGGACGGCGCCCTGTTCGCTGCGTCCTATCCCGGCGACGTGCCCACCGATCAGGTCGATGTCGCGGCCGTGCGCGCGGCCATCCGCAACGGCCGCAAGCTCTCGATCCACTACAGTGACGAGAGCGGGC
Organism: Hyphomicrobiales bacterium; assembly: GCA_930633495.1. NCBI lineage: Bacteria > Pseudomonadati > Pseudomonadota > Alphaproteobacteria > Hyphomicrobiales > Hyphomicrobiales bacterium. Next base: position 288,789 of record CAKNFJ010000001.1, on the reverse strand, counting down.
ATGCGACCCAGCGCATGATCTGGCCGATCGGCATGACGTTCTACGAACGCGTGCGCATTGTCATCGCCTGGTGCGAGCTGCGACAGGCTTTCCGGCATTTCCGCACCGACCGCATGACTGGCCTCGTCGCGCTGGAGGAGCGCTACCCGGCCCGCCGCGCCGACCTCTTCCGCCGCTGGCAGAAGGAGGAGGAGCGGGCGCGCGAGGAATGGGAGCGCTGCAAGCGCGAGGGCGGCGATGGTCAGGCCCGGATGACGACCTCGCCCACCAGCCTGGCGCGGCCGGAGGCGACCTCCGCCAGCGCCGCCGGATAGAGCTTGTGCTCCTCGACGAGGACGCGCTTCGACAGCGTCTCCTCGTCGTCGCCCGGCAGGACCGGGACCTTGGTCTGCAGGATCACTGGTCCGGCGTCGAGTTCCGGCACGACGAAATGGACCGAGCAGCCATGCTCCGCGACGCCAGCTTCCAGAGCCTGGCGATGTGTGTGCGTACCCTTGAACAGCGGTAGCAGCGACGGGTGGATATTGATCATCCGCCCTTCCCAGCGCTTCACGAACCAGGGCGTCAGGATGCGCATGAAGCCTGCGAGCACGACCAGATCGATCTGGTTCACCCGTAGCAATTCATCTACCGCACGCTCGAAGGCCTCGCGATCCTTGCCGAAGGGGCGGTGATCGACGGTTGCCGTGGCGATGCCGAAGCCCCGCGCCCGGTCCAGCCCGGCGACGTCGGGGATGTTGGACACGACCAGCGCGATCTCGGCCGGATACTCCGGCGCCTGCGCGGCCTCGGCGAGCGAGACCATGTTGGAGCCGCGCCCGGAGATCAGCACTCCGACGCGCTTGCGGGTGTTGCCGGTGCTCACAGCGAGAGCTTGCCGCGATAGCTGACCTGCTCGTCAGTCGCAGCGACCGGCACGATCTCGCCGAGCTTGACCGGCGCCTCGCCGGCCGCCTTCAGCGCGGCGAGAACCTCGTCGGCCTTGTGGGCTTCAGCCGCGACGATCATGCCGATGCCGCAGTTGAAGGTGCGCAGCATCTCGCGCTCGGCGACGCCGCCGACTTTGGCGAGCCAGCCGAACACCGGCGGAACTGGGATCGCGGGCAGGTCGAGCGCGACGCCGAGCCCGTCCGGCAGCACGCGCGGAATATTGTCGGGGAAGCCACCGCCGGTGATATGCGCCAGCGCCTTGATGCCGTCGGTGGCCTTCAGCGCCTGCAGCAGCGGCTTCACATAGATGCGGGTCGGCTCCAGCAGCGCCTCGGCGAGGCTCTTTTCGGAAGCGAAGGGGGCGGTCGCATCCCAGCCGAGGCCGCTGAGCGCGACGATGCGGCGGACGAGCGAATAGCCGTTGGAGTGCACCCCGGAGGAGGGCAGGCCGAACACGACGTCGCCCGGCTTTAGGTCCTCGCGTGGAAGCAGCGTGCCGCGCTCGGCCGCGCCGACCGCGAAGCCGGCGAGGTCGTAATCCTTCTCGGCATACATGCCGGGCATCTCGGCGGTTTCGCCGCCGATCAACGCGCAGCCGGCCTGGCGGCAGCCATCGGCGATGCCGCGCACGATCTCGACGCCGACCTTGGGATCGAGCTTGCCGGTGGCGTAATAGTCGAGGAAGAGCAGGGGCTCGGCGCCCTGCACGATCAGGTCGTTGACGCACATCGCGACGAGGTCGATGCCGATCGTGGCATGCAGCCCGCTTTCGATCGCGATCTTCACCTTGGTGCCGACGCCGTCATTGGCGGCGACGAGGATGGGGTCGCTGAAGCCGGCGGCCTTGAGGTCGAACAGCCCGCCGAACCCGCCGATCTCGGCGTCGGCGCCGGGCCGGCGCGTGGCGCGCACCAGCGGCTTGATCTCGTCGACCATGGCGTTGCCGGCGTCGATGTCGACACCCGCCTGCGCATAGGTCAGTCCGTTTGCGCCGGGCTTGCTCATTGGGTTTCGCCTTCCTTGCGTGCTCGCGGGAGCGATAGGCAAGCGCGCCGCGCCTTGCAAGGCGTTTGGCCGGTTTTATGGATTTCTCACCAGCCTGCGTTGCGATCTCCGATCGACGCAGGCTCGCCGCTTGCCCGGGATGACCGCGTGGAAATGTGCGGTTGTGGCGGGCGTGCCTCTGGCGTCCCGCCGGCCCTTGGGCAAAGCTTCCTGCCATGACGATCCCCAATCTGATCACCATCGGCCGGCTCTTCCTCGTGCCGCTGATCATCGTGATGATCGTCAATGCAAGCTGGCAGATTGCCTTCATCCTCTTCGTTGCGGCCGGCATTTCGGATGCCGTCGACGGCTTTCTTGCCAAGCGCCACGGCATGGCGAGCGAGCTCGGCGCCTATCTCGATCCGATCGCCGACAAGGTGCTGATCGTCTCGATCTACATCACTCTCGCCGTCGTCGGCGCCATTCCGGCCTGGCTCGTCATCCTGGTCGTCGCGCGCGACCTGATGATCGTGGCGGCCGTGATCCTCTCCTGGTTGCTCGACCGGCCGGTGACGATGGCACCTTTCGTCGTCAGCAAGCTCAACACGGCGGCGCAGATCGGTTTCGCGGCGCTGGCGCTGGGCTCGCGTGCTTTCGGGATCGAGCCCGGCGCGGTCGGGGTCGTCTGCGAACTCGTCGTCGCTCTGTTGACGCTCGCCTCGGTGACGGCCTATCTCGCCTTCTGGCTGCGCCACATGGCAGGCTGACGAGGGCTCGTTCGCCGTTACAGGTTGGCACCGCGGGATTCCATGCCCAAATATTGCCCGCCCATGTGTTCGGCTCCGTCGGCGGAAGACGCGAAAGAGGCTGATCGATGACGTTGCAGCGCCAGATCGGCTTTTGGCTGGGCTCTCTCCTGGTCTTCATCCTGTTGCTCGTGCTGTTGCGCGATATCCTGCTGCCCTTCGTCGCGGCGCTGGCGCTCGCCTATCTGCTCGATCCGCTGGCCGACAGGCTGGAGCGGCTGGGCATGAACCGGCTGAGCGCGACCATCGTCATCCTCGTCGTGTTCCTCGTCATCTTCGTGCTGGGGCTCGTGCTGCTGGCGCCGCTGCTGGGACGGCAGCTTGCCGGGCTGGTCGAGCGGTTGCCCTCCGATGCGGCCAAGCTGCAGACGCTCGCCATGGAGAAAGGCTTCCCCTGGCTCGAACGGCTGGGCGCCGGAAAGCTGCAGCAGGAAGCGCAGAACTCGCTGGGGAACCTCGTCGGCCAGGCGACGCAATGGGTCGGCGGCCTGCTGCAATCGCTCTGGAGCGGCGGCACCGCCATCGTCGGCGTCTTCTCGCTGCTGGTTCTGACGCCGGTCATCGCCTTCTATCTGCTGGTCGACTGGGACCGGATGGTCGCGACCGTCGACAGCTGGCTGCCGCTCGATCACCGCGACACCATTCGCGGCTTGCTGCATGAGATGGACATGGCCATCGCCGGCTTCCTGCGCGGCCAGGCCCTGGTCTGCCTGCTGCTGGGCACCTTCTACGCGATCGGGCTGAGCATCATCGGCGTCAATTTCGGCGCGCTGATCGGCATCATCTCCGGCTTCCTCTCCTTCATCCCCTATGTCGGCTCGCTCACCGGGCTGGTACTTTCGGTCGGCGTGGCCATCGTGCAGTTCTGGCCGGACTGGACCTGGCCGCTCGCGACGCTCGGCGTCTTCTTCGCCGGCCAGTTCCTCGAAGGAAATATCTTCCAGCCCAAATTCGTCGGCGATTCGATCGGCGTGCATCCGGTTTGGCTGATGTTCGCGCTGCTCGCCTTCGGCTCGCTGTTCGGCTTCGTCGGCCTGCTGCTGGCGGTGCCGCTCGCGGCCGTCATCGGCGTGCTCTGCCGCTTCGCGCTGAGGCAATACCTCGCCAGCAACCTCTATCACGGCGTCGCCGCCAAGCGCGCCGCCTCGGCGAAGGCGCGTGCCGACGTCGAGCTTTGAACCGACCATGTCCGACATACCGCCTCGCCCGCGCCAGCTCGCTTTCGATCTGCCCGTCGACAGCCGCCACGGTGTCGAGGATTTCCTGGTCGGCCCCTCCAACGAGGCGGCTTACGGCCTGATCGAGCGCTGGCCGCAATGGCCCGATGCCTGGCTGCGCCTGACCGGGCCCGAAGGGGCCGGCAAGACGCATCTGGCCGCGATCTGGGCCCGCGCCGCCCATGCCTGGACCATCGCGGCCCGGGAGCTGACCGAGGCGAAGGTCCCGCATCTGGTCTCGGGCGGCGCCCTGGTCGTCGAGGATTGCGATGCGGGGCCGCTCGACGAGGCTGCGCTGTTTCACCTGATGAACGCCATGAAGGCGCGCGGCGGCCATCTGCTGCTCTCGGCGCGTTCGGCCCCCGAGCTGTGGGGCCTGCGCGTGCCGGATCTGTTGTCGCGGCTGAGGCTCGCGCCCGGAGCTACGATCGATCCGCCCGATGACGGGCTGCTGCGCGCACTGCTCGTCAAGCTCTTCATCGACCGGCAGCTCGTGGTGGATACCGCCGTCATCGAGGCTCTGGCGCTGCGGATGGAGCGTTCCTTCGCCGCGGCGCGGCAGGTGGTGGACCGCCTCGACCGCGTGGCGCTGGAGCGTGGCCGGCGCGTCACGCGCCCGCTGGTGCAGGAAGTCCTGGAAGAGCTCTTCCCTGATGAGGCCGGCTAGGAGCCACCAAGCGCTGTGGTTTCATGCGAAATCATGTCGAATGTCATCGAACTGTCACGCTAGAATGGCTTCAACAGCGGCATGACCGGCAAGACGACCAGGACGCGGGTGAAGCGCATGACACTCGAAACCGTGACCGATGAGCCCGAGAAGCTGACCAGCGAGGCCGATGCGGCGCCGCTGCGCCAGCGGCCGGACCGCTTCATGAATCGCGAGCTGTCCTGGCTGCAGTTCAACCGCCGTGTCATGGAGGAGGCCTCGAACCGCAGCCACCCGCTGCTGGAACAACTGCGCTTCCTCTCGATCTCCGCGAATAATCTCGACGAATTCTTCATGGTCCGCGTTTCGGGCCTGCGCGAGCAGCTCAAGGCGGGCGTGGTCACGCGCAGCCAGGATGGCCTAACCCCGGCCGAGCAGCTCGGCGCGATCGGTCAGGCGGTCTCGGCCCTGACCGACGATCAGCAGGCACGCTGGGCGCAACTGCGCCACGACCTGCATGAGAATCGCATCCACCTGCTGCAACCCGGCGATATCGGCTCTCAGGACCGGATCTGGCTGGAAGACTACTTCCTCAATTACGTCTTCCCGGTGCTGACGCCGCTGGCGATCGACCCGGCGCATCCGTTCCCCTTCATTCCCAATCTCGGCTTCACCATCGCGCTGGCGCTTGAGCGCAAGAGCGACGGGCGCCAGCTCGATGCGCTCATCCGCGTCCCGGTCAAGATCGACCGCTTCATCGAATTGCCCGATCTTGCGCGCGAGGGGCTGCATCGCTTCATCACGCTGGAGGACGCGGTCTCGCTCTTCATCGGCAAGCTCTTCCCCGGCTACGAGGTCAAGGGCACCGGCTCCTTCCGCGTCATCCGCGATTCCGATCTCGACATCGAGGAGGAGGCCGAGGATCTCGTGCGCGTCTTCGAGACCATGCTGAAGCAGCGCCGCCTCGGCGTGGTGATCCGGCTCGAAGTCTCGACCGGCATGCCCGACCATCTGCGCCGGATGATCGTGCGCGAGCTCAAGGTCGATGCCGACGAGGTCGTCGAAGTCAACGGCATGATCGGCCTGAACGAACTGTCCCAGCTCGTCGGCGTCGACCGCTCGGACCTGAAGTTCAAGCCCTACAATGCCCGCTTCCCCGAGCGCATCCGCGAGCATGGCGGCGATTGCCTCGCTGCGATCCGCCAGAAGGACCTGCTCGTCCATCACCCCTATGAGAGCTTCGACGTCGTCGTGCAGTTCCTGCAGCAGGCGGCGCGCGACCCCAACGTCGTCGCGATCAAGCAGACGCTCTATCGCACCTCCGCCAACTCGCCGATCGTCAAGGCGCTGACCGAGGCCGCCGAGGCCGGCAAGTCCGTCACGGCGCTCGTCGAGCTCAAGGCACGCTTCGACGAGGAGGCGAATATCCGCTGGGCCAAGGAGATGGAGCGTGCCGGCGTCCAGGTCGTCTACGGCTTCATCGAGCTCAAGACCCACGCCAAACTCTCGCTCGTCGTGCGGCGCGAAGCCGGCCGGCTCATCAGCTATTGCCACATCGCGACCGGCAACTATCACCCGATCACGGCACGCATCTACACCGACGTCTCCTTCTTCACGGCCGATCCCGTGCTGTCGCAGGACGTGGCGCGCGTCTTCAACTTCATCACCGGCTATGCCGAGCCTGCCGGGCTGGAGCGCATGGCGGTCTCGCCGACCAGCCTGAAGCAGCGGCTGCTCTCCGACATCGCCGAGGAGGTCGCCCATGTGAAGGCGGGCCGCAAGGGCGCGATCTGGGGCAAGTGCAACTCGCTGGTCGATCCCGAGATCATCGATGCGCTTTATGACGCCAGCCAGGCCGGCGTCGAGATCGACTTCGTGGTGCGCGGCATCTGCTGCCTGCGGCCCGGCGTGCCCGGCCTGTCGGAGAACATCCGGGTCAAGTCGATCATCGGCCGCTTCTTGGAGCATACCCGCGTCTACGCCTTCGGCGCCGGCCACGGCATGCCGTCGCCCAAGGCCAAGCTCTACATCTCCTCGGCCGATCTGATGCCCCGCAATCTGGACCGCCGCGTCGAGGCGCTGACGCCGATCCTCAATCCGACCGTGCATCAGCAGTTGCTCGATCAGATCATGTTGGCCAACCTGCTCGACAACGAGCAGAGCTGGACGATATTGCCCGATGGCGGCTCGCGCCGCATTGTCCCCGCGCCGAACGAAGAACCGTTCAACGCGCATAAGTACTTCATGACGAACCCGAGTCTGTCCGGACGTGGAAAATCGCTCTCCAATTCAAGTCCCCGCTCCCTCTCGCGCCGGGGAGGCCGTAAAGCCTGAACTCCGGCACGCGCCGGGGCGGCTTGCGCTCTCCGACACCATCGCGATCGTCGATATCGGCTCGAACTCGGTCCGCCTCGTCGTCTACGAGATGCTGGCGCGGGCGCCGTCGCAGGTCTTCAACGAGAAGGAGATGGCCGGCCTTGGCCGGCAGGTCGCCTCGACCGGGCGGCTGGCCGAGGACGCGATCGAGAAGGCGATTCAGGCGCTGGTGCGCTTCCGCATCCTCTGCGAGGCGATGCATGTCGGCCAGCTTCGCGTCATCGCGACCGCGGCGGCCCGCTATGCCGAGAACGGGCCGGACTTCATTGCAAGGGCCGAGCGGGCGATCGGCCAGCCGATCGAGCTGATCTCCGGCGGCCGCGAGGCGGTTCTGTCCGGGCTCGGCGTGATCTCCGGTTTCGACGGGCCCGACGGCGTCGTCGGCGACCTTGGCGGCGGCAGCCTCGAGCTGATCTCCGTCAAGAATGGCGCGGTGGGGCAGGGCGCGAGCGTTCCGCTCGGCGGTCTGGCGCTGTTGGACCGCTCGAAGGGCTCGATCCGGGCCGCCGAGAAGATCGTCAGGGACGAGCTCGACAAGCTGCCGCAACTCGCCGCCATGAAGGGCCGCGATTTCTTCGCAGTCGGCGGCACCTGGCGCGCCTTGGCCACGCTGCATCAGCGCCGGGTGAGCTACCCGCTTAATGTCATGCATGCCTATGCGATCCCGCCGAAGGACGCCTCCGATTTCGTCAAGCTGGTCGAACGGGCTGATGCTTCGGTGCTGGACGCCATTGACTCGGTCTCGTCGGCGCGGCGGCCGCTGCTGGCCTATGGCGCGCTCGTGCTCGACGAGCTGATCAAGCGCGGCAAGCCGCGCAATATCGTCATCTCCGCCCAGGGCGTGCGCGAAGGGCTGCTGCACGAGCAGCTCTCGACGCAGGAACAGACCGCCGACCCGCTGCTGCAGGCGGCACGCGACTACAATCTCCTGCGCGCCCGCGACCCGCGGCACGCCGCCGATCTGATCGCCTGGGCGCGTGGCATTCTCGAAACGGCGGGGCTTTCGCAGGACGAGCCTTCCGATCGGCTGATCGAGACCGTCTGTCTGCTTTCCGACATCGGCTGGCGCGCCCATCCGGATTATCGCGGCGAGCAGAGCATGAACGTCATCGCCCATGCCTATTTCACAGGCATCGACCATGTCGGGCGGACCTTCCTGGCGCTATCGATCTTCCATCGCTATGCCGGGCTGAAAGCCGGCTCGCCGGCGGCGGACGGGCTGAAGACGTTGCTGCCGCCGGAGCTGCTCGCCAGGGCGTTGCTGCTCGCCGCGATCTTCCGCGTCGCCTATCTCCTGTCGGCTGGCATGGCCGGCATCCTGCCCCGCATTTCGGCAGGCTGCGTCGACGATCGTCTCGTGCTGCGCTTTCCGGACGATCTGATGCCGCTGGCCAGCGACCGCGTCGAAGGTCGGCTCAAGCAGTTGGCCAAGCTGCTCGGCCGCGATTTCGAGATCGGGCGGCTCTGAAGCCTTTCGCCTCGGTCGTCATGCCCGGGCTTGACCCGGGCATCTCCTGCCGGAAGAGGCTCCAGCCGTCATTGCGAGGAGCGTAGCAACGAAGCAATCCAGGAGGGCAAGGCTTCGGCCCAGCCCTCCTGGATTGCTTCGCTGCGCTCGCAATGACGCGGGAGGTTCCGGCGGTCTTTCGTCACGGGATTCTCGGGTCGAAGCTTCGCTTCGCCCGAGAATGACGGCACGGCGGCTTCCGCTCACTCCGCCGCGCGCAGCCGTGCGAAACCGGCGTCGAGATCGGCTTTCAGATCCTCGATGTCTTCGAGGCCGATATGGATGCGGATCGTCGGCCCCTTAAAATCGGGCTTGGTGGCGGTGCGGTAGTCCTTGCAATCGAAGGGCAGGACGAGGCTCTCGTAGCCGCCCCAGGAGGCGCCGATGCCGAACAGGGTCAGCCCGTCGAGCATCGCGCCGACCGCCTTCATCGAGACCGGCTTCAGCTCGATGGTGAAGAGCGAGGACGCGCCGGTGAAGTCGCGCTTCCAGATCTCGTGGCCCGGAGCGCCAGGCAGCGCGGGGTGAAGGACGCGGGCGACCTCGGGCCGCTCGCGCAGCCACTCCGCCATGGCGATGCCGGCCGGCATCTGCTCCTTGAGGCGCACCGCCATGGTGCGCATGCCGCGCAGCGTCAGGAAGGCGTCTTCCGGCGCCACGATCAGCCCGAGCTGATTCCACGCCGCGCGCAGTTTCTTGAACAGCTCCGGGGTGCGCGCCGAGACGGTGCCGATCAGCACGTCGGAATGGGCGGCATAGTATTTGGTGCCGGCCTGCACAGAATAGTCCACGCCGAACTTGTGAGCGTCGAAGAAGAGCGGCGTGGCCCAGGTATTGTCCATCGCGACAAGAATGCCGCGCTCCTGCGCCGCGGCGACGATCGCGGGAATGTCCTGCATCTCGAAGGTCTGGGAGCCCGGCGCCTCGGTCCAGACGGCCTTTGTGTTCGGCTTGAACAGCCTGGCGATGTCGCCGCCGACCAGCGGGTCGTAATAGGTCGTCTCGACCCCCATCCGCTTCAGGAACGTATCGCAGAAGATCCGCGTCGGACGATAGACGCTGTCCGTCACCAGCACATGATCGCCGGCCGACAGCATCGTGAGGAAGGCGAGCGTGCAGGCCATCAGCCCCGACGGCGTGACGACGACGCCGGCTCCGCCCTCGATCGTGTTGGCGGCGGCCATCAGCGCGTCGAGCGTGGGGTTGCCGTCCGTTCCGTAGCTGTAGCGGGCCTTGCGGACCAGGAAGTCCTCCGTGTTCGGATAGACGACCGTGGAGCCTCGTACGATAGGCGCATTGACAAAGCCGTAGCTGTCGGCCGGGTCGCGTCCGGCAAGCACCAGGCGCGTCCGCTCGCCGAGGCGGGCAAATTCAGGGGAAGTCAGCTTTTTCATGAAAAGGCACGGCTCGGGCGGGAAAAAGCGGCCGGGCTTGACCGCGCCCCCACAAACTCGCATGTGATGTATGCAGTGGACAAGGGGCGCCAGGGGCGGATGGCGGTTGCTTGACGCTCATGGGTCGCTCTGGCAATCGACTCCAGAAGGGGGCGCCGCACTCTCGCAAGTGTGAATCGAGCAGCGAAAATGCTGCCGGCGGCGACACCAGGATGGCGTCCGGCCCGAGCCGGGAACATGGTTTTAACGGGGAGAGTATCGATGAAGAAGTTTGTAGCAGCCGCTCTCGCGGCAGGCCTTGGTCTCGCGATTTCGGCGACTGCGGCCTCGGCCCAGGCGACGCTCGCGCAGGTCAAGCAGCGTGGCACCCTGAACTGCGGCTCCAATACCGGCCTCGCCGGCTTTGGCGTGCCGGATGCCCAGGGCAACTGGAAGGGTCTCGACGTCGAGCTTTGTCGCGCCGTCGCGGCAGCAGTCTTCAACGACCCGAACAAGGTGAAGTTCATCCCGCTTTCGGCCAAGGATCGCTTCACCGCACTCCAGTCGGGCGAGGTCGACGTGCTCGTCCGCAACTCGACCTGGACGATGACGCGCGACGCCTCGCTCGGCCTGCTGTTCACCGGCATCAACTACTATGACGGCCAGGGCTTCATGGTTCGCAAGAAGCTGGGCGTGACCTCGGCTCTGCAGCTTTCGGGCGCCTCGGTCTGCACCCAGCAGGGCACCACCACCGAGCTCAACCTCGCCGACTTCTTCCGGGCCAACAACCTGAAGTACGAGGTCGTCGCCTTCGCGACCTCCGACGAGACGGTCAAGGCCTATGACGCCGGCCGTTGCGACGCCTTCACGACCGACGCCTCGGGCCTCTATGCCGAGCGCCTCAAGCTCACCAACCCGGACGACCACGTCGTCCTGCCGGAGATCATCTCCAAGGAGCCGCTCGGCCCGGCCGTCCGCAACAATGATCCGCAGTGGTTCAATCTGGTGAAGTGGGTTCACTTCGCCATGCTGAACGCCGAGGAGCTGGGTGTCACCCAGGCCAATGTCGATCAGCAGCTCAAGGCCGACAATCCGGAGATCAAGCGTCTGCTCGGCACCGAAGGCAAGTTCGGCGAGCAGGTCGGCCTGACGGCGGACTGGGTTGTGCGCATCGTCAAGCACGTCGGCAACTACGGCGAATCCTTCGAGCGCAATGTCGGCCAGGGCTCGCTGCTCAAGATCGCCCGCGGCCAGAACGCGCTCTGGACCAAGGGCGGCCTGCAATACGCCCCGCCGGTTCGCTGACAAGTCCAGACAGGCGCCGGTTTGACCGGCGCCTGTTCCGTTACGCGGCCTGATCTTTGCCGCGCCAACGCCGCGAGCCGCTCCTGCAGTGTCTCGCGGCGTTCCTGTCTGGCGCTCGAAACGATTGAAATTCGCACGGAAATGCATCGCGCCGGCCGGCCTGACTGCTGGAGGAGGCCGGTGTCTCGCGCCGCTCGCAGCTTCTCGTTCTTGACGGGATTGTTCGTTGACGGCGCCATCCGGGGCGCGCAGAACTTCATGAACGGCGCCGGCAAGAGCGCCGGCGTGGTTGGTCCGGGAATTGCTGTTCCGGATTTTATGTCAGCAGGACTTGCCGCATCGGCATTTGCTGCTCAAGATTTGCTCAATCGGGGAGAGCGGGACGAACCTGCTCCGAACAGGGGATCGGCATGAAGACAGAGAACATCCCTGCCGCCGGAGCGGCAGCTATCGGTGTCGGTACCGCGACAGGGCTGTGAATGGCGGAGGCGAGGCCGTCATGCGGCACGCCATCCCGACCATCGGCTCACGGAAAAAGCGGCACGGACAACAAGACGACCTCGGCGCAACCGCACCGCCGCAGGATCGCCGGCCGGCACAAGCGAAACAAAAAGGGCGTGACAAGTGTCGAGCATTCCCGACCAAACGGTATCACCCGGCAAGGCGTCGTTGTTCTACGACCCCAAGATCCGCGGCTATGTCTATCAGATCCTGCTGGTGGCGGCTGTCTGCTTCCTGATCTGGTCGGCCGCATCCAACGCCATCGAGAACCTCCGTGCACAGAAGATCGCCTCGGGCTTCGGCTTCTGGCACAACGCTGCCGGTTTCGACGTCAACCAGAAGCTGATCCCGTTCTCGGCCTCCGGCGGCTCGACCTATGGTCAGGCCTTCTTCGTCGGTCTGCTCAACACGCTGCTCGTCGCGGCTCTCGGCATCGTCTTCGCCACGATCATCGGCTTCTTCGTCGGCGTGGCGCGGCTGTCCAACAACTGGATCGTCGCCAAGCTCGCGATGATCTATGTCGAGGTCATCCGCAACATCCCCCTGCTGCTCCAGCTCTTCTTCTGGTACAACGCGGTGCTGAAGCCTTTGCCGGACGCCCGCAACTCGATCTCGCTGCCCGGCGGCATCTTCCTCAACAATCGCGGCATCATTCTGCCGAACCCGCAATTCGCGCCGGCCTTCGAGGCGGTGATCGTTGCCTTCTTCGTGGCCATCGCCGCGGCGATCGCGTTCTTCATCTGGGCGCGACGTCAGCAAGTCAAGACCGGCAAGCAGTATCACAACGGCTGGATCGCGCTGGCGCTCGTCGTCGGCCTGCCGTTGCTGGTCTTCTTCGCCACAGGGCGGCCGCTCTCCTTCGACTATCCGCAGCAGGGCCGGTTCAATCTCACCGGCGGCATGCAGATCTTCCCGGAGTTCGTGGCGCTGCTGATCGGCCTGTCGACCTATACCGCCGGCTTCATCGCCGAGGTCGTCCGCGCGGGCATCCTGGCCGTCTCGAAGGGGCAGACCGAGGCCGCCCATGCGCTCGGCTTGCGGAACGGGCCGACGCTGAAGCTCGTCGTCATCCCGCAGGCGATGCGCGTCATCATCCCGCCGCTGACCTCGAACTATCTGAACCTGACCAAGAATTCGTCGCTGGCGGTGGTGATCGGTTATCCCGACCTCGTCCAGGTCTTCATGGGCACGGTGCTGAACCAGACCGGCCAGGCGGTCGAGATGGTGTCGATCACCATGGCGGTCTACCTGACCATCTCACTGGTGACGTCGTTCTTCATGAACATCTACAACAAGCGCGTGGCGCTGGTGGAACGGTGAGGGCCGCCCGATGACCGACGCAACGACCGAGAACTCACCCTACGCCTTCGTCCGCCGGGAAACGCTCCAGCAGGAGGCGGCCCCGCTTTCCGTCGCCGGCCCCTGGGCCTGGATCAGGGGCAACCTGTTTTCCAGCCCGCTCAACACGATCCTGACCCTGCTCTGTATCTATCTGGTGGTCGACGCGCTGCCGGGTCTGATCCGCTTCTATTTCCTCGACGCGGTCTGGACCGGCACGAACCGCGATGCCTGTCTCGCCGACAAGGTTGGCCGGCCGGTCGGCGCCTGCTGGGCCTATATCGCCGACCGCCTGCAGTATTTCATCTACGGCTCCTATCCGGTGGCTGAGCGCTGGCGGGTCAACATCGTCTTCGCGATGTTCGCGCTGGGCGTCGTCTGGCTGCTCTGGACCAATGCGCCGCTGAAGAAGATCGGTGTGTTCTTCTTCTTCGTCATCCTGCCGGCGAGCGCCTTCATCCTGCTGCTCGGCGGCGATCGGGCTGAAGGCTTCCTGCGCTTCCTGATCCTGCTCTGCTTCGCGCTGGCCGCCGTCTATGTCGTGCTCTCCTTCGTGCCGGGGCTGATGAAGTTCTGGATCGGCGAGGGGCAGCTCGCGGTCGAGCAGGAGATGCCGGTCTGGCAGCGCTTCTACCGGCCGAAGCGCCTGATCCTGATCGCGCTGGTCGTGTTCGGGATGCTCGCCCTGCTGGCCAGCAAGGTCGGCTTGCCCCGTGTCGATACCGGGCTCTGGGGCGGCATGACGGTGACCTTCCTGGTCTCGGCGGTCGGCATCGTCTTCTCGCTGCCGCTCGGCGTGCTGCTGGCTCTGGGCAGGCGCTCGCGCCTGCCGGCGATCCAGCTGCTCTCGGTGATCTTCATCGAGTTCGTCCGCGGCGTGCCGCTGATCACCGTGCTGTTCATGGCCAACACCATGCTGCCGCTCTTCGTGCCGCAGGAATGGTCGCCGGACCGGCTGCTGCGGCCGCTGATCGGCGTTGCGCTCTTCGCCGCCGCCTACATGGCGGAGGTCGTGCGCGGCGGCCTGCAGGCGATCCCGAAGGGCCAGTACGAGGGCGCGATGTCGCTCGGTCTCGGCTACTGGCAGATGATGCGCCTGATCATCCTGCCGCAGGCGCTGCGGATCGTGATTCCGGGCATCGTCAACACGTTCATCGGGCTGTTCAAGGATACGACGCTGGTCACCATCGTCGGCATCTTCGACTTCCTGCGCACGATCGAGGCGACGCTCGTCGACCCGACATGGGCGACACCGACCACGCGAACGACGGGCTATGCCTTCGCCGCGATTTTCTATTTCCTTTGCTGCTGGGGAATGTCGCGCTACTCGGTAGCTGTCGAGAAGCGCCTCGCCGCCGGCCAAAAACGTTGAGAGGGATGACGACCATGGCAATGGCAGAAACCAAGACGACCGACACCCGGCCCGCGGCCCTGAAGCCGACCTCGCTCAATACCGCCACGGCGGTGGAGATGATCGGCGTCAACAAGTGGTATGGCGAGTTCCACGTCCTGCGCGATGTGAACCTCAAGGTCTCGCGCGGCGAGAAGCTCGTCATCTGCGGCCCGTCCGGCTCGGGCAAGTCGACGATGATCCGCTGCATCAACCGGCTGGAGGAGCACCAGAAGGGCCAGATCATCGTCGACGGGACGGAGCTGACCAACGATCTGAAGAAGATCGACGAGATCCGCCGCGACGTCGGCATGGTCTTCCAGCACTTCAACCTGTTCCCGCATCTGACCATCCTCGAGAACCTGACGCTGGCGCCGATCTGGGTGAAGAAGATGCCCAAGAAGGATGCCGAGGAGATCGCGATGCACTATCTCAAGCGCGTCAAGATCCCGGAGCAGGCGGCGAAGTATCCGGGCCAGCTCTCGGGCGGCCAGCAGCAGCGCGTGGCGATCGCCCGTTCGCTGTGCATGAGCCCGAAGATCATGCTGTTCGACGAGCCGACCTCGGCGCTCGACCCCGAAATGGTTAAGGAGGTGCTCGACACCATGGTCTCGCTGGCCGACGAAGGCATGACCATGCTCTGCGTCACCCACGAGATGGGCTTCGCCCGTCAGGTCGCCGACCGCGTTATCTTCATGGATGCCGGCCAGATCGTCGAGATGAACACCCCCAACGAGTTCTTCAAGAACCCGCAGCACGAGCGCACCAAGCTCTTCCTCTCTCAGATCCTGCACTGAGGCAAGAACGGCTCATCGAGCGATGAAAGCGCGCCGGCCATGCCGGCGCGTTTTTTGTTTGGCGAGATGCAGCTGAGGAATTGCGAAGCATCCTTGATCTTGAGGCCGGCCTTCTGCGGAACGAGTCCTTGTCCGATGCGTTGATGGCGCAAACGGAGGATGCGTCATGAAACGTTTTGTTCCTGTCATAGCTATCGCTCTTCTGGTGAGCGGGAGCGCTTATGCTCAGTCGATCAATATCGGGCCGGGCGGTGTGAGCGTCGATCCGCGCACGCCCCATGAGCGGGCGATGGATCGCGAGATGCGCCAGGAGCGCTATGAACGCATGCGCGAGCGCGAGTGGCGGCGCGCCAATTATTACCGTGGCGATGATTGCCGCACGGTCACGACCGAACGCGAGACGCCGCGCGGCGTGGTGCGGCGCACGACCCGCGTCTGCGATTGACGACGGTTCCGAAGGGGGTGGGGGACTGGCTACAGGAAAGCCCGCGGCGGGTCCCGCCGCGGGCTTTCCCTTGTCTGGCTGGAAGGCCTGGCGGCGGCGTCGAGCCTATTTGGCGTCGCGCGCTTTCACCGCCTGGTCCGGGAAGTCCGAGAACAGCCCATCGACGCCGAGCGCGAAAAAGGCCTTGTACTCGGCTCCGGCATCGCCCTTGAAGTCCGAGGTGAGCCGCTTCGGCTCGCTGCGGAAGGTCCAGCTATGGACAAGCAGCCCGGCCGCATGCGCGTCCTTGACCACATTGGTCGGCGCGATCAGCGTCCGATCGCGCTCGTCGATGGCGCCGTCGCCGTTGAGGTCCTGCGGCTTGCCGTCAGCGCCGATCGTCTGCTTCGCGCCCATGATGTAGGGTTTCCAGGGGCCGACGCCGTCGGCATAGGTCGCGATCTCCTTGAGGCCTTCCGCCGACAGCATGTCCTGGAAGGTCCGCTTGTCGCCGAGCACGGCGAAGTCGTAGGGCCGGTCGAAGGGCGCCGCGAGCGTGACCTTGCCGTCCTTGTCGACGCCGTCGCCATCGACGAGCTGGACGAGGCGCAACTGCGTCTTCGGGCGCAGATACTTCAGGTTGCCCGTTTCGAAGCTCTGGATGAAGACCGGCGAGGTCTTCTCGGTCCAGCCCGCGGCCTTGAGCATGTCGAGGAGCTTGTCCTCGAAGGCGAGCCCGAGCGCGACGTGATAGGTCGGGTGCTTGGTCTCGGGATAGATGCCGATGGTCCGGCCGGTGCGGGCGCTTTCCGCCTTGGCGAGATCGATCACCTCCTGGAAGGTCGGGATCGGGTACTTGCCGTTATGCGACTGGTCGCGGTCGGCGAAAGCCTGCTTGGCCTTGAGCGTCTTGATCTCGGCCAGCGTGAAGTCGTTGGCGAACCAGTCGGTGGTGTCGATGCCATCGACCTTGCGGGTCGTCTTGCGGCCGGCGAATTCCGGCCGGTCGGCGATATCGGTGGTGCCGCTCAGCATCGGTTCGTGGCGGACGATGAGCACGCCGTCCCTGGTCGAGACAAGGTCCGGCTCGATGAAGTCGGCGCCTTGCTGGATCGCCAGCTTGTAGCCTTCGATGGTGTGCTCGGGCAGGTAGCCGCTGGCGCCGCGATGGGCGATCACCAGCGGTTTCTTGTCAGCTTGCTGGGCGAGCGCCGCGAGCGGCTGCATGGCCAGCGCGGCGAGAATCGATGTCGAGAGAAGCAGCGTCTTTGTCATGGTCTGACCCCGGCTCACGGAAAAGCGCGCGTACTTAGGTCAGCGGATGTGACAGCCCCATGAAATGCGGGTCAAGGAAAAGCGGGTTTTCGAGACGATCGTGACCGCTCCCCGCGCAGTAACGGATGTCCTCGGGACGGCCGCAAAAAAAGCCCGCGCCGGTGGTCCGGCACGGGCTTTCGGAAGAGGGGCGGTCAGCGGCGGTTTTCGAGCGTGGTCTTGGCGTCGAGCCGCTTGGAGGCCGGCGGCGTGAAGTCCTGCTGCGGCTGGGTCGCGCAGGCGGCAAGGCCGAGGGCGACGAGGCTCAGGATGACGATGCGGCTGGCGCTTTTCATATGTGGATATCCCGGTTGCCGCGACATGCGGTTGCATCGTGTTTCCGCTTGTGAAACGACCGCGTCAAGTGCATGCCGCATGGGGCACCATGCCTCGGCGTCATGTTTGAATGGCTCGAAGCACTCTCGTTCACCGCCCTGCGGCGCCGGCCCTGGGCCGCCGCGCCAGGATTGAAGCACCATGACGCCAGCCGCCCGGATCAGCGCCGCCATCGAGGTGCTGCATGACATCATCGAGCGCCGACGCCCGGCGGCGGATGCGCTGAAGGACTGGGGGCTGTCGCGCCGCTTCGCGGGCTCGAAGGACCGTGCCGCCATCGCCTCGCTCGTCTATGACGCCCTGCGCCGCAAGGCTTCGTCCGGCTATGCGATGGCGTCGGAAGAGCCGCGCCGGCTGGTTCTCGGCATGCTCGCAGGTTTGCGCGGCCTGCCCCTGGACGAGATCGCCGCGCTGTTCTCCGGCGAGAACCACGCTCCGGCGCCGCTGAGCGCCGACGAGACCGCGCTGCTGACCGCCTTTTCCGACGACGGGGCGCCCGATTGGGTGCGGGCGGACGTGCCGGAGTGGCTCTGGCCCGCGTTTCAGGCCGGCTTCGGCGAGGCGGCCGTGGCGGAAGGGCAGGCGCTGGCCGCCCGCGCCCCGATCGATCTGCGCGTCAATCGCCTCAAGGCGACCCGCGACGCGGTGCTCAAGGATCTCGCCCATCATCAGCCGGAGTCCGGCGCCTGGTCGCCCGATGCGCTGCGTTTCCAGCCCGGCCATGACGGGCGCGGCCCGTCCCTCCAGACCGAGCCCGGCTTCTTCGCCGGCGCCTTCGAGGTTCAGGACGAAGGCTCGCAACTGGTCACCTTGCTCGCAGGCGCGCGGCCGGGCCAGATCGTCATCGACCTTTGCGCCGGGGCGGGTGGCAAGACGCTGGCGCTCGCCGCGCTGATGGCGAACCGCGGCAGCCTCTATGCCACCGATCTCGACAGTCGCCGGCTGGCGCCGCTGCATGACCGCGTGACACGCTCGGCGGCGAGCATCGTCGAGGTACGCATCCCGCGCTCGCGGGGCCATGAACCGCTCGCCGACGTCGCCGGCCAGGCCGATCTCGTGCTGGTCGATGCGCCCTGCACCGGCTCGGGCACCTGGCGGCGCAACCCGGATGCCAAATGGCGCGTGCGCCCGGGCGCACTGGCCGAACGCATCAAGGATCAGGCCGAGGTGCTGGCCCGCGCCGCCAAGCTGGTGAAGCCGGGCGGCCGCATCGCCTACATCACCTGCTCCATGCTGCCGGAGGAGAACGACGAGGCGATCCGCGCCTTTCTCGGCAAGCATGCCGGCTTCTCAGCCATCGCGCCGATCGACATGCTCAAGGGCGCCGAGAGCGACTTCTCCCTGCTCGCCCGCTTCGCCACCGCTTTCGGCCTGCAGCTCTCGCCGCGGCGGACCGGCACGGACGGGTTCTATCTGGCCTGCCTCCAGCGCCGGGACTGAGACTGTCGCAGGCGTTGCGGGCGCCCGCTTGATCCATGTTTGCAAGCGCATCGGATTGACCGAAAAGTGGGTTCCACTTTTCGGTCCGATGCTCTAACGGGACGCGATGACGAGCGCTCAGCCCCATCACGACTCCATCCTCATCATCGATTTCGGCTCGCAGGTGACGCAGCTGATCGCGCGGCGCATTCGCGAGATCGGCGTCTATTGCGAGATCGCCCCGTTCCAGTCGGCGGGCGACGCCTTCGCGCGCATGAAGCCGAAGGGCGTGATCTTCTCCGGCGGCCCGGCCTCGGTGCCGGATGAGGGCAGCCCGCGCGCTCCCGAAGCGGTCTTCACCGCCAACATCCCGCTGATGGGTATCTGCTATGGCCAGCAGACCATGGCGCATCAGCTCGGTGGGAAGGTCGAGGGCGGGCACGCCGCCGAATTCGGCCGTGCGGATGTCGAGATCGTCGCACCGTCCGCGCTCTTCGCCGGCATCTGGGAGAAGGGCGCGCGCTATCCGGTCTGGATGAGCCATGGCGACCGCGTCACCGAACTGCCGCAGGGCTTCTCGGTCAAGGCGACCTCGGAGAACGCTCCCTTCGCAGTGGCCAGCGACGAGGAGCGGCGCTTCTACACCACGATGTTCCACCCCGAGGTGGTCCACACCCCGGATGGCGGCAAGCTGCTGCGCAATTTCGTCGTCGACATCTGCGGCTGCAAGCCGGACTGGAGCATGTCGGCCTATCGCGCCGAGATGCAGAAGAAGATCCGCGATCAGGTCGGCACCGGCCGCGTCATCTGCGGGCTCTCCGGCGGCGTCGACTCGGCGGTGGCGGCCGTGCTGATCCATGAGGCGATCGGCGACCAGCTCACCTGCGTCTTCGTCGATCACGGCCTGATGCGGATGAACGAGGCCGAGGAGGTCGTTCGCCTGTTCAGGGATCACTACAATATCCCGCTCGTCCATGTTGAGGCCGAAGAGCTTTTCCTCTCGGAACTCGCCAAATGCGGCGCCGATCCGGAAGCCAAGCGCAAGACCATCGGCCGGCTCTTCATCGACGTCTTCGATGCCGAGGCCGCCAAGCTCGGCGGCGCCGATTTCCTGGCGCAGGGCACGCTCTATCCCGACGTGATCGAGAGCGTCTCCTTCTCCGGCGGGCCTTCGGTCACGATCAAGTCGCACCACAATGTCGGCGGCCTGCCCGAGCGCATGAAGATGAAGCTCGTCGAGCCGCTGCGCGAGCTGTTCAAGGACGAGGTCCGCGTGCTTGGCCGCGAGCTCGGCCTGCCCGAGGCCTTCGTCGGCCGCCATCCCTTCCCGGGGCCGGGCCTCGCCATCCGCTGCCCCGGCGAGATCACCAGGGAGAAGCTCGACATCCTGCGCAAGGCGGATGCGATCTATCTCGACGAGATCCGCAAGGCCGGCCTCTACGACGTGATCTGGCAGGCTTTCGCGGTGCTGCTGCCGGTCCGCACCGTCGGCGTGATGGGCGACTACCGCACCTACGATCATGTCTGCGCCCTGCGCGCCGTGACCTCGGTCGACGGCATGACGGCGGATTTCTATCCCTTCGACATGAATTTCCTCGGCCGCGCCGCGACTCGCATCATCAACGAGGTCAAGGGCATCAACCGCGTCGTCTACGACGTGACCTCGAAGCCGCCCGGCACGATCGAGTGGGAGTGAGCGGGGGCGCTCGGCGGCCGATCCCTCGGCTCTGAGTGCGCTCCGCTCCGATGGCACTCTTGTCGTCGACCGACATGCACTATCTTGGAACGACGGGGCGCCTCAGGAATGAGGCGCCTTTTTCATGATTGAAATGTTCTTGTTTTGTTCTATAATGTCGCTTCGGCCATCTTTTCGAAGGAGGCGACCATGGAACGGAGCATCTGGCTTCCAAGGCAGGCGAATTACTTCTTCGCGCTTTTGCCCAATCCCGCCGCGGCGGTTTCCGCGGACCATATGGCCGGCGCGTTGCGCAACTGGCTCGGCTTGTCCGGCAGTCCAAGAGGCATCGGCAAATATCACGTCACGCTCTGGAACTGGTCCGCCGAGGGCGGGCCCGAAGCCCAGGGCATTTCTCTCATGTGTCGCGTCGCGGAGCGCGTCAGGCAGCGTTCGTTCAAGCTGGCCTTCGATGAAGTGGCGACCTTCGCCCAAGCGGCAGAAACGCCAGCACTTGTGATGACCGGGAGAGATAGCGTGATCGGCGCCCATCGCCTTCACCTGACCCTGGACCGGGAAATGCGGGTAGGTGGCTTCCATGGCAAGCGGCCTTCGTGCCAGCCGCACCTGACCCTGCTCTATGACCGGTTTCGGACGAAGGCGTTCCGTGTGAAGCCGCTCAGCTGGCGTGTGACGGATTTCGTATTGATCCGCAGCATCGCGAAGCAGCCCTACGAAATCCTCGGCCGCTGGGCCTTGGCCAATCCGTGATCATGCAGCATCGCAAGCCTGCCTTGCACCGAAGGAGCGGGCGCCCCGTTGCTTTGGGCGCGCCCGGCTCTATCGTCCTGCTCCGAAGCTCTCCTGATTCAATTGGAGCACCTTGATGGCCGATCTGTCCGCTTTCCCGATCAACAAGCGCTGGCCCGCCAGCCATCCTGACCGGATCCAGCTCTATTCGCTGCCGACGCCGAACGGCGTGAAGGTCTCGATCGCGCTGGAGGAGCTCGAGCTGCCCTACGAGCCGCACACCATCAACATCGGCAAGAACGAGACCTGGGAACCGGAGTTCCTGTCGCTCAACCCGAACGGCAAGATCCCGGTGATCATCGACCCGAACGGGCCGGACGGAAAGCCGCTCGGCCTGTGGGAGTCCGGCGCGATCCTGCTCTACCTCGCCGAGAAGACCGGCAAGCTCCTGCCGAAGGAGCCCGCCAAGCGCTACGAGACCATCCAGTGGGTGTTCTTCCAGATGGCGGCGATCGGTCCGATGTTCGGCCAGCTCGGCTTCTTCCACAAATTCGCCGGCCGCGAATACGAGGACAAGCGCCCGCGCGACCGCTATGCGAGCGAGAGCAAGCGCCTGCTCGGCGTGCTGGAGGACAGGCTGGCCAGCCGCACCTGGATCATGGGCGACGAATACACCATCGCCGACATCGCGATCCTTGGCTGGGTGCGCAACCTCGTCGGTTTCTACGGTGCCGGCGAGCTCGTGGATTATGCCACGCTGACGCATGTGCCGATCTGGCTGGAGCGTTGCCTGTCGCGCCCGGCCGTGCAGCGCGGTCTCGACATTCCGAAGCGTCCGGCCTGAGGACAGCGACGTGGCGATCACGATCTACGGCATCAAGAACTGCGACACGATGAAGAAGGCGCGCAGCTGTCTCGACGGTCATGGCGCGGCCTATGGCTTCCATGACTACAAGGTGAGCGGGATCGACAAGGCCTCCCTCACGCGCTGGGTGAAGGAGCATGGCTGGGAGACTGTGCTGAACCGCGCCGGCACGACCTTCCGCGCGCTTCCCGATGCCGAGAAGCAGGGGCTCGATGCGGAGAAGGCCGTCGCGCTGATGCTCGCCCAGCCGTCGATGATCAAGCGCCCGGTGCTCGATCTCGGCAAGGGCGGGACGATCGTCGGCTTCAAGCCCGAGATCTACGAGGCCGCGCTGGCGAAGGGCTGAGCCCGAGCATGACGGCGCGGAAAGCCGATCCGGCGCGCGCAGCTCTTCCCTAAACGGCTGCGCTGTTCTACCTCGCTGGGCATGACCGTTCAGTCCCAGATCAAGGATCCGCTGGCGCCTCACCCCGGCGCCACGGAGTTCACTTTCCATGTCGCGGCCCGCGACGGCGCCGCCCGCACCGGCGCGATCAGCATGCCGCGCGGCACCATCCGCACGCCTGCCTTCATGCCGGTCGGTACCGCCGCCACGGTGAAGGGCATGTATCCCGAGCAGGTGAGGGCGCTCGGCGCCGATGTCGTGCTCGGCAACACCTATCACCTGATGCTCCGTCCGGGCGCCGAGCGCGTCGCGAAGCTCGGCGGTTTGCACACATTCATGAACTGGCCGCACCCGATCCTGACGGACTCCGGCGGCTTCCAGGTGATGTCGCTGTCGCAGCTGCGGAAGCTGACCGAGGAGGGCGTCACCTTCCGCTCCCATATCGACGGCTCGAAGCATGTGCTCACCCCCGAGCGCTCGGTCGAGATCCAGAATCTGCTCGGCTCCGATATCGTCATGCAGCTCGACGAATGCGTCGCCCTGCCTTGCGAGGACAAGGTGGCCGAGAAGGCGATGCGGCTGTCGCTGCGTTGGGCCGAACGCTGCAAGACCGCCTTCGGGCACCATCCGGGGCGGGCGCTGTTCGGCATCGTCCAGGGCGGGGCGGTGCCGCATCTGCGCGTCGAGAGCGCGCGCGAGCTCGCCGCGATGGATCTCAAGGGCTATGCCGTCGGAGGGCTTGCGGTCGGCGAGCCGCAGGAGATCATGCTGGCGATGATCGAGACGGTCGAGCCGCATCTGCCGCAGGAAAAGCCGCGCTACCTGATGGGCGTGGGCACGCCGGACGACATCATCCAGTCCGTCGCGCGCGGCATCGACATGTTCGACTGCGTGATGCCGACCCGGGCCGGCCGCCACGGCCAGATCTTCACGCGTTTCGGCCGGATGAACCTCAAGAACGCGAAATTCGCCGAGGATCCGCGCCCGATCGACGAGCAGTCTTCCTGCCCGGCGGCGAATGGCTGGTCGCGGGCCTATCTGCATCACCTCGTCAAGGCCGAGGAGATGCTGGGCAAGATGCTGCTGACCTGGGTCAACCTCGCCTACTATCAGGATCTGATGGCTGGCCTGCGGGCCGCCATCGCGGCCGGCCGCCTCTCCGATTTCATCGCGGAAACGCGGGAAGGCTGGGCGCGGGGCGAGACCGCTTGAGCGCGGGGCTCGCCCTGCTTCCGATCAAGATGGCGATCGCCGCCTCGGTGGTGGTCGGCTGTTCGCTTCTGGCAGAGCGGTCCGGACCGCTCATCGCCGCGATGATCGCAACGCTGCCGATCTCGCTCGGGCCGGTTCTCGTCTTCCTGGCGCTCGATCACGACGCCGCCTTCATCGCGGACAGCGCCCTCGGCACGTTGAACGCCAATCTGTCCCATGCCGGCTTCGTTCTGAGCTATGTCCTCCTGGCCCAGCGGCGGAGGACGTTCGCCTCTCTCGTGGGAGCCCTGGCGGTGTGGGTCGCGGGGCTCGTCGTCGTGCGCGCCCTGGCGCTGCCGGCATTGCCGCTTGCCGCTCTCACGGTCGTGGCTTTCGTCGTCGTGCATATGCTGGTGCGGCCATATCTGTCGGCGCGCGCGAGCGGCCCCGTCACGATCTCCCGCTATGCGCTTCCGATCCGGGCCGGTTGCGTGGCCGCGCTGGTCGGCATCGTCACCGTCGCGGCGGAGCGCGTCGGGCCGATCTGGTCCGGCGTCCTCGCCGGGCTGCCCATCGTCCTGTCGAGCCTGATCGTGATCCTGCAGCCCCGGATCGGCGGCAAGGCGACGGCCGCGATGATCGGCAGCGGAGCGCTCGGCCTGCTCGGCGTGGCGCTCGGGCTCGTCGTCGTAAACCTGATGGCGGTGCCCTTCGGCTCCTGGGTGGCGCTGGGTTCAGGCCTGGCCGTTCCGGTCGTCTGGAACCTGATCGTGACTGGGTTTTCGCGCCGGCTTGCGCCATGAGGCGACGAACAGCCCGCCGATGATCAGCATGATGCCGGCGAGTTGGAGCGAGGAGGGGATTTCTCCGAGCACCGGGATCGCCAGCAGCGTGCCGGTCACCGGGATCAGGGGCGGAAAGCGGCCGACCAGCGCCGGCCCCAGCACATGCGAGGCCCAGCCCCAGATCCACAGGCCGACGATGACGTTGACCACGCCCTGATAGAACGCGTGCAGCGACAGCACCCACCATGGCGCGATGTCGAAGCCGCGGAAGGAGAAGATGGCGTAGATCGGCAACCAGCTCATCGACAGCACCGAGACGACGGCCGCCGCACGCAGCCCGTCGACCTTCCAGAGCTGGATCAGCAGCGGATAAAAGCCCCAGAGCAGTCCGACGCCGAGGAACATCAGGTCTCCGCGCAGCGTGCCGGCGCTGGAGCCGGTGGTCCCGGCGATAGCGAGGCAGGCGAGGCCGGCGAGCACGCCGCAGATGCCGATGACCAGATTGCGCGTCAGCGCGGCGCCGAACAGGACGATGGAGCCGACGATCCCGATGATCGTCACCGTGCCGGGGCCGATCGTGGCGCCATGGGCCGCCGGTGCCAACGTAAGCCCCATCAGCATCAGGAACGTCATCGGGAAGCCGCTCGACAACGCCAGCAGCAGCCCGCGCCCCCAACCGACACCGCCACAGCTGGCGAGGCCGGGCCGAAGGAAGAGAGGTAGCAGCAGCAGGCCCGCCGTGGCGAAACGCAGCGCCAGCAGGTCGTAGGGTGAAATGCCGTGCAGCACCGCATGGCGGCTGATGGCGAAGTTGGAGCCGAAGATCACAACGCTGAACAGCATTCCCGCCACAGCCAGGCGGCGTCGGCGACGCTCCCTGTCATGCGGCGCGGGGAGGCTGGCGAGGCGTTGATCCATGCACTGGCATAACGCGGTTTGCTGCACCGCCGTTACGGGCTGCCGTGCATGGCGCCCGCGCTTGCCGAGGCGGATCGCATTTGCGCCGCGTTTCAGCCCTGCTGGTGCCCCGAGCTCGCGGCTTGCTCGCTCTCCGAAGGGGCGCAGCGATCCGGAGAGACGGCGATGACCGACAACCGTTATCCCCCAAGTCCTGCCGGCATGGCGAGCCGGCTCGGCCAACACCTCCTGCTGTCGCTCGGCATCGCGACGGTCGCCGGCCTCGTCGCGACCGTGCCCGGCTTCCTGTCGGGTGCCGCCCCTGCGAGGGTCTCGCGCACGCTTGCCGAACCGCCCGCAATGTCGCGGCTGGCACTGCTGCGGGACGGAAAGATCGTCGATCGGCTGGATGGCTCGGGCGGTGACGACCTTACGATCCGGACGCGGTTCGCCCCCGCGGCGCTGACGATGCCGATGTCGCTCGGTTGGCCGGAGGGAGCCGATTGGATGCCGGTACGGTCGGCCGCGCTCGCCGCGCCGTCCTCCGGGGCAGGCGAGGCGTCGGCCCGGCCAACGCTGCGCCGTGTCGTGTCACTGCCCGTTCGCGGTGTGACGGCAGCCGGCCCGCTGGTCGTCCTGCCGCCGGCGGCGACGACCGCGATCGACGCCATGCCCGCACTTGCGGCTTCCCGCGACGACGCCTGGAGCCGCTTTGTCGCGACGCCGGCGACGAAGGTCGCCGACGCCGTATCGGGGGCCGCCGGTAGCGTGCAGGCGGCTGGTTCCTGGGGGCTGTCGCAAGCGGCGAGCCTGTTGCCGCGCTGGTGAGCGCGGCAGGACGGCTGGTCAGGCCAGCGCCTTCAGGGCCGCGCGTCCAGCATAGATCGCCTGCGCGCCCAGCTCTTCCTCGATGCGCAGCAGCTGGTTGTACTTCGCCGTCCGGTCGGAGCGGGCGAGCGAGCCGGTCTTGATCTGCCCGCAATTGGTCGCGACCGCGAGGTCGGCGATGGTCGAGTCCTCGGTTTCGCCCGAGCGGTGCGACATGACGGCGGTATAGCCGGCGCGCTGCGCCATATCGACGGCGGCCAGCGTCTCGGTCAGCGAGCCGATCTGGTTGACCTTGACCAGGATCGAGTTGGCGGTCTTGCCCTTGATGCCGCGCGACAGGCGCTCGACATTGGTGACGAAGAGGTCGTCGCCGACGAGCTGGCACTTGGCGCCGACGAGATCCGTCAGCGTCTTCCAGCCCTCCCAATCATCCTCGGACATGCCGTCCTCGATCGAAACGATCGGATAGTTGCCGACGAGCTTGGCGAGATACTTGGCCTGCGCTTTGGGGTCGCGCGTCTTGCGCTCGCCCTCGTAGACATAGGCGCCGTCCTTGAAGAACTCCGTCGCGGCGCAGTCGAGCGCCAGCGCGATGTCCTCGCCCGGCCGGTAGCCGGCGGTCTCGATAGCCTGCATGACAAAGTCGAGCGCGGCTTCCGCCGACTTGATGTTGGGGGCGAAGCCGCCCTCGTCGCCGACATTGGTGTTGTGGCCGGCGTCGTGCAGCTTCTTCTTCAGCGTGTGGAAGATCTCGGCGCCCATGCGCAGGCCTTCCGCGAAGGAGGCGGCGCCGACCGGCATGATCATGAATTCCTGGAAGTCGATCGGGTTGTCGGCATGGGCGCCGCCATTGACGATGTTCATCATCGGAACGGGCAGGACGCGGGCCGAGGTGCCGCCGACATAGCGGTAGAGCGGCAGGCCGGCGGCTTCGGCCGCGGCCTTGGCGACCGCGAGCGAGACGCCGAGGATGGCGTTGGCGCCGAGCTTGGCCTTGTTCGGCGTGCCGTCGAGCTCGATCATCACCTGATCGATCGCGGTCTGGTCCTCGGCATCCATGGCGACGATCGCCTCGGCGATGGCGACGTTGACCGACTCGACCGCCTTGAGCACGCCCTTGCCGAGATAACGCGACTTGTCACCGTCGCGCAGCTCCACCGCTTCATGCGCGCCGGTCGAGGCGCCGGAGGGAACGGCAGCGCGGCCCATCGAACCATCTTCGAGCACGACGTCGACCTCGACCGTCGGATTGCCGCGGGAATCCAGGATCTGGCGTCCGATGATGTCGATGATCGCAGTCATGGCAGGCTCCGGAGGAGACGAGGAAAGGACCAAGCGCTTCTAGCCAACAGGATGCGGTCGCGAAAGCCCCGATCCGCATGCGCCGCGCCTTCGATTTCAAATCAGGGATGTCCCAAGGCGATCCGGTGGGCTGGTCCGGCGATTGCGAAAAGTGCTGGCGAATACGCCGCGCTCGCCATCGAGAAACGACTATGTTCCAGAATCTGTCCCACCGCCGCCGGCCATCCCTGATCGCTGTCCTCTTATGGTGCAGCGCGACCGTTCTGTGGTGGACGGGGCTGTGCCTGCAGGCCGGGCGCCCGCTCTGGTTCTGGTAGGGCGGAAACGGTTTTCGGGAGCGTGCTCCGGCGAAGCGGGGCCGCTTCGCGTGAGGAAGACGAAATTCAGCTCTCGTCGCCGGGAACACCCAGATAGCTGCCGACCATGAAGCCGCTCTGCAAGGCGAAGAGATAGCCGATCCAGACGAGGATGCTGAACAGCTCGAGCTCGTCCAGGACCAGCCAGAGCGGGAAGGCGATAAGAGTCACGATTATGCTGGCGAGGAGAATCGCCGGATATCCACGAAAAAATCCGATCAGAATGCCGGTCAGGAACAGCATGGTCGCAACAATCATGGTTTTTTATAGATGATTATGGAGATGTATTGAGCGAGCGATCGACGATAGCACGGATCTATAATGTGATTTGTGTCGAAAGAACGAAGCGTGTGGAAAATCGTTAAAGCTTGAACTAAATCAGCTTCATTTGACGTTCGTTCGCGGCCGAAAACCGGTCTCGAAACCCTTTGCAGACGGCAGGCGGCGCCGCGACGGCACCTTTCTTTCTGAAAGATGCGCCCTGAAAGATGCGTAGGGGCCGGATCGGATTGCGTTGCAATCTGACGGGCGCCTGCTCTAGAGGCTCCCACAAACCCAGGAGCACCCCATGGCCATCGACGCCACGACCTTGCAGCTCGGTCAGAGCAGCGCCTTGCCCGCCTCGCCCGAAGAGGCCCGCCTCGACCGCGTGCCGAATCCCCATGCCGGCACGAACTATCTCGCCCGCTTCACTTGCCCCGAATTCACCTCGATCTGCCCGGTCACCGGGCAGCCCGATTTCGGAATTCTCGTCATCGACTACCTGCCCGGGCAGTGGCTGGTGGAGTCGAAGTCGCTGAAGCTATATCTGGGTTCGTTCCGCAACCACGGCGCTTTCCACGAGGATTGCACCGTCTCGATCGGCAAGATGCTGGTCGATCTGCTCGAGCCGGAATGGCTCCGGATCGGCGGCTATTGGTATCCGCGCGGGGGTATTCCGATCGACGTCTTCTGGCAGACCGGCGAGCCGCCGAAGGGCCTCTGGCTCCCGGACCAGGGCGTGGCTCCCTATCGGGGGCGGTGAGGCTTATCGGGATTTTGAGGCTCGGATAGCGCTGGGAACCCTCTCCCGGAGGGAGAGGGCAGGGTGAGGGGTAGGCCGCTCACCGAATTATCTGTGACATGGTCGCTGCGCAGCGGTGAGGGCCGTGCTCCTCTGGCCAAACGGCCTGCACCTCGCCCTTACCCCTCTCCTTGCAGGAGAGGGGTAAGGGCGATCATTCTTCTCGCTTGCGAAAACTTGCTGCCGCTCAGGTCCGTGTGCCCAGCGGCGGAAGCAGGCGCGGGGTCACGATGCCCAGCGTACCCACGGTGATGCCGAAGACGACCAGCGCGAGCTGGGGGCCCAGCAGATGCAGCAGCGTGCCCATGATCAGCGGCCCGGTCGCGTGGCCCATGAAGAAGAAGCAGGCGAACAGCGCCATGGCCGAGCCGCGCGCCGTCGGCGCCAGCTCCGTGGCCTGGGCCTGGAAGGTGCCGTGCATCAGGAAGAAGCCGAAGCCCGTCACCAGGAAAATGCCGATCGCGCTCCACCATGGTCCGGGAATGATGAAGGCGAAATAGCTCAGCGCCACGGCGAGCCCGCCATATCGCATCATCTGGCGCGGCCCGACCCGCTCGACGAGAATGCGGGTGAGGAGGCCATAGACCAGACCTCCGAGACCCATCGCGCCGATGGCGAGACCGGCCTCCGAGGCGCCGACGCCGGAGCGCTCGTGCAGGATCGCGGCGATGAAAGGCTGCAATCCGAAGACGAAGGCGCCCTCGATCATCACGAGCAGATAGAGCAGCTTGCTGCGCGGGTTGGCGAAGACCGCCTTGTAGCTCGTGATCGCTCCGGCAAGACTCAAAGGAGGCCGCGCCGCATCCGGCCGGGGCTTGAGCACGAGCCGGACCAGCAGGGCGCCGCCAGCGGCGAGAAGCCCGGCGATGACGAGCACCGCGCGCCAACCGATATGGTCGGCGACGAGGCCTGAGAAGGTTGCGCCCGCCATCTGGCCGATGATCATGATGACGAGGAAGCGGCCGAGCATGATCTGCCGCTCGGCCATCGGGGCGCGGTCGCCAATGGCGGCCATCGCTGCCGGGATGATGCCGCCGGCCATGACGCCGCCGAGCGCGCGCAGCACGAGCAGCATCCAGAAGCTCGTCGCGAAAGCAGCAAGGATCGAGAGCACGCAGAGGGCAGCAAGGCAGGTCGCGATGCTGCGCAGCTTGCCGACCGAATCGGCGATCGGGCCGAGGAAGGGCTGGCCGAGCGCGTAGCAGCTGGCGAAGGCCGTCACCAGAAAGGCGATCTGGTGGACGCTCTGGCCGAACTCGCCCGCGAGCGTCGGCACCAGCGGGTCGATCAGCCGCATGGTGAAGGTCGATGCGAAGCCGCAGAGCCCCAGCACCGGAATCAGGGCGCCGAGATCGCTCCCGGGCGCCTTGGCGGGCTCAGACATAGGCCACGGCAGGCTCGTGGCGCTTCTTCGTCAGACGATCGAAGCCCTGCAGCTCGGCGATCAGGTCCTGGAACTCGGAGAGCGGCACCATGTTCGGGCCGTCCGAGGGGGCGCGGTCGGGATCGGGATGCGTCTCGATGAAGAGCCCCGCCACGCCGACGGCGACGGCAGCCCGCGACAGCACTGGCACGAACTCGCGCTGGCCGCCGGTCGAGGCGCCCTTGCCGCCGGGCTGCTGCACGGAATGCGTGGCGTCGAAGATCACCGGGGCGCCGATCTCGGCCATGGTCGGCAGGGCGCGCATGTCGGAGACCAGCGTGTTGTAGCCGAAGGAGGCTCCGCGTTCGGTCAGCATCACATTCGGATTGCCGCTCTCGGTGACTTTCGCGGCGACGTTGACCATGTCCCACGGGGCCAGGAACTGGCCCTTCTTGACGTTGACGGCCCGGCCG
The DNA here is from genome assembly GCA_930633495.1 of Hyphomicrobiales bacterium. Lineage (NCBI taxonomy): Bacteria > Pseudomonadati > Pseudomonadota > Alphaproteobacteria > Hyphomicrobiales > Hyphomicrobiales bacterium. The sequence goes on along the minus strand of CAKNFJ010000001.1, from coordinate 258,193 downwards.
GTCTGCGCGGCGGCGACCAGCAGGTCGGTCTGGCGGCACAGGAAGGCCGGGATCTGCAGAATGTCGACGACCTCTGCGACCGGCGCGCACTGGGCCGCTTCGTGCACATCGGTCAGCACCGGCAGGCCGGTGCGCTCGCGGATCTCGGCGTAGACAGGCAGGGCCGCCTTCATGCCGATGCCGCGGGCGCCCTTGACGCTGGTGCGGTTGGCCTTGTCGAAGGAGGCCTTGAAGACGAGGCCGATATCGCGGGCGGCTGCGATCTCCTTGAGCGCCATGGCGCATTCGAGCGCATGGTCGCGGCTTTCCATCTGGCAGGGCCCGGCAATCAGGGCGAGCGGCAGGGCGTTGCCGAAGCGGACGGGCCGGGCGAGATCTTCGCCGATGGTGACGACGGCGTTGGGGGTCATGACGATTTCCTTGTCCAGCGGCCCGCCGGCTTATGTGCGGCTCGGGCCGCATGGGTCAAGCCGCACCGGCGATTGGCCGCCATGTCGCGAAGAGTTGGGTACGGCTGCGTCCAACAGGACTGGCTAAGCGGGGGCGAGGTCTGTAAATTCACAGGCGAAGCACTATCTCGGGTGGGAACACAGGATCGATTGGGCCGGGATGCGGCAAGCGTGGCGCGGGCGATGACGATGCAGGCAGGCGAAGACACGGCAATGGCGGCAGACCGGACATCGAAGCTGCGCGTCGGTGTCGGTGGCCTCGTCATGGCCGATCGTCCGAAGCGTGCCGGCCCGCCGGCCGACGGCGGCAAGGAAGGCACCGGGACCGCGGTGCTCACCCGCACCCGGACACGCAAGCCGAACCTTTATCGCGTCCTGTTGCTGAACGACGACTACACGCCGATGGAATTCGTCGTTCACGTTCTGGAGCGGTTCTTCAACAAGGATCGCGCCGAAGCCACGCAGATCATGATGCATGTGCATCAGAACGGCGTCGGCGAATGCGGCGTCTTCACCTACGAAGTTGCCGAGACCAAGGTTACCCTCGTCATGGATCTCGCCCGCAAGCATATGCATCCGCTGCAATGCGTGATGGAAAAGAAGTAGCCTTGGGTCATCGAGTTCTCTTGGAAATCAGATAGGAGCGCGCCCCTTGCCGAGTTTCTCGCGCAGTCTTGAACAGGCGCTTCACCGGGCTCTGGCACTCGCCAATGAGCGCCGCCACGAATACGCCACCCTCGAACATCTCCTGCTCGCCCTGGTCGACGATCAGGACGCGGCCGCCGTCATGCGCGCCTGCAGCGTCGATCTCGACCTGCTGCGGCGCAATCTCGTCGACTACATCGACTCGGAGCTGACAAATCTCGTCACCGACGGGCGCGACGATTCCAAGCCGACGGCTGGCTTCCAGCGCGTGATCCAGCGCGCGGTCATCCATGTCCAGTCGTCGGGCCGCGAGGAGGTGACGGGCGCCAACGTGCTCGTCGCGATGTTCGCCGAGCGCGAGAGCCACGCCGCCTATTTCCTGCAGGAGCAGGACATGACCCGCTACGACGCGGTCAACTACATCAGCCACGGCATCGCCAAGCGCCCCGGCGCCAGCGAGGCCCGGCCGGTGCGCGGCGCCGAGGAGGAGGGCGAGCCGCAGCGCTCCGAGCAGCGCTCCGAGCAGACCGGCAACGAAGACAAGGACAAGAAGAAAAAGGAAAGCGCCCTAGAGGCTTACTGCGTCAACCTGAATCGGAAGGCGAAGGACGGGCGCATCGATCCGCTGATCGGCCGCGAGGCCGAGGTGCAGCGCACGATCCAGATCCTCTGCCGCCGCCAGAAGAACAACCCGCTGCTGGTCGGCGATCCCGGCGTCGGCAAGACGGCGATCGCAGAGGGCCTCGCGCTCAAGATCACCCGCGGCGAGGTGCCCGAGGTGCTGAAGGACGCGACGGTCTTCTCGCTCGACATGGGCACGCTGCTCGCCGGCACCCGCTATCGCGGCGACTTCGAGGAGCGCCTCAAGCAGGTGATGAAGGAGATCGAGCAGCACCCCAAGGCGATCATGTTCATCGACGAGATCCATACGGTGATCGGCGCCGGTGCGACCTCGGGCGGTGCGATGGACGCTTCGAACCTGCTGAAACCCGCGCTCGCCTCCGGCACGCTGCGCTGCATCGGCTCGACCACCTACAAGGAATACCGCCAGTATTTCGAGAAGGACCGGGCGCTGGTGCGCCGCTTCCAGAAGATCGACGTCAACGAGCCGTCGATCCCGGACACCATCGAGATCCTGAAGGGGCTGAAGCCCTATTTCGAGGAGTTCCACAAGCTGCGCTACACCAACGACGCCATCAAGGCGGCGGTGGAGCTGTCGGCGCGCTATATCCATGACCGCAAGCTGCCGGACAAGGCGATCGACGTCATCGACGAGACCGGCGCGTCCCAGATGCTCCTGCCCGAGAACAAGCGCAAGAAGACCATCGGTGTGAAGGAGGTCGAGGTCGCGGTCTCCACCATGGCCCGCATTCCGGCCAAGACCGTCTCCAAGGACGATGCCGAGGTGCTGCGCAATCTCGAGCAGACGCTCAAGCGCTCGGTCTATGGTCAGGAGAAGGCGATCGAGGCGCTGTCCTCCTCGATCAAGCTGGCGCGTGCCGGTTTGCGCGACGGCGAGAAGCCGATCGGCTGCTACCTCTTCGCCGGGCCGACGGGCGTCGGCAAGACGGAGGTCGCGCGCCAGCTCGCCTCCTCGCTCGGCGTCGAGCTGATCCGCTTCGACATGTCGGAATATATGGAGCGCCACACCGTTTCGCGGCTGATCGGCGCGCCTCCCGGCTATGTCGGCTTCGACCAGGGCGGCCTGCTGACCGACCAGATCGACCAGCATCCGCACAGCGTGCTGCTGCTCGACGAGATCGAGAAGGCTCATCCCGATCTGTTCAACATCCTCCTGCAGGTGATGGACCACGGCAAGCTGACCGACAACAACGGCAAGCAGGTCGATTTCAGGAACGTCATCCTGATCATGACGACCAATGCCGGCGCTGCCGACATGGCCCGCAACGCCTATGGCTTCACCCGGACGAAGCGCGAGGGCGACGACACCGAGGCGATCAACAAGCTGTTCGCGCCGGAGTTCCGCAACCGTCTCGACGCCACGATCTCCTTCGGCCACCTGCCGAAGAACGTCGTCGCGCGCGTCGTCGACAAGTTCGTGCTCCAGCTCGAGGCCCAGCTCGCCGACCGCAACGTCACCATCGAGCTCTCCGATGAGGCGCGCGAATGGCTGGTCGAAAACGGCTATGACGAGGCGATGGGCGCCAGGCCGATGGCCCGGCTGATCCAGCAGACCATCAAGACGCCGCTAGCCGACGAGGTGCTGTTCGGGCGCCTCAAGAATGGCGGCGCCGTCAAGGTCGTCGTGGTCCAGTCCGAGACCGGCATCAAGGTGCTCGGCCTCGAATTCCCCGACGGGCCGGCCAGGCCCAAGCCGGAGAAGGATGTCGAGGCGGCAACGGCCAAGCGGGCGCCCAAGCCGCGCGCCAAGGCCGCGGCCAACGGCAAGGGGACGAAGGGCTCGCCCCGCAAGGGCACGAAGGGCGACGCCGGGCCGGACGATGGCGCGGGGCCCTCGGCCAAGGTATCAGGGCGTGCGGTTCGCACCGTTCCCAAGGTTCCGCTGACGAAGGCGTAAGAACGTGTTGTTCAAACGGAAATCCGCTGCCCTTGCGGCAGAGACCGGCGATGTCGCGCCGCAGGCCGAGGTGCCGGCGCGGCGGACGAAGGAGAAGCTGGGCTGGTTCGAGAAGCGCGATCGCCGCCGCCGGCGCCGTAAGATCTTCGAGGAGGTACTGGGCTGGATTCTGGTGCCGGCCTTCATCTATCTGATCTATCTCGGCATCAAGTCGGTCGGCGGCATCCCGAAGGAGCTGATCGACTTCGGCAACGAGCTGTTCAGCATGGCGATGAAGGGCGGCAAGGGCTGAGCGCCGCCTGCGGCTCTGCGGACCGCGCAGGGCCGTTCCCCCTTCCGGAAGCTTGGCGAGCCCGCGTGGGGTAAGCCATAGGAATTGAAAGGCCCGTGCGTCCTGCGCGGGCTGATTTGTTTTCCGGGGCTGCTCGCAGCGATGTTTTCATGAGCGTATCCGCAGACTGGAGCTGGCAGCGCGTGGCGCTGGCCGGCATGCGCGATGCGCTGCTGCTTCCGGCCTGGATCGTCGGCTTCGGATTGATCGGCATCGGCTCTCTTGCTCGCGATGTCGGCTATCCGGTCGATGTCGCCGTGCTTTCGACCATCCTGGTCTGGGCCGGCCCCTCGCAGGTGCTGTTCTTCGCCTCGATCGCCGCCGGCGCCGCCTGGAGCGCGATTGCGATCGCCATCGCCTTCGCCTCGCTGCGCTTCCTGCCGATGACGATGGCGATCCTGCCGCTGCTGCGCCGCCCGGGCCAGAGCATCTGGCAGCAGCTGTTCCTCTCGCATTACGTCGCCGTGACGGCATGGACCGAGGGGCTGCGCCGGCTGCCGGGCATTCCGGTCCACCAGCGCGTCGCTTATTTCCTCGGCTTCGCCAACACCTGCATGGCGGTGAGCTCGGTCGGCACCTTCGCCGGCTACTACCTGCTCGACACGCTGCCGCTTCCCTTCGCCGCCGGGCTGCTGTGCCTGACGCCGATCTTCTTCCTGATTTCGCTGACGGCCGGCTTGCGCCATCGCGGCGATGTCATCGCATTGGTGCTGGGGTTGGCCCTCGCGCCGGTCTGCGAGCGCTTCATCGGGGGTGGTTTCGACCTGATCGTCGCCGGGCTCGTCGCCGGCAGCATCGCCTTCATGGTCGGTCGCCGGCGCAAGGTGATCGCATGACCCAGCCGATCGCACTGCTCGACGGGCCGCTCTGGCCTTATCTCGCGCTTCTGCTCTTCGCGGTGCTGCCGACCGAGATCTGGCGCTGGCTCGCCGTCGGTTTTGCGCGCGGGCTCGCCGCCGACTCGCCGCTGCTCGAATGGGTGAGGGCGGTGGCGACGGCACTGCTCGCCGGCATCGTCGCCAAGCTGATCGTGTCGCCGCCGGGCGCGCTGGCGCATGCGCCGCTGTTCGTGCGAATTGCGGCGCTTGCAGCCGCCGTCGCCGTGATCGCCATCAGCCGCCGGCGGCTGATGCTGGCCGTGCTGGCCGGCGAGTTCGTGCTGATTGGCGGCGTCTGGTTGTTTGGGGCGGTCTAGTTTTTGCCGGCGGCAAGGCGCTCCCGCACCGGACCGAGCTTGTCCGGATTGCGGATGACATAGATCGCCTGGACCAACCCGTCGCGGATATCGAGCACCACCGCCTGCTCCGTATCGGTTTCGGCGCTGATGTAGCCCGACATACCGTTGATCAGCACCGGTTCGTAGCGCGCGACGAAGCCCTGTTGCTCGGGCTTGCGCGCCAGCCCGGCGAAGAAGCGGCCGATCTTCTCGTTGCCGAAAATCGGGTTCAGCACCGAGTTCGCCTTGCCGCCGCCATCGCCGTGCAGCACGGCATCCTGCGCGAGCAGCCCCTTCAACGCGGTCGGGTCGGTGCTATGGGCGGCCTCGAAGAAGGCAGTGGCATAGCGCCGCGCCGCCTCGGCCGAGAGCGGATGACGCGGACCGTCCTGCCGTGCGTGCTGCCGCGCCCGTGAGACGAGCTGCCGGCAAGCCGCCTCGCTGCGCCCGAGCGTATCGGCGATCTCGGGGAAGGGCAGGTCGAAGACGTCGTGGAGCAGGAAAGCGGCACGCTCCAGAGGCGACAGGCGCTCCAGGGCGAGTTGGAGCACATAGGGAACATCGAGGCCGTCTTCGTTGCCTGAGGCGCCGCCGATCTCCTCGATCAATGGCTCCGGCAACCAGGCGCCGACATAGGTCTCGCGCCGCCGCCGCGCCGATTTCATCAGGTCGAGGCAGAGCCGTGTCACCACGCGCCCGAGCCAGGCGCGCGGACTGGCCAGCGCCTCCGGAGCGGAAGCGTGCCAGCGCAACCAGGCGTCCTGCACCACATCCTCGGCGTCGCTGAGCGAGCCGAGCATGCGATAGGCGAGGCGAGTCAGATAGGACCGATGCGCCTCGAAGCCGGCGGTGACGTCCGTCATGAATTCCCGTGCTTGAGGATATTGCTAGGCGGCGACTTTCGGGGCCCGGTCGTTGGGATGGTGCGAGCGGAAGCCGACCGCGATCCGGTTCCAGACATTGATCGTGCCGATCAGCAGCGTGAGCTTCACCATCTCCTCGGCTCCGAAATGGCGCAAGGCCTCCTCGTAGTCGCCATCCGGCGCATGGGTTTGCGGCAGCAGCGTGAGTGCCTCGGTCCAGGCCAGGGCGGCGCGCTCGCGCGGGCTGTAGAGCTCAGATTCGCGCCAGGCGCTGAGCAGATAGAGCCGCGCTTCGCTCTCGCCGGCCTTGCGGGCATCGGCCGAGTGCATGTGCAGGCAATAGGCGCAACCATTGATCTGGGAGGCGCGCATCTTCACCAGCTCGATCAGGCTGTATTCGAGACCGGAGTTCTTGATCGATTCCTCGAGCGCGAGCAGCGGCTTCACCGCTTCCGGGGCGGCAGTATAGGGGTTGAGGCGCTTGTTCACTGTCTTCTCCATCGGTTGATGACGACAAGACGAGCCAGCCTGCTCTGTTGTGACATGGCCCTTCAGATTTTTTTCAGGGCCTCGCGAATTTTCTCGGCATTGCTGGCGAGCACCTCGTTCTTCTCCATGGCGCCGGTGTGCGGACGCAGCGCCACGCCGTCGAAGCGCGGCATGACGTGGACATGCAGATGGAACACGACCTGGCCGCCGGCCGCCTCGTTGAACTGCTGGATCGTGACGCCCTCGGCCGCAAAGGCGGCCTTCACCGCGCGCGCCAGCTTCTGCGTCGTCAGCGCGACCGCCTTCAGGGCATCGGCCGGCGCGTCGAAGACATTCCGGCAGGGCGTCTTTGGAACCACCAGCACATGCCCGTCGGCGCGGGGCATGATGTCCATGATCGCGATCGTCTCGGCATCCTCATAGACGGTGTGGGACGGCAGCTCGCCGCGCAGGATCTTGGCGAAGACGTTGGACGGATCATAGGCGGTCATGGCGGTTCCGATGGCTTGGAAGCGGAACGCTGAACCTGTGGCGGCCGGGCAGGGGCGTCAAGCGCGCGAAAGCCGACCCCGTCCGCGTCAGGCGCCGAGCGGCAGGGTCCCCTCCACCGCGCCGTCGAATACGAGGTCGTCGCAGGCGCTCATCACCTGCAGCGCCGTCGCCGTGAACCGCAGCAGCGGCCGGTTCCACCAGCGTGCGACGATATCCGCGAGCGCCGCCGTCTCGGTGGCGTCGAGGTCGTCCTTGAGGTTGTAGAGGCCGACGAGCCAGAGATCGCCCGGCGGGCGCCCGAACGCCGCCTGCACCGCCTGCAGCATGTTCGCGCCATCGCGCTTCTCGGGATAGACGGCGAGATAGAGCCGGCCGCGATTGACGTTCCCGGAAAACAATCCGCGTAGCTCGACGGCGAAGGGTCGGATTCGGCCGAGCGCGTGGCGCGTGGCCTGCGGGGTTGCCGGCGCCTCTTCGGTCCCGAGCGAGCCGCAGACGGTCGCATGCAGCCTGTCGCGGCGCTCCGGTAGGATCTCCCAGGCGACCTTGTCGGCGAAGGGCGATGTCCTGAGCTCGTCTTCCAGCGCGAGAAAGGCGGGCGAGGCCCGCAACGCGCTGTCGTCGACCGGCAGCACCAGCGAGAACACGCGGGGATGCCGGCCCATCTCGTAGAACTTGCCCTCGCGGCGGGCGATCACGCCGGGATGGGCGGGTGCGACCAGCGGCAGGTGTGCCAGCCGATAGCTGTCGTCGAGCTGCAGCGGGGCCGAGAAATCGGTGAGGCTGCGTCGGTAGCCGAGGGTGGCATCGTCGCAGAAGATCGGGGAGATCGGTGCCGCCTTGGCGGGCAGGACGTCAGTCATCGTACGTTTCCGTCTTGCGGAAAGGTGTTTCCGCGGCGAGTGCGGCCTGCGCCGCGGCGATCTGCTCCCGCTCCTGCGCCAGATAGGTGGCGACCGGCCGGCGCAACCCCGGATCGGCGATGTGATGCAGCGAGCGGGTGATGACGGGCCGATAGCCGCGCGCGAGCTTGTGCTCCCCCTGCGCCCCGGCCTCGACGCGGGCAAGGCCGTGTGCGATCGCGTAGTCGATGGCCTGATGATAGCAGACCTCGAAATGCAGGAAGGGATGATCCTCGATACAGCCCCAGTTGCGGCCGTAGAGGGTATTCGCACCCCGGAAGTTGATGGCACCGGCAATGTAGCGTCCGGCACGCTTCGCCATGATCAGCACGATGCGCTCGCCCATCGCCGCTCCGACGCGCGAGAAGAACGCTCGATTGAGATAGGGCCGCCCCCATTTGCGCGAGCCGGTGTCCTCATAGAAGGCGAAGAAATCGTCCCACACCGCTTCGGTCAGGTCTCTGCCCGATAGCGCCTCGATGGTGATGCCGGCGACAAGCGCTTCGCGCCGTTCGCGCTTCAGCGCCTTGCGCTTGCGCGAGGCCAGAGTCGCCAGAAAGTCGTCATAGGCGCCGAAGCCTTCGTTCTGCCAATGGAACTGCAGGTCGTTGCGTTCCAGATAGCCGGCCTGCCTCAGGGCCGAGACGTCCGGTTCCTGCGCGAAGGTGACATGAACCGAGGAGGATTGCGTCTGCGAGCGCAAGGCGTCCAGCCCGGCGATCAGCGTCGTCCGGGCTTCGTCGGCGCGCGGCCCATCGGCAACCAGCAGGCGCGGCCCCGTCGCGGGGGTGAAGGGCGCGGCGACCTGGAGCTTGGGGTAGTAGCGCCCGCCGGCCCGTTCGTAAGCGTCGGCCCAGCCATGATCGAACACATACTCGCCCTGGCTATGGCTCTTGAGAAAGCTCGGCGCGGCGGCGAGCAACCGGCCCGCGCCATCCTCGACGAGAAGATAGGCCGGCGACCAGCCGCTGCGGCCGCCGATGCAGCCGCTCTCTTCCAGCGCGCTCAGGAATTCATGGCTGACGAAGGGGTTGTCCCGGTCGGGCGCCGCGTCGGCGCTGGCGCTGGACACTGAGACAGCGTCCAGCAAGGCATGGGGATTGGCGCAGGCATTCCATGCGCCTGCCGGGACGGCCATGAGCGAGGTCGCTACGCGAAGGCTGAGACCGTCGCGCTGGGCCTCGCTCAAGGGCGAAAGCCCTCGAAGACCATCTGGTCGGCGAAAGCCGCTGCCCGCTGGCGCTCTTCCGGTGTGCGCACGGTCCAGCTCATCAGCGGCATCCCGAGCGCGTTGCGGCAGAGATAGGGCGCAGCACTCTCCAGATCCGCGACTTTCCAGGACAGGAAATGCGGCTGGCTCTCGGTGAAGTGCAGGAGATTGGCGAGGGCATGCTTCCGGGCCGGCGAGAGGCTGTCGTAATCGCCGTAATCATAGGCGTTCATCGCCACGATGCCGCGCGGAATCTCTGGCGCGAGGTCGCGCAGGGCCGTCACGATTGCGGGATCGAAGGACTTGATCACGATCGGGTGGCTCTTGTAGCCGGCAACGATCTCGACCGTCCGGCGCGTCAGGGCGAGATTGCCGTCGAAGCGGCTCTTGATCTCGATGACGAGCGGAACGCGCCCGCCGATCAGGTCGAGAAAGGCCGGCAAGGTCGGGATGGTGTCGCCGCCGCCCTTGAGCGTGATGGCGGAGAGCGCGTCGGCCTTGCGATCGACGACCGCGCCGCTTTCGCCGGTCAGCCGGTCCAGCACATAGTCATGGAATACGACCGCTTCGCCGTCGGCGGTGAGCTGCACGTCGCATTCGATGCCGAAGTCGCCGGCGATGGCTGCCTGCGCCGCGGACGCGCTGTTCTCGATCACGCCGGCGGCGAGATCGTGCAGGCCGCGATGCGCGATCGGCCGCGCGATCAGCCAGCCCAGCTCGGGCCGGCCGGCATTCTTGGCAGTCCCGGACATCAGATGATCTCGAACATCGCTTCGACTTCGACGGCGGCATCGGCCGGCAGCTCGGCGACGCCCACCGTGGAGCGGGCATGGCGGCCCTTGTCGCCGAGGATCTCGACCATCAGGTCGGAGGCACCGTTCATGATCGCCGGCAGTGCCGCGAAATGCGGAGCCGAGTTGATGAAGCCGCCGAGGCGCACGCAGCGCACGATCCGGTCGAGATCGCCGTCGAGGGCCGCCTTGGCCTGCGCCAGCACGTTGATCGCGCAGAGGCGTGCCGCCTCGAGACCGGCCTCGTTGAAGATTTCGGCGCCGAGCTTGCCCTTGTGCTTGTCCGCAAGCTTGCCGTCCAGGCCGAAGCAGATCTGGCCGGAGATGACCAGCAGGTTGCCGGTGATCACATAAGGTACATAGTTGGCGATGGGCGCGGCCGGATTCGGCAGCGTGATCCCGAGTTCGGCGAGGCGGGTTTCGACGACGTTCATGAGCTTGGCTCCGCGAGCGAGGCAGGGTCTTGAGGGGACCGGTCTTGCGAGACAGGTCTTTCATGGCCGAAGCCCGGACCGCCCGCAAGCATCGCGATATGCCCGGCGGGCAGGGCCGATACGGCGCCGGAAAGGGGCCTCGTCGCCATGTTTGCGCCATTGCCGCAATGCACCTAGATTTCCACCGAGGATGGAACGGAAAAGCGGCGCATGAACGACACAAGCTTGAGGCTCGCGGCCCATGCGAGCCGGGTCGGTATCGCAACCCTGATGCTGGCCTGCGGGGCGGCCTGGGCGCAGGACAAGGCCGGGCAGACCGCGCCGGACCGCGTGGTCCTCGCGCCGCACCGCGCGGTCTACGACCTCGTTCTCGACAACGCCAAGCCCTCGGGCAACATCGAGACGGCCAAGGGCCGCATCGCCTTCGAGTTCACCGGCGACGCCTGCGAGGGCTATGCCCTGTCCTTCCGGCAGGTGACCCAGCTCGGCACCGAGGCCGGCCCGCGCGTCATCGATGCGCGCACGACGAGTTTCGAGGCGGGCGACGGGGCGAGCTACCGCTTCAAGACCGAGAGCTCCTCTGGCGGCGCCAGGCCCGACACGGTCGACGGCACGGCCGAGAAGAACGGCGGCGGCTATGAGGTGAAGCTGCGCCAGCCCAAGCTCGAAACCCATCGCGAGGGCAGCGATGCGCTCTTCCCGAACGCCCAGATGAAGGCGGTCATCCAGGCGGCGCGCACCGGCAAGCAGACGCTGAACGTGCGGCTCTATGACGGCGCCAACTCCGGCAAGGAGGTCTATGAGACGCTGTCGGTCATCGGGAAGCGAATCGAGGCCGCCCCTTCCGAGAAGCCGCTGCAGCGCCCCGAATTCGAGACGATGGCGCGCTGGCCGGTGACGATCTCCTATTTCAAGGTCGGCTCGGGCGAATCGACGCCGTCCTACACCATCTCATTCGAGCTCTACGAGAACGGCGTCACCGGCGCGATCAAGCTCGATTACGGCAGCTTCGCGCTGCGCGGCACGCTCACCCGTCTCGATCTTCTTCCTCAGGAGACATGCGCGAAGTAGCCGGCTCGCTCGCGCGGCGTTGCGGCAGCCTGAGATTGAGCCCCTTGCCGATGGCCTCGTCGCCGAAGCGGGCGCGCAGCTTGTCGAGAGCACCTTCCATCGCCTTGAGGCGCGGCGTGGCGGTGTCGGCGAGGTCGCCGTGGTCGGCCTCTTCGGGAGGGCTGAAGTCGCTCGTACCGATGCCGATCAGCCGGTAGCGGGGGCCGTTGCACTCGCGCTTCAGCAGGTCGCGCCCAGCGGCGAAGAGCCGGGCCGCGAGCTGCGTCGGCTCCGGCAACCGGGTAGCGCGGGTGATGGTGTGGAAATCGGCCGTCTTCAGCTTCAGCGTGATTGTCCGGCCGGCAAGCTCCTGCGCCTTCAGCCGTTTCGATGTCTTCTCGCAGAGACGCCAGAGGATCGGCTCCAGCTCGTCGAAGCCTGACAGATCGACGTCGAGCGTGGTTTCGCTGGAGACGCTCTTGGTCTCACGCTCGGGCGTGACCTTGCGGGCGTCGATGCCGTTGGCGAGGTTCTTCAGGCGCGGGCCGTCCTTGCCGGCGAGCCGGAACAGCTTGTCGACCGGCGCCTCGCGCAGGTCGCCGATCAGCCTGAAGCCGCCTTCCGCAAGCTTCGCGACGCTCGCCGGCCCCATGCCGGGAATGAGGCTGACCGGCTTGTCCGCGAGGAAGGCGACGGCCTCGCCCCGGCCGATGACCGAAAAGCCGCGCGGCTTGTCGAGATCGGAGGCGACCTTTGCCAGGAACTTGGCGTAGGACAGGCCGACCGAGATGGTGATGCCGAGCTCCGCCTCGATCCGCTTGGCGAAGCGCGCCAGCGTCACGGCCGGGCTCGCATGATGCAGGCGCTCCGTGCCGGACAGGTCGAGGAAAGCCTCGTCGATCGAGAGCGGCTCGACCAGCGGCGTCAGCTCGCGCATCAGCTGTCGGACCTCGCGCCCGACGACGACGTATTTCGCCATGTTCGGCTTGACGACCACCGCCTCGGGGCAGGCCTTCAGCGCCTTGAACATCGGCATCGCCGAGCGGACGCCATAGGTGCGGGCGATGTAGCAGGCGGTGGAGACCACGCCGCGCTTTCCGCCGCCCACGATGACCGGTTTGTCCTGCAGGCTCGGATCGTCGCGCTTCTCGATGGTCGCGTAGAAGGCGTCGCAGTCGATATGGGCAAGGCTCAGCGAGTCGCGCTCGCCGTGCCGCAACAGCCGCGGCGAGCCGCAGGCCGGGCAGCGCCGCAAGGGGGCAGGGCTGTCGTGATCGGCCAGGCAATCGCGGCACAGGCTGCGCAGCGGATGGGAGGCAGCGGTCAAGAAAACTCGCTCGGCTCCGGCCCGGCGAGCAGCTGGCGTGCCGAGGCGACGATTTCGGGATTTAGCCTTAAATTTTCGGCAAATTCGAGCAGGAGCGAATCGCTTCCCGCGATATGATCGAGCACGGCTGAGAGGAAGCCGGGTTCACTCGCGGCGGCGCGCAGATTGGCCGGATTGAGGCCGGTCATGCTCAGGAACGGCTCGATCCGCTCCGGTTCCGCGGCCAGGAAGCCGAGGGCGCGCAGCGCCAGGGTTTCTGCGTCCGCGGTGGTCAGTCGTGGTGCCATGGCCTGGGAGTCGCGTATCCGGTTTGCGTTTCGTCAACTGCTCGCGTGCTACTGCAATCATCCAACGATGCCGCCATTTTGGGAAGACCGCCGCCTCGTGGCGGGCATCCCTGGCGCGAATGAAGGGCGGCCTGATGAAGACGGTTCTGATCGTCGAGGACAATGAGCTCAACATGAAGCTCTTCAACGATCTGCTCGAGGCGCATGGCTATGCCACCTTGAAGACCTCGGACGGTATCGAGGCCATCGAGCTGGCGCGCACCCATCACCCCGCGCTGATCCTGATGGACATCCAGCTGCCCGAGGTTTCCGGGCTCGAGGTCACGAAATGGATCAAGGAGGATGACGATCTCAAGGCCATTCCCGTGGTCGCGGTGACGGCCTTCGCGATGAAGGGCGACGAGGAGAGGATCCGCGAGGGGGGCTGCGAGGCCTATCTCTCCAAGCCGATTTCCGTCGCGAAGTTCCTGGAGACGGTGCGCGCCTATGCCGGCGCCGCCTGAACCCTACTGAAGCGACCCGATGTCCGCCCGCATACTCGTCGTCGACGACATCGCCGCCAACCTGAAGCTCCTCGAGGCCAAGCTCTCGGCGGAGTATTTCGACGTTGTGACGGCGCTGAGCGGGCGCGAGGCGATCGCGGTCTGCGAGCGCGGTGAGGCCGACATCGTCCTGCTCGACGTGATGATGCCGGGCATGAACGGCTTCGAGGTCTGCCGCCGGCTGAAGAGCACGCCGGCGACCGCTCATATTCCCGTCGTCATGGTCACCGCGCTCGACCAGCCGCGCGACCGCCTGCAGGGGCTCGATGCCGGGGCTGACGATTTCCTGACCAAGCCGCTCGACGATGCGGCCCTCTTCGCGCGTGTGCGCAGCCTCGCCCGGCTGAAGACGATGACCGACGAGCTGCGCAGCCGCGCCGTCGCCTCGGCTCGGCTCGGGATCTCGGATCCGCTGGCGGCGGCGGCGGCCGAGGATGGGCTGAACGGCCGGGTTCTGCTGGTCGAGGATCGTCCGAGTGCGGTCGAGCGGCTCCAGAGCGCCTTGTCGGCCTTCCATGCCGTCGAGATCGAGAGCGACGTCCAGCGGGCTGCCGCGCGGGCCGTCGAAGGCGGTTTCGACAGCGTCATCGTCAGCCTCAATCTGCAGGATCAGGACGGCCTGCGCCTGTGCAGCCAGCTGCGTTCGCTGGAGCGCACGCGCAATGTCTCGGTCCTCCTGATCGGAGAGCCGGAGGACCGCTCCCGCATCCTGCGCGGTCTCGACATCGGCGCGCATGATTTTCTGCTGCGCCCGATCGACCGTAACGAGCTTCTCGCCCGCGTCCGCATCCAGGTGCGCCGCAAGCGTTTCACCGAACGGCTGCGCGACAGCGTCCAGTCTTCGATGGAGATGGCGGTGAAGGATCAGCTGACAGGGCTGCACAACCGCCGCTTCCTCGACAGTCGGCTGACGGCCATGTTCGACGAAGCGGCCCTGCGAGCCCGCGCCCTAGCGATCCTGTTGCTCGATATCGATCACTTCAAGGCGGTGAACGATTCCTGGGGGCATGACGCCGGTGACGAGGTGCTGCGCGAGTTCGCCGCCCGCGTTCGCGTCTGCACGCGCGGCATCGATCTTGTGGCCCGCATGGGCGGCGAGGAGATCGTCGTGGTCCTGCCCGATACCGGGCCGGAAGCCGCCTGCCAGGTGGCGGAGCGCATTCGCGAGCGCGTCGAAGGCGAGCCCTTCACCATCCAGAACCGTGCGCGCGACATCAGGATCACGGTTTCGGTGGGCGTTGCCTATCGTCGCGCCGGGGATCCTTCCTCGGCCGAGGTCATGAAGCGCGCCGATGACGCGCTTTACCGGGCGAAAGCCGGCGGCCGGAACCGCGTGATCGTCGCCAGCGCAGCCTGAAGCATACGGGTCTTTGGACGGCACCACGCCGTCATCCCGGATCTCCGTCGCTCCGAGCGGCTTTCTGCTCGATCCCGCCGTACCGCCCATCGATTTCTGCACCGCGCCCCAGCGCTCGGACATTCGCGCCGGCCGCAAGAGAGAGCTTTCCGCATGTCTTCGAAGAGAAAGTTCATCGATCAAATTTTACGTTATTTTTTGATTAAAATGCGTCGTTTTAAGATTAATCTGTAGCGTTAACGCAGAGGTTTATTCTTGATTGAGCGGTATTTTATTGATTCGTTTCAATCGAATTGTCAGTATTCCCGTGAGGCAAGCGATCGTTGAGATCGTTCCGAAACGCCCCTCGGGAGCTCAGGTCCGCCGCATCTCCTGGGAAACCGAAGGGCTAGGCTGGTCGGTGACGGAACTCTGGCCTCCTCAGAGCCGTCGCCGGCCGGCCACCTCGTTTCGGGGCCGCGCAGCACATCACCCCTGCACAACTCGGTTGCCGAGGCCGGGATGCCGCTACGGGACCCAGAGCAGGCCTAGCGGCCGAAATAGCCCGCAATCGCTGCCGGCAGCCAGTAGCCGGCGGCTCCAAAGGCCGCGAGCAAGGCAAGCAGGCCGATCGCCGCTCCGATCCGGGTGGTCAGGAAGCGCGAGGAATCGACCTCGACCAGCAGCTTGAGCAATTGTCGCAACATGCTGTCCGCGCCCTGTTGTCCCGTCGGTCTTGTCTGAGATGGCACCGAAAACGAGGCTTCTTGCCCTCGGCGAGGCGTGCCCCTGTCGCTGGCTGAACGATCAAGCCCACGCCGCGAGCGCGCTATCTGGCGTATGCTTTTCCTCGGGAGTCAATCTCCCGGCCGGACCGGGGCCGTGCGACCCGGCCCTTATCGGCGCTCGGAACGGCTCTCGGCGCTTGGGCCCGGTTGAGGCGTGGAGCGCTGCAGCGATCGCTCCTGATCGGATGGATCCGAGAAGCCGTGGCGGGCAACGAGTGCCGTGATCTCCCGGGCGACGGCTTCCGGCAGGATCGCATCCAGTGTGACATGAGCGGAATTCGGCGCGCAGAGCTTAACCGAGAAGGCGAGGGGCGAGCGCCGCGCATGCCCCGCCTTTGGATTCCAGCCGCGGGAAACAAGCAGCGAATCCAACCTCTTGCCAAATTCGTCACGCTCAAGATCGAGGCCAGCCTCGTCGAGGTCGTCCATCTCCGGTTGCCTCCAGCGCTGCAACGCGTCTCTCATGAGCCCGGTCTGGCTAAACAAATTGGTTTACAGAATGTTAAAATTTTAGCTAATTTCCCCGAGGGAAACGGGGGCATTAGTTGCGTTATGGTCGAGGCCGTCCTGATTGCGGGGCTCATGATGGGCACTGCCGTGTTGTCGTGGCTGATCGCCGACAGCACCCATCTTCCGTTGGAAATCTGAGCGCGCGAGCGTGACCGCGCGGCGATTCAGCCGCGATCCGTCATATTGACGCGGGCAGTGTTCGGAGAGGCGGCTTCCGCCTGTCGATCCGAGGCCGTGGCGCTATATGCACGCGCGCGTGAGCGCTCTGCTGTCGTCAGGCCTGAGCAAACCCGCCAGGCAAAGCCGGAAAAGAAAAACCGCCCAAAAGGGCGGTTTCGCATGGGTCGGATCAGGAAAGGCTGGGCCTTACTTGATCTTCGTCTCCTTGAACTCGACGTGCTTGCGCGCGACGGGGTCGTACTTCTTCTTCGACATCTTCTCGGTCATCGTACGCGAGTTCTTCTTCGTCACATAGAAGAAGCCGGTGTCGGCGGTCGAAAGCAGCTTGATCTTGATCGTCACGGCCTTGGCCATGGGTCTATCCTCGAACCATGCGGGCCGCGGGGCCCTCGGAAAAGAAAATGGCCGGGCGAGCCCGGCAAACCGTCGGCGTGGGAGATGCCGCAAAGGGCCGGGGAAGTCAAGGAAGAATAACGCTTCGGTGACCAATCCGGCCCCTGGGGGCATAATCCGTGCCTCAGAGCTCCTCGCGCACGAAGCTGCCGCGCTTCTCCCAGTAGAACGGAACCGGCAGATAGGGAGCGAAACCGCCGGCGATGCGCGATTCGACCTCCTGCAGGATGACCTTGGTGATCGTCGGCAGATCGAGTTCCTTCGCCTCGTCGAAATCGACCCAGACGAGATCGGTCAGCTCCGAATCCGGCCCGATGACGCCCTCGATCCGCTTGGCGATCGCCGCAGCGTCGATGATGAAGAAGCGGGTATCGAAACGCTTCGGCCGCCGTGGCGGCGTGATCGCGCGGGCGACGAAGGTGACCGCTGAGAGATCGGGAAATACGCCCTGCGCAGCGAAATCGGTCCAGGTTCCAGCCGGCGCATTCTCCGGCGCTCCGAATTCGTCGGAGCCGAAGAGCAGGCCGGTTTCCTCGAAAGTCTCGCGGATGGCCGCCATTGCCAGCGCCCTTGCCTTGCCGGCGCTCGGGCGCAGGCAGCGCTTGCCGAGCCTGTCCTCGCAAATCTGGGGCACTGCGCCGGTCGCGACCATACGCCGGTCGCCGTCCTCGATCCGCCCGCCGGGGAAGACATATTTGCCCGGCATGAATTTATGGCCCTCATGGCGCTTGCCCATCAGCACCTTGGGCCGCGCGCCGCTGCGATCGAGGATCAGCATGGTCGCTGCATCCTTGGGGCGCTGATTGGGCGTGTTGCGCACCCGTTCGGCCTGGGTGAGGGTGACGGTGTGGTCGGTCATGGGCGTGGTCCGGATGGGGGCAGGGGCTGGCGATCGGGCCGGTCGGGCTCGCCGCCGAAGCCGTGCATGCGCACGGCCCATTGCAGGCCGACGACGCCGCCCTTCACGGGCTGCATCAGGGCGACGGACAGGATCAGCGTCAAGGCCGGCCAGAGCGCCATATGCCACCACATCGGCCAGTCGCCATATTTCTCGGCGAGCAGGATACCGCCGACGACGATATGGCCGACGATGGTGATGACGATATAGGGTGGCAGGTCGTCGGCGCGCTGATGGTGCAGGTCCTCGCCGCAGGCCTCGCAGCGGTCGACCGGCTTCAGGAAGGCGCGGAACAGCCTGCCGTTGCCGCAATGCGGGCACCGGCCCTTCAGGCCGCGCGATACCGCTTCGCGCCAGTCGCGTGTCTCGATCTGCGTTTCCGCGCCGTGGATCTGGACGCCCATCACCGCCTCTTGCCGGGCTTGGCCCGGCCCGGCTTGCCCTTCCGGCCGAAGCTCGCAGGCCGGCTCTCCCCATATGGCGCGCCGCCGCGGCGCTTTCCAGCGCGTCCCGTCGCCACGGTCCGGCCGGCGGAGAGCAGCTCGAAGCGCAGCGCACCCGCGACGGGTGCGGCCTCGACGAGCTTGACATGGACCTTGTCGCCGAGGCGCCAGCTTTCGCCGGTGCGCTCGCCGATCAGGGCGTGCGCCGCCTCGTCGTAGCGATAGTAGTCGCCGCCCAGCGTGGAAGCCGGAATGAAGCCGTCTGCGCCGGTGTCGGCGAGCTTCACGAAAAGGCCCGCGCGGTTCACGCCGCCGATGCGCCCGTCGAAGCTCGCGCCGATCTGGCCGGCAAGGAAATGCGCGATCAGCCGATCGGTGGTCTCGCGCTCGGCCGCCATGGCGCGGCGCTCGGCCGCGGAGATGCGGGTCGCGACCTCGCGCAGTTCGGCGAGCGTCGTCGCTCTCGGCAGGCCGTCATCGCCGAGTTTGAGCGCCGTGATCAGCGCGCGATGGACGATCAGGTCGGCATAGCGGCGGATCGGCGAGGTGAAATGGGCGTAGCGGCGCAGATTGAGGCCAAAATGCCCGTAATTCTCCGCCACATATTCGGCCTGCGCCTGCGTGCGCAGCACCACCTCGTTGATCAGCGTCTCGTTCTCCGAGCCCCTGATCATCGCCAGGATGCGGTTGAACAGCACGGGCCTGAGCGCCCCGTCCTTCGGCAGCTTGATGCCGATCGAGGCCAGCACCTCGCCGAGCGCCCGCATCTTCTCGAGTGAGGGCTCGTCATGGCAGCGATAGATCAGCAGGCTGCCGGCCTTCTCCAGCGTCTCGGCGGCCGCGACGTTGGCGAGGATCATGAATTCCTCGATCAGCCGATGCGCCGCGAGCCGCTCCGGCACGATCACGCGCTCGACCGAGCCGTCGGGCTTCAGGATCAGCTTGCGCTCGGGCAGGTCGAGGTCGAGCGGCTGGCGTTGGTCGCGGGCGCGCGCCGCGACGCCGTAGGCGGCCCAGAGCGGCATCAGCACGCTCTGGCGAATCGGGCCGGTCTTCTCGTCGGGCTTGCCGTCGATGGCGCTCTGGGCCTGCTGGTAGGAGAGCTTGGCGGCCGAGCGCATCAGCACGCGGTGGAAGGAATGGCTCTTCTTCGAGCCGTCCGCCTTGAGCACGAGCCGAACCGCCATCGCCGGCCGGTCCTCGTTCTCGCGAAGCGAACACAGGTCGTTCGAGATACGCTCCGGCAGCATCGGCACGACGCGGTCGGGAAAATAGACTGAGTTGCCGCGCTCCAGCGCCTCGCGATCGAGCGCCGAGCCGGGGCGGACATAGGCCGCGACATCGGCGATGGCGACGGTGACGACGAAGCCGCCCGGATTGCCCGGATCTTCGTCCGGCGCGGCATGGACCGCATCGTCATGGTCCTTGGCGTCGGCCGGGTCGATCGTGACGAGCGGCAGCTCGCGCCAGTCCTCGCGCCCCTTGAGCGTTGCGAGCGGGGCATCGGCGGCTTCCTGAAGGGCCGCTGGCGGGAATTCGTGCGGGATCCCGTGAGCGTGGATCGCGATCAGGCTGACGGCGCGCTCGGATTTGATCGAGCCGAGCCGCTCGCGCACCTGCGCCTCGGGCGGACCGAAGCGGCTTTCGCGGCGCAGCGAGACGGAGACGAGGTCGCCATCCTGCGCCTCGGCAGTGCGTCCCTTTGGAATGATCGCCTCGCGCCCCTGCGCCTTCTTGTCGATCGGCACCAGCCGGCCGGAGCCGTCGGGCAGGGCGCGGAAGATGCCGAGCACGGCGGCCTTCGCCTTGCCCATGATCTTGAGCACGCGGCCCGAATAGCCGAAGCCCTCGACGCCCCTGAGGCGGGTCAGCTTCAGGATGACCTGATCGCCGACGCCCGGCGCGGGGGCGGCCAGTTTATCCTTGCGTCGTCCGTCACGGGCGCGCTCCACCAGGATCTGCGGCGGGGGACCGCTTTCCGCCTCGTCCCATTCGAGCGGCTGGGCGATGAGGTCGCCCTCGCGATCGCGGCGCTTGATCTGGGAGAGCAGGACCGGGGGCAGGGCACCACGCGGGTGCACGGGGCGCTCCTTGCCGTCGCCGCCGATCTCGCCTTCCTCGGCGAGCTCCTTCAGCAGGCGCTTCAGCCAGATCTTGCCGCCCTGGTCGAGCCCGAAGGCTTTGGCGATCTCGCGGCGGCCGACCTCGCGGCCGGCAGCGCGCTCCTCCTCGATGAAGTCGAGGATGGCCGCGCGGCTCGGTTCAGGGACGGACAAGGCCGCTACTCATCGGATCAAGGCAGGGAAAGCAGGTCACCGCGCCTGTCTGCCACGCCTTGGAGCCTCGCGCCAGCATGCGCCGTCGCATCGGACCGAAAACCGGAAGCTGCTGTCCGGAAGAATCCGATGCGGCCAAGTAGAGATCACCGTCGTCGAGTTCTCGCAGACATCCGGCGATCCAAGTCAAAACAAGAAGGGCCACCCTTGCGGGCAGCCCTTCCATTGTCGAACCGCGACCCGGCGAACCGGATCAAAGGTGCGAAAACTCACGCGGAACACGAACCCCAGCAAGAAGAGGTCCAGGTCCACCCGCTTTGCACCAGCGGCTGATGACAATGAGACACTGGATCACCTCCTTTCAGTTGTTACCGACAAGAAGGAGGCTAAGGCGATTCTCGGGGACTCGTAAATGCCAAAAAAAGCGCTGTGCCCCACAACTCAAACTCAGCGCCTGTCGATGAAATTCCAGGCAGATGCTGCGATGCACAAAATGACGCCATCGATTATGGCTAATAAATAATCATATCTGCCCGATGCGGCTCGATGATTGCGTGGAGAGAGGCCTCCGGCGCAGGAAGTTCCGCCAATTAGCGCCTGACGGCAGAGATTTGCGTCTCTCGTCCCGCGCCGCACGCACTTGGCACGGCCCTTGCGAAACCTGCTTCCGGGCCAGGGAGGCCTGCCGGCGCCGAGGGGCGCCGCCAACAAACATCCTTCGGGAGATGTCCGTGAACAGCAATCGTCGCGAATTCCTCGGCACGGCTCTGGCCGGTGCCGCTTTCCTCGGATCCTCCTGGCTGCCGGCGGCGGCGCAGCAGGAGACGATCAAGGTCGGCATCCTTCATTCGCTCTCGGGCACCATGGCGATCTCCGAGACGACGCTGAAGGACGTCATGCTCATGCTCATCGAGGAGCAGAACAAGAAGGGCGGCCTGCTCGGCAAGAAGCTGGAGGCCGTCGTCGTCGATCCGGCCTCGAACTGGCCGCTCTTTGCCGAGAAGGCGCGCGAGCTCATCACCAAGGACAAGGTCGCGGCCACCTTCGGCTGCTGGACCTCGGTCTCGCGCAAGTCGGTGCTGCCGGTCTTCAAGGAGCTCAACAACATCCTGTTCTACCCCGTCCAGTACGAGGGCGAGGAGAGCGAGCGCAACGTCTTCTATACCGGCGCCGCGCCGAACCAGCAGGCGATCCCCGCCGTCGACTATCTCGCCAAGGAGGAGAAGGTCGAGCGCTGGGTGCTCGCCGGCACGGACTATGTCTATCCGCGCACGACCAACAAGATCCTCGAGGCGTATCTGAAGTCCAAGGGCGTGAAGGCCGAGGACATCATGATCAACTACACGCCCTTCGGCCATTCCGACTGGCAGACCATCGTCTCCGACATCAAGAAGTTCGGCTCCGCCGGCAAGAAGACGGCGGTGGTCTCGACCATCAACGGCGATGCCAACGTGCCGTTCTACAAGGAGCTCGGCAACCAGGGCATCAAGGCGACCGATATTCCGGTCGTCGCCTTCTCGGTCGGCGAGGAGGAGCTTGCCGGCATCGACACCAAGCCGCTGGTCGGCCATCTCGCCGCCTGGAACTACTTCCAGTCGATCAAGACGCCGGAGAACGAGGCCTTCATCAAGCAATGGCAGGCCTTCACCAAGAACCCGAAGCGCGTCACCAATGACCCGATGGAAGCCCATGTCGTCGGCTTCGCCATGTGGGTGAAGGCGGTCCAAAAAGCCGGGACCACCGATCCGGACAAGGTCATCGACGTGCTGCCCGGCATCGAGGCGCCGAACCTGACGGGCGGCATCTCGAAGATGCTGCCGAACCACCACATCACCAAGCCGGTCTTCATCGGCGAGATCAAGGACGATGGCCAGTTCGACGTGGTCTGGAAGACCGCGGGCCTCGTCCCGGGCGACGCCTGGTCGAAGGAGCTCGACGGCTCGAAGGATCTGGTCGGCGACTGGGTCGAGAAGAAATGCGGCAACTTCAACGTCAAGACCGGCAAGTGCGGCGGCGGCGCGTGAGTTCATGAGGGGGAAGGGCGGCACGGGGAAAACCCCGGCCGCCCTCCGTTCGCCGCTCCGCGGAGCGGCCGTCAAAGTCGAGCCCTCATCCTGAGGAGCGATGCCCGCTTCTCAGGATGAGGGCTGAGATTGGACCAAGCGTGAGACGAACCGGACCGATGCTCATCTTCCATCGCCTCAAGCACGCGATCGTCATCGCCGTCGCCTTGATCGCCGCCTCGGTCGCGTCCTTCGCACAGACCGCCGAGGAAGCCTTCACGCGTCTGGCCGCCGACAGCTATTCCGACACATCCCGCGCGATCGAGATCCTCGTCTCGACGGCTCACCCCAACGCGGCGCTGATCGTCGAGGCGCTCAGCGACGGGCGGCTGCTCGCAGGCCCCGGCGGCGTGGCGGTGAAGACGGCTTCCGGCGCCTTCGTCGACGCTCGCACGGGCCAGTCGCTGGCCGCCGCGCCCGAGGGTGTAAAGCCGGTGCGCCTCAACAACGCCGTCCGCCGCGCCGTTCAGGCCGCGCTCGGCGGCTTGGGGCTACTCAATCCCGACGCGGCGAAGCGAGCCGCCGCTGCCGAAGCGGTGTTCAAGTCGCGCGATGCCAGCCTGCTGCCCATCGTCGAGGCAGCGATCGGCAAGGAGACCGATCCGCGCACGCTCGCCGCCCTGCGTCAGGCCCAGGCCGCGATCCTGATCGCCAAGCCCGACGCACAGCCGCTCGACCGCATCGCCGCCGTCGAAGTGCTGCGCGAGCGCGGCGACCAAGATGCCCTGGCGACACTGCGCGGTCTCTCCGGCGAGATCACGCCGAGCCTGCGGGACGCGCAGACCCGCGCGATCGCAGCCATCGAGGGCCGGCTGAAGCTCTGGGCCGTGGCACAGAACCTCTGGTACGGCCTGTCGCTCGGGTCGGTGCTGCTGCTCGCCGCCATTGGCCTCGCCATCACCTTCGGCGTCATGGGCGTCATCAACATGGCCCATGGCGAAATGGTGATGCTCGGCGCCTACACGACCTTCGTCGTGCAGGAGCTGATCCGCACCAATGCGCCCTGGCTGTTCGACTGGTCGCTCGCCATCGCCTTGCCGGCCGCCTTCATCGTCGCCGGCGCGGTCGGCATCGCCATCGAACGCGGCGTCATCCGCTTCCTCTATGGCCGCCCGCTGGAGACGCTGCTCGCCACCTGGGGCATCAGCCTGATCCTCCAGCAGGCGGTGCGCACCGCCTTCGGCCCGACCAATCGCGAGGTCGGCGCGCCGGCCTTCATGTCCGGAGCCTTCGAACTCGGTGGTTTAGCAATCACCTATAACCGACTCTGGATCATCGTCTTTGCGGCGCTGGTCTTCGCTGCATTGCTCGCCATCCTGAAGCTGACGCCGATGGGCCTGCAGATGCGCGCCGTCACCCAGAACCGGCGCATGGCCTCGGCGATGGGCATCCGCACCGGCCGCATCGACGCGCTGACCTTCGGGCTCGGCTCGGGCGTCGCGGGGCTGGCCGGCGTCGCGCTCTCGCAGATCGACAATGTCAGCCCCAATCTCGGCCAGAGCTACATCATCGACTCGTTCATGGTCGTGGTCTTCGGCGGCGTCGGCAATCTCTGGGGCACGCTGGTCGGCGCCATGACGCTTGGCGTCGCCAACAAGCTGCTCGAACCTTATGCCGGCGCGGTGCTCGGCAAGATAGCACTGCTCGTCTGCATCATCCTCTTCATCCAGAAGCGCCCGCGCGGCCTGTTCGCGCTGAAGGGCCGGGCGGTGGAAGCATGATCACCCGCTTCCTCCTCCAGGACATGGACAGGCGCGCCGGCATCTTCCTGGCGATCCTGCTGGGCTTGGCCGTGCTGGTCCCGCTGTCGAACCTGCTCCTGCCGGCATCGTCGCCCTTCCATGTCCCGACCTCGACCATGTCGCTCTGGGGCAAGTATCTCTGCTACGCGCTGCTGGCGGTCTCGCTGGATCTGGTCTGGGGTTATTGCGGCATCCTCAGCCTCGGCCACGGCGCATTCTTCGCGCTCGGCGGCTATGCCATGGGCATGTATCTGATGCGCCAGATCGGCTCGCGCGGCGTCTACGGCAATCCGATCCTGCCTGATTTCATGGTCTTCCTGAACTGGCAGGAGCTGCCCTGGTACTGGTGGGGCTTCTCCTCCTTCCCCTTCGCCATGCTGATGGTGTTGGCTGTGCCGGGCCTGCTCGCCTTCGTCTTCGGCTGGTTCGCCTTCCGCTCGCGCGTCACCGGCGTCTATCTCTCGATCATCACCCAGGCGCTGACCTATGCGCTGCTGCTCGCCTTCTTCCGCAACGACATGGGCTTCGGCGGCAATAACGGCCTGACCGATTTCAAGGATATCCTCGGCTTCAACATTCAGGCGCAAGCGACTCGCGCGGCTCTGTTTTCCATGACCTGCGTCATGCTGGCGGCCGGCTTCCTGATCGCGCGCGGCATCGTCGTCTCGAAGCTCGGCAAGGTCGTGATCGCGATCCGCGACGCCGAGTCCCGCACACGCTTCCTCGGCTACCGCGTCGACCGCTTCAAGCTCTTCGTCTTCACGGTCTCTGCCTGCATGGCGGGCGTCGCGGGGGCGCTCTATGTGCCCCAGGTCGGCATCATCAACCCAAGCGAATTCGCTCCGGCGAACTCGATCGAGACCGTGATCTGGGTCGCGGTCGGCGGGCGCGGCACGCTGGTCGGCGCGGCGCTGGGGGCGGTCGTGGTCAACTGGGCCAAGACGCTGTTCACCTCCGGCTTCATGGCGCCCTATTGGCTCTTCGCGCTGGGCGGGCTCTTCGTCGTTGTCACGCTGTTCCTGCCCAAGGGCATCCTCGGCACGGCGGAGGCGCTCTGGGCGCGCCGCCGCAAGCCCGATCCGACACCGGCCGCCGAGCCGGCCCCGGCGGAGTGAGGGCCATGAACGCTCCCGTACCCGGCGCCCTGACCTCCTCGCTGCTTTATCTCGACGGCGTCAGCGTCTCCTTCGACGGCTTCAAGGCCATCCGCGGACTATCTCTGACCATCGAACCGGGAGAGATGCGCGCGATCATCGGCCCCAACGGCGCCGGCAAGACCACGATGATGGATATCATCACCGGCAAGACGAAGCCCGATGTCGGCACGGTGATGTTCGGCGGAACCGTCGATCTGACCAGGCTCGACGAGGCGGCGATCGCCAATCTCGGCATCGGCCGCAAGTTCCAGAAGCCGACGGTCTTCGACTTCCATACGATCGAGGACAACATCCTGCTGGCGCTGAAATCGAAGCGCACGGTCGGCAAGACGCTGTTCTGGAAGACCGAGGCGCCGCAGCAGAGGCGCATCGACGACATCCTCGGCATCGTGAAGCTCGCCGACAGGCGCGACCGGCTCGCGGGCTCACTCTCGCACGGCCAGAAGCAATGGCTCGAGATCGGCATGCTGCTGGCGCAGGACCCGAAGCTCCTGCTCGTCGACGAGCCCGCTGCCGGCATGACCGACGGCGAGACGGCGCAGACGGCGGTGCTGCTCAAGGAGATCGCGAAGGATCATTCCGTCATCGTGGTCGAGCACGACATGGGCTTCATCCGCGAGCTCGGCGTGAAGGTCACGGTGCTGCACGAAGGCTCGGTGCTGGCCGAGGGGCCGCTCGATCAGGTCAGCGCCAATGAGCGCGTCGTCGAAGTCTATCTGGGGCGGTGAGGATGACGGCTGGTTCGCTTTGCTCTTCGCGGTTTTCCACCCGCATCGTCATCCCGGACGCAACGAAGCGGAGATCCGGGATCCATCGTAGGGCTTCGGCGCTCTTCGATGGATCCCGGATCGGCGCGGCTTTGCGGCTTGTCCGGGATGACGGGGTGTTTCCGTGCGAAATCAGGCAGGGCTCGACCCCATGCTGACAGTCGACGCCATCAACCTGCACTACGGCGCCGCCCAGGCGCTTCGCCGCGTCTCCGTCACGGCCGAGACCGGCAAGGTCACCTGCGTGATGGGGCGTAACGGCGTCGGCAAGACCTCGCTGATGCGCGCCATCGTCGGCCACCAGCCGATCTCGGCGGGGCATATCCGCTTCGATGGAGAAGATATTTCCGGTCTGCGCAGCGAGGATCGCGCCCGCGCCGGCATCGCCTATGTGCCGCAGGGGCGGGAGATCTTCCCGTTGCTGACGGTGAAGGAGAATCTGGAGACCGGCTTCGCGCCGCTGAAGCGCAAGGAGCGCTTCGTCCCGGATGAACTCTTCGACCTGTTCCCCGTGCTGAAGTCGATGCTCGGCCGGCGCGGCGGAGACCTCTCGGGTGGCCAGCAGCAGCAACTCGCGATCGCGCGGGCGCTGGTCACCCGACCCAGGCTGCTGGTGCTGGACGAGCCGACCGAGGGCATTCAGCCCTCGATCATCAAAGATATCGGCCGCGCCATCGACTATCTCCGCCAGAAGGGCGGCATGGCGATCGTGCTCGTCGAGCAGTATTTCGACTTCGCCCGCGAGCTTGCCGACACGATGTTCGTGATGGATCGCGGCGAGGTCGTGCTGTCGGGCCCGATGAACGAACTCGACGGCAATCAGGTGCAGCGGCTGATCCAGGTGTAGTTGGCAGCTCTTCCATCGCCCGCTCTTCCGGCCGCGCCGTCATGGTCGGGCCTGTCCCGACCATCCACGTCTTCGCTGGTCGAAGGCCGTGTTCAAGACGTGGATGCTCGCCACAAGGGCGAGCATGACGGATAAGATCCGCTGATCAAGACTCGGCTATTCGATCACGCTGACCCAGCGCCCGCTTGCCCCTCCCGCCGCCGTCATGCTTCAAGCAAGCGCAAAGCCGGCTTTGCGGCGGGAGTATTCGGATATGCAGCTTGGAGTGATCGGCCTCGGCCGCATGGGGGGCAATATCGTGCGCCGCCTGATGCGCGCCGGCCATGAATGCGTGGTCTATGACCGTGATCCGAAGCCGGGACAGGCGCTCGCCGCCGATGGGGCGGTCGTGGCGGCCGATCTCAAGGACATGGTCGCCAAGCTCAAGGCGCCGCGCGCGATCTGGGTCATGCTGCCGGCCGGCAAGGTCACGGAAGGCGCGCTCGCCGAACTCGCCGGCCTCGTCGGGGAGGGCGACACGCTCATCGATGGCGGCAATGCCTTCTGGAAGGACGATGTCCGCCGCGGCCGGGAACTCGCGGCCAAGGGCATCCACTACATGGATATCGGCACCTCCGGCGGCGTCCATGGGCTGGAGCGCGGCTATTGCCTGATGATCGGCGGCGACAAGGCGGCCTTCGACCGGCTGGAGCCGATCTTCAAGGCGCTGGCGCCGGGCAAGGGCGAGATCGAGCCGACCAGGCACCGCGAGGGCCGCAACCCGACGAGCGAGCAGGGCTATCTGCATTGTGGCCCGACCGGCGCCGGCCATTTCGTCAAGATGATCCACAACGGCATCGAATACGGCATGATGCAGGCCTTCGCCGAGGGCTTCGACCTGCTACGCAATGCCTCCGCCAAGGAGGGCCTGCCGGCCGAATACGGCTTCGATTTCGACGTGGCGGAGATCGCCGAGGTCTGGCGCCGCGGCTCGGTCGTCACCTCCTGGCTGCTCGACCTGACGGCCGAGGCGCTGGCGGCCGATGAGGAGCTCACCTCCTACACCGGCAATGTCTCGGATTCGGGCGAGGGCCGCTGGACGGTCGATGCTGCGGTTGAGACCGCGACGCCGGCCGAAGTCCTGACCTCGGCGCTATTCGCGCGCTTCCGCTCGCGCGTGGACCACACCTTCGGCGAGAAGATCCTCTCCGCCATGCGCGCCGGCTTCGGCGGCCATGTCGAGCCGAAGAAGCAGGGCTGAGCCGTGGCGAGCGCAACGGAACGCGGCCGCCCGGCCGTCGTCGTCGTCATGGGCGTCGCCAGCTCCGGCAAGACTTCGCTCGGCGAGCGGCTCGCCCAGCGTCTCGGCTGGCCCTTCCGCGACGCCGATTCCTTCCACCCGCCCGAGAACGTCGCCAAGATGGCGGGCGGCACCCCGCTCACCGACGACGACCGCAAGCCCTGGCTGGCCGCCATCGCGGCCTGGATCGACGATCTGAGGGCGAAGGGCGAGCACGGCATCGTCACCTGCTCGGCGCTGAAGCGCGCCTACCGCGAGGTGATCGTCGGCGACAGGCCGGATGTCGCGCTGGTCTATCTCAGGGGCTCGCGCGAGCTGATCGGCCGGCGCATGGCCGCCCGGCAGCACCACTTCATGCCGCCGGCCCTGCTCGACAGCCAGTTCGCCACGCTCGAGGAGCCAGGCTCCGACGAGCGGCCGCTCGTCGTCTCGGTCGAGGACAGCAAGGACGCGATCGTGCAGGAAGTGGTTGACCGGCTGGGCTTGTGATCGCCGGGGCTCACATCACCTCGAACCAGGCCCAGACCCCCAGGTCGAATCGTTCCAGCACGGACGAGGAAATCAGCCAGCGGCCGGGGTTGTCAGCGATGAAGGCGATGTGCAGCTTCCGCCGCTCCGGAATCTGGACGGTGTCGAGGAAATAGTTCTCCCAGCCGTCGTCGAGCGGGTGCAGCAAGCGGAAGCTGTGGCCGTGGACATGGATCGGCTGGACGAAGGCGGTGCGGTTGTCGATGGCCATGACGATCGGCGTGCCGCGCTTGACGCTGAAGAGCGGCTTGCCGTCGAGGCTCCCCACGCTTCCATTGATGCGCCACGGCCTGGCGGGGTCGAGGGCGGAAAAGTCGAGCTTCTGATCGTCGGTCAGCGTCGCGCCACCTTCGATGACGATCTCCGGGCGCGTCGCATCCTGCATCCGCACGCCGAGCGGCAGGGCAGGGTTGAGTTTCAAGGCTGGCGCCGCTGCGGGCGGCACCTGGGGCTCGCCTGCGGTCACGATCCGCACCAGCGGCAGGCCGCCGCCGATCAGGGCGGTGACGTTCACGGAGGCTCTGGCCTCCACGGGCAGATCGAGGATCACGTCGTAGCGGGTGCCCGGCGCGAAAGGCAGCTGCGAGCGGACCGGCGCGAAGCTCTCCGTCGGCTGGCTGTCGACCGCGATCACGGTCGCCTTTCCGCCGTCGAAGCGCAGCCGCATGATCCGCGCATTGCAGGCATTGGCGAGCCTGAGCCTGACGCGGGCGCCGGGACGCGCCGTGATCGGGGCCGGCGGCGAGCGACGGTTCACCGTGACCCAGCTCCCGAGGCGGCCGGCCGAGGCGCCGGCATTGCCCTGCAGGACGAAGGGCTGGATCGACTGGTCGTCGCCGAGCAGCCAGTCGGTGACGAGGATCGGCAGATCGAGATCGACCGCCGGCGGCTCCTTCTCCTCCACGATCAGGAGGCCGCTGAGCCCCCGGCCACAGGGCTCGGACGAGCTGCCGAGCACGAGCGGCCGGTAGAGCAGGGTGCCGCTATCCGGTGGCGTCAGCCGGAACTCGCCGGTCTCTCCAGGAGCGACCGGAGGCTGGCTGAAGCCGCCGACGCCATCCCGCGCCGCCTCGCCCCGCAGCCCGTAGCAGTGAAGCCCGAGCGGCGCTGTGGTCCGGTTCTCGAGTTTCAGGTTCAGCGCCTCGCCCTGCTTGATTCGCAGGACGGGCCCCGGTGTGGCGCCGTCGAAGCTCCAGATCTCGGTATCCACCGGCGGCGTCGGCCGCAGCCGCGCCTTGACGGGGGCGGCCGTGAGAGTGGGCGGTTGCGGCTCGGCGGGGGCTTTCGCCGCCTCGTTGGCCGCCTGGGCGAGGGCGCCCCGCGATGGAAGCAGGCCGGCGCCGCAGATCCCGGCCAGCAGCTGGCGACGGCTCGGGAGGGCGGGGTTGGCGGGGCGCGGCGTCGTCATGGCCCATCGCATAGTCCGGGCTGCCGCCTCTGGCGAGAGGCTCCTTGCCTTCCACGGCGAAAAGCGTCGCGAACGGCCTGTTTTGCAGAACCGTCATTTTTTTGCTGCATGGCCCGGCCGAAATGCGTATAGGCCTGCGGCTTGACGATGGCCGCGCTGCGTTTGCTCGCGCGCAGCGCTATCGGCCGGCGGGCGTGGCGGAATTGGTAGACGCACTGGTTTTAGGTACCAGCGGCGAAAGTCGTGGGGGTTCGAGTCCCTCCGCCCGCACCATCGGTCTAGTTTTTCGCGAGCGCGGCGGCGGTCGGAACCGGCGTCGCGCTTTGGACATTGAGACGTAAACGAGCTGTTGGCGGTAGAAAAATGAACGTGACCGAAACCCTGTCCCAGGGCCTCAAGCGCGAATTCCAGGTGGTGCTGAACGCTGCCGACCTGAAGACCAGGCTCGACGACAGCCTGCAGAACCTGCAGGGCAAGGCCCGCATCAACGGCTTCCGCCCGGGCAAGGTGCCGGTCGCGCATCTGCGCCGTCTCTATGGCCGCTCGGTCATGTCCGACGTGCTGCAGAACGCCGTCAACGAGGCGAACCAGAAGATCGTCGCCGACAACGGCCTGAAGCTCGCCTTCGAGCCGCAGATCCGCTTCCCCGAGAACAAGGAAGAGATCGAGGCCGCGATGGAGGCCAAGGGCGATCTCGCCTTCACCGTCGCGCTCGAGGTGCTGCCGAAGATCGAGCTCGCCGACATCTCCGACGTCGCGCTGACGAAGCCGGTCGCCGAGGTTCCTGAGGCCGACGTCGACGCCGCGCTGGAGCGCATGGCTTCCGGCAACCGCAGCTACTCGTCGAAGGGCGAGAAGGCCAAGGCCGAGAAGGGCGATCGCCTGATCATCTCCTTCGTCGGCACGCTCGATGGCGAGAAGTTCGACGGCGGCACGGGCGAGGGCATCCCGCTCGATCTCGGCGCCGGCCAGTTCATCCCCGGCTTCGAGGAGCAACTCGAGGGCGCCAAGACGGGCGAGACGCGCACCGTCAAGGTGACGTTCCCGGAGAATTATGCGGCCCAGAACCTCGCCGGCAAGCCGGCCGAGTTCGAGGTCACCGTCACCGACGTTCAGGGCCCGGACGCGGTCAAGATCGACGACGAGCTGGCCAAGGCTTTCGGCATGGAGTCGCTCGACGCCCTGAAGACCGCCGTGCGCGAGCAGATCGGCCGTGATTTCGACGCCCAGTCCCGCCGCAAGCTCAAGAAGGGCCTGCTCGACGCGCTCGACGGCAAGTACGGCTTCGAGCTGCCGCCGACCCTGGTCGAGCAGGAGTTCAACAGCGTCTGGAGCCAGGTCGAGGCCGACATGAAGGCCGCCAACAAGACCTTCGCCGACGAGGACACCACCGAGGACGCCGCCCGCGCCGACTATCGCAAGATCGCCGAGCGCCGCGTCCGCCTCGGCCTCGTGCTGGCCGAGATCGGCGAGCAGGCCAAGGTCCAGATTTCGGAGGACGAGGTCACGCAGGCGCTGATCGCCCGCGCCCGCCAGTTCCCGGGCCAGGAGAAGGAAGTCTGGGAGTTCTATCGCAAGAACCCGCAGGCGCTCGCCGAGATCCGCGCCCCGATCTTCGAGGAGAAGGTCGTCGACCATCTGCTCGGTCAGGTGAAGGTCGAGGATCAGACCGTTTCCCGCGAGTCGCTCTTCGCCGATGACGAGGCCGAGGAGACCGCCGAGGCCAAGCCGAAGAAGGCCGCCGCGAAGAAGACCAAGAAGGCCGAGGCCAAGGCCGACGAGACCAAGGCTGACGACGCCTCTGCCTGAGAGCAGCGGCAACCTTGATGCCAGTCTTCGCGCCGCCGGCCTTCACGGTCGGCGGCGCTTCCCTTTTCAGCCGCGATTGTCGTGCTTATGTGGTTGTCTTCCGAGACAGCCTTTGATTCGACCAAACCGCCGGCCTACGGCGCTTTCACCCGAGGACTGACCCCATGCTTCGCGATCCGATCGAGACCTACAACAATCTCGTCCCGATGGTGGTCGAGCAGTCGAGCCGGGGCGAGCGCGCCTTCGACATCTATTCGCGCCTGCTGCGCGAGCGCATCATCTTCCTGACCGGTCCGGTCGAGGATTATTCCGCTTCGCTGATCGTGGCGCAGCTGCTCTTCCTGGAAGCCGAGAATCCGAAGAAGGAAATCTCCTTCTACATCAACTCGCCCGGCGGCGTGGTGACGTCCGGCCTGTCGATCTACGACACGATGCAGTTCATCCGCTGCCCGGTCACGACGCTCTGCGTCGGCCAGGCCGCCTCGATGGGCTCGCTGCTGCTGACGGCCGGCGCCAAGGACATGCGCTTCGCCCTGCCGAACGCGCGCATCATGGTTCACCAGCCTTCCGGCGGCTACCAGGGCCAGGTCACCGACATCCTGATCCATGCCAAGGAGGTCGAGAGCCTGAAGAAGCGGCTGAACGAGATCTATGTGAAGCACACCGGCCGCCCCTACGAGGACATCCACAACGCGCTGGAGCGCGACAACTTCATGACCGCCGATCAGGCCAAGGAATTCGGCCTGATCGATCAGGTCATCGAGAAGCGTTCCGAGGAAGCGGCCTGAGCCTGAAACCTTCCGACCCACGGTCTCGAAGCTGTGGGTTGGCGGGCGGGTCCCGAGGGACCATATTGAACAAGGATCGGCCCCGTGTTTGCATGGGGTCGGGGGTGAGCGGACGAGCGCTTCACGATGATCCGGATTGGATCGGCTCTGCGTATCCGGCTGTATCGGAACGGGTCGTTAACCTAATCATCGTGATCTGAGCGCTTATTGATGACGGAGAGACGACGGTTGCATCCGCCTCGGCTGGTGCGGTCCCGGTCTTCCCGAACTGGAGATGGACAATGGCTAACAAGCCCGGCGGCGACTCGAAGAGCACGCTGTACTGCTCTTTCTGCGGCAAGAGCCAACACGAGGTGCGCAAGCTCATCGCGGGCCCGACCGTGTTCATCTGCGATGAATGCGTCGAGCTCTGCATGGACATCATCCGCGAGGAATCGAAATCCGCGCTGGTGAAGTCGAAGGACGGCGTGCCGACCCCCAAGGAGATCCGCAAGGTTCTGGACGACTACGTCATCGGCCAGGAGCACGCCAAGAAGGTGCTCTCGGTGGCGGTCCACAACCACTACAAGCGCCTCAGCCACGCGACCAAGCACAACGACGTCGAGCTCGCGAAGTCGAACATCCTGCTGATCGGGCCGACCGGCTCGGGCAAGACGCTGCTCGCGCAGACGCTCGCCCGCATCCTCGACGTGCCCTTCACCATGGCCGACGCGACGACGCTGACCGAGGCGGGCTATGTCGGCGAGGACGTCGAGAACATCATCCTCAAGCTGCTCCAGGCTTCCGACTACAATGTCGAACGGGCGCAGCGCGGCATCGTCTACATCGACGAGATCGACAAGATCAGCCGCAAGTCGGATAATCCCTCGATCACCCGCGACGTCTCGGGCGAGGGCGTGCAGCAGGCGCTGCTGAAGATCATGGAAGGCACCGTCGCCTCCGTGCCGCCGCAGGGCGGGCGCAAGCATCCGCAGCAGGAGTTCCTGCAGGTCGACACCACCAACATCCTCTTCATCTGCGGCGGCGCCTTCGCCGGCCTCGACAAAATCATCTCGAGTCGCGGCAAGGGCACCTCGATCGGCTTCGGTGCCAAGGTCCAGGCTCCGGACGACCGTCGCACCGGCGCGATCTTCCGCGAGGTCGAGCCCGAGGATCTGCTGAAGTTCGGCCTGATCCCGGAATTCGTCGGCCGCCTGCCGGTTCTGGCGACGCTGGAGGATCTCGACGAGCCGGCGCTGAAGACCATTCTCACCGAGCCGAAGAACGCGCTGGTCAAGCAGTATCAGCGCCTCTTCGAGATGGAGGACACCCAGCTCACCTTCACCGACGAGGCCGTCAGCCTGATCGCCCGCAAGGCGATCGAGCGGAAGACCGGCGCGCGCGGGCTGCGCTCCATCATGGAAGGCATCCTGCTCGAGACCATGTACGAGCTGCCCGGGCTGGAAGGCGTCGAGCAGGTCGTGATCGGGCCGGAAGCGGTGGAGAACAAGGCGCGGCCGCTCTTCATCTACGCAGAGCGCGAGGACGAGACCAAGACGGCCTCGGCCTCCTGATTTCTCGCCGATTGCGACAACGCGACGCGCGCCATTGGCGCGCGTTTTGCGTTGTGATGGACATGGGTCGATCGCGGTTCCGCATCGCGGCGGCCCTGTCCGAGATTGAACCGTCGCAGGTCGCGGTTTCCGTCCTTCCTCCGCTGCAGGACAGCGGTGCATGGCTCGGATACCTCGCTTGAAAGCCGGCGAGGAAGTCTCCACTTTAGGTGCACTTGCGAGAGTCGCATGCCTAGCGAGGGTGCGATGCGCAGGGGCGGAGGAGCGAATGGTCGCTCTGTCCGCTACGTCCGATCGCTCCGCCCATCTTGGGGGTCCGCCGGGCGCAACTGCAAAGGAACTGCCATGACTGGCTCGACGCCACGCGCTCCCTTCGTTCCTGGCGAGACCGGCACCTATCCGGTTCTGCCTTTGCGCGACATCGTCGTCTTCCCGCATATGATCGTCCCGCTCTTCGTGGGCCGCGAGAAGTCGATCCGCGCGCTCGAGGAAGTGGTGAAGACGGACGGGCTCATCCTGCTGGCGACCCAGAAGAACGCCGGTGACGATGATCCGCAGACCAAGGACATCTATGAAATCGGCACGCTCGCCCGCGTGCTGCAGCTTCTCAAGCTGCCCGACTCCACCGTGAAGGTGCTGGTCGAGGGCGTCGGCCGTGCCAAGGCGCTGTCCTATTCCGCGACCGAGTCCTTCTACGAAGCCGAGGCCACGGGCCTGGCCGAGGAAGAGGGCAAGAAGGTCGAGGTCGAGGCGCTCGCCCGCTCGGTCGTCAGCGAGTTCGAGAGCTATGTGAAGCTCAACAAGAAGATCTCGGGCGAGATCGTCGCTGCGGTCTCGCAGATCGACGAACCGGCCAAGCTCGCCGACACGGTCGCCTCGCATCTGGCGGTGAAGATCGCCGATCGCCAGGGCGTGCTGGAGATCACCAACGTCGCCCATCGTCTGGAGAAGGTGCTTTCGCTCATGGAGAGCGAGATGTCCGTGCTCCAGGTCGAGAAGCGCATCCGCTCGCGCGTCAAGCGCCAGATGGAGAAGACCCAGCGCGAGTACTATCTCAACGAGCAGATGAAGGCGATCCAGAAGGAGCTGGGCGACGGCGAGGAAGGCCGTGACGAGCTGGCCGAGCTGGAAGAGCGCATCGCTCAGACCAAGCTGACCAAGGAAGCCCGCGACAAGGCGACGGCGGAGCTGAAGAAGCTGCGCCAGATGTCCCCGATGTCTGCGGAGGCGACCGTCGTGCGCAATTACCTCGACTGGATGCTCGGCATCCCGTGGGGCAAGCGCTCGAAGATCAAGAAGGACCTCAACGCCGCCCAGCTGGTGCTGGACGACGATCACTTCGGCCTCGACAAGGTCAAGGATCGCATCGTCGAGTATCTCGCCGTGCAGCAGCGCGCCAACAAGCTCGCCGGCCCGATCCTGTGCCTCGTCGGCCCTCCCGGCGTCGGCAAGACCTCGCTCGGCAAGTCGATCGCCAAGGCGACGGGGCGCGAGTTCGTCCGCATGTCGCTCGGCGGCGTGCGTGACGAGGCCGAGATCCGTGGTCACCGGCGCACCTATATCGGCTCGATGCCCGGCAAGATCATCCAGTCGATGAAGAAGGCCAAGACCTCCAACCCACTCATCCTGCTCGACGAGATCGACAAGATGGGCCAGGACTTCCGTGGCGATCCCTCGGCGGCCCTGCTGGAGGTTCTCGATCCCGAGCAGAACGCGACCTTCAACGACCATTACCTCGAGGTCGACTATGACCTGTCGAACGTGATGTTCGTGACGACGGCGAACACGCTGAACATCCCGCCGGCCCTTCTGGACCGCATGGAGGTGATCCGCATCGCCGGCTACACGGAGGAAGAGAAGATCGAGATCTCGCGCAAGCACCTGATCCCGAACACGATCAAGAAGCACGGGCTCAAGGGCAAGGAGTGGTCGATCACCGACGAGGCCCTGCAGACCATGGTGCGGCGTTACACCCGCGAGGCCGGCGTCCGTAACCTCGAGCGCGAGCTCTCCAACACCGTCCGCAAGGGCGTGAAGGACATCGTGCTCGGCAAGAAGGCCAAGGTGGTCGTCAACGAGCCGCTGCTCGAAGAGTATCTCGGCCCGCCGCGCTATCGCTACGGCATGGCGGAGACGGAGGATCAGGTCGGTGTCGTCACCGGTCTGGCCTGGACCGAGGTCGGCGGCGAATTGCTGACGATCGAGGGCGTCATGGTGCCCGGCAAGGGCCGCATGACCGTCACCGGCAACCTGCGCGACGTGATGAAGGAATCGATCTCGGCGGCGGCGTCCTATGTCCGCTCGCGGGCCATCGATTTCGGCATCGAGCCGCCGCTCTTCGACCGGCGCGATATCCACGTCCACCTTCCCGAGGGGGCGACCCCGAAGGACGGGCCGTCGGCGGGCATCGCGATGGCGACCACCATCGTCTCGATCCTGACCGGCATCCCGACCAACCGCGACGTCGCCATGACCGGCGAGGTCACGCTGCGGGGCAGGGTGCTGCCGATCGGCGGCCTGAAGGAGAAACTCCTGGCGGCGCTGCGGGGCGGCATCAAGAAGGTGCTGATCCCGGAGGAGAACGCCAAGGATCTGATCGATCTGCCGAAGTCGGTCCGTGAGGGTCTGGAGATCGTCCCGGTCTCGCGCATGGAGCAGGTGCTCCAGCACGCGCTGACTCGCCAGCCGGTTCCGATCGTCTGGGAGGAGGATCTGAAGGCGGTGCCCGCATCGGGCGCGGACGACGACGCCGCGGGCGTGGTCGCCCACTGATCGCTTGCCCAAGCAATGACAGCCGCCGGTGCGCAAGCGCCGGCGGTTTTCTTTTGAGCGCCGACAGGATGGACCATCCGGCAGGACTGCTCGGCGCATTTTCGGAAACTGGCGCGGGCGACGGGGCTCGAACCCGCGACCTCCGGCGTGACAGGCCGGCACTCTAACCGACTGAGCTACGCCCGCATTTTTTTGCTGCGACATGCGGTCGTCAGCAGGGTCTGGACCGTGGCTGGCCACGATGTCCGTGAAGGGTGGTGGGCAGTGACGGGCTCGAACCGCCGACATCCTCGGTGTAAACGAGGCGCTCTACCAACTGAGCTAACCGCCCCCGGCGTTTGCCGTTTAAGGCCTGAGGCGCTGTATCGCAAGCGCCCCGCATCGTCAGGCGTGGACGAATTGCGAGAGCGGATATCCGGATCACCGTGATCGCGTCAGGTCGGAGGTAGGGGCCCAGGCGGATTTCCGCCATCTTGCCGGGCAGTCTGGCGAGGATGAGCACACCATCCCCGATCCGCCGCGGCGAGTCTGTCCTTGCCGCAGCCTGCCTCCTTGCCGCGTTGGGCTTGCAGCCGGCCGCGGCGCAGGCGCTGCTGCCGGACGCCTTTTTCATCGGCCGTCCGGCTTTTTCGCAGCCTGAACAGCCGGGCAGGCCCGCAAGCTGCGAGGACATTGCCGGGCAGTTGCCCGATTCTATCCCACCCGATTCGCGCGTCGACATGGCGATCGCCGGGGCGGTGTCGCTGATTCAGACGGATGGGGCACTCTGGTACATCGCCGTCTGTGCCGAACCGGGCATGCGCGTGCTTTGTGTGACGTACAGCGCCAACGATCTCAAACTGGGCGACAAGGCCATCCTGCGGGGCGGATATGCCCGCCAGGACCGGCGCCATGTCATGCTTGATCCCTGCCTCGCATCGCCCGAAACGGGGAACGGTGCGCCGGAGCGATGAGTGCCGGCGAAAGGATTTTTCCCCAGATGTGAATTTGCCGGCATCGTGCGCTTGACACTTCAGGCCGAGGGCAATACTCACCACGTCGCTGACGGCGAATGCCTCAGCCGCCCAGCGCGGGCGTAGCTCAGTTGGTTAGAGTGCCGGCCTGTCACGCCGGAGGTCGCGGGTTCGAGCCCCGTCGCCCGCGCCATTTAAATCAAAGACTTAAGTTGCGATGCACGGTCTTTGACTACGTTCTTGATGAACTCCTGATCGCAATTTGGTCTCGGCTTGTTCTATCCGGGTCCCGCTCGGCCTTTCCGGCTGCTGGCACCGATGTCATGCACCACGGCGATGTTTGGGGGCGTTCTGCTCAAGCCGCGTCTTGGCGGCTACCATGGTGCGATATGGCTCAGACGATCGCGTCTCCCGCCGTTGTTCCGAAGTTTTCGGATCGACGCAGGAGTGCCGAGATTCAAGACCGAGCCTTTTCCTGGACGGGTCGCTGGCTGATGAGGTTTTCCGCCCGTCCGAGACGTGCCGGTCGCTCTGGGCGCCGCCCACGCGTGGTTTCGGGGAGAGCGAATTCAAGTGCATTGGGGGAACTCCCCTTCAAGGTCGTGGGCGTTCCCGTCGCGGGCCTAGAGGCCGCGTGCTGGCTGAAATCGGCGGGTTCCGCCCTGCCCATCCGATCTACGTTGACTGACGGGGCGCCGTTTATCTTCATAGCCTCCGGGGAGCGGCATGCGCGCCGCTCCCGCCCCCTCCAGGCACTTCGAGAGCCCGATGTTCCTAAGCGTCTTTGACATCTTCAAGATCGGCGTCGGCCCCTCGAGTTCGCACACGATGGGTCCCATGTTGGCCGCCGCCCGCTTCCTCGATGCTCTCCGCGAAGCCAGGGGCCGTGATTCTGGCTCGGAAACGCCGGTCCGGATCGAAGCGACGCTGCATGGGAGCCTCGCCTTCACCGGCAAGGGGCACGCCACCGATCGCGCCGTCGTCCTCGGTCTCCTCGGCTATCGCCCCGAGACGCTCGATCCCGAGGAGGCCGAGAGACGCGAAGCCGCCCTCAAGACCGAGTGCCGGATCGATGTCCCCGGTCTCGGCCTGCTTGCTTTCGATCCCGACAAGGACGTCGTCTTCGACTACGGCCCGGCGCTGCCTGGCCATGCCAACGGCATGGTTATGCGCAGCTACACCACCGCCGGGAAGCTGCACTTTTCCGAGACCTATTATTCGATCGGCGGTGGCTTCGTCCTGACCGAAAGCGAGCTCCGGAATGCAAGCCTCAAGGGAGATGACGCCAAGGTCACGCGCCCTTACCCGTTCGCCTCCGCTGCCGAGATGCTTAACATGGGCGAGGCTTCCGGCCTCGGTATCGCCGCGATGAAGCGGGCGAACGAAACGGCCGGCGGCCATGCCACGCTCGACGCCGATCTCGACCAGCTCTGGGCGGCGATGGACGCCTGCATCGACCGCGGCCTTGCCACCGACGGTACGCTTCCGGGCGGCCTCAAGGTCCGCCGCCGCGCTCGTGCCATCCATCAGGCGCTTCTCGCCGAGCGCGGCAGCAACGCCGCCCAGCCGCATGCCGTCAACGACTGGCTGTCGGTCTATGCGATGGCGGTGAACGAGGAGAACGCGGCCGGCGGCCGGGTCGTCACCGCGCCGACCAACGGCGCCGCCGGCGTCGTGCCCGCGGTGATCCGCTACTACCGCGACCATTGCGTCGGCGCTTCTCACGAAGGCATCCGCGACTTCCTGCTGACCGCAGCCGCCGTCGGCGGGATCATCAAGACCAACGCCTCGATCTCTGGCGCCGAAGTCGGCTGCCAGGGCGAGGTCGGCTCCGCCGCCGCCATGGCAGCCGCCGGTCTCTGTGCTGCGCTCGGTGGTTCGAATGCGCAGGTCGAGAACGCCGCCGAGATCGCGCTGGAGCATCATCTCGGCATGACCTGCGACCCGGCGCGCGGCCTCGTGCAGGTGCCGTGCATCGAGCGCAACGGGCTCGGCGCCATCAAGGCCGTCGCCGCCGCCTCGCTCGCGCTCCGTGGCGACGGCATCCATGTCGTGCCGCTCGACGCCTGCATCGAGACCATGCGCCAGACCGGCCTCGATATGAGCGTTAAATACAAGGAAACCTCGACCGGCGGCCTCGCCGTCAACCTCCCCGGATGCTGAACATGGCGGATAGCTTCTTGGTTCTCACGCTCGCGAGCGCCCCCTGCAATGATTCATGACCGCCGGCAGCGCTGCTCCGCGCGATATCCCGAAAGATGAGGCCGTGACAAAACGCGTTCCGGTCAACGCCACCGGAGGTCGATGCTCATGATTCTGGTTTGTGGCGAAGCGCTGGTCGATCTGTTCGCCGGCGTCGCCGAGGGGATCGAAATGCCTGCGCGGCTGGTGGCCGGCGGCTCTCCCTTCAATGTCGCGGTCGGCCTTGCCCGGCTCGGCGTCGAGTCGGCCTTCCTCGGCGGCGTCTCGCGCGACGGCTTCGGCGGGCTGCTCGCCGATGTGCTGAGGCGAGAGGGCGTCGATGACCGTTACCTCGTTCGCACGGATCGGCTCACGACGATCTCGGCCGTGACGACCGGGAGGGACGGGCATCCGAGCTATTCCTTTCACGGCGAAGGCGCGGCGGATCGCTCGCTCGGCCTCCACGACCTGCCCGCGACACTGCCCGACGCGGTTCGGGCGCTGACCTTCGGCTCCTATACGCTGGCCGTCGAGCCGGCTGGCGCGGCCTATGCCGCTCTGGCCGAGCGCGAGAAGGGCAGGCGCCTCATCAGTGTCGATCCGAATTTGCGACCGACCGCGATTGGCGACATGTCGGGCTGGCACGGCGCGGCCCAACGCTTCTACCGGGCGGCAACGATCATCAAGGCCAGCGATGAAGATATCCGCATTGCCTGGGACGGCCAGCTCACCGTTGCGGAGGCGGCTGCCTATTGGCTCGACCTGGGAGCGACGCTCGTGGTCGTCACCCGAGGCGAGCACGGTGCCACCGCCTTCTTCGCCTCAGGCCAGGTTTCCGTGCCGGGCCACAGGGTTGCCGTGCGCGATACGGTCGGAGCCGGCGACGCCTTCCACGCCGCGCTGCTCGCCCGGCTGGCGCAAACCGGCCGGCTCAGCCCGGAGGCGGTCGCGGTGCTTGATTCCGACGCGATCGCGGATTTGCTGACCTACGCCACTGCGGCAGCCGCCATCACCGTCACCCGTTCTGGCGCCGATCTGCCGTGTGCGGTGGAGGTCGATGCCGCCATCGCACTGAAGCATAACAAAAAAGGCGACGCCGGAGCGCCGCCCTTATCTGGTGCAGACATGACTGCTTGTTAACAGCCAGACCGCGATCTCTGAGGTTCCAGAATAGCTGGCCGGCGACGGCAGTCAAGCGCGCTTGTTATCCGGAGCGCCGAGGATGCGCAGGGGGCGGCAGGTTCCGGAATCCGTGCCACGAATTGGAAGCAGCAGCTTGCGATCCTTCGGGCATGCCAAGTTCGATCTTCGACTATCTTCCCGATAGTGCCGTTGCGTTAGATCGCGTCTGTTGGATACATCCATAGGTTGCGCACTATCGGATGGTCGTGGAAGATGCGTCGGGGGGTAGCTAATGCAGTGGCGTTTGGGGGCCGATCTCGGCACGAATTCGCTGGGTTGGGCGGTCATTGAAGTCGTTCTCGCCGATGGCGCCTGGACGCCGAAGCGCATCGTCGCGGCCGGCTCGCGCATCTTCTCGGACGGGCGCGAACCGAAATCGGGCGCCTCGCTGGCCGGCGCCCGCCGCGACGCCCGCGCCATGCGGCGCCGGCGCGACCGATTCAAGCAGCGCCAGGCGGCCCTCGTCAAATACCTGACGCTGGCCGGCTTCTTCCCGGCCGACGAGGAGGAGCGCCAGAAGCTCGCCGCGCTCGATCCCTATGAACTGCGGGCGAAAGCGCTCGACGACGAGTTGCCGCTCGCCCATCTCGGGCGCGCGCTCTTTCACCTCAATCAGCGCCGCGGCTTCAAGTCCAACCGCAAGACCGACCGCGGCCAGAACGACGACGACAGCGGCAAGATCAGGATCGGCGTCCGCGAGCTCCACGAACAGATGGACGCTGCCGGCGCCCGCACTCTCGGCGAATTCCTGCATGGACGTCGCGCCGGCGCCGACCCGAACGCGATCCCGCTGGTGCGCACGCGCGTCGTCTCTCGTCTCTCCGAAGACGGAAAAGCCAGCGACGCCTATAACTTCTACCCCGACCGCCAGATGCTCGAAGACGAGTTCGAGGCGATCTGGGAAGCGCAGGCGCCGCATCATCCCGGGCTGCTGACGCCCGAGCGAAAGCAGCAGTTCCACGAGATCATCTTTCACCAGCGCCCGCTGAAGGAGCCGAAGATCGGCTATTGCACGCTGCGGCCGCCCGAGCCGCGCCTGCCCAAGGCGCATCCCTTGTTCCAGCGCCGGCGCCTGCTCGAAGAGGTCAATGCGCTCAGGATCGTGCAGCCGGGCACGGGAGCACGCGCGCTAGACAAGCCGGAGCGCGACTCCCTGCTGTCGAAGCTCGCCGGCAAGAAGACCGTCGCCTATGCGTCCCTGCGCAAGGCGCTGAAACTCGATCCCGATGCGCGCTTCAACAAG
The DNA here is from genome assembly GCA_930633495.1 of Hyphomicrobiales bacterium. Taxonomy (NCBI): domain Bacteria; kingdom Pseudomonadati; phylum Pseudomonadota; class Alphaproteobacteria; order Hyphomicrobiales; species Hyphomicrobiales bacterium. Next base: position 215,530 of record CAKNFJ010000001.1, on the reverse strand, counting down.
GAAAGCGAGAACCGCAAGGACATGAAGGGCGACGAGGTTGCCGCCGAGATGTCCCATGCGAAGCGCTTCGGCAAGACGTGGCTCGGCCTCTCGCCGGTGACGCAATGGGAGGTGGTCGGCCGCTTGCGCCAGCTCGAAAGCGACGAGGAGGTGGCGTGTTTCGAAGCCTGGCTGCGCGAGCGCCATGGTCTCACAGGCGAGCAGGCGCAGGCTGTGACCGGCGCGCGCCTCCCCGAAGGCTATGGCCGCTTCGGCGAGACGGCGACGAAGGCGCTGGTGGAGGCGCTGAAGGACAGGGTCATCGTCTATAGCGAGGCGGTGGAGGCTGCCGGCCTCGGCCATCACTCCGATTTCCGCGACGGGCAGATCTGGCAGGACGGGAAGGGCCATCCGGCATTGCCCTATTACGGCGCCATCCTCGAGCGGCACATCCTGCCGGGCACGGCCGATCCCGACGAGGAGGACGATGCGCTGCGCATCGGCCGGCTGACGAACCCGACCGTGCATATCGGCCTCAATCAGTTGCGCCGCGTGCTCAACACGCTGATCCGCCGCTATGGCCCGCCCGTCGAGATCGCGATCGAGCTCGCCCGTGAGCTCAAGCTCGACGAGGAGCGCAAGCGCGAGGTCAACACCCGAAACCGCGAGAACCGCGAGGCGGCGGAGAAGCGCTCGAAGAAGCTGAACGAGCTTGGGCAGGCCGACAAGGGCGGCAACCGCGCTCTGCTCAAGCTCTGGGAGGAGCTGAACCGCGAGAACGTGCTGGACCGCCGCTGCGTCTACTCCGGCCGCAAGATCTCGATGGAGATGCTGTTTTCGGACGTGGTCGAGGTCGATCACATCCTGCCCTTCAGCGCTACGCTCGACGATTCCGGCGGAAACCGCGTTCTCTGCCTGCGCGAGGTCAACCGGATCAAGCGCAAGCGCACGCCATGGGAAGCACAGGCCGATCTGCGCGCCCATTTCGGGCCGGATGCCGAATGGGACGCCATCGCCGCCCGCGCCGCGCGCCTGCCGAAGGAGAAGCGCTGGCGCTTCGAGCCGGACGCCATCCATCGCTTCGACGCGCAGGGCGGCTTCCTCGCCCGGCATCTCACCGACACGCAGCATCTCTCGCGGCTGGCGCGGGAATATCTCGCGGCGCTCTACCCGGAGAAGGGCGAGGGCTCGTCCCATGTCTGGGTCTCGCCCGGGCGGCTGACTGAGATGCTGCGGCGGGCCTGGAGCCTGAACCATCATCTGCCGGACCACAATCTGACCGGCCACGCCAACCAGCCGAAGAACCGCAAGGACCACCGCCACCACGCCATCGATGCGATCGTCGTCGCGGTGACCGATCGCGGCATGCTGAACCGCATCGCGCGTGAGGCTGCTCGCCACGGCCATGAGGGGGCGAGCCGTGTCATCGCCGACATCCCCGATCCCTGGGATGGTTTCTCCGACGAGGTCGGTGGCGCCGTGCGCGCCATTATCGTCAGCCATCGCCCCGACCATGGCACGGCCAGCAAGGCCGGGCTCTCCCGGCGGAAGGACGCCACTGCTGCCCGCCTGCACAACGAGACCGCCTATGGCCTCACCGGCGAGAAAGATGCGCGCGGGCTTGACATCGTCGTCACCCGCAAGCCGCTCTCCAGCTTCCGGAAACCGGCCGATCTCGATGCGATCCGCGACGATGACCTCAGGCAGAAGCTGAAGGACTGGACGGCCGGCAAGGAAGGCGGCGCCTTCGAGCAGGCGATCAGAACCTTCGGCCATCCGGATCTGGGGCCGCGCTCTTTTCCCGGCCTGCGCCGCATCCGCGTCGTCGAGCCGCTTTCGGTCATCCCGATCAGGGATCGCGAGGGCCGCGCCTACAAGGCCTATAAGGGCGACTCCAACTATCGCTTCGACATGTGGGAGCTGAAGAACGGCAAGTGGAAGGACGAGGTCGTCTCGATGTTCGAGGCGCATCAGCGCGATTGGATCTCGCCGATCCGGGCCGCGAACCCGACGGCCCGCAAGGTGCTCTCGCTGCAGCAGAACGACGTGATCGCGATCGAGCAGGAGGGTGACCGCAAGCTGATGCGCGTCGTCAAATTCTCGGCCGGGACGCTCGTGCTAGCGCTGCCGCAGGAGGCCGGCAGCCTGAAGACGCGCGATGCCGACAAGGACGACCCCTTCCGCTACGTTTACGGCTCGGCCAGCTCGCTGCAGCGCTGGAAGGCGCGTCAGGTCCGCATCGATGAACTCGGCCGGGTGCTCGATCCAGGCTTCCCCGCCCGCAAGCTGCGCTCCGGCAAACCTCCCCACGCCGGAGGCTGATCGTGGAGCGGATCGTCGACATCGCGACCGACGGCCGCCACCTCGCCGCCCATCGCGGCTTCATGATCGTCAGCGAGCAGCGGCAGGAGGTTGGGCGGGTCCCGCTCGACGATGTCGCGGCGGTGATCGTCCACGCCCATGGCGTCACCTGGAGCACGAATCTGGCCGTGGCGCTGGCCGAGCGGGGCGCGCCGCTCGTGCTCTGCGGCCCGAACCACGCGCCGGTCGGCGTCTTCCTGCCGCTCGACGGACATCACGGCCAGAACGCACGGATGCGGGCGCAATGGGATGCGGGGAAGCCTCTTGCCAAGCAGCTCTGGAGCCGCGTCGTCACCAGCAAGATCCGCTGGCAGGCCTCCGTCCTGGAAGCGACCGGGCGCGAGCGGGCCGCGCTCGACATGCTCTTGCGGCGTGTGCGCTCCGGCGATCCCGACAATATCGAGGCCCAGGCGGCCCGCCGCTACTGGCCGCTGCTGATGGGCGCGGACTTCCGCCGCGACCGCGACGCGCCGGACATCAACGGCCTACTCAACTATGGCTACACCGTCATCCGCTCGCTCGTGGCGCGTTCGGTCGTCGCGGCGGGCCTGCATCCTTCGATCGGCATCCACCACGCCAATCGCGGCAACGCCTTCGCGCTCGCCGACGATCTCGTCGAGCCTTTCCGGCCGCTGGTCGATCTCCTGGCCCTGAAGCTTTCGGAGCAGGGCCGCGGCGATGTCGGCCCGGAGACGAAGCGCGCCACGGCGGGGCTGATCGCCCTCGACCTGCCGGGGCCTGACGGCGTGACCACCGTGGCCATGGCGGTGCAGCGGCTGGCGCAATCGCTCGCGCGGGCCTTCGAGACGCAGGAGGCATCGGCCCTGGTTCTGCCCATGCCGCCGAGCGCCATCGAACTCGCCGGCCTCGGCCTGCCTCTGTCCGATGCGGTGGCGGAACACGCATCGGCGGAGATGCGGCCGCAGCCATGACCGCCACCCAACTCAGCGGCTATCGCCTCATGTGGATCTTCGTGATGTTCGATCTGCCCGTGACGAGCAAGGCGGAGAATCGCGCGGCGACGAAGTTCCGCGAATACCTGCTCGACGAGGGCTTCGAGAAGAGCCAGTTTTCCGTGTATGCGCGCTTCTGCAACGGCAAGGAGCAGTTCGAGGCGCATATGCGCCGAATCGAAGCCAATCTGCCCGAACGAGGCGACGTCCACATCCTGACATTCACCGACCGGCAATATGAGAACATCATCCGCTTCTCCGGCCAACGCCGGAGGCAGCGCCGAAAAAATCCCGATCAACTGGCCCTGTTCTGAGCGCGGCAATGGAAAAGCGGCTATCCCAGACCGTCCTTCTCGCCTTTGTTTCCAAAGGGATAAGGGAGGATCTAGAATAGCCGCTCAGAGATCGCGGTCCAGCGGCAACCTACCGTCAAGACAATCGCTTTCGACGTACAGAATAGCCGCTCAGAGATCGCGGTCCAGCGGCAACCACTCGAATGCGTATCCGGTCTGATCGAATAGAATAGCCGCTCAGAGATCGCGGTCCAGCGGCAACCCGTCATCGTCCTCGGACGCCGCCAAGCCGAGAATAGCCGCTCAGAGATCGCGGTCCAGCGGCAACCGCTCAGAACAGGTGCCGGCGCCGCAGCGCAGAATAGCCGCTCAGAGATCGCGGTCCAGCGGCAACAATGGGCGCGATCTTCCAGAAAGGCGGCGAAGAATAGCCGCTCAGAGATCGCGGTCCAGCGGCAACCAGTTCGTCCGCCAGATCACCGGCAAGATGAGAATAGCCGCTCAGAGATCGCGGTCCAGCGGCAACTTAAGCCACGCCGGGTCGCTGGTATCGTTCAGAATAGCCGCTCAGAGATCGCGGTCCAGCGGCAACGGTCAAAGCCTCGAGCTCTTCGATGAGACGAGAATAGCCGCTCAGAGATCGCGGTCCAGCGGCAACGTCATGCGGGACATCGCCATGAGGCTGCGCAAGAATAGCCGCTCAGAGATCGCGGTCCAGCGGCAACTCGACGGTAGCCGGGGCGCCGTTTTCATCGAGAATAGCCGCTCAGAGATCGCGGTCCAGCGGCAACCGTTCTTGCGGAGCATGCCGTTCCACATGAAGAATAGCCGCTCAGAGATCGCGGTCCAGCGGCAACGCCTCGCGCAGCGGGATCGTGACGCCGTCCAGAATAGCCGCTCAGAGATCGCGGTCCAGCGGCAACTCAAACGCATGCCGAGATAGTCGAGCTTCTAGAATAGCCGCTCAGAGATCGCGGTCCAGCGGCAACCCACGGCCGCGCGAGAAGCTGATCACGGTCAGAATAGCCGCTCAGAGATCGCGGTCCAGCGGCAACTGCTCATCCGGGTTTGCATCGGCCGAATTCAGAATAGCCGCTCAGAGATCGCGGTCCAGCGGCAACAGCCTCTCACCGCGCTCGAAAAGCCAATATAGAATAGCCGCTCAGAGATCGCGGTCCAGCGGCAACCTCCATTGCTTCGGATCGCGGCAAGAACGCAGAATAGCCGCTCAGAGATCGCGGTCCAGCGGCAACGCCTCGACGAACGGCAGCCTGGTCCTGAAGAGAATAGCCGCTCAGAGATCGCGGTCCAGCGGCAACTCGCGACGGTCAGGCGAGGTAGGAACGCCGAGAATAGCCGCTCAGAGATCGCGGTCCAGCGGCAACTTATTCTCGTTACGTTCGTTACGTTCGTTAAGAATAGCCGCTCAGAGATCGCGGTCCAGCGGCAACTACAGCGCATTGAAGCCGTAGGATCCGGCAAGAATAGCCGCTCAGAGATCGCGGTCCAGCGGCAACCCGCGAGGCAATCTCCGAATTTCTGCCGGGAGAATAGCCGCTCAGAGATCGCGGTCCAGCGGCAACTTGGCGGGCCTGTGGGGGCTCTGGCGTCTGAGAATAGCCGCTCAGAGATCGCGGTCCAGCGGCAACCGCCGGTACGACGACGCGGTGCGCTTTTTGAGAATAGCCGCTCAGAGATCGCGGTCCAGCGGCAACTTCGCCGTCCTGACGGTCTTTCTTTTCGGTAGAATAGCCGCTCAGAGATCGCGGTCCAGCGGCAACTCTCCAAAGCCCAGGATGGTCCGGCTTGAAGAATAGCCGCTCAGAGATCGCGGTCCAGCGGCAACCCGACAGGCGGCACAGCTTCGGGCCATCGCAGAATAGCCGCTCAGAGATCGCGGTCCAGCGGCAACGCTCTCGCGCCACGGGAGCTATCGCGCGTGAGAATAGCCGCTCAGAGATCGCGGTCCAGCGGCAACATCGCGCTGAGGGCGGATATCTGCCTGATTAGAATAGCCGCTCAGAGATCGCGGTCCAGCGGCAACACGAAGCGGCACTGAAGGTCGAGCTGTCGGAGAATAGCCGCTCAGAGATCGCGGTCCAGCGGCAACTGTCGGTCAGCGCGCCTTGGCGCTCGACCGAGAATAGCCGCTCAGAGATCGCGGTCCAGCGGCAACTCTGGCGACCATTTACCGATGTGCTCCTTGAGAATAGCCGCTCAGAGATCGCGGTCCAGCGGCAACGTTCTGCGGCGACGAGCCGTCCGTCAGCACAGAATAGCCGCTCAGAGATCGCGGTCCAGCGGCAACATGTGGTTGCCGCGGTCATCGCGGCAACGGAGAATAGCCGCTCAGAGATCGCGGTCCAGCGGCAACGCGCCATTCGGACAGCAGGCGGTCGCCCTTAGAATAGCCGCTCAGAGATCGCGGTCCAGCGGCAACCGACGCCTCCTGCGGAACTCAAGCCCATAGAGAATAGCCGCTCAGAGATCGCGGTCCAGCGGCAACTGTGTTCGCCCCTCGCAAGCAGCCGAAAGAAGAATAGCCGCTCAGAGATCGCGGTCCAGCGGCAACCGCGCTGCGCGCCTGTGCGAGTGCGGCGAGAGAATAGCCGCTCAGAGATCGCGGTCCAGCGGCAACTCAAGAACCACGCGGCCCAGCCCTTGGCCAGAATAGCCGCTCAGAGATCGCGGTCCAGCGGCAACTGACCGGGCGCAGGACGTAGTCCTCGCCATAGAATAGCCGCTCAGAGATCGCGGTCCAGCGGCAACCAGCATCAGGGGATCGGCCGTGACTGATTGAGAATAGCCGCTCAGAGATCGCGGTCCAGCGGCAACCAAAAAACGGCAGGAGGCGGCGCGGACCGGCAGAATAGCCGCTCAGAGATCGCGGTCCAGCGGCAACGCACAGCCGCTGCACGGCATCCACCGCGAGAGAATAGCCGCTCAGAGATCGCGGTCCAGCGGCAACTAGCGCTTCAGTTCCTCGAACACGCGGTTCAGAATAGCCGCTCAGAGATCGCGGTCCAGCGGCAACAACGAGCAGGTCCAGCGCGAAGTCGAACGCAGAATAGCCGCTCAGAGATCGCGGTCCAGCGGCAACCGCGAAATCGTGGCTGAGATGTTCAGCCTCGAGAATAGCCGCTCAGAGATCGCGGTCCAGCGGCAACGGAGAAGGTCGTCGGGCGGTTCGCTGGAACAGAATAGCCGCTCAGAGATCGCGGTCCAGCGGCAACAGCCCGCCGAGGCCTCTGCCTGAAGGTTCTAGAATAGCCGCTCAGAGATCGCGGTCCAGCGGCAACTTGGGATAAACACTTAGCGAACAATGCGCCAGAATAGCCGCTCAGAGATCGCGGTCCAGCGGCAACCTTTGATATGTGCTTGTCGCGTCAAACAGTAGAATAGCCGCTCAGAGATCGCGGTCCAGCGGCAACGGATAGAAGCGCGGCTGCATTGTAATGAAGAGAATAGCCGCTCAGAGATCGCGGTCCAGCGGCAACTCCTCGATACTGCGAACGCGACGTGCCATCGAGAATAGCCGCTCAGAGATCGCGGTCCAGCGGCAACCGTGACCTTGCGCGTTCCGGCCTTGGCCAGAGAATAGCCGCTCAGAGATCGCGGTCCAGCGGCAACGACATTCGGGTCGATGCCGGCCGGGACACTAGAATAGCCGCTCAGAGATCGCGGTCCAGCGGCAACGGTTGGCGCCGAATTGGTTCGCCCGCCGACGAGAATAGCCGCTCAGACATCACCGTCCAGTATCGATAAAAATTGCGGTCAAACTCGTCGAGACCGGCGTCGATATCGCGATTGCTCAGGGTGTGTTGCGGCCGGCTGGGCGACCGGGCCCCCGTGGACAACAGCCCGCCATCCCGTCACAAAGATCGTCGGCGGCATGGCGGCGGCTGGTCCGAGCCCGTTGGCGAAGACGGCTCCCGTAAGTGGATACTGGCTAGGGTCGCATCGCTTGTCGCGGGCGGCCCGGAGAGGAAACCGATGCGCAGATATCTGAAGCTGAAATCCATCGCGATGCTGTTCGCGATCCTGGCCGGCCTGACGCCGCCGCTCGTCGTTGCCGAGACCGCCCAGGCGCAGCAGCGAGTTTCGCAAGCCCAGCGTGACGCCGCGCGCGGCCGCGTCCAGGCCGGGCGGGCCCAGCACGTCAACCGTTCCGCGCACCGCCCGCGGCACAACGTGCATCATCGCCCGCGCCACACGGTCCATCACCGGCCGCGCCATACCGTTCACCACCGGCCGCGCAATGTCGTGGTCGTGCATCCGCGCCGGACCTGGCATCCGGGCGGCGCCATCGCCGCCGGTGCTGCGATCGGCTTCGTCGCCGGGGCGGCCGCGACCTCCTGGGCCGGTCCGCCGCCGCGCGCCGGCTATTGCTGGTTCTACACCAACTCAGCCCGCACGCGCGGCTTCTGGGACGTTTGCCCGCGCTGGTGAGCAGGGCGGGGCGGGCGCCCCGCTGCGGCGCCCGGGCTGCTGTATCCAAACACCGAACCGGCCGCACCGGATCTGCGGTCGGTTCTGCTTGAGTGAAGCCTTGCAGGCGGTGTCGGGCATCCGCCGGCCCGGTTCCGTTGGCCTTGGCACGGCCGATGGCCGTGATCGGCGCGGAACTCGAAATCTCTCCGCCAACCCGGATATCCGGAGGTGTCCTGCGATCGAATGAAGCGTTGGCCCCGCTTTTGCGCTGTTCTGAAGCACTACGCCTGAGGTGATCTGAAAAAGATCAATTTGTATCAGAACGGGGCCGAGATGGAGCGAAAGGTTCGGAGACGCCGCTTTTTGGCAATCATGGAGCGGGTCAAGGAGAAGCGCCGGCGCGCGAAGATCGAGACGGAGCGGGCGAACCGCCAGGAGCAGAGTTCCCGTGCGCCGGACAATGCCAACGACAATGACGACAAGCCCCAGGCGGGCTAGCCGTCTCAACGGCGCAAGAACGCGCGTGCCAGCCCTGCGGCTGGTGTGAAGCGCTCGGTGCCGTTCGATACCAGCGCTCCGGCGGCCGTCTCGGCGGTCTGCCGGAGTCGCCTTTCATGTAGCCCGGCTGAACGCCTGCGATCAGCCGGCCCATGAAGCGGCCGATGCCGGCGCCATCTTACTGGCGGTCGAGCGGGAAGATCGGGCGTCGCGCGCGGCGATAGGGCAGTTTCGTCAGATCCGGCGTGCAGAGCGCGCCGCTGTCGCAGACGATCACCTTGCCGGCGATCGGCTCGAACGCCGCCCTGAAATGCTGCATCGATTTCAGCGCCACCACGCGCTTGGCCGCCGGGTCGATGCCGAAGGCGCGGAACTGCTGCAGATCGGTCATCTGGGCGCGGATCGTCGTGACGAGGATCTCGATGTCTCCGACGCGTAGCACGGCGCATGGCCCCCAGCTTCCGCGCAGCCCGCCGAGCATCGGCCCGTCGCCGAGATAGCCGCCATCGCTCACGCTGACGAGCGTTCCGGTCAGGGCGAGCGGCCCGCCGCCGATCTCCGGGTCGACCTTGCCGCCGAGCTTCACCGACACGGTCGATCCCGGCTTGGCCCGATGCAGTTCGGCCGCCGCTTCGGGATCGACGATCGGGCCGAAGCAGGCATCCCGCAGATCCGCGGCGATCATCCCCTGCAACAGTGCGGTGGCGTCGCCATAGCCGCCGCCGCCGGGATTGTCGGCATAGTCGGCGATGATCAGCGGCCCGGATGCCGCGACATAGGATGCGGCTTCCGCCACGGCTTCTGCCACGGTCAGGAACGGGGTCACCATCTCGAAGCGGCGCTGCCACATGTCGTCGACCAGCGCTTCGGCGAAGGCGCGGTGCCGGTCGAGATCGCCTTCGCAGGTGACGAGGACGGTCGGGCCGACTTCCGCGATATCGGCATTGCCGAAGCCGCCATTGACGCTGACGGCGAAGACGCCCGGCTCCTTCTCATAGGCCTTGGCCTTGGCGATGCGCTCGACCATCGGGCCGATATCGGTGCGCCCGCCATTGACCTCCTCGAGCATCGGCCGCTCGGCCCTGAGCGTCACCGGCCTGGCTTCGCCCGTCATCGCGCGCTGCAGGATGCCGGCCGCGAGCCTGCCCGTCTCACGCACGTCGACATGCGGGTAGGTCTTGTAGGAGACGACGATGTCGGCGAGTTCCGTCATCTTGCGGGTGACGTTGGCATGGGGGTCGAGCGTGATTCCAATCGGCACTTTCGGGCCGAGCACCGCGCGCAGGCGCTGCAGCAGCTCGCCTTCGCCATCCTCGCAGAATTCGGTCACCATGGCGCCGTGCAGGCCGAGCAGGACGCCATCGATCGCACCGGCATTGGCTTTCGCCGCGCCGACGATCACGCCCGCGATCCGGTCGAAGGCATCGCGTGTCACCGGGCCCGACGGCTGGGCCGCCGCGCTGATCGCGTGGATGACGCGCCATCCCGCCGGGCGCCCGATATCGAGGAAACCGGCGATCGGCGTGTTGGCGCTGCCGCGCTCGGCAATGGCGGTCTCGCCGAAGCCGATGCCGCGATCCTCGAAGGCGGCGTAATCGGCCGGGCAGCGGCTGAAGGTATTGCTCTCGTGCGAGAACTCGGCGGTCAGGACGGTGAAGGTCATGGCGTTCCTCTGGCTGTTCTCTGGAAACTGCTGATCCCGTGCGATCGTCAGCCGTCCCGCAGCGGCCGGCGGATATCGAGGGCTTCGATCAGCGCATCGCCGAACAGGTTGATGGCGATGACCGTCGTGGCGATGACGAGGCCGGGAAAGACGATGATCCAGGGCGCGATGAAGATCTGCGCGGTGCCGGAGCTCATCATCGCTCCCCAGCTCGGCACGGGCGGCTGTGCGCCGAGGCCGAAGAAGCCGAGCGTCGCCTCGAGCACGATCGCATCGCCCGTCGCCAGCATCCCGGCGACGATGACTGGCGTCATCGCATTGGGCAGGAGGTGGAGGAAGAGCACGCGGGCAGGGCGCGCGCCGGCGGTCACGGCCGCATCGACGAAGAGTTCACCCTTCAGGGCCATGACCTGCGCCCGCGTCAGGCGGGTGAACTGCGCGAGATAGGCGATGGCGATCGCGATGGCGGTGGAGTGCAGCCCGGGCCCGAGGATCGCGATCAGGATCAGCGCCAGCAGGATCTCCGGAAAGGACCAGGTCAGGTCGACGACGACGGTGACGACCCGGTCGAAGAAGCCGCCGAAATAGCCGGCTGCGGCACCGAGCGTCGCCCCCGCCATGACCGACAGCGCAATCGAGAACACGCTGACGCTGAGCGATGTCCGCGCACCCTGGATGATGCGGGAGAGCAGATCGCGGCCGAATTCGTCGGTGCCGAGCCAATGGGCTGCCGAAGGCGGCGTGTTCGCCATGGCGAGCTTCTGGGCCGCGTAGTCGTAGGGTGCGATCCAGGGCGCGAAGACGGCGCAGAGCGCGAGGCCGATCAGGAACAATGCGCAGATGGCGCCGCGCGGCGAACGGGCAATGCGGGTTGCGAGTGAGGCGCGGCTCATCGGACGCTCATCGCTTCGCGCAGGCGCGGATCGAGCGCGGCCTGGGCCAGGTCACCGAGCAGGGTGCCGAGCATCACCGCGATGGCGAGCATCAGCAGGCAGCCCTGCACCAGCGGATAGTCGCGCTGCCCGAGCCCGGTGATCAGCAGGGAGCCGAGCCCGGGTCGCGCGAAGACGTATTCGACGGTGACAGCGCCGCCGAGAATCCAGCCGATGCGCAGGCCGAGGATGGTCGTCACCGGCAGCATCGCCTGCTGGAGCACATGGCGCAGCTGGATGCGCCAGAACGGCACGCCCTTGGCCTGGAGTACGCGCACGAAATCGCGCTGCGAGATTTCGACCATCGCCGCGCGGGTGACACGGGCGATCAAGGCCGTGCCGCCGATGCCGATGGTCAGGGCCGGCAGCACGAGTGCGTCCCATGTCCGCGCGCCCGAGACCGGGAACCATTCGAATTGCACAGCGAACATCAGGATCATCAGCAGGGCCAGCCAGAAGCTCGGCAGCGTCGAGCCGAGCAGGATGAAGCCCATCACCGCCCGGTCGAACAGGCTGTCGCGGAAAGAGGCGGCCAGCACGCCGGTGACGATGCCCACCGTCGTCGAAAACAGCAGCGCGGTGCCGCCGAGCGCGAGGCTGTGCGGCATGTTCTCGGCGATCAGCCGCGAGACCGGCTGGCGCATGACGATGGCGTCGCCGAGATCGCCGGTGACGACCTTGGCAAGCCAGCGCCCGTATTGCACGAGCAGCGGCTGATCGAGGCCGTAGCGGGCGATCATCTGCGCCCGCTGCTCCGGCGAGGAGCCCACCTGGATCAGATGTTCCAGGGGGTCGCCGGGCACCAGATGGATGATCATGAAGATCACCAGCGAGACGGCGAGGAACACCGGCACCAGCATGGCGAGGCGCCGGATCGCGAAGCGCAGCAAGGTTTATCTCCCGCGTGCGGCCGTGGCCTGACTCAGTTCGCCGGCGCGATGTCGATCATCGACTGGCTGGAGAAGCCGATCCCGCGGATCTTCTCCGGCATCGCGATGCGCTTGCCATAGGCGAGGCTCTGCACCGGCTGGTAGATCGGCGCAAACGGGTACTGCGACAGCACATATTCGTGGTACTTGGTGAAGTTCGCCACGCGCTCGTCCCAGGTCTTCGACTTGTTCATCGCGATGTCGTTCAGCTTCTCCGCCTCGGGATCGTTGAACATCGAGACATTGGGATAGCCCGCGCGCTTCGCGGCGAAGAACCAGTCGACGATGTCGGCATTGGTCCATTGATAGGAGCGGACCGCGAGCTGGTGGTCGGTCTTCTTGCGATACTGCGCGTTGATCGAGCCCGCATCGATGATGCTGATCTCGGCCTGCATGCCGACGGCCTTGAGCTGTGCCTGAACGATCTCGGCGAGGCGCTTGAATTCGGTGCCGTTCTGGGCCCAGAGCTTCACCTCGAGGCGCTTGCCGTCCTTGACGCGGATGCCGTCGGGCCCGGCCTTCCAGCCGGCCGCGTCGAACACCTTCTTCGAGCGCTCGGGGTCGTAGGCGATCCGGAATTTGGGATCGACCTGCGATTCCTTCAGCGACGAGATCAGGAAGGTGTCGGCGACCGCGCCGTTGCTGCCATAGAGGCTGGTCAGGATTTCCTTCTGGTTGATGGCGAAGGCGGTCGCTTCACGGACCTTGATGTCCGTGAAGGGGTCGACGCTGGTGTTGATCGGCAGGTAGACCAGTTCGTTGCCCGGAATGGTCAGAAGCTTCACGGCCTTGTCCGCCTGGATGCGCGGCAGGAAGTCGGTCGGCACGTTGACGAGCAGATCGGCGCCGCCCGTCTTCAATTCAAGATAGGCGGTCGATTCCTCCGCGATTTCGCGGAAGGTCAGCTTCTTGAACTTGGCTGGTCCCTGGTTCTTCGACAGATCGGAGGCCCAGGCGTAGTCGTCGTTGCGCACCAGCACGGTCTGCTGGCCGACGGTGAACTGCTGCATCTTGTAGGGGCCGGTGCCGATGGCTTCGGTCACGCCGAACTTGTCGCCGAGCGCGTCATAGGATTTCGGCTCGGGAATGCTCATGAAGGAGCTGGCGAGGTTGAACAGCAGGTTCGGGTCGGGGTGCTTCATGTGGAAGCGCACGGTCAGGTCGTCGACCACTTCGACCTTGTCGATCGCCTCGACGGTGAAGGCGTTCTCCGTGCCCTTGAACTGGGGCACCCACCATTCGATGGTCTTGGCGTTGAACGGCTCGCCATTGTGGAACTTCACGCCAGGCTTCAGCTTGAACGTCCAGAGCATGCCGTCGGGGCTCGATTCCCACGACGTCGCGAGCTGGCCGTGGAAACTCTGGTCGGCGTCCTGCACGACGAGGCGGTCGAAGATCAGGGTCGTCGCCGTGTTGAGCTTGGTCGCCTTGATCGGGTTGTAGGTCGGCGCGCCGACGAGGCGCGCGGTCATCACGAACGTCGCCTCCTGAGCTAGCGCCGTGGTCGTTGCCAGCGCGGCGAGGCCCAGCGCCAGAATGCTCCCTTTCATCATCGTCTTCATCCCGCTTCCCCTTTTGTTTCGAGATGTTGCGAAAATCCTGGCGGTTCAGCCCAATGGGCCGGAACTATCGCCGACATGGCCGGTGAAGCGGCCGTAGAGCTCCGCCATCCGGTTCAGCCGCTGCTCGACCTGCGGGCCGAGCTCGACGAAGACTGCGTTGATCAGCAGGTTGCTCAGGCTCGCCATCTGGGCGGTCGAGTCCCAGAACAGGTTGAATTCGGTCGAGACGACCAGCATCTCGTCGACCAGCCCGCCGCCCCAGTCGCAGAAGGAATCGGTGACGAGGGTGGTTGGGATGCCCGCTGCCTTCGCCTGCCCGGCCAGCACCTTGGCCATGCGCGAATAGCGGCGCGCCTCGAAGATCACGAGGCAGCGGCCGGCCTCGTCCGAAAGCAGGAGTTCCGAGAAGTTCCCGGCGGCGAGATCGACGAGGTGCACGCCGTCGCGCAGATACTGAAGCTGGTTGGCGAGGTATTGCGCGAGGCCGCGCTCGGTCTGGAAGCCGGTTACATAGACCGAGGGCGCCGTCGCCAGCCGTTGGGCGGCGCGCTTCCACTCCTCCGTCTGCGCCTGCTCGTAGAGCCTGACCAGTCCGGCAATCTCAAGCTGAAGACTGCGCGCGAGCTGGTCGTCGCCCGCCCGGCTGCGCTGTTGGAAGTCGCGAAGCCGGTCGCTGATCAGCCAGGGCCGGTCCCCGATCTCCTCGGCGAGGCTGCCCTTGAGGTCCTTCAAGCTCCTGTAGCCCAGCGTCCGGCAGAACCGCCCCACGGTTGGCTCGCTGACCGAAACCTTTTCCGCCAGGCTCGCCGCCGTCTCGAAGGGCAGGCTCGGCATCTGCGCCAGCATGTAGCTCGCCAGCGCCTTGTCGGCCTTGGAGCCGACGGCGAGGCATGCCTGCAACCTTTGGCGGAGGGTCTGCGACATCGAGGCTCCCTGCGATGCCTCATGAAGAAATTTTTCTTTCATCATGTCAAAGGATTTTTATTTTCTTGCAAAACCGCTTGGTTTGAGGCTCGTCTGTCGCAGCGCCCGTTCGGGTGCGGATGGAGACGGGCTTTCCCTGCGCGATGACGACTGCAACACGACAAGCCGACGTGATCGTGCTCGGGGCCGGCATCGTCGGCGTGAGCGCGGCGCTGCATCTGCAGGAGCGCGGCCGGAAGGTTCTGCTGGTCGATCGCGGCGAGCCGGGCGCCGAAACCAGCCATGGCAATGCCGGCTTGATCGAGCGGTCTTCCGTCGTTCCCTATGCTTTCCCGCGCGATCTCGCGACGCTCGCGGCCTTCGCCTCGAACCGCTCGATCGCCGTGCGCTATCGCCCTGCGGCGCTGTTGCGGATGGCGCCCTGGCTCGCCCGCTATTGGTGGAATTCGGCACCGGCCCGGCTCGACCGACTCGGGCGGGCGATCCTGCCCCTGATCGAACGCAGCATCGAGGAGCACCGGCACCTGGCCAGGGCCGCTGGCGCCGAACCGCTGCTGCGAAACGGAGGCTGGATCGAACTCTATCGCACCCGTCGCGGCCTCGACCAGGCGGTGCGGACCGCCGCGGAACTGGGGTCGTACGGACTCGCCTACGATGTGCTCGACGACGATGCGTTGCGGCTCCGCGAGCCCGGCGTGCTGCCCGGCTCGGTGGCCGGCGCCATTCACTGGCGCGATCCGGTGACGGTCAGCGATCCCGGCGCCGTAACCCGCGCCTACGCCGCGCTGTTTACGGCGCGAGGCGGCTCACTGGCGAAGGCAGACGCGCTCGCCTTGCATCACGAAGGCGCGGAATGGCGTTTGCCGACCGGGGCGGGGCAATGGCAGGCGCCGGAGGTGGTCGTCGCGCTGGGGCCGTGGTCGAAGGATTTCTACGAGCGCTTCGGCTATCGTTTTCCGCTCGGCTTCAAGCGCGGCTACCACATGCATTACGAGGCAGCGGATGCCGGCGGCGCGCATCATCCGCTATGCGATGCGCAGGCCGGTTTCGTGCTGACTCCGATGCAGCGCGGCATCCGACTGACGACGGGAATCGAGCTTGCCGGACGCGACGAGCCTTCCGATTCCTGGCAGCTCGACCGGGCTGAGCGGGTCGCGCGCTCGATCATGCCGCTCGGGTGTCGCCTCGATGCCGAGCCGTGGCGCGGCGCGCGGCCGTGCTTGCCCGACATGCTGCCGATCATCGGCAAGGCGCCCGGGCATCGCGGCCTGTGGTTCGCCTTCGGCCACGCCCATCACGGTTTCACGCTCGGCCCCGCGACGGGGCGCCTGCTCGCCGAGGCGATGACGCAGACACCGACCTGCTGCGCGCTGGAATCGTTCTCGGCCGAGCGCTTCTAGGGCTGCGCGTCCTCGAAACCGGGCCTCGACGGCTACCAGGGCCGGCGCGGCCCGGTATCGATATGGATCAGCCCGTTCCAGTAGACATGGTTGCCGCCGACCTCGGGCAGGGCGCGCACCCATTCCAGCACGAGACGCGGGCGCACGCCCGGCACCCGGAAATCCATCGCCTGGCAACCCTTGTGATAGGAGCCGCGCCGGGCGCGCCAGGGCGGCCGCCAGGTCGAGGTCACCTTCACCGCGCCGTAGCGATCGGCAATCTTGCCGAGGATCTGCTTCAGCGGGTTCGGCAGGCAGGTAATCGAGGTGCCGGGGTCGGTCGAGATGCCCGGTCTCTCGGGCTTTTCATTGGGATCGAAATCCGGCTCCGCGCCCGCCTTCTGCCCCGGTGTCAGCTTCGGCCATTCCACGCCCTCGTCGTCGTCAGGCTCGCCGGGAGCGGGCAGGGTGCCTTCGGCGGGGGGCGTCGCGGAGGCGGATTCGGCCTCGGTCTCGGTCTCGGGCTCCGGTGTTTCCGTCGACGGAGCGGTGGGTGGCGTATTCTGGGCGAGGCTGCGGGTGGACGGCGAGGCTGTGGGCGCGGGCGGCGGCACGACGATGGCCGGCAGTTTGGGCGTGCCCTCCAGATCCAGGTCGAAGGGCCGTTGCGGCGGCAGCGGCGCGCGCACCCGCTCGCCCTCCTGGGCCGGTGCCGAGGTCGCGGACAGCAGAAGGACGAACGCCGGAACGAGCCCGGCGCGCAGGCAGGCGGAGTTCATCGTGCCGCAGGGACCGCTGTCGCAGCGAGGGCGGGCTGAAACGATTGAAGCATTCGGCGTCTTTCGAAGGAGGAGGCCTGCCCGGCCCTGAACGATTCGGCACGGTGAACGGATTGCTGACGTCTTTGCGGGCAAAAAATAAGGCTTTCCGGCAGATTTCGCCCCGGCTGTTCGGAGCGCTGCGCGGACGCCGCCGAATTCTGCCGCATTCTGCGCTGCATTCAACCCGCTTGCGCGATTGTGCGGCGCGGCGGAGTCTTGCTTCATTCTAATCGAGGGTCTAAGCGACTGGGACAGCGAGCCGCTCCGCGGCCGTCTGAAGTGAGTTCGACCATGCAAGCTGCCACGGTGCCATCCATCCTGAGCGACTACCTGCCTCTGGTGCTGTTCATCGGCGTCTCGGCAGTCATCGGCCTGGCCCTTCTGATCGCGCCCTTCGCGATCGCCTATTCGAAGCCGGATGCGGAAAAGCTCTCGGCCTATGAATGCGGTTTCAACGCCTTCGACGACGCCCGCATGAAGTTCGACGTCCGCTTCTATCTGGTCGCGATTCTCTTCATCATCTTCGATCTCGAAGTCGCGTTCCTCTTCCCTTGGGCCGTCGCCTTCGGCAGCCTTGGCTGGTATGGTTTTTGGTCGATGATGGTCTTCCTCGGCGTGCTCACCGTGGGCTTCGTCTACGAGTGGCGCAAGGGCGCGCTGGAGTGGGACTAAACTGTTCGGTGACGAAGCGGCTTCTCGCTCCCGATCTGGCAGGTAAAGGTTCACAAGGATTAGGTCATGGCAGTCACAGCGATCGATCGTGGTGATCCGCTCGTCGCGCCGGCCCCGAGAGGGCTGCTCGGCCCGGACGGCAAGCCCGTGGGCGCGCGTGATCCGTTCTTCGTCGACATCAACAACGAGCTCGCCGACAAGGGCTTTCTCGTCACTGCGACCGACGATCTGATCAACTGGGCCCGCACGGGCTCGCTGATGTGGATGACGTTCGGCCTCGCCTGCTGCGCCGTCGAGATGATGCAGCTCTCGATGCCGCGCTACGACGTCGAGCGATTTGGTTTCGCGCCGCGCGCCTCGCCGCGCCAGTCGGACGTGATGATCGTCGCCGGCACGCTGACCAACAAGATGGCCCCGGCGCTGCGCAAGGTCTACGACCAGATGCCGGAGCCGCGCTACGTCATCTCGATGGGCTCCTGCGCCAATGGCGGCGGCTACTACCACTACAGCTACTCGGTGGTGCGCGGCTGCGACCGCATCGTCCCGATCGACATCTATGTCCCGGGTTGCCCACCGACGGCGGAAGCGCTGCTCTACGGCGTGCTGCTGCTGCAGAAGAAGATCCGCCGCACCGGCACGATCGAGCGCTGAGCGCTCTGTCGGTCGGTGCTGCAGGCGATGAAGGTGAGACGATGAGCGAAGCGCTCGTACAACTCGGCGAAGAGATCAAGGCCGCGCTGCCCGGCGCGGTGACGGAAGCCGTCGTCGCTTTCGAGGAATTGACGATCCATGCCGAGGCGGCCTCGATCGTCGAGGTCCTGCGCACGCTCTACAGCGATCCGCGCTTCCGCTTCGTGAACTTCACCGACATCGCCGGCGCCGACTATCCCGGCCGCGAAAAGCGCTTCGACGTCGTCTACCATATGCTGGCGCCGCACCATAACCGCCGCATCCGCGTCAAGGTCCAGACCGACGAGGCGACACCCGTCCCCTCCGTCGTCGACGTCTTCCCGGCGGCGAACTGGTTCGAGCGCGAGGCCTACGACTTCTACGGCATCCTCTTCTCCGGCCATCCGGACCTGCGCCGCATCCTCACCGATTACGGCTTCGAGGGTTATCCGCTGCGCAAGGACTTTCCCCTGACCGGCTTCGTCGAGGTTCGCTATGACGACGAGCAGAAGCGCGTCGTCTACGAGCCGGTGAAACTCAACCAGGAATTCCGCAACTTCGATTTCCTCTCGCCCTGGGAAGGCACGGATTACGTCCTGCCGGGCGACGAGAAGGCGAAGGGGGCGTGATGGCGTCTGCGGCGGAAAAACTGTCCGGCGGCTGTCTCTGTGGCGCGGTGCGCTTCACCGCGAAGCCTGAGAAGGCTGAGATGGACGTCTGCCATTGCGGCATGTGCCGGAAATGGAGTGGCGGCGTCTTCATGGCGGTGCCGTGCTCGGGCGTTTCGGTCGCAGACGAGCAGGCGCTCGGCATCTATCCGTCCTCCGACTGGGGCGAGCGCGTCTTCTGCAAGACCTGCGGGTCAAGCCTGTTCTGGCGTCTGCGCGAAGGTGGTGACGATCATGTCGCGGTGGCCTTCCAGGCCTTCGACGATCAGTCGTCCTTCGCCTTCGTCGCTGAGATCTTCATTGATGAAAAGCCGGCGCTCTATGCGTTTGCCGGCGAGCGGCCACGGCTGACCGGGGAAGAGTTCCTGGCCCGCGTCGCGGCAACGCAGGGTGGCACGGCATGACCGAGCACAATATCCGCAATTTCTCGATCAATTTCGGTCCGCAGCACCCGGCGGCGCACGGCGTGCTGCGCCTCGTGCTGGAACTCGACGGCGAGATCGTCGAGCGCGTCGATCCGCATATCGGCCTGCTGCATCGCGGCACTGAGAAGCTGATCGAGGCCAAGACCTATCTCCAGGCCGTGCCCTATTTCGATCGGCTCGACTATGTCGCGCCGATGAACCAGGAGCATGCCTATGCGCTCGCGGTCGAGCGCCTCGTCGGCGTGACCGTGCCGCGCCGCGGCCAGCTCATCCGTGTGCTCTATTCCGAGATCGGCCGCATCCTCTCGCATCTGCTCAACGTCACCACGCAGGCGATGGACGTCGGCGCGCTGACGCCTCCGCTCTGGGGCTTCGAGGAGCGCGAGAAGCTGATGATCTTCTACGAGCGGGCCTGTGGCGCGCGCATGCACGCGGCCTATGTCCGTCCCGGCGGCGTGCACCAGGACATCCCAGTCTCGCTGATCCACGACATCGCCGAATGGTGCGACCCGTTCCTCAAGGTCTGCGACGACCTCGAAGGCCTGCTCAGCGACAACCGCATCTTCAAGCAGCGCAACGTCGATATCGGCGTGGTCGATCTCGAGACCTGCTGGAAATGGGGCTTCTCGGGCGTGATGGTGCGCGGCTCCGGCGCGCCCTGGGACCTGCGCAAGTCGCAGCCCTACGAGTGCTACGAGGAGATGGAATTCGACATCCCCGTCGGCAAGAACGGCGACTGCTTCGACCGCTACCACATCCGCATGGAAGAGATGCGCCAGTCGGTGCGCATCATGAAGCAGTGCTGCGACAAGCTGCTGGCGCCCGATGGCGGCGGCCCGGTCTCCTCGCTCGACGGCAAGATGGTCCCGCCCAAGCGCGGCGAGATGAAGCGCTCGATGGAAGCGCTCATCCACCACTTCAAGCTCTACACCGAGGGCTACAAGGTGCCGGCCGGCGAAGTCTACGCCGCCGTCGAGGCGCCGAAGGGCGAGTTCGGCGTCTATCTGGTCTCCGACGGCACCAACAAGCCTTATCGCTGCAAGATCAAGGCTCCGGGCTTCGCCCATCTCCAGGCCATGGATTTCATGTGCCGCAAGCACATGCTCGCCGACGTCTCCGCGATCCTCGGCTCCCTTGATATCGTCTTTGGTGAAGTGGACCGCTGATGTCCGTCCGTCGTCTCGCGCCCGATCCGGTCCAGCCCGCCTCATTCGCCTTCACCCCGGCGAATGAGAACTGGATCGACCAGCAGATCGCCAAATATCCGGAAGGCCGCCAGGCTTCCGCCGTCATCCCGCTGTTGTGGAAGGCGCAGGAGCAGGAGGGCTGGGTCTCGCGCGCCGTGATCGAGACCGTGGCCAGGCGCCTCGGCATGGCGCCGATGCGGGTGCTGGAGGTCGCGACCTTCTACACCATGTTCAACCTGCAGCCGGTCGGCGAGTATTTCGTCCAGCTCTGTGGCACGACGCCCTGCGCCCTGCGCGGCGCCGAGGCGCTGAAGAAGGTCTGCGAGGATGTCATCGGTCCGCAATCGACCGTGACGGCCGACGGCAAGCTCTCCTGGCTTGAGGTGGAATGCCTCGGCGCCTGCTGCAACGCCCCGATGGCGCAGATCAATGTCGACTATTACGAGGACCTGACGCCGGCCAATTTCCGCCAGCTCCTCGACGACCTGCGCAACGGCCGCCCAACCAAGCCCGGCCCGCAGAACGGCCGCATCGGCTCCGAGCCGGAAGGCGGCCCGCAGACGCTGACCGACAAGGCGCTCTATGACGGCTCGATGATCGGCGCCGGCGACTGGCAGAAGCGCGTCGCCGAGCAGCGCAAGGCTGCGGCTGAAGCCGCCGCCGCCAAGGCCGCCGCCGAGGCGGAGGCCAAGAAGGCTGCCGAAGCCGAGGCCAAGAAAGCCGAAGCGACGCCTGCGGCTGTCGCGGCCAAGCCCGCGAGCGAGACCGCTGCCGCTGCCCGTCCGAAGCCGTCCGAACCGAACCAGCCGTCCAGTGCCGCCAGCGACACGCCGGCCGCCAAGGGCAAGGTCGAGAAGAAGGACGTCGCCGAGGCCGCCAAGCCGGCCGTCGAGGAGAGCAAGCCCGAGCTGCTGACCGCTGCGCGCGGCGGCAAGGGCGACGATCTCGAACTGATCTGGGGCGTCGGGCCGAAGCTGGCCAAGATGCTCAACGAGATGGGCGTCTGGCATTACGACCAGATCGCCAAATGGACACCGGCGGAGCTCGCCTGGGTCGATGTGCGGCTGACCGGCTTCAAGGGCCGGGCGCTGCGCGACGACTGGATTGCTCAGTCGAAGAAGCTCGCGACGGGCTGGCGCCCCGAGTCGAAGCTCGGCGACAAGCCGGCAGAGTGAGGCACTAGGACATGCTCGCAGATCGCGACCGCATCTTCACCAACCTCTACGGCCTTCATGACCGTACCCTGAAGGGTGCGATCCAGCGCGGCCATTGGGACGGCACCAAGTTCCTGCTGGAGCAGGGCCGGGACTGGATCATCGACGAGATGAAGAAGTCCGGCCTGCGCGGGCGCGGCGGCGCCGGCTTCCCGACCGGCCTGAAATGGTCGTTCATGCCCAAGCAGAGCGACGGGCGCCCGTCCTATCTCGTCGTCAATGCCGACGAGTCGGAGCCCGGCACCTGCAAGGACCGCGAGATCATGCGCAACGACCCGCATACGCTGGTCGAGGGCTGCCTGATCGCCTCTTTCGCGATGGGCGCGAACGCGGCCTATATCTACATTCGCGGCGAGTATGTCCGTGAGCGCGAGGCACTGCAGCGCGCCGTCGACGAGGCCTATGAGGCCAAGCTCATCGGCAAGGACAACGTCCACGGCTATCCCTTTGATCTCTATGTGCATCACGGCGCCGGCGCCTATATCTGCGGCGAAGAGACGGCGCTGCTGGAAAGCCTCGAGGGCAAGAAGGGCATGCCGCGGCTGAAGCCGCCTTTCCCGGCCAATGTCGGCCTCTATGGCTGCCCGACCACGGTGAACAACGTCGAGTCGATCGCGGTTGCGCCGACCATCCTGCGTCGCGGCGCCGCCTGGTTTTCCTCGATCGGCAATCCGAACAATGTCGGCACCAAGCTCTTCTGCGTCTCGGGGCATGTGAACAAGCCCTGCAACGTCGAGGAGGCGATGGGCATTCCGTTCCGCGAGCTGATCGACAAGCATTGCGGCGGCATTCGCGGCGGCTGGGACAACCTCAAGGCGGTCATCCCTGGCGGCTCCTCGGTGCGCATGGTCCCGGCCGAGCAGATCATCGACACGCCGATGGATTTCGACTCGCTCTCCAAGCTGCGCTCCGGTCTCGGCACGGCGGCGGTGATCGTGATGGACAAGTCGACCGACATCGTCCGCGCCATCGCCCGCATCAGCCATTTCTACAAGCATGAGAGCTGCGGCCAGTGCACGCCTTGCCGCGAGGGCACGGGCTGGATGTGGCGCGTCATGGAGCGCATGGCCGAGGGCCGCGCCCAGAAGCGCGAGATCGACATGCTGCTCGATGTCACCAAGCAGATCGAGGGTCACACCATCTGCGCGCTCGGTGACGCCGCCGCCTGGCCGATCCAGGGTCTGATCGCGCATTTCCGGCACGAGATTGAGCAGCGCATCGACGACTATGCCGCCAACCCGCACAGCGAGCCTGTGCGCCTGATGGCGGCGGAGTGAGACCATGACGAAACTCCTCATCGATGGCGTCGAGGTCGACGTCCCGGCCGACTACACGGTCCTTCAGGCCTGTGAGGCGGCGGGCGCCGAGGTGCCGCGCTTCTGCTTCCACGAGCGCCTTTCGATCGCCGGCAACTGCCGCATGTGCCTCGTCGAGGTGAAGGGCGGCCCGCCGAAGCCGCAGGCCTCCTGCGCCATCGGCGTGCGTGATCTGCGTCCCGGCCCGAACGGCGAGCCGCCGGTCGTCCTGACCAAGTCGCCGATGGTCAAGAAGGCCCGCGAAGGGGTGATGGAGTTCCTGCTCATCAACCACCCGCTGGATTGCCCGATCTGCGACCAGGGCGGCGAGTGCGACCTGCAGGACCAGGCCATGGCCTATGGCGTGGACACCTCCCGCTACGCCGAGAACAAGCGCGCGGTCGAGGACAAGTATATCGGCCCGCTGGTCAAGACCTCGATGACGCGCTGCATCCAGTGCACGCGCTGTGTCCGCTTCACCACCGAGGTCGCCGGCGCCTCCGACCTCGGCGCGATCGGCCGCGGCGAGGACATGGAGATCACGACCTATCTCGAGCACGCGATGTCGTCGGAGCTGCAGGGCAACGTCGTCGATCTCTGCCCGGTTGGCGCGCTGACCTCGAAGCCCTATCAGAACAAGGCCCGGCCCTGGGAGCTCTCCAAGACCGAGAGCATCGACGTGATGGACGCCGTCGGCTCGGCCATCCGCGTCGACTCGCGCGGCAAGGAAGTGATGCGCATCCTGCCCCGCCTCAACGAGGCGGTGAACGAGGAGTGGATCTCCGACAAGACCCGCCATGTCGCCGACGGCCTGCGTACGCAGCGCCTCGACCGGCCTTATATTCGCGAGAACGGCCGCCTGCGGCCGGCGAGCTGGAACGAGGCCTTCGCCGTCATCGCCGCCAAGGTGAAGGCGGCGAGCCCGGAGAAGATCGGCGCCATCGCCGGTGATCTCGCGGCGGTCGAGGAGATGTTCGCGCTGAAGAGCCTGATCGCCTCGCTCGGCTCGGGCAATCTCGATGCCCGCCAGGACGGCACGAAGCTTCACCCGAAATTCGGCCGCGCGGCCTATGTCCTCAACGCTGGCATCGCCGGCATCGAGGACGCGACCTCGCTGCTGATCATCGGCTCGAACCCGCGCCGCGAGGCGCCGATCCTGAACGCCCGCATCCGCAAGCGCTGGCTGCGCGGCGACTTCACGGTCAGCGTCATCGGCGAGATGGCCGATCTCACCTACACCTACGACTATCTCGGCGCCGGCCCGGAGTCGCTGGCCGAGGTGGTGAAGTCGGCGGCCGGCACGGGTGGCAAGCCGATGGTGCTGGTCGGGCAGGGCGCTCTGACCCGCGCTGACGGCGAGGCCGTGCTGTCGCTCGCCGCCAAGGCGGCGCAGGCGCTCGGCGCCGTCACCGAAGGCTGGAACGGCTTCGGCGTGATCCACACCGCCGCCGCCCGCGTCGGCGCGCTCGATCTCGGCTTCGTGCCGGGCGAGGGCGGTTTGGATGCTGCAGCCATGGTTCAGCCGGGGGCGCTCGACGTGCTCTTCCTGCTCGGTGCCGATGAGATCGAGGTGCCGGACGGCGCCTTCGTCGTCTATCAGGGCACGCATGGCGACAAGGGTGCGCACCGCGCCGACGTGATCCTGCCGGGCGCGGCCTATACCGAGAAGTCCGGCACCTATGTGAACACCGAAGGCCGCGTGCAGATGGCCGACCGCGCCACGTTCCCGCCGGGCGAGGCCCGCGAGGATTGGGCGATCCTGCGCGCGCTCTCGGGCCATCTCGGCAAGGTGCTGCCCTTCGACTCGCTCGCCGGCCTGCGCAAGGCGCTCTACGCGGCGCATCCGCATTTCGCGGCGCTCGACGGGCTACCGGCCAACGACGCGGCGCAGATCGGCAGCCTCGCCGGCCTTGGCGGCAAGACCGAGAAGGCCGGCTTCGCCCCGGCCGTCGCCGATTTCTATCAGACCAACCCGATCGCGCGCGCCTCCGCCGTGATGGCGGAATGCTCGGCGCTGGCCTCCGGCCGGCACCAGCAGGCGGCGGAGTAACCGGCCATGAACTGGGACCTCGTCCTCGATATCGCGATCATCCTCGGCAAGAGCCTGCTGCTGCTGGTCTGCCTGCTGGTCTTCATCGCCTATATCCTGCTCGCCGACCGCAAGGTCTGGGCAGCGGTCCAGCTGCGCCGCGGCCCGAACGTCGTCGGCCCCTGGGGCCTGTTCCAGAGCTTCGCCGACCTGATCAAGTTCGCGATCAAGGAGCCGATCATCCCGGCCGGCGCCAACAAGGGCATCTTCCTGCTGGCGCCCTTCATCTCCTGCCTCTTGGCGCTCGGCGCCTGGGCGGTGATCCCGGTGGCGGAAGGCTGGGCGATCGCCGACATCAATGTCGGCGTGCTCTACATCCTCGCGATCTCCTCGCTCGGCGTCTACGGCATCATCATGGCCGGCTGGGCCTCGAACTCGAAATACCCGTTCATGAGCGCTTTGCGCTCGGCGGCGCAGATGGTGTCCTACGAGGTCTCGATCGGCTTCGTCATCATCACCGTGCTGCTCTGCGTCGGTTCGCTCAACCTGTCGGCCATCGTCGCGGCGCAGCAGAACCACGGTCTGGCGCACGCGCTCGGCGTGCCGTGGCTCAGCTTCCTGAACTGGTACTTCCTGCCGCTCTTCCCGATGTTCGTGGTCTTCTTCGTCTCGGCGCTGGCCGAGACGAACCGGCCGCCCTTCGACCTGGCCGAGGCGGAATCGGAGCTCGTGGCGGGCTTCATGGTCGAGTATTCCTCGACTCCCTATCTGCTGTTCATGCTCGGCGAATATGTGGCGATCATGACCATGTGCTCGCTGACGACGATCCTGTTCCTGGGCGGCTGGGCGCCGCCGGTCGCGCTGCCGCCCTTCACCTGGCTGCCCGGCGTGTTCTGGTTCGCGCTCAAGGTCTGCCTGGTATTCTTCATGTTCGCGCTGGTGAAGGCCTTCGTGCCGCGCTACCGCTACGACCAGCTGATGCGACTGGGCTGGAAGGTCTTCCTGCCGCTCTCGATCGGTAGCGTGGTGCTCGTGGCGCTGGTGCTGCAGGTGACGGGCTGGGGGCCGGTCGGCGGATGAGTTGGGCCGGCCCGCTCGGCGCCCTGATCGGCTTCGGGCTCGGCCTGCTGGAATACCGGCTGATCTCGGCCGTGGTGATCGGGGCGCTGAGGCGCACGGATCGCTCCACGACCGAGGCCGAGAAACTGGATTATGAGCGCCGCATCCGCATCCTGCGGTGGGCGCTGATGGCAATGACGGTCGGCTTCATGCCGATCCTTGGTTTCGTGATCGGCCGGGCGCTGTTCGGCTGAGGATGGAAGGACGAAGGCGATGTCACTCGCGCAAGCCGCAAGGGGCCTGCTGCTGAAGGAGTTCGTCGGGGCCATCGGCCTGTCGATGCGCTACTTCTTCAAGCCGAAGGCGACGCTGAACTACCCGTTCGAGAAGGGCCAGCTCTCGCCGCGCTTCCGTGGCGAGCACGCGCTGCGCCGCTATCCGAACGGCGAGGAGCGCTGCATCGCCTGCAAGCTCTGCGAGGCGATCTGCCCGGCGCAGGCCATCACCATCGAGGCCGGCCCGCGCCGCAACGACGGCACGCGCCGCACCACCCGCTACGACATCGACATGACCAAGTGCATCTACTGCGGCTTCTGCCAGGAAGCCTGCCCGGTCGATGCCATCGTCGAGGGGCCGAATTTCGAGTTCGCGACCGAGACCCGCGAGGAGCTGTTCTACGACAAGGACAAGCTGCTCGCGAACGGCGCGCGCTGGGAACGCGAGATCGCGCGCAACATCGCGATGGACGCGCCCTATCGGTGAGATGAAGTGCCTCTCCGGCGTCATCCCGGACAAGCCGCGAAGCGGCGCCGATCCGGGATCCATCGGAGGGAACTGCGCTTTACGATGGATCCCGGGTCTGCGCTTCGCTTGCCCGGGATGACGTTGCAGGGCGCGATTGAGTTCACAGACCCGCCGAGCGGTTGTCCCGCCCGGCGGGCCTGATTATAGACGCTCCAAATTGCTCAGGGCTCGCGAGTCCCGGAGCACGAACCAAACGAGGACCGCGCCGCAAAGGGGCGGGAAGGGCTGGCCGAGATGAATGCCGCAGCGGCTTTCTTCTATCTCTTCGCAGGGGTGACCGTGGCATCCGCCTTCATGGTGGTGACCTCGCGCAACCCCGTGCATTCGGTGCTCTATCTGATCCTGGCCTTCGTCAACGCGGCCGGGCTGTTCATGCTGCTCGGCGCCGAGTTCCTCGCGATGCTGCTGGTCGTCGTCTATGTCGGCGCGGTCGCGGTGCTCTTCCTCTTCGTGGTGATGATGCTCGACGTCGATTTCGCCGAGTTCCGCCAGGGCTTCCTGAACTACCTGCCGATCGGCGCGCTGATCGGCTTCATCTTCGCCGTCGAGCTGCTGCTGGTCGTCGGCGCCTGGGTCATCGATCCGCAGATCGTCAAGGCGCCGGTCGCCGCGATTCCCGCCGGCATGACCAACACCGAGGCGCTCGGCCGCGTGCTCTACACGCAGTACATCTACTACTTCCAGGCGGCGGGCCTCGTGCTGCTGGTCGCCATGATCGGCGCGATCGTGCTGACCCTGCGCGAACGGCACGGCATCAAGCGCCAGCATGTCCCGACCCAGAACGCCCGGACCAGGGACGCGGCGATGGAGGTCAAGCAGGTGCCCTCGCGAGCCGGCGTTCCGGAGGAGATGGCGTGATGACGATCGGACTTGGCCACTATCTCGCCGTCAGCGCCATCCTGTTCACGCTCGGCGTGCTCGGCATCTTCATCAACCGCAAGAACGTCATCGTCATCCTGATGTCGGTCGAGCTGATCCTGCTCTCGGTCAACCTGAACTTCGTCGCCTTCTCGAGCTTCCTGAACGACATCGTCGGCCAGGTCTTCGCGCTGCTCGTGCTCACGGTGGCGGCAGCCGAGGCCGCGATCGGCCTCGCCATTCTCGTCGTCTACTTCCGCAACCGCGGCACGATCGCGGTGGAAGACATCAACATGATGAAAGGCTGAGCGCCGCAAGGCGCCTGGACCTCACGGCCATGTATCACCTGATCGTCTTCCTCCCCCTCATCGGCTTCCTGATCGCCGGCCTGTTCGGCCGGCTGATCGGCGCGCGCGGCTCCGAGATCGTCACGACCTCGCTGCTGATCGTCTCGGCGCTCCTGTCCTGGGTCGCCTTCGTCCAGGTCGGCTTCGGTTCCGGCACGACGCGCATTCAGGT
The DNA here is from genome assembly GCA_930633495.1 of Hyphomicrobiales bacterium. Classification (NCBI taxonomy): domain Bacteria; kingdom Pseudomonadati; phylum Pseudomonadota; class Alphaproteobacteria; order Hyphomicrobiales; species Hyphomicrobiales bacterium. The sequence continues at coordinate 187,406 of CAKNFJ010000001.1, read as the reverse complement.
CGCGAGCTGGATCTCGTCCGGCCAGATGCAGGTCGATTGGGCCTTCCGCGTCGACACGCTGACGGCGGTGATGCTGGTCGTCGTCAACACCGTCTCCTCGCTCGTGCACCTCTATTCGATCGGCTACATGCACGAGGATCCGCATCGGCCGCGCTTCTTCGCCTATCTCTCGCTCTTCACCTTCGCGATGCTGATGCTGGTGACGTCGGACAACCTCGTCCAGATGTTCTTCGGCTGGGAAGGCGTCGGCCTTGCCTCCTATCTGCTGATCGGCTTCTGGTATCAGAAGCCCTCGGCCAATGCCGCGGCGATGAAGGCCTTCATCGTCAACCGCGTCGGTGACTTCGGCTTCTCGCTCGGCATCTTCCTCGTCTTCGTGCTGTTCGGCTCGGTCGCCTTCGACGCGATCTTCCCGCGCGCCGGCGAGCTGGTGAACCAGAGCTTCCGCTTCCTCGGCTATGACTGGAACGCGCTGACGCTGACCTGCCTGCTGCTCTTCATGGGCGCCATGGGCAAGTCCGCGCAGTTCCTGCTGCACACCTGGCTGCCGGACGCGATGGAAGGCCCGACCCCGGTCTCCGCGCTCATCCACGCCGCGACCATGGTCACCGCCGGCGTCTTCATGCTGGCGCGTCTCTCGCCGGTCTTCGAATACGCGCCGGTCGCGCTCACGGTTGTCGTCATCATCGGCGCCACCACCGCCTTCTTCGCGGCGACGGTCGGCCTCGTGCAGAACGACATCAAGCGCGTGATCGCCTATTCGACCTGCTCGCAGCTTGGCTACATGTTCGTCGCGCTCGGCGTCGGCAATTACGGCGCCGGCATCTTCCATCTGTTCACCCACGCCTTCTTCAAGGCGCTGCTGTTCTTGGGTGCCGGCTCGGTCATCCACGCAATGCACCACGAGCAGGACATGCGCTACATGGGGGGGTTGCGGAAGCACATCCCGCTGACGGCGGCTGCGATGACGATCGGCACGCTGGCACTGACCGGCGTCGGCATCCCCGGCACGATCTTCGGCTTCGCCGGCTTCTTCTCGAAGGATGCGATCATCGAGAGCGCCTACGCCTCGGTGGCGCATGGCGGTTTCGCCTCGTCCTATGCCTTCGTGCTGCTGGTCGTCGCGGCCTGCATGACCTCGTTCTACTCCTGGCGCCTCTACTTCATGACCTTCGAGGGCACGCCGCGCTGGGGCCATGGCCACCACGGCCATGACGACCACGCGCATGCGGCCCACGGCCATGACGATCATGCCCATGCCGCGCATGGCCACGGCGATCACGGCCATGGCCATGACCACATGCCGCATGAGAGCCCCTGGGTGATGCTGATCCCGCTCGCGGTGCTGTCCCTCGGCGCGATCCTGGCCGGTGTCGTGTTCAAGGAGGCCTTCATCGGCCACGACTTCGAGCACTTCTGGAAGTCGGCGCTGTTCATGGGCAAGGACAACCACATCCTGCACGCCATGCACGAGGTGCCGAAATGGGTCGTGGCCTCGCCCTTCGTGGCGATGCTGATCGGCTTCGCGCTCGCCTGGTACATGTATGTCCGGCAGCCCGAGATCCCGGGCAAGCTCGCCGCCGCGAACCCGGTCCTGTACCGGTTCCTGCTCAACAAATGGTACTTCGACGAGCTCTACGACTTCCTGTTCGTCAGGCCGGCGAAGTGGCTCGGCCGTTTCCTCTGGAAGAAGGGCGATGGCCTGGTCATCGACGGCTTCGGGCCGGATGGCGTCTCGGCCCGCGTGGTCGATGTGACCAACCGGGTGGTCCGGCTGCAGACCGGCTATCTCTATCACTATGCCTTCGCCATGCTGATCGGCGTCGCAGGGCTCGTGACCTGGTATCTTGTGACCCGCGGGTGAGATGATGTTCGGTTTCGGTATTCTCACCGGTCTCCTGATCCTGCCGCTGGTCGGCGCGGCCTTCATCCTGGCGCAGCGCGGCGACAAGGCTTCGGTCGACTCCAACGCCCGCTGGGCCGCGCTGATCACGACGGTCCTGACCTTCGTGCTCGCCTGCGTCGCCTGGGGCCGCTTTGACCCGGCCAATCCCGGCTTCCAGATGGTTGAGACCCATGGCTGGGTCTCGGACACCATCAAGTTCAAGCTCGGCGTCGACGGCTTCTCCTTCCCCTTCATCGTGCTGACGGCTTTCCTGATGCCGTTCTGCATCCTCGCCTCCTGGACCTCGGTCGAGAAGCGGGTGCGCGAGTACATGGTCGCCTTCCTGGTGCTGGAGACGCTGATGATCGGTGTCTTCGCGGCGCTCGACCTCGTGCTCTTCTATGTGTTCTTCGAGGCCGGCCTGATCCCGATGTTCCTGATCATCGGTATCTGGGGCGGCAAGCGGCGCGTCTACGCCTCCTACAAGTTCTTCCTCTACACGCTGCTCGGCTCGGTGCTGATGCTGCTGGCGGTCATGGCGATGTACTGGAACGCCGGCACCACCGATATTCCGACGCTGCTGGCGCACAAATTCCCGTCGGGCATGCAGAAGTGGCTCTGGGTCGCCTTCTTCGCCTCCTTCGCGGTGAAGATGCCGATGTGGCCGGTCCATACCTGGCTGCCCGACGCGCACGTCGAGGCGCCGACGGCCGGCTCGGTCATCCTGGCCGCGATCCTGCTGAAGATGGGCGGCTACGGCTTCATCCGCTTCTCGATCCCGATGTTCCCGGAGGCCTCGGCCTATTTCGCGCCGCTGGTCTTCGCGCTCTCCGTCATTGCCATCGTCTACACCTCGCTGGTGGCGCTGATGCAGGAGGACATCAAGAAGCTGATCGCCTACTCCTCGGTGGCGCATATGGGCTTCGTCACCATGGGGCTCTTCACCCTGACGCCTCAGGGCATCCAGGGCGCGATGTTCCAGATGATGAGCCACGGCCTCGTCTCCGGCGCGCTCTTCCTCTGCGTCGGCGTGATCTACGACCGGATGCATACCCGCGAGATCGCCGCCTATGGCGGCCTGGTGAACCGCATGCCGCTCTATGCGGTTGTGTTCATGGTCTTCACCATGGCCAATGTCGGCCTGCCCGGCACCGCGGGCTTCGTCGGCGAGTTCCTGACGCTGGTCGGCGCCTTCCGCGCCAATCCCTGGGTCGCGTTCTTCGCCACCTCCGGCGTCATCCTCTCGGCGGCCTATGCGCTGTGGCTTTATCGCCGCGTCGTTTTCGGCGAGCTCACCAAGCCCGAGCTCAAGGACATCGCGGATCTGAACGGCCGCGAGATCGCTATCCTCGTGCCGCTCGTCCTGCTGACCATCTGGTACGGCGTGCAGCCGCACACCATCCTCGACGCCTTCGCGGCGCCGACCGAAGCGCTGATCAAGAACTATCAGGCCGCGCTCACTGCCGCGAAGACGGCAGTGGCCGCCGTGCAGTAAGGTTTCGTCATGGCTCTGCCCGCTCTCGGCCCGGCCCTGCCGGAAATCATCCTCGCCATCGGCGCCATCGCGATGGTGCTGATCGGCGCGATCCAGGGTGAGCGCGCGACGCGCCTGCTCGAAGGTCTCGCCCTGGCGCTGCTGGCGCTCGCGCTCGTCCTGGTCGTCTCGACCGGCGGTAAGCTCCTGACCTTCAACAACGGCTTCATCGTCGACGGCTTCGCCCGCTTCATGAAGGTGCTGACGCTGGTCGGTGCCGGCGCCGCCATCCTGCTCTCAGCCGACACGCTGCGGCGCGAAGGCACGATGCGCTTCGAGTTCCCGATCCTGATCGTGCTCTCGACCATCGGCATGATGATGATGATCTCGGCCAACGATCTCATCAGCCTTTATGTCGGCCTCGAACTGCAGTCGCTGGCGCTCTATGTGATTGCGGCCTTCGATCGCGACAACGCCAAGTCGACGGAAGCCGGCCTGAAGTACTTCGTCCTCGGCGCGCTCTCCTCCGGCATGCTGCTCTATGGCGGCTCGCTGGTCTACGGCTTCACCGGCACCGTCACCTTCCCGGGCATCGCCGCGGCGACGCAGGGCGGGCATGCCGGCATCGGCCTGATCTTCGGCATCGTCTTCATCGCCGCCGGCGTCGCCTTCAAGATTTCGGCCGTGCCGTTCCACATGTGGACGCCGGACGTCTATGAGGGCGCCCCCACGCCGGTCGCCGCCTTCTTCGCCTCGGCGCCGAAGATGGCAGCCATGGCGATGGTGATCCGCGCCTTCGTCGGCGCTTTCCCGGGCGCCATCCATGACTGGCGCCAGATCATCGTCTTCATCTCGATCGCCTCGATGGCGCTCGGCGCCTTTGCGGCGATCGGCCAGCGCAACATCAAGCGACTGCTCGCCTATTCCTCGATCGCGAACATGGGTTATGCGCTGGTCGGCCTCGCCGCCGGCACGCCCGGCGGCGTCCAGGGCGTGATGACCTATATGGCGATCTATCTCGCCACGACGCTGGCCGCCTTCGCCTGCGTGCTGATGATGCGCCGCGACGGCAAGCTGGTCGAGGATATCTCGGAGCTCGCCGGTCTCTCGCAGACCAATGGCTGGATGGCCTTTGCGCTGTCGATGATGATGTTCTCGCTCGCCGGCATCCCGCCGCTCGCCGGCTTCTGGGCGAAGTACTACGTCTTCCTCGCCGCGATCGACGCCAAGCTCTATGTGCTCGCCGTCGTCGGCGTGCTGACCAGCGTCGTCGGTGCCTATTACTACCTGCGCCTCGTCAAGGTGATGTATTTCGACGAGCCGAAGCCGGCCTTCGAAACCGCCGATTACGGTGTGCGCACCGTGCTCCTGCTCTCGACCATCTTCGTGCTGGCGCTCTCCTTCCTGCCGGCGCCGCTCTTCGACTCGGCGGCGGCCGCGGCGAAGTCGCTGTTTTGACGCCTCCCCGTCATGGTCGGGCTTGTCCCTACCATCCACGCCTTCGCTGGTCGAAGGTTGTGGTCAAGCCGTGGATGCTCGCCACAAGGGCGAGCATGACGGCGTCGGCCAATTGTCATGCTCGGTGAAGCCGCCCGCGCGGCAGGCTATCGGCTGATCGTCCGCGACGAGGTCGGCTCCACCATGGAGGAAGCCCGTCGCGCGCTCGATCAGGGCGAACCGGGCAAGCTCTGGATCGTCGCCCGCAGTCAGAATGCGGGCAGGGGCCGCCACGGCCGCCAATGGGGCTCGCCGCCCGGCAACCTCTATGCGAGCCTGCTGCTGACCGATCCGTGCGAGCCGGCGCTGGCGCCGCAGCTCGGCTTCGTGGTCGGTCTTGCGCTGCACGATGCCGCAGCGAAGCTGCTCGGCCCTGCCGCATCCGATCTGAAGCTGAAATGGCCGAACGATCTGCTGCTCGGCCGCGCCAAGACCTCGGGCCTTCTCCTCGAAGGCGAGAGCCGGGCAGGGCGCCTCAACGTCGTCGTCGGCTGCGGCGTCAACATCGCCTCCTGTCCCGCCGATACGCCCTATCCGGCGACCTTCCTCAAGGCCGTCGCGCCGCAGGCCAATGTCGAGGCCATGCTGACGGGCCTGAGCGACGCCTTCGCCCAGCGCTACGCCGTCTGGTCGCAGCCGGGTGGTTTCGGCCCGACCCGTGCCGCTTGGCTGGAGCGGGCGGCGTTCCTCGGCGAGACGATCACCATCCGCCTGCCCGACGGACCGCTGACCGGCCGCTTCGCCGGGCTCGATGCCTCCGGGCGGCTGGAACTCGAAATGGAAACGGGCCGCCGCGTCATCGATGCCGGCGATCTTTTCTTCGGTCCGCCGCGTTGATCCAAGCCGCGTGAGCCTCGCGATCTGGAGGCCGTGCGGATGGCGTGCTAGGGCTCATTGCCATTGCCAAGATCAGGATTTCCAGTGACCCGCTCCTCCGACCAGCTTGTTTTCGTTCCCCTCGGTGGCCTCGGCGAGATCGGCATGAACGCCGCGCTCTACGGCTTCGGGCCCGAGGGGAGGCGCAAATGGATCCTGGTCGATTGCGGCCTGTCCTTCGCCGGGCCGGAGGCGCCGGGCGTCGATATCGTCCTGCCGGACCTGCGTTACATCATCGAGGAGCGGGCGAACCTCCTCGGCATCGTCATCACCCACGCCCATGAGGACCATATTGGCGCGCTCGCCGCGCTCTGGCCCTCGTTGCGCGCCCCGGTCTACTGCACCCGCTTCGCCGCCGGCCTCCTCGCCACGCGCCGTCTTTCCGAGCCGGGCGCGCCCAATGTCGAAATCAATGTCGTGGCGCAGGGCGGGCGGATCACGCTCGGCCCCTTCGACATCGAGTTCGTTCCCGTGGCGCATTCGATCCCCGAGTCGAACGCGCTCGCCATCCGCACGCCTGCCGGCCTCGTCGTCCATACCGGCGACTGGAAGATCGACCCGACGCCGCGCGTCGGCCTGCCGACCGACGAGAAGCGCCTGCGCGAACTCGGCGAAGAGGGCGTGCTGGCGCTGGTCTGCGACTCGACCAACGTCATGCGCGACGGCATCAGCCCGAGTGAGGCGGATGTCGCCGCCAAGCTCAAGGAGCTCGTGGCCTCCGCGCCGGGCCGTGTCGCCGTCACCACCTTCGCCTCCAACGTCGCGCGGCTGCGGGCCGTCGCTGAGGCAGCGATGGCGGCCGAGCGCGAGGTCGTCGTCGTTGGCCGCGCCATGGACCGGGTCATCGACGTCGCTCGCGAATGCGGCTTTCTCGACGGCATCCCCGGCTTCCGGCCAGTCGATGCCTATGGCTACCTGCCGCGCGACAAGGTCGTGGCGCTCTTGACCGGCAGCCAGGGCGAGCCTCGTGCGGCCCTCTCGCGCATCGCCGCGGACGACCATCCCGAGATCGCGCTCTCGCCTGGCGACCGCGTGATCTTCTCGTCGCGCACCATCCCGGGCAACGAGAAGTCGGTCGGCAACATCCTGAACGCGCTCGCCCGCGACAATATCGAGATCATCACCGACCGCACCCATCTCGTCCACGTCTCCGGCCACCCCCGCCGCGAGGAGCTGGCGCGGCTCTATGGCTGGCTGAAGCCGCGGATCGCGATTCCCGCCCATGGCGAGGATCTGCATCTGGCCGAGCATGAGAGCTTCGCGCGAAGCCTCGGCGTGAAGCATGTGCTGCGCGCCGGCAATGGCGACATCGTCGCGATCTCGGGCGAGGGCGCGCGCAAGGTCGACGAAGCCCCGCATGGCCGGCTCTACCAGGACGGCTCGCTGCTGGTGAACGCGCTGGAGAAGACGGTGCAGGAGCGCCGCCGGCTGTCCTTCGCCGGCATCGTCTCGATCGCGGTCGCCATTGACGACAAGGGCGGCATCGCCGGCGAGCCGGAGATCGCCGTGCTCGGCCTGCCGCCGCGCACGCGCGAGGGCACCGATTTCGACGAGTATGTCGCGGACGTCGTCGCCGACCTGCTCGACAATATCCCGAAGGCCCGCCGCCGCGACCCCGAGGCGCTTCGCAATGCTCTGGAGCGCGGCGTGCGCAGCGCCGTCAACGAGGAGTGGGGCAAGAAGCCGCTGGTGCATGCGCTGGTGGTCGAGGTGTAGGGTGCAATCCCTTATGAGCCACGCGCCGTCATTCCGGACGCAGCGAAGCGGAGATCCGGAATCCATCATAAGGCGGGGCGATGCCCTTCGATGGATCCCGGATCGGCGCGGCTGTGCCGCTTGTCCGGGATGACGCGGTGTTTCCGAGTTGAACGGATGTGATCGGGAAAAATGACATGATCGGACGCCTCAACCATGTCGCCATCGCCGTGAAGGATCTCGCGGCCTCGACGGCGCTTTATCGCGACACATTGGGCGCCCGCGTCTCGCAGCCGCAGCCCGAGCCGGACCACGGCGTCACCGTCGTCTTCGTCGAACTGCCGAACACCAAGATCGAGCTCTTGGAGCCGCTCGGCGCCGACTCGCCGATCGCGAAGTTCCTCGAGCGCAACGCCGACGGCGGCATCCACCATATCTGCTACGAGGTCGACGACATCCTGGCCGCCCGCGACCGGCTGAAGGAGCAGGGTGCCCGCGTGCTGGGCTCGGGCGAGCCGCGCATCGGCGCCCATGGCAAGCCGGTGCTGTTCCTGCACCCCAAGGATTTCCTCGGCACGCTGGTCGAGCTGGAGCAGGCGTGACCAACATGGCCGACATCGCCTTCCTCGGCGAGCCCGAGCCGGGTTCGCCGCGCCCCTTCAGTGCGGCGACCGTCGCCGGCGGGATGGTCTTCGTTTCCGGACATTCGGCGCCACATGATCCCGCGCGCGGCATCCATCGCGGCGACACGCCGGCCGAGGAGGTGCGCAATGCGCTGGCCCGCATCGCCGAGATTCTGGCCGAGGCCGGCAGCGGGCTCGACCGCGTCGTCCAGATGACGATGCTGATCACCGATCCCGCCGACTACGCCGCCTGCAACGCCGAATATGTGAAGCATTTCCCGAAGGGACTGCCCGCCCGTCACACCGCACGCTTCGGCGTGCCGACCGAGGCGCGCGTCGCCTTTTCCTGCATCGCGCTGGCCGGGGGTGGCGCGTGAACATCGTCGGCGGGCTCGCGCTCTATTTCGTGATCTGGTGGATTACTCTCTTCGCCGTGCTGCCCTTTGGCATCCACAGCCAGCATGAGGTCGGTGATGTGGTCGAAGGGACGGAACCGGGCGCCCCGATCCTGCCAGGGCTGGTGAAGAAGGCCGCGATCACCTCCGTGATCGCGGCGGTGATCTTTGCCGGCGTCTGGTATGTCTGGGTGACCTACGACATCTGAGGCCGAAGGTCTCGGCTGGCATCAACGGCCGCTTGTTCGAACTGGATACCGCCCAAGAAAAAAGGCAAGGCCGATGCCTTGCCTTTGGCAGTCTGTTTTTTTACCGCAGTATCGGCACGCGTCTGGCTGCGCGCGACTCGGATACTAGGCGGGCGTTTGTCCTCCCAAGACCTGGTCCGCAGCGCTTTGCTGACAAAGCGCTCCCAGCGGGGGATGGCTTAGCTGATTGTGACGGCTCTGTCATCAGTTTAGGCACGCGAAGCCTGAACTTTTTGCAGATTTAATCTCCATTGCACTTGTGCAGTGCAACAAAGGCCGTTCTCGCGCGGGCGGGTGCCTTGTTCCAGCCAAAGGATATCGCTATCGACGGCCATCCGCCGGGCTCGCTGGCGGCCATGGAGATGTTCATGCTGCGCAGCTCGCTCGCCGCCCTTGCCGTCGTCGCCTCGCTCGGTTTCGCCCAGGCCCAGAGCCCCAAGCCCGATCCCGAGAACACGGTCATCCTGGAGACCAAGGACGGCCCGGTCACGATCCGCCTGCGGCCCGATCTCGCACCGAAGCATGTCGCCCAGATCAAGACCCTGGTGAAGCGCGGCTTCTATGACGGCATCGTCTTCCATCGCGTCATCGACGGCTTCATGGCCCAGACCGGCGATCCGACCGGCACCGGCACCGGCAAGTCCGACCTGCCGAACCTGCCCGCCGAATTCTCCCAGACGCCCTACAAGGTCGGCTCGGTCGGCATGGCGCGTTCGCAGTCGCCGGATTCGGCGAATTCGCAGTTCTTCATCTGCTTCGAGGGCTGCGGCTCGCTGACCGGCCAGTACACGCTGTTCGGCGAGGTCGTTTCTGGCATGGACACCGTGCGCAAGATCAAGAAGGGCTCCAGCGCCAATAACGGCCAGGTGAGCAGCCCCGACAAGATCGTCCGCATGCGGATGGCGTCGGACGCCAAGTGAGATGAAGCCGGGGAGGGCCGGAACCATGCTGTGGACGGCCCTCATCGGCGCTCTTACCGGCCTCGCTTTGGGCGGCGCGGCCCTTGCGCAGGACACGCGCGATATCGGCCTGCCCCCGGCCTCGGGCTCGCAGAATCCCGTTCTGCCCCCGCCATCCGGCTCGCAGAACCCGATCCTGCCGCCGCAGAGCGGCCAGCGATACAATCCCGGAATCGGCGGCCCCTTCGGTGGCGACAACGATATTCCGGGCATGCAGCAGCGCCGGATCGCCCCACAGAGCCTGATGCGCCGCAATGGCGAGATCGGCCTGATCGGTTCGGTCTCGCCGGAAACGCCACAGGAAGAGGGCGAGACCCTCGACAAGCTGGCCGATATCGCACCCGCCCTGCGGCGTTGCTGGAATCCGCCGCCACTGCCCGGCGATCTGACGGGCGCGATGGTCTCTCTTCGCTTCAGTCTGCGCCGCGACGGCAGCCTGTTCGGCCAGCCGCGCGTGACCTGGGAGACGCGGCGCGGTGACCCCGAGTTCCAGCGGCGCTTCAGCGAATCCGCCGTCGCCGCGATCCACTCCTGCACGCCGATGAGGTTGTCGAAGGGCCTCGGAGCGAGTATCGCGGGGCGACCCTTCATCATAAGGTTCCACGGCCGCGTGCCGCCTAACGAAAGGCAGAGCTAATGTCGCTCGATCCCGAAAACACCATCGTGATGGAAACCACCAAGGGCCGCGTGGTCATCAAGCTGCGCCCCGACCTCGCCCCCGGCCATGTCGAGCGCATCAAGCTGCTCGCCCGCGAGGGTTTCTATGACGGCATCGTCTTCCACCGCGTCATCGATGGCTTCATGGCCCAGGTCGGCTGCCCGCATGGCACCGGCACCGGCGGCTCGAGCTATCCGGATCTGAAGCAGGAGTTCAACGCCGAGCCGCATGTCCGCGGCATCTGCTCGATGGCCCGCGCCCAGAATCCGAACTCGGCCAACAGCCAGTTCTTCATCGTGTTCGACGATGCCCGCTTCCTCGACAAGCAGTACACGGTCTGGGGCGAGGTCGTGGAAGGCATGGACAACGTCGACAAGATCAAGCGCGGCGAGCCGGTGCGCGATCCCGACTCGATCGTCTCGATGAAGGTCATGGCCGACGCGGCCTGATCTCTGGTTCTTTGAGACGAGCCCTCATTCCGGGGAGCGAGCGCAGCTCGTGACTGACGGAATGGGGGCTCGTTTCTGTTTAGCAGGAAGGGTGCTCCGGCCGTGGATGTCGGTCTCTTCGATTTTGATCTGCCGGAAGAGCGGATTGCGCTGAGGCCCGTCAGTCCGCGCGATGCGGCGCGGTTGCTCGTCGTGCGCCCCGACGCTCCCGAGGCGCTGGAGGATCGCGGCATCCGCGACCTCGTCTCGCTGCTCCAGCCCGGCGATGCGCTCGTTCTCAACGACACGCGCGTCATTCCGTCCCGCTTGCGCGGGCGGCGCTATCGCGGCGCGGATTCGGCCCGCATCGAGATCATGCTGCACAAGCGCGAGAGCGATGATCGCTGGCTCGCCTTCGCCCGGCCCGCCAAGAAGCTGGCGCTGGGCGAGACCGTGGTCTTCGATTCGGAGGGCGCCAGCAACGCCTGCGAGCTCGGCCGTCTGCAGGCGGAGGTCGTCGCGAAGGGCGAGGGCGGCGAGGTCGAGCTGCGCTTCAGCCTGACCAGCGCCTATCTCGACGAGGCGATCGCGCGTCTCGGCGAATTGCCGCTGCCGCCCTATATCGCCGGCAAGCGCCCGACCGACAGCGCCGACGCGACCGACTACCAGACGAATTTCGCCCAGCATGACGGCGCCGTCGCCGCGCCGACCGCAGGCCTGCATTTCACGCCGGAGCTCTTGGCGGCGTTGGATACGCGCGGCGTCTCGCGCCATTTCGTCACGTTGCATGTCGGCGCCGGCACCTTCCTGCCGGTGAAGGCCGACGATACCGACGAGCATCGCATGCATGCCGAATGGGGTACGGTGTCTGCCGGGACGGCAGCCGCTCTCAACGCCGTCAGGGCGAAGGGCGGGCGGATCGTCTGCGTCGGCACCACCTCGCTGCGCCTGATCGAGAGTGCCGCGGCCGAGGACGGCACCATCCGCCCCTTCTCGGGCGACACCGCGATCTTCATCACGCCCGGCTATCGCTTCCGGGCCGTCGACATGCTGATGACGAATTTCCATCTGCCGCGCTCGACGCTGTTCATGCTCGTCTCCGCCTTCTGCGGGCTCGACATGATGAAACGGGCCTATGCCCATGCGATCGCAGAGAAATACCGGTTCTATTCCTATGGCGACGGCAGCCTGCTCTTCCGGGCCCCCGTGCCGCCCGCCCCATCGTCATTGCGGGCGTAGCGAAGCGATCCAGGGGCGTGGAGTTCTGCCGCCACCGGAGCGCTTCGTTGCTGGCGCTTCTTGCAAGGACGGTGGACTGTTCCGGCTCGCCTTCCCGGCCTGAAAATGCTACCGGGCTCCCAACAGGGATTTAGACAAGCAAATGGCCGATATTTTTCGCGAGATCGATGAGGAAGTCCGGCGCGACAAGGCGGCGGAGCTCTGGAAGAAATATGGCTGGGTCGTCACCAGCCTTGCCGTGCTCGCCGTGCTCGCCGTCGCGGGCTGGCAGTTCTGGCTGCATCGCGAGAACCAGGCCTCGCAGGCCGTCGGCGCGCGCTTCGAAGCGGCGCTGAAGTCGTCTCGCGACGGTGACGGCAAGCAGGCCGAGGCGATCCTCAAGGAACTTGCCGGCAGCGCGCCTGCCGGCTACCGCCTGATCGCGCGCTTCCGCCTTGCCGCCGAGACCGCCAAGGGCGATGCCGCTGCCGGGATCGCCGCCTTCGAGGCGCTTGCGGGCGACGCCACGCTGGATGCGACCTACCGTGATCTCGCCAGGCTGCGTGCGGGCATCCTGCGCGTCGATCTCTCGCCCTTTGCCGAGGTCAAGACGACCCTTGAGCCGCTGGCCAGCCCGCAGGGTGTCTGGCGCCACTCGGCCCGCGAGTTCCTCGGCATCGCCGCGCTCAAGGCCAATCAGTTCGACGAGGCCGGCCGCTGGTTCGACGCCGCGATCACCGACCCGCAGGCGCCGCAGGCCCTGCGCCAGCGCGTCGAACTGTATCTCGCCCTCGTCCGCGGCGGGCCCGTCACGGTGAAGAACTGAACCGGAGCCCGGCTCCCAACGCTTCCGTCACTCCGTTCCAGTCTTGCGGTTGGGTGGAGTGACGATGGAATGTGAAGTCTGATGACAGCCATCGTCGCCCTTATCGGCCGGCCGAATGTCGGCAAGTCGACGTTGTTCAACCGGCTCGTCGGCAAGAAGCTCGCGCTGGTCGACGACCGGCCGGGTGTCACGCGCGACCGCCGCGAAGGCGACGCGACGCTCGGCCATCTGCGCTTCAAGGTGATAGACACGGCCGGCCTCGAGGAGGCCGACAAGGATTCGCTCGCGGGCCGCATGCGCGCCCAGACCGAGACCGCGATCGCCCAGGCCGACGTCGTGCTGTTCATGATCGACGCCCGCCTCGGCATCACGCCGATGGACCAGCCTTTCGCCGATCTGGTGCGCCGCTCCGGCAAGCCGGTGATCCTGCTCGCCAACAAGGCCGAGGGCAAGAAGGGCACAGACGGCATCATCGAGTCCTATGGGCTCGGTCTCGGCGACCCCGTGCCGTTCTCAGCCGAGCATGGCGAAGGCACGGCCGACCTGCTCGAAGCGCTTGCCCTCTACATCGCGGACGAGCCCGAGGACGACGAGGAGGCCGCCTGGGAGGACGTCCCGGCTGCCGAGGATGCGGAGGAGGAGTACAACCCCGACCGCCCGCTGCGCGTCACCGTCATCGGCCGCCCGAACGCCGGCAAATCGACGCTGGTCAATCGCATGATCGGCGAGGAGCGCCTGCTGACCGGCCCCGAGGCCGGCATCACCCGCGACACCATCTCGGTCGACTGGGAGTGGCGCGGCCGCAACGTCAAGCTCTTCGACACAGCCGGCATGCGCAAGCGCGCCCGCATCGAGGAGAAGCTGGAGAAGCTTTCCGTCGCGGATTCGCTGCGGGCCATCCGCTTCGCCGAGGTCGTGGTCGTGCTGCTCGATGCGACGATCCCCTTCGAGAAGCAGGACCTGACGCTGGTCGACCTGACCGAGCGCGAGGGGCGGGCCGTCGTGATCGGCCTCAACAAATGGGACCTCGTCGCCGACAAGCAGGGCCTGCTCGCCGAACTCAAGGAAAAGGCCAACCATCTGCTGGCGCAGGTCCGTGGCGTGCCGATCGTGCCGCTATCCGGGTTGGCCGGCGAGGGGATCGACCGGCTGATGCAGGCGGTGTTCTCTGCCTATGAGGTCTGGAACCGCCGCGTCTCGACCGCGCGCATCAACCGCTGGCTGGAAGGCGTGCTCTCGGCCCATCCGCCCCCGGCGGTGGCCGGACGGCGCATCAAGATCCGCTACATGACACAGGCCAAGGCGCGCCCGCCGACCTTCGCGCTCTTCGGCAACCAGCTCGAACACCTGCCGGTCTCCTATGTTCGCTATCTCGTGAACAATTTGCGGGAGGGTTTCGACCTGCCGGGCACCCCGATCCGCCTGCATCGCCGCACCGGCCAGAATCCTTACGACAAGGAACGCAAGGGCTGAGGGATCGCAGCGCGCTTCCCTTCTCCCCTCGGGGGAGAAGGTGTCTGCGGAGCAGACGGATGAGGGAAGGGTCGCGCAGGCGGCCCTTTCTTGTTTCGGAGAGGCACTGCCCTCATCCGTCTCGGCTTCGCCGAGCCACCTTCTCCCCCGAGGGGAGAAGGGATAATTACGCTTTCACGCCGGCATCTGCGGCGTCAGCACCTTCCCCTGCGGGAAGTCGAAGATCCTGCCGCTCTCGGCCCAGTCGGGCGAGGCCAGCCGGACCAGATGCGGGGCGAGCTCCTCCGGCGTCTTCAGCGTCATCGGGTCCTCGCCCGGCATCGCCTCGGCGCGCATGCGGGTCCGCAGCGGTCCCGGATTGACCAGCATCACCTTGATCGGCGTCGTCGCCGTTTCGGCCGCGTAGGTCCGGCCCATCGCTTCGACAGCGGCCTTGGAGATCGCGTAGGGCCCCCAATAGGCGGTGCATTTATGCGCGGCGCCGGAGGACATCAGCAGCACGCGGCCCGCATCCGAGGCGCGCAGCGCCAGGTCGAGCGATTTGATCAGCCGCCAGTTGGCGGTGACGTTGGTGTCGAACACCTTCGCCCAGTCCTTCTCGGTCGCGTGAGTGAGCGGCGTCAGGGGGCCGAGGATGCCGGCATTCGCCAGCAGGATGTCGAGCTTGCCCCAGCGTTCCAGCAGGGCCGGACCGAGATTCTCGATGCCGCCGGTATCGCCGAGGTCGAGCGGCACGAGCGTAGCACTGCCGCCGGCATCGCGAATCTCGTCGTCGAGTTCTTCCAGCGCTCCGGTCGTCCGGGCAAGCGCCACCACATGGGCGCCGGCGCGTGCGAAGGCGAGCGCGGCGGCCCGCCCGATGCCGCGCGAGGCGCCGGTGACGAGGGCGAGGCGCCCCTCGAGAGGCTTGGTCATCGTGGCTTCCGGTGGTTCAGCCGGCTTCGGCCAGCAGGGAGATCTGCTGCTTGGCGCTCTCGCCGATCACATCGGTCAGCGAGGTCGGATAGTCGCCGGTGAAGCAGTGGTCGGTGAATTGCGGCCGCGCTGGGTCGCGTCCCTCATGGCCCATGGCGCGATAGAGCCCGTCCACGGAGATGAAGGCCAGCGAATCCGCGCCGACGAACTGCCGCATCTCCTCCAGCGAATGCGTGGCGGCGAGCAGCTTCTCGCGGTCCGGCGTATCGATGCCGTAATAATCGGGATGGGTGATCGGCGGCGACGAGATGCGGAAATGCACCTCGCGGGCGCCGGCCTCGCGCATCATCTTCACGATCTTGAAGGAGGTTGTGCCGCGCACGATCGAATCGTCGACCAGCACGACGCGCTTGCCTTCGACCACCGAGCGGTTGGCGGAGTGCTTCAGCTTGACGCCGAGCTCGCGGACCTTCTGCGTCGGCTCGATGAAGGTGCGGCCGACATAGTGGTTGCGGATGATGCCGAGTTCGAAGGGAATGCCGCTCGCCTGCGCATAGCCGAGCGCCGCCGGCACGCCGGAATCCGGAACGGGCACGACGACGTCGGCATCGGCCGGCGATTCCTGCGCGAGGACTGCGCCCATCGCCTTGCGGCGCTCATAGATGCTGCGGCCCTTCACGATGGAATCGGGGCGCGCGAAATAGATGTACTCGAAGATGCAGGGCCGCTCCGGCGCCGGCGGGAAGGGCTTGTGGCTCTCGATGCCGCTCTCGGAGATGATCACCACCTCGCCATTCTCGACCTCGCGGATGAACTTGGCGCCGATGATGTCGAGCGCGCAGGTCTCGGAGGTCAGGATCGGGCAGCCGTCGAGCTCGCCCAGCACGAGCGGGCGGATGCCGAGCGGATCGCGGGCGCCGATCAGCTTCTTGTTGGTGATGCCGACGAAGGCGTAGGCGCCCTCGATCTGGCGGATCGCCTCGATGAAGCGGTCGACGAATTGTTGCTTGCGGCTGCGGGCCACGAGATGAAGCAGGACTTCGGTGTCGGAAGTCGACTGGTAGATCGCGCCGTCGCGGACGAGGTTGCGGCGCAGCGTCAGGCCGTTGGTCAGGTTGCCGTTATGGGCCACCGCGAAGCCGCCGCCATGCAACTCCGCAAAGAGCGGCTGGACGTTGCGCAGGATGGTCTCGCCGGTCGTCGAGTAGCGGACATGGCCGATGGCCTGTTTGCCCTTGAGCTTGTCGATGACGCTGGCTTCCGAGAAGGCGTCGCCGACCAGACCGAGGCGGCGCTCGGAGTGGAAGCGGTTGCCGTCGAAGGAGACGATGCCCGCCGCCTCCTGGCCGCGATGCTGGAGCGCGTGCAGGCCGAGCGCTGTCAGCGCCGCCGCATCGGCATGGCCGTAAATGCCGAAGACGCCGCATTCCTCCCGCAGCCGGTCAGCATTGGGGTCGAAGGCGGCCTCAGTCTCGGTCTGCGAGATCATGACGAGCTCCACGCGTGGGACGGTGACTCTACGCGTCAATTAGGGACGGGTTGGGGCAGGTGCAACCGGCGCCGGGGTCGCCGGGCTGCGCGGTTCCTCTGCCGGGGCCTCGGTCGCTTCCTCGTGCTTCTGCTTTTTCAGCAGGTTCTTGATGAAATCGGCATTCACGTCCTGCGGCAGCATCGCGATCAGCGAGCGGCCGGTTTCCTCCAGCATCGGCTTGGCCTTGGCGTCCTTGGCCCAGACCGGCATCTTCTCGTTGCCGACGAGGGCGGTGAAGAACAGGTAGCCGATCACGGCCAGCAGCAGGCCCCGCGCCGCGCCGAAGACGAAGCCGAGCGTGCGGTCGAGCGCGCCGATGCGCGAGTCGAGCACGAAGTCGGAGATCTTGGCCGTCACGATCGAGACGACGATCAGCGTGCCGAGGAACAGGGCCGCGATCGAGGCGACCAGCGCGATCGTGTCCTGCGCCGAGCTTGCCGGAATGTACTGCTTCACGAAGGGCAGGAGCTGCAGATGGAACACCCAGGCCACCGCCGCGGCGGCAACCCAGGAGGCGATGGCCAGGACTTCGCGTGTGAAGCCGCGAACGGCAGCGAGCAAAGCCGAGATCAGAACCACGCCGATAACGACGAGATCGAGAATGGTGACAGGCATGGGAGGGCCGCTCTGCTGTGGTCTGGTGCCGGCCCGCCACAGATAAGGCGGCCGTTTCGGCTTTGCTATACGCGTTCCCGCCGTCTGCGTCACCCTTGGCGCAAAGTCATTTCACATCTCTGCGAGGCGCGCGGGCGGCAATATCGGCAACGAGTTCCGTGACATGGCCGAAGCGGCGCAGGTTGAGGCCGCCGCCGTCGCCATGATCCGCTCCGCCCGCCGGCATCAGCGCGGCCTCGAAACCGAGCTTCGCCGCTTCGCGCAGGCGGGCTGGCGTGACCGAAACCGGCCGAATCGCACCCGAGAGCGCAATCTCGCCGAAATAGACCCCGTGCGGCGGCAGGGTGGCGCCGCTGAGCGAGGACACCAGCGCAGCTGCGACCGCGACGTCCGCCGCGGGTTCGTTGACGCGCAAGCCCCCCGCGACGTTGAGGTAGACGTCATGCTGCCCTAGCCGCAGGCCCCCATGTGTCTCAAGCACGGCGAGCACCATGGCGAGCCGGCTGTTTTCCCAGCCGACCACGGCGCGCCGCGGCGTGCCGAGCGCCGTCGGCGCGACCAGCGCCTGGATTTCGACCAGCACCGGCCGCGTGCCTTCGATGCCGGCGAAAACCGCCGCGCCCGGCGCCGGCTGGTCTCTGCCTGCCAGGAAGAGCGCGGACGGGTTCGTCACTTCGGAAAGACCCTTCCCGGTCATCTCGAAGACGCCGATCTCGTCGGTCGGTCCGAAGCGATTCTTCTGGCCGCGCAGGACGCGGAAAGCGTGCGCCCCTTCGCCTTCGAAGGAGAGCACGGCGTCGACCATGTGCTCGACCACGCGCGGACCGGCAATCTGGCCGTCCTTGGTGACGTGCCCGACGAGGATCAGGCAGACGCCGCTCGTCTTGGCGTAGCGGATCAGTGCCTGCGCCGAGCCGCGCACCTGGGTCACTGTGCCCGGCGCGCTCTCGACCTCGCCCGACCACATGGTCTGGATCGAATCGATCACGACCAGGGACGGGCGCTGGCCCTGGCCGAGCGTCGCGACGATGTCCTCGACATTGGTCTCGGCCGCGAGATCGACCGGCGCGTCGGCCAGCCCCATGCGCTCGGCGCGCAGGCGCACCTGCCCGGTCGATTCCTCGCCCGAAACATAGACGACGCGCTTGCCGGCTAGGCTGAGCGCCGCGCAGGCCTGCATCAGCAGGGTCGACTTGCCGATGCCCGGGTCGCCGCCGATCAGCAGCACCGAGCCCGGCACGAAGCCGCCGCCGGTGACGCGGTCGAGTTCCCCGATTCCGGAAACGATACGCGGGGCGTCCTGCGTCTCTCCCTTCAGAGTCTCCAGCGCGAAGACGCGGCCGCGCGCCCGCCCGCTGGAGGAGGGCCGGCCGCCGCCGGGAACCGGAGCGACCTGCGCATCCTCGACCAGCGAGGACCATGTCCCGCAGGCGTCGCATTTGCCCTGCCAGCGATGGTAGACCGCGCCGCAGGCCTGGCAGTGATAGGTCGGGCCGCGCTTGGCCATCGTTACGTTGTCATTCCGGGGCACGGCGCAGCCGTGAACCCGAAATCCATGACTGGGCCCAACCCATGCCGAGCGCGGCGGCAAACGCCAGCCCGGTCGTGGGTTCCGGGTTCTTCGCTGCCGCGAAGCCCCGGAATGACAACGGAGTTGCTCACCTCACAGCCCCACATACCGCCGCTGATAGCGCCGGCCGAGGCTGGTCAGGATCTCGTAGCCGATTGTCCTGGCGCCGGCGCCGACGGCTTCGAGATCGAGCGGGCCGCCGATCAGCGTCACGCTCGCACCCCGCTGGGCTGCGCCCGCCGGAGCTTCGGTGACGTCGATGATGATCAGGTCCATCGAGACCGTGCCGACGAAGGGGCAGAGGACGCCGTCGAGCAACGCCGAGCCGCCGGTCGCGGCGTCGGTCCAGCTGCCGTTGCGCGGATAGCCGTCGGCATAGCCGAGGCAGATGGTCGCGAGCCGGCGCTTGCCCTTCGCGGTCCAGCGGCCGTTATAGCCGACCTGCGTGCCGGCCTCGACCTCGCGGATCTGGATGATCCGCGCCTCCAGCCCGACGACGGGCTGCATCGGATTCGGTTTTCCGGGCGTCGGATTGCCGCCATAGAGCGCATAGCCCGGCCGAGTGAGCTGATAGGACGGGCACTCATCGAGGAAGTGGCCCGAGGAATTCTTGAGCGAGGCCGGCAGGTCGGGAAGGGCGGCCGCGATCTCGGCGAAGGCCGCGATCTGGCGGGCGTTGGCCGGGTCGGTCTTGTCCTCCGAGGAAGCGAAGTGGCTCATGACGAGCCCGATATCGGCGGCTGCGATCACGCCCGACTTCTCGCGGGCGAGGTTGAGGCCTTCTCCGCACCAGAGGCCGAGCCGGTTCATCGCGGTGTCTACATGCAGCGCGGCAGGGCGGGTCTTGGCGCCGGTCTGCCGGAACGAGGCCCATTCCAGCAATTCCTCATGCGAGCCGAGGACCGGCGAGAGCGCGTGCTCGGCATAGATGCCGCCGGCCCCGGGCAGGAGCCCGTTCAGCACATAGACCGTCGCCTCCGGCGCGACCTTGCGGGCGCGGATCCCTTCGGAGACATGGGCGACGAAGAAGCTCTTGCAGCCCGCTCGCGCCAGTGCCGTCACGGCGGGCTCGATGCCGAGGCCGTAGGCGTCAGCCTTGACGACGGCGCCGGCTTCCGCGCCGGCACGCTTGCCGAGAAGGCGCCAGTTCGCGACAAGTGCGTCGAGGTCGATGGTCAGCGTCGCGCCATAGGCGCTGGTATCGAGCGGGTCTGCAGACATCATTCACGGTCCGGGAGGCGAAGTTCGTCGGCGCGGTCGGAGAAGCGTGTCACGTCGGCGTCGAACTGCAAGGCCACGGCTCCGGTCGGGCCATGACGCTGCTTGCCGATGATCAATTCTGCGACGCCGTGAGCGGCTTCCATCTCGATCTGCCACTTGTTGTGCTCTTCGGTGCCGGGGCGCGGCTCCTTGCCCTTGAGATAATACTCTTCGCGGTAGACGAACATCACCACGTCTGCGTCCTGCTCGATCGAGCCGGATTCGCGCAGGTCCGAGAGTTGCGGGCGCTTGTCGTCGCGGCTTTCGACCTGGCGCGAGAGCTGGGAGAGCGCGATGATCGGGACGTTCAGCTCCTTGGCCAGCGCCTTCAGGCTCGTCGTGATCTCGGTCAGCTCCTGCACGCGATTCTGGCCGGCCTTGGCCGAGCCGGAAAGGAGCTGCAGGTAGTCGATGAACAGGACGTCGAGCCCCTTCTGGCGCTTGAGGCGCCGGGCGCGCGCCATCAACTGCGCGATCGAGATGCCGCCGGTCTGGTCGATATAGAGCGGCAGCTTCTCGATCTGCGCGGCGACGTCGGTCAGCCGGGCGAAATCGCCCTCGGTGATACGGCCCTGCCTGATCTTGTAGGAGGAGATGCTCGACTGCTCGGCGACGATACGGGTCGCGAGCTGGTCTGCCGACATTTCGAGCGAGAAGAAGCCGACGATGCCGCCATCGACGCTCTTGATCGAACCGTCCTCCTGACGCTCGCCGCGCCAGGCCTTGGCGATGTTGAAGGCGATGTTGGTGGCGAGCGAGGTCTTGCCCATGGCGGGGCGGCCGGCGAGCACGAGCAGGTCCGAGCGCTGCAGGCCGCCCATGCGCTGGTCGACGTCGCGCAGGCCGGTCGAGATGCCGGAGAGACCGCCGGCGCGCTGATAGGCGCTGGCCGCCATGTCGATGGCGAGGCGCAGCGCCCCGTCGAATTTCTGGAAGCCGCCCTCGTAGCGGCCTTTTTCCGCCAGCTCGTAGAGCTTGCGCTCGGCTTCCTCGATCTGCTCGCGCGGCGCCATCTCGACCGGCGCGTCATAGGCGACGTTGACCAGGTCTTCGCCGACGCCGATGAGCTGGCGGCGCACCGCGAGGTCGTAGATCGTGCGGCCGTAATCGCCGGCATTGATGACGGTCGTCGCTTCCGCCGCGAGACGGGCGAGATACTGGCTCGGCGTGATGTCACCGAGATCGAGGTCGCTGACGAAGGTCTTGAGCGTGATCGGCGTCGCGATCTTGCCGGCCCGGATCAGGCTGGCCGTCAGCTCGAAGACGCGCTGGTGGATCGGCTCGAAGAAATGATCCGGCAGCAGGAAGTCGGAGACGCGATAGAACGCGTCGTTATTAACCAGGATCGCGCCCAGCAGCGCCTGCTCAGCCTCGATATTGTGAGGCTGGACGCGATATTCGGCCTCGCGATTGTCGAGGCGTGCAACGAGGGCGGTAGCGGTGGCCATGGCCGTCCCGATAAATCAATGTTGATTGATACTTCAAGCCGACATTTGGCCGCTCACGCGCGTGGTGCCAGAGCGACGCTATCGGGATGGCCTAACTTAACACTTTGTCAGCCAACGCCAGCAGGCAAATGCGGTTACCCCCGTTCTCCAGAGGCTGGAGACGAAAAAGGCGCCGTGTTGCCACGGCGCCCTTGACTCGGTTGGAGAGCTGTAAGGCTCAGCGCTCGTCGTCGCCGGCCTCGGCCAGCGCCGCGCCGACCTCGAGGCCGAGATCGTCGAGGTCGAACTCCTCGCGGGCCGTGACGTTCTCGCCGGCGGCCTGACGGTGGGCTTCCTCAGCCGAGCGGGCGACGTTGACGGTGATCGTGACCGCGACTTCCGGATGCAGCACGACCGGGACGGTGTGCAGGCCGAGCGTCTTGATCGGGGTGTTCAGCGTCACCTGGCCGCGCGAGACGTTGAAGCCGTCCTTGGTCAGCGCCTCGGCGATGTCACGGGTCGAGACCGAGCCGTAGAGCACGCCGGACTCGCCCGACTGGCGCAGGATGGTGACGCTCTGGCCGTTCAGACGCTCGGCGACGGCATCGGCCTCGGACTTCAGCTCGAGGTTGCGGGTCTCGAG
Source organism: Hyphomicrobiales bacterium (assembly GCA_930633495.1). Lineage (NCBI taxonomy): Bacteria > Pseudomonadati > Pseudomonadota > Alphaproteobacteria > Hyphomicrobiales > Hyphomicrobiales bacterium. The sequence goes on along the minus strand of CAKNFJ010000001.1, from coordinate 165,190 downwards.
CTCGAGCTTCTGGCTCTCGAAGCGCTTCTTGTTGTCCTCGGTGGCGCGCAGCGCCTTGCCGCGGGCGAGCAGGTAGTTGCGGCCGAAGCCGTCGCGCACCTTCACGATGTCGCCCATCTGGCCGAGCTTGGCGACGCGTTCGAGCAGGATCACTTCCATGGGTCTTCTCCTTGATGTCTTCAGTCAGGGTTTCAGGAACGGGTAGGCGGAGGCGGCAGCGCGGCCCGCTTGCGCAGGCCGAGAAGCGTGTCGACGAAGCCGACGACCGCCAGCAGCGGCGTCAGCACGGCCTGCATCACGATGAGCGCGACATAGACCGAGATCAGCATCGGCAGCCGCCAGGGACGGCCGCGCGAAATGTCGTGCAGCAGGCAGAGCCCGCTGAACATGAAGGCGGCGAGCAGGGCGCCGACCAGCGCGGTCGCGGCGACGCCGATGAAGCCGCCGATCATGCCGACGGCCGCCGCGCCGATCAGCAGCAGCAGCGCCTGACGCGGCAACGTCGTCGACGGAATGAAGGGCCAGGGGCGCGGCAGGCGGTCCGACATCTTCACGGTGCGCGCCGCGAGCCAGAGATTGGCTGTGATGGTGGTGACGAAGGAGGCGCCGATGCCGAGCGGCACGGCCGGCGCCAGATTCTCCGCGAGCTCCTTCACCTGGACGTCGCCGGGCAGCGCGATCAGCTTGCCGCGGACCATCTCGTTCAGAAGGTTCTCGATCATGCGCGCGATCACCGCGCGATAGGTCTCGTAGTCGGTGGTCATCACCAGTGCGCTGCCGACGGTGGCGAGCGCTGCGGTCGCGGCGATCCACAGCATCAGGTTGCCGAGCGGATACCATTCCACGTCGCCCTGGGCGTCGCTGCGTGCGAGCAGGGCGAGATAGGCGATCCACCAAGCCGGCAGGCCGATGATCAGGGCGAAGGCGATGCCGCCGGTCGGGGCGAGCGCAACCGCGACGGCAAGAGCGCCGGCAGCCGTGGCGAACAGCCCGGAGCGGTGGTTCCAGCCGAGCGAGGCGATGAAGATCGGGAGGGGAGCGGCGGAATACAGCAGTGCTGCCAGCGGCGATCCGGTGATCACCACTGAGAAGAGCAGGGCCGATACGAGGCCCGCGCCGATGCCGACTATCGGAATCATGCGTCCGTCCTGCTGTCCCGCTGCTCGCACGCCATTCGGCGCGGCAGGGTGAGAGGCCTGTTGGCCTCAACGAACCCGATGGAGTTTCACCGCCGGGCGACTGGTTGATCTTGAAAGCGAGAACCGGAGGCGCGGGAAGCGCCTCCGGAATTTATTGTCTGCCGGACCCGAATGAACGGATCAGCGGATGACGTAGGGCAGCAGGCCGAGGAAGCGGGCGCGCTTGATCGCCTGGGCGAGTTCACGCTGCTTCTTGGCGGAAACCGCCGTGATGCGGGACGGCACGATCTTGCCGCGCTCGGAAATGTAGCGCGAGAGCAGACGGACGTCCTTGTAGTCGATCTTCGGGGCGCCTTCGCCCGAGAACGGGCAGGACTTGCGGCGGCGGAAGAAGGGGCGGCGAGCGCCAGCGGATGCAGTCGACATGGATCAGGCCCCCGCTTCGGCGGTTTCGGTCGCTTCGTCTTCACGACGCGGACGGTCGCGGCGCGGGCCGCGCTCGAAACGGTCGCCGCCGCGCTCCGGACGGTCCTCGCGGTCACGCTTCTGCAGCATGGCCGACGGACCTTCCTCGAGCTCCTCGACCTTGACGGTCAGGAAGCGCAGGATGTCTTCGTTGATGCGCATCTGGCGCTCCATCTCCAGCACGGCGGCGGAGGGGGCCTCGATGTTCAGCAGCGTGTAGTGCGCCTTGCGGTTCTTCTTGATGCGGTAGCCGAGGGATTTGACGCCCCAGTACTCGACCTTGCGGATGGCGCCGCCATTCGCTTCGATCACGCCCTTGAACTGCTCGACAAGAGCTTCGACCTGCTGCGCGCTGACATCCTGCCGCGCGAGCAGCACATGCTCGTACAATGCCATATGTGGCCTTCCTTGTTTCACCCTGCTTCGCCCGGCGCGGAGCCCTCCGAGCCCTGGATAAGGCCCGACAGGATTTCATCGAAGGCGGAGACACGGGATGACGACTCCATCGGAGTCTGCGCAACCTCCATGGAGGCATGCGCCATCCGTTCAGCCTCCGGCCGAACAAGCAGGAAGCGGTCGATACAGTGTCCGGCATGCCATGGCAACCGGAAACTCGCCGAAAGCACCCGCTTCATGCGGAAAAATTGGGCTACGCGCTTGACTTGACGGCTGAACCGATGTGACAGCCCCGTCATATAAGACCAATGGTGAAGACCGGGGCGTTCCACAGCATGACGACAGCGTTCATCTTTCCAGGCCAGGGCTCGCAGACAGTCGGCATGGGCAAGAGCCTGGCCGAAAACTTTCCCGTCGCGAAGGCGGTCTTCGACGAGGTCGATGCGGCATTGTCGCAGAAGCTTTCCGCCGTGATGTGGGAAGGCCCTGCCGAGGAATTGACGCTGACCGCCAATGCCCAGCCGGCCTTGATGGCGGCGAGCCTGGCCGTCGTGCGGGTGCTCGAGGCCGAAGCGGGTCTCGATCTGAAGCGCGATGCGGCTTTCGTCGCCGGTCACTCTCTCGGTGAATATTCGGCGTTGGCCGCCGCCGGCACGTTCTCGATCGCCGATGCCGCGCGGCTGCTGCGCATTCGCGGCGACGCCATGCAGAAGGCGGTTCCGGCGGGCTTGGGCGCGATGGCGGCTCTTCTCGGTGCCGAGCTGGATCAGGCCCGTGCGATCGCGGCCGATGCCGCCCAGGGCGAGGTCTGCGAGGCCGCGAACGACAATGGCGGTGGCCAGGTCGTCCTCTCGGGCGCCAAGGCGGCGGTCGAGCGGGCGATCGCGCTCGCCGGCGAGCGCGGCGTGAAGCGCGCGATGCTGCTGCCGGTTTCCGCTCCCTTCCACTGCGCGCTGATGCAGCCTGCCGCCGATGCGATGCGCGAGGCCCTGGCGAAGGTGGCGATGCAGGCGCCGGTCGTGCCGGTGATGGCCAATGTCGGCGCCGCGCCGCTGAGCGATCCCGAGGCGATCCGCCATTCGCTCGTCGCGCAGGTCACGGGCACGGTGCGCTGGCGTGAATGCGTGCAGGCGATGGCCGCCGCCGGCGTCACGGATTTCGTCGAGCTCGGCAGCGGCAAGGTGCTCGCCGGCCTGGTGAAGCGTATCGTCGCCGGCTCTACGCAGTCGTCCATCGGTACAGCGGAGGATGTCGCGGCCTACAAGATCCGCGGCGCGTGAAGGCGCGGGCAGGAAGACGGCAAGAAAGCGCGTAAGAACGGCAGGATGCCGGAAAAGGGAGCGAACATGTTTGATCTGACCGGCCGCAAGGCCCTGGTCACCGGCGCAACCGGCGGCCTCGGCGGAGCCATCGCGAGAACCCTCCATGCACAGGGCGCGAGCGTCGCGATTTCCGGGACGCGAGCCGAGGCGCTGGAGGCGCTGGCGGCCGAGCTCGGCGAGCGCATCGTCGTGGCGCCCTGCAACCTGTCCGACAAGGATTCCGTCGAGGCGCTGGTCCCGACGGCCGAGGAGAAGCTCGGCGGGCTCGATATCCTCGTCAACAATGCCGGCATCACCCGCGACAACCTGTTCCTGCGCCTGAAGGACGAGGACTGGGACAGTGTGCTGGCGGTCAATCTGACGGCGGCCTTCCGGCTGTCGCGCGCCGCGGTCAAATCGATGATGCGCAGGCGCTACGGCCGAATCGTCTCGATCGGCTCCGTCGTGGGCACGACGGGCAATCCGGGGCAGGGCAATTACGCGGCCGCCAAGGCCGGCCTGATCGGCATGTCGAAGGCGCTGGCTGCTGAGGTCGCGAGCCGCAACATCACCGTGAATGTCGTGTCGCCCGGCTTCATCGAGTCGCCGATGACGCAGGCTCTCAACGACAAGCAGCGCGAGGGCATCCTCTCGGACGTGCCGATGGGGCGGCTCGGCGCGGGCGCGGATATCGCTGCCGCCGTTGCCTACCTTGCGAGCCAAGAAGCCGGCTACGTCACCGGCCAGACGCTGCACGTCAACGGCGGAATGGCAATGATCTAGGTGCGTTAGCGCCATTTCTGGATTGGTTCTGATAACTCCGCGATCCTCTCGCCAGCCCTGTAAGGGTGTGTTAACTAGCGCCGACGCGCTGCTGGCGGGCGATCCGAGGGGGCTTGACGAAACCTCGGTTGTTGCGTTTGTGCAGGCTTCGAGCTTTCCGGATCGCGGGCATCCCACGATGGCGCGGCGGCTCGGAATGAAGGTCCATAACGCGCGTCGCGCCCTGCGATGCGTTTTCAGTTTCTAAGGAAGAGACTCATGAGCGATGTCGCCGAGCGCGTGAAGAAGATCGTGGTCGAGCACCTCGGCGTCGAGCCTGAGAAGGTCGTCGACGGCGCCAACTTCATCGAGGACCTGGGTGCGGACAGCCTCGACACCGTCGAGCTCGTGATGGCCTTCGAGGAAGAGTTCGGTGTCGAGATCCCGGACGATGCGGCTGAGACGATCGTGACCGTCGGCGACGCCGTGAAGTTCCTCTCCGCCAAGAGCGCCTGATCGGTCTTTCGGCCGATCCACGCAGAAAGAGCCATGGCTTCTCGCAGTTATCCGATGCGGCGTGTCGTCGTGACCGGGCTCGGCATGGTGACGCCGCTCGCTTGCGGCGTCGAGCCGACCTGGACGCGTCTCCTGGCCGGTGCCAGCGGCGCCGGCCCCATTACCAGCTTCGACGCCAGCGACCTGCCGGCGCGGATCGCCTGCAACATCCCCCGGGGTGATGGCAGCGACGGGACCTTCAATCCCGACGACTGGATGGAGCCCAAGGAGCAGCGCAAGGTCGACGACTTCATCGTCTTCGCCATGGCCGCGGCCATGCAGGCGCTGGAAGACGCGGCCTGGAAGCCGGAGAGCTACGAGGACCAGATCCGGACCGGTGTCGCCATCGGTTCCGGCATCGGCGGCCTCGGCGGCATCTACGAAGCCTCGTTGTTGCTGAAGGAGCGCGGCCCGCGCCGCCTCTCGCCATTCTTCATTCCCGGCCGCCTGAGCAATCTGGCCGCCGGCTATGTTTCGATCGAGCATGGGCTGAAGGGGCCGAACCACGCGGTCGTCACGGCCTGTTCGACAGGTGCTCACGCTATTGGCGATGCCTCGCGCATGATCGCGCTCGGCGATGCCGAGGTGATGGTCGCGGGTGGCGCCGAATCGGCGATCAACCGCATCGGGATCGCCGGCTTCTGCGCCTGCCGCGCGCTGTCCACCGGCTTCAACGAGACGCCCGAGAAGGCCTCGCGCCCTTACGACAAGGACCGTGACGGCTTCGTGATGGGTGAGGGCGCCGGCGTCGTCGTGCTCGAAGAGCTTGAGCACGCACTGGCGCGCGGCGCACGCATCTATGCCGAGGTCGTCGGCTACGGCATGTCGGGCGACGCCTACCACATCACCTCGCCCTCCGAGGATGGTGACGGTGCCTATCGCTGCATGCAGGCGGCGCTGAACCGGGCGGGGATCACCGCCGCGGATCTCGACTATATCAACGCCCACGGAACCTCGACGCCGCTCGGCGACGAGATCGAGCTGCGCGCCGTCGAGCGCCTGCTGGCCAATGCGCCCAAGCGCCCTTCGATGTCTTCGACCAAGTCGTCCACCGGCCATTTGCTCGGAGCGGCCGGTGCGATCGAGGCGATCTTCACGGTGCTGGCGATTCGCGACCAGATCGCGCCGCCGACGATCAATCTCGACAATCCCTCCGTCGAGACCGATATCGACCTCGTGCCGCATGTCGCCCGCAAGCGGGAGATCGACTACGCCCTGTCGAATTCCTTCGGCTTCGGCGGCACCAATGCCTCGCTGGTGATGCGGCGCTATCATCCCGGCGCCTGACCCCACGGGGTAGCGCCGTTTTGCCATAATCTTGGGTAGAGTTGGCGCTGGCGTTGGCGAACGCGCGATTCTGCGTTCACAGCCGTGAGGAAACCGGTTCTAATGCGGTGGTTCCGCCGGAAGCGCCCGGTTCGTTCTCAAAGCCCGGCGCACGGGCTCAACCGGGCCGAGATTTCTACCCTGTGCTGCGAGCGTCTTGACCGTGAATGATACGCCCCGCGTCGCCCCGAAAAGCCCGAGCGAGGCCCTCAAGCCCGTAGCCCCTCCGGCGCCGCCGCCGAAGGCGCGCCGTCGCCGCCGCAGCCCCTTCCTGTCGATGCTGAGCGGCCTGTTCACGGTTGCGCTGGTCGGTGCCGGCATCATCGGCGCGGGCATCGCGATCGTCTCCAACCAGAGCAAGGCGCCCGGTCCGCTCGCGAGCGACCGCGTCCTCATCATCCCGAAGGAAAGCGGGCTGACCGAGATCGCGGAATTGCTGCAGCGGGAGGGGCTCATCGAGCATCCCCTCAGCTTCCGCGTCGCCGCGATCATGGGTGGCGACTGGCACAAGCTCCAGGCCGGCGAATACCTGTTCAAGGCTCGCGTCAGCCCGCAGGAGATCCTCGGCATCATCTCGAGCGGCAAGGTGGTCGAGCACTCGATCACCGTCCCGGAAGGGCTGACCAGCGAGCAGATCGTCGAGCGCTTGCGCGGCAACGACCTCCTCACCGGGGAGATCGCCCAGGTTCCGAAGGAAGGCTCGATCCTGCCAGATACCTATCGCTTCCCGCGCGGCTTCTCGCGCCAGGCGATCATCGATCGCATGGCGCGTGATCAACGTGCGGTCCTTGGCCGGATCTGGGAGCGCCGCCCTGCCGATCTGCCGATCAAGACGCCGCAGGACCTCGTGATTCTGGCCTCGATCGTCGAGAAGGAAACCGGCCGCGCCGACGAACGGCCGCGTGTCGCCGGCGTCTTCATCAACCGGTTGAACCAGAAGATGAAGCTGCAGTCCGATCCGACGATCGTCTATGGCATCGTCGGTGGCAAGGGCACGCTCGGCCGCCCGATCCAGCGCAGCGAGATCACGCAGGCGACGCCCTACAACACCTATGTCATCACCGGTCTGCCGCCCGGACCGATCGCCAATCCCGGCCGCGCGGCGATGGAGGCGGTGGTCAACCATTCCCGGACCAAGGATCTCTACTTCGTCGCCGATGGCAGCGGCGGCCATACCTTTGCCGAGACGCTGGACCAGCATAATCGCAATGTCGGCCGCTGGCGCCAGATCGAGACGACGCGCAGCCAGCAGCAGGGCGGCAAGCCTTCCGGCGACACGGTCGACAAGGTCGAGCCGCCGGCCGCCCCCGACAACCGGACCGAGGCGCCGGCTTCCCCTGGGGCCGACAATGCCGGGCTGCCTGTCGCTCAGCCGGCGGGAGTTGTGGCGGGAACCCGTGCCCGCGCCTTCGACGCCTCGGAAGGCACGGCGCGCGATCCTCTGCTCAACAAGACCTTCGATCTCAACTCCCCGAAGCAGGTGCCGCAGCTCAAGCCCTGAGCCGGGCTCCGGTGGGGCGTCATCCCCATTTTCCGCCGCTTCGGCGCTTGCCGCGGCGAATGCTCGCCACTACGGTCCCGCCGCATCGCAACGGAGGCGGCTGAGCCATGGCCATCGAGAGCATGACGGGCTTTGCCCGCGCCGCGGGAACGGCCGGCATCCATGGCTGGGCCTGGGAAATTCGCAGCGTCAACGGGCGCGGGCTCGATCTGCGCGTTCGGGTTCCACCCGGTTTCGAAGCCGTCGCCGAAGCGGCGCGCAAGCATCTGGCGGGCGCGTTTGCGCGCGGGACGCTGCACGTCAACCTCTCCGTCACCAGCGATGCCGGCCCCCCACGTCCCCGCATCAACGAGGCCGTGCTGACGGCGCTGCTGCAAGCGGTGGAGCGGCTTCCGCCGGCAGCGGGCATCAACCCGCCATCCTATGACGGTCTGCTCGGCATTCGCGGCGTGGTGGAGTTCGCCGACGAGGCGCAGGATATCCTGGGCACGGTCGAGGCTCCCGCTCTCGCCGGCCTGGAGACGGCCGCCCGGGCGCTGAAGGAGGCCCGCTCCGCCGAGGGGCGCGCGCTGGAAGCGATCCTCACCGGCCATCTCGAAACCATCGCCCGGCTGGCGGTCGAGGCCGAGCGGCACCCGGCGCGCAGCAGCGAGGCCATCCGGGCGCGCATCGCCGCGCAGGTCGAGGCGCTTCTCGGCGCGAATAACGGCTTCGACCCGCAACGGCTTCACCAGGAGGCGGCCTTGCTTGCCGTCCGCGCCGATATCCGCGAGGAGATCGACCGCCTGCACGCCCATGTCGGGGCGTTGCGCGAGCTTCTCGTCAAAGGCGGCCCGATCGGCCGCAAGCTCGATTTTCTGGCGCAGGAGTTCGGGCGCGAGGCTTCGACGCTCTGTGCCAAGGCGAACGATCCCGGCGTGTCGCGCATCGGCCTGGAATTGCGCACCGTGGTCGATCAGTTGCGCGAGCAAGTTCAGAACGTGGAGTGAGCCGTGATGGCTGATATCGCCCGTCCGGCCCGGCGTGGCCTGATCATGATCATGTCGTCGCCTTCGGGGGCCGGCAAGTCGACGCTGACGCGCACGCTCTCGAAATCTCCCAACGAAGCGAATCTCGATCTCTCGATCTCGGTGACGACGCGCCCCAAGCGCCCCTCCGAGATCGACGGCGTGCATTATCAGTTCATCGACCGCGAGACCTTCGACGCGATGCGCCAGCGCGACGAGCTGCTGGAATGGGCGGAGGTGCACGGAAACGGCTACGGGACGCCGCGCAAGCCGGTCGAGACCTCGCTGAGGGCCGGCCGCGACGTGTTGTTCGACATCGACTGGCAGGGCACCCAGCAGATCCTCGAAAAGGCGCGCGAGGATGTGGTCTCGATCTTCATTCTCCCGCCTTCGATGGCGGAGTTGCGCTCGCGGCTGGTGCGACGCGCGGAGGATGCTCCGGACGTCATCGCCAAGCGCCTCGCCAATGCGCGCGAAGAGATCGCGCGCTGGACCGTCTACGACTACGTCATCGTCAACGACGATCTGGAGAAGGCCTACGAGGCCGTCCGCTCCATCCTGGCGGCCGAGCGCCACAAGCGCAGCCGCGCCATCGGCATGGCGGCCTTCGTCGAGGGGCTTCTGACCGAGGAGCTGTAGGGCGCTCCCTCGGAAAGGGCGGCGTCAGCGCTGGATATCCGTCAGCGCGTTCGCCAGCGCGACGAAGCCCGAAACGGGGATTTCCTCCGCCCGCGCGGTTTCGGCGAGCCCGGCGGCGGCGATGATCGGCGCAGGGTCCGGCAGAACCGCCTTCAGGCTCTGCCGCAGCATCTTGCGCCTCTGGCCGAAGGCCGCGAGCGTGACCCTTTCGAGCAGACGCCGGTCGCAGGGTTCGGGGCGCTCGCGCGGGATGAGCTGCACGATCGAGGAGGTGATCTTCGGCGGCGGCACGAAGGCGCTGCGAGGGACGTCGAACAGGATCCGCGTCTCGCAGCGCCAGTTCGACAGCACGGCGAGCCGGCCGTAATCTGCCCGCTGCTCGGGCGTCGCGACGATCCGCTCGGCGACCTCCCGCTGGAACATCAGCGTCAGGGAATTCCACCATGACGGCCAGGGTTCGAGGCTGAGCCACCCGACCAGAAGCGGCGTGCCGATATTATACGGCAGGTTGGCGACGATTTTCGCTCGCTCGCCTTTCAGATGGGGCGACAGGTCGACGGCGAGCGCATCGCCGTCGATGACTTCGAGCCGTCCGGGATACCGCGCGGCGATCTCGGCGAGCGCCGGCAGGCAGCGCCGGTCGCGCTCGATGGCGATGACCCGCCCGGCGCCGTTGGCGAGCAGGGCGCGCGTCAGCCCGCCGGGGCCGGGCCCGATCTCCACCACGGTTTCGCCTTCGAGCGGCCCGGCCGACCTCGCGATGCGGCCGGTCAGGTTGAGATCGAACAGGAAGTTCTGTCCGAGCGCCTTCTGCGCCATCAGGCCGTGGCGCTCCACTACGTCGCGCAGCGGCGGCAGATCGTCGATCTGGCTCATGGTGCTGTCGCCCGCATCGGCCCCTCGGCCATGCGGGCCGCGAGCTTCAGGGCCGCGCAGAGACTGTCGGGCCGTGCGATGCCCTTGCCGGCGATGTCGAAGGCCGTGCCGTGGTCGGGCGAGGTCCGGATGAAAGGCAGGCCGAGCGTGACGTTCACGCCCTCGTCGAAGGCGATCGTCTTGATCGGGATCAGCGCCTGGTCGTGATACATGGCCAGCGCCGCATCATAGCCGGCCCGCGCGCGGGCATGGAACATGGTATCCGCCGGATAGGGGCCACGGGCATCGATTCCCTGCGCCTGCAAAGCGGCGATGGCCGGGGCGATGACGGTCATGTCCTCATCGCCCATCGTGCCGTTCTCGCCCGCATGCGGATTGAGGCCGCTCAAGGCCAGGCGCGGCGCCGGGATGCCGAAGCGGCTGCGCAGCTCGGCTGCGACGATCTGGGCGGTCTCGACGATCAGATCGGTCGTCAGCAATTCGGGTACGCGCCGCAGCGGCTCGTGGATCGTCACAGGCACGACCGCGAGATCCTCGCACCACAGCATCATCACGGGCCGGGGCTTCGCAGCGCCGTCCGCCGCGAGATGGGCGAGATACTCGGTATGGCCGGGATGCCGGAAGCCGGCCGCGTAAAGCACCGATTTCGCGATCGGATTGGTCACGACGGCGCCGGCCTCGCCGGCCCTGACCGCCGCGACGGCCTTGTCGATCGAGGCGATCGTGGCCGCCGCCGTCGCTGGGTCCGCTGCTCCGGGCTTTGCCGCGGTTCCACTGGCGAGCGGGATGATCGGCAGGGCGTTCGCAAAGATGTCGCAGGCGTCGTTCCAACTGCTGGGGCGCAGCGGCACGGACCAGCCGAGAGCGTTCGCGGCCGATGCGAGGTGATCGGGGTTGGCGATGCAGGCGAAGGGTGGCAGGGCGCGCTCCCGGCGCTCGAGCCAGGCGCGCAGAGTGAGCTCCGGCCCGATACCGGCCGGGTCGCCCTGTGTCAGCGCAAGCGGCAATGGCGGCAAGGCGAACTCCGCGCGTCGGAAGGAGACGGGCCGCGATGCCGGCCCGGAGAGCATTACTGGCTGACGCCGTCGCCGCTCGACGAATTGCTGAGATTCTGTGAATAGCTCAGCTCGCCCAGCGTCCGCAGTTCGAGGCGGAACATCACCGTCCGCGTGTCCTTCGTCGCGCCGGCCTGGCGGTCGGCATAGCTTTGCGAATAGCTGATGTCGAAGATCGTGCACTCGTCCGTGTAGTTGATCCCGAACGAGCTCGAGGCGGTCTGGAACTGGCTCCCGCTCGGAGAAACCGGCATCGCCGTGACCGTCGGCGCCGCGAGATAGGCGGCATAGGCGGTGTTGTAGAGTTCGCGGTCGTACTTGTATTTGTCGAGATCGAACAGGACGCCGGCCCGCAGCTTCCAGTTTTCGGTGACCCGCAGCGAGCCGTTGAGCGACAGACCCTCGCGCCGGCGCGCGATGCCGAGTTCGGGTTGCGGCTCGTAGCGGCCGTAACCGACCGACGCGGTGATGATCCTGTTCGAATAGGTCGCCGCGGCGTCGATGCGCTGGGGCTCGAAGGTGGTCGAGTTCAGGCGCGTCGCTCCGGTCAGGAAGAAGCCCTGGAACGGCGAGAACTGGGCGCGTGCGACGAAGTCCGAACTGTCGGTGTCGAGGCCGGAATTGAGGCCGGTATTGACGAGGTCGCCGGTCGCGAAGGAGTTGCGGCCGCCGAGCTGGTAGGACTGGCCGATCAGGAGGTTGGCGAAGGCTTCCTTGCCGAAGCGGCCAGTATAGAGCGCGCCGACATTGGCGCGCGTGCCGCCCTCGACCCGGTCGTAGCCGGAGAACTTGTTGCTCCATTCGAACAGGTTGTTGGCGTCGAAGACGAGGCTCTGCGCGTCTTCGTTGGCGATCCGCAGGCTGTTCGTTTCGTTCGGCCGGGCCACGATCTGGGCGACGGGCTCGACGATATGCGTGCCCCAGCCCGTCTTGGCGACGAAGGGGTAGCGGTACATCAGGCCGATGGCCGGCATCACCCGGCCGAAAACCTCGTCGGAGGAGTCCGCGATCGTGGCGACGCGGGAGTTGATGACGCCGCTCGTGTCGGGATTGATCGAGAAGATGTCGGCCCGCAACGAGGCATAGGGCGTCCACACCTGCCCGAGCGGGTCGATGAAATTGCGCCGCCAGGAAACCTGGGCCGTCGCGCGCGCCACGTTGCCCGCAAGGCCGCGAACCAGGCAGGTGTCCTTCTGATAGACGGCGCAGCCGTCATAGAGCCCGCCATAGGCTCCTGTGAGCAGATAGGCACTCTGCTGGGGCAGTTGCGAGAAGGCCGCCGTGTCGCGCCACAGATTGGTGACGTTGACGGTGAAATCCAGCTCGCCGCCGAGGAAGGACGGCTTGTGGACGCGCTTGTCGTAGTCGAGCACCGGCAGCACCACGGGCTGCTGCTTCTGCCAGTCCTGATAGTTCAGCGGCTGGAAATAATAGCCGCGAAGGTCGAACCAGGCGGTCGCGCTCTGGCCGTTCAGATAGACCGTGGAGGTCGATTCCTGCAGATAGGAGGCGCTGCTGATCGCCTCGTTCTTGATGCGGTAGTTCCTGTAGAACCACCGGTCGGTCGACATCGAGGCGTTCCAGCCGAACGTCCAGCTCGGATTGATGAAGAACTTGCCGTTCGTCTCGATCGAGCCGCGGAAATCCTTGTCGCGCGCCCCGTACGGGGCCACCAGGAACGCGTCCGGGTCCTGCTGGAAGATGCCCGAGGCGCGGATCGAGTAGGAGCCGTTCAAAAGGCGATGCCGCCACTCAGCCTGACCGAGAAGGCCCTGACGGGTCAGATAGGTCGGCGTGAGCGTCAGGTCGTAATTGGGCGCGAGGTTGATGAAGTACGGCAGGCCGACGCCGAAGCCCAGCGCGCCCGTATTGATGAATTTCGGCGACAGGAAGCCGGATTTGCGCTTCACCGTCGAATCCGGGCCCGACATATACGGCATATAGGCCATTGGGATGCCGGCGAATTCGAGCCGCGCATCCTCGTAATAGACCGTCTGCTCGGACTTCTTGTGGATGATCCGCGCCGCGCGGACCTGCCAGAGCGGTGGGCGCTCGGGATTGTCCTTGCACGGCTCGCAGGCGGTGTAGATGCCCTTCTCGAAGATGAAGGTCTCGCCGTCGCTGCGCTCGGCGCGCGGCGCCGAGAAGCGGGTGCGGTCGGGGTTCACGACGCGCAGTGAGTCGATGAACCCGTCGCGGAAATCGTCCGTCAGGTTGAACTTGTCGCCGGTGATGACGGTGCCGTTGGTTTCGGTGATGCGCGCATTGCCGATGGCGGTGACGCGCTTGTTGGCCTGGTCGTAGACGACCCGGTCGGCCTCGATCGTCCGGCCCTGATAGAGAATCTGAACGTTGCCGACGGCTGCGACGGTCTTCTTGTCGTTGTCGTAAACGAGCTCGCGTGCATCCACGACCATCCGGTCCTGCGGCTTGGCGGCTGCCGCAGGCTGGGGGGGGGCCGACCGATTCTGCGCGTAGGCAGGCCCGGCCAGCAGATAAGCCAAGCTGGAGGCGAGGGCGGTCGCCGCAGCAAAGCGCGCTACGCGTTTCACGCCAGAAGCCATCTGCTCAACCAAAAATTAACCATAGGCACAGTACTGTTCACCCATCTTCCTGATGGAGGAGGGCAAGCGCCCCCAGCATCGTTCCCAATGCTGCGGGCAGCCACGCCGCGACGACCGGATTGACGATTCCCGACGATCCGAGCTCCTCCGACAGTTGTGTCGCAACATAGAGCACGAAGCCGGCCGCGACGCCACCTATCACCAGTTTGGTCACACCACCAAAACGGAAAAATCTTAAGGAAACGGATGCGGCCACCAGCACCATGGCGATGAGCAGCAGTGGCCGCGCCATAAGTGCCTGATAACGCAATTCGTAAGGGGTGGTGTCGAGGCCGGCGCGCTGCGTCCGGTCGATGACGGCAGGCATGGACCAGAAGCCCACCGCGTCGGGCGGGGTAAAGCTCTGGCGCATCTGTTCCGGCTCCAGCGTCGTTGCGATCACATAGTGCGCGAAGCTCTGTGGCTCTTCCGTGGCGGAGGTCGTGCGCGCGTCGCTCAGCTCCCAGCGGCCGGGGTGCAGGACAGCTTGCCGCGCATCGACGCGGTCCTTGAAGGAGCCGTCGGGATTGAAGACGAAAAAGGTGACCTGGGACAGGCCGTCCTCGTCGGGAAGCACGCCTCCGGCGCGGATGATGGCCTGCCCGTCGATGCTGCGCTGCCGTAGCCAGATATCCTGGGGCGCGCCGGCCTTGCCGCTCGCCCGCACGAACAGGCGGGTCTCGAGCGCCGTCGCCTTGCGCTTCAGCTCCGCAGCCAGCGGGTTGTAGATCATGATCGAGGCCAGGCCGATCACGCCCGCGACGGCCGCCGCCGGCTGGAGGAACTGCCAGGCCGAGACGCCGACCGAGCGGGCCACGACCAGCTCCAGCTTTCGGCTGAGCGTCAGGAGCGCGAACATCCCGCCGAACAACGCCGCGAAGGGAAAGATCTGCTCGGCGACGGCCGGCGCCCGGAACAGCGCGAGCTGCACGATGCGCGGCGTGGTCGCGATCGGGGAATCGCCGGCGCGACGCATCAGCTCGACGAAATCGAGCGTGCCGATCAGGAAGAAGAAGGTCCCGAAGACGCTGAGGATCGCGCGGGCGAAGCGCTTGGTGAGATAGCGCCCGAAGGTGGTGAAAAGCAGCATCAGGCGCGCCGGAAACGGGCCGCAAGGCTGGCGAGCGGCAGGGTCAGGGGGGCGGCGATGCGCGCCATCACGGGCCGCATGCGTTCGCCGTAGAAAATGACTGCGAGCGCCAGGATGATCGCGCCGACAGGCAGGATGTAGAGCAGCGCGGCCGCGAAGGGAGAGCGGACGCTCGCGGTCCAGGCCGCATAGGCCGCGATGCGGGTCGCGCCGACGATCAGGATAGCGGCCTGGATCGCCAGCGCGCGGCCTTGCCGGGTGGTGCGCGCCTCGCCGATGGCGGCGAAGGCGATCAGCATGAAGGCGAAGGGATAGAGCGGAGCCGACAAGCGATTATGCAGCTCGGCCCGGAAACGGCCTTCCTGAATCTTGTAGTAGGCCTCGTCCGCATTCTGGTTGATCAGCTGCCAGGTGGAGCGTTCGCGCGGCTTGTAGACCACCTTGTCGCCGTCGCCTTCGCCGGCTCCCCCGGTCGGATCGCCCGTCAGGGCGGACAGGTTCAGCGCATAGCGCTCGAACGAGATGATCGAGGTCGTCGAGGTGTTCTTCGTTTCGCGCTGGATGGTGCCCTTCTCCAGCATGAGGAAACTCTGACCTTCGGCCTCCACCGTGCGTCCGCGCTCGGCGAGATAGATCGATGGCTGCGCCGGGTCGCGGCGATCCTGCATGAAGATGCCGACGAGCGAGTCGCCCGCCTTCTCGCGGTAGTGGAAGGTCACGCCGGAATCGAGCGAGACGAACTGGCCTTCCTTCACGACGTTGGCGACGAAATCGGCGCGGATCAGCGTGATCAGATCGCGCAGCATGCGGAAGCTCGCCGGCATCACCGAGATCGTCATCCAGGCCACGATCACCGCGGTGGCGATCGTCAGGGCGAGGAACGGCCGCACGATCCGGTGCGGCGCCACGCCTGCCGCGTTCATCACGATCAGCTCGGAATCGCCGTTGAGCTTGTTCAGCGTGTAGAGCGTCGACATGAACAGCGCGACCGGCGCGATGCCCGCGATCAGGGCCGGCAGCGACAGCAGCGTGACCGTCAGGAAGATCAGCACCGTCTGGCCCTTGCCGGTGATGAGATCGACCTCGCGCAGGGCCTGCGTCACCCAGATGACGCCTGTCAGACCGAGCAGCAGCACGATCGCCGCGCCTGCCGCGATCTTCAGGATGTATCGGTCGAGACGGTTGAACAGCACGCGTCGTTTCCGGCAGTCGGGAACAGCGAGATTCCCGAGGTGGTTCGTCGGACACTCCCTATGGTATAGCCGCGTCGACGGCGCAAACGGGAATCGTTTGCCGCCAGCTATCCCGGTGTCCTTCCCACGCACTTGTCGCAAGATTGTGAGCGGATCATGTCGCAGCGTTTGAAGCTTGAGGTCAAAGCCCCGAATGCCGTCGAGGGGCAGGATCTCGTGATCCTCGTCTCGGACAAGCTGGTGCTGCCGCCCGCCGCCGCAGGCCTGGCCGGCGGGGGAGCGCAGGCGCTCCTGACGCGTGCCGCGGCGGCCGAGCGCTACAAGGGCAAGGTCAATGCGGGCCTGACGCTGCCGGCTCCCGATGGCAGCTCCTACGAGCGGCTGATCGTGGTCGGCACTGGCGACGAGGACAAGAAGGACGAGCTCGATTTCGTCAAGCTGGGCGGCGCCATCGCCGGGCGGCTCGGCGCCGGCCGGACGGCCGAGCTGGTGCTGGCGCTGCCGGGCGGCGAGATCGCGTCCGCGCAGGGCGCCGAACTGGCGCTGGGCTTGAGGCTGCGCGCCTATTCCTTCGATCGCTACAAGACGAAGAGCAAGGACAAGGACGACGCCGAGCCGATCGCGGTGACCCTGCTTGCCGAGGATCCCGCGGCGTTGAAGAAGGCCCTGAAGGCGGCCGACGCCGTCGCTGCCGGCGTGGTGCTGGCGCGCGATCTCGTGAACGAGCCGCCGAACGTGCTCTATCCGGAGGAGTTCGCCGACCGCGCGGCCAAGCTCAAGAAGCTCGGCGCCGACGTCGAGATCCTCGACGAGAAGGATCTCAGGAAGATCGGCATGCGCGCGCTGCTCGGCGTCGGTCAGGGCTCCCGCCGCGAGAGCCGCGTCGCCATCATGCGCTGGAACGGCGCCGGTAAGGACGATGAGCCTGTCGCCTTCGTCGGCAAGGGCGTCACCTTCGATACGGGCGGCATCTCGCTGAAGCCCGGCGCCGGCATGGAGGACATGAAGGGCGACATGGCGGGCGCGGCCTGCGTCGTCGGCCTGATGCATGCGCTTGCGGCCCGCAAGGCCAGGGTCAACGCCATCGGCGTCATCGGGCTGGTCGAGAACATGCCGGACGGCAACGCCCAGCGCCCGGGCGACATCGTCACCTCGCTCTCCGGCCAGACCATCGAGATCATCAACACGGATGCCGAAGGCCGCCTCGTGCTCGCCGACGTGCTCTGGTACACGCAGGAGCGCTTCAAGCCACGCTTCATGATCAATCTCGCCACGCTGACCGGCGCGATCCTCGTGGCGTTGGCCCAGGAGAATGCCGGCCTCTTCACCAACAGCGACGAGCTGGCGCAGCGCCTGACGGCGGCCGGCCTCGCCACGGGCGAGACGGTCTGGCGCATGCCGCTCGGCAAGGCCTACGACAAGATGATCGACTCGAAGTTCGCGGACATGAAGAACTCGGCCGGGCGCTATGCTGGCTCGATCACCGCCGCGCAGTTCCTGCAGCGCCACGTCAACGACACGCCCTGGGCGCATCTCGACATCGCCGGTACCGGCATGGGCGCCAAGGATAGCGAGATCAACCGCTCCTGGGGTCCCGGCTGGGGCGTGCGCTTGCTCGACCGGCTGGTCGCCGATCACTACGAAAGCTGATTCGATTTCTGCGAATCTGCCGCCAACCTGTTAGGAGAAAAGGGTTTCGATGGCTGAAATCCTGTTTTTCCACCTGCAGTCCCGTCCGCTGGAGCAGGTCCTCCCGACGATACTCGACCGGGCCTTGTCGCGCGGCCAGAAGGTCGTCGTGGAGGTCTCGAGCCAGGAACGGCTGAGCGTGATCGACGATCACCTCTGGACCTATGCCGATGAGAGCTTCCTGCCGCATGTCACGGCGCTGGAGGCCGATGCGGCGCAGAATCCCGTCGTCATCACCACGCAGGACCACAACCCGAACGCCGCGCAGGTGCGGATCTGCGCCGACGGGGTTCGTATTCCCGACGTAATGCAGGACTACGAGCGCATCGTTCTGATATTCGATGGAGACGATCCCGAGGCGCTGACTGCCGCCCGCGAGGATTGGAAGAAGGTTCGGGCCTCCGGCC
This sequence comes from Hyphomicrobiales bacterium, assembly GCA_930633495.1. Classification (NCBI taxonomy): domain Bacteria; kingdom Pseudomonadati; phylum Pseudomonadota; class Alphaproteobacteria; order Hyphomicrobiales; species Hyphomicrobiales bacterium. The sequence goes on along the minus strand of CAKNFJ010000001.1, from coordinate 147,186 downwards.
ATGCCGCCAGCTATTGGCAGCAGGATGAGGCCGGCCGCTGGGAGAAGAAAGCGTGAGACTGCCGGTTCTGTTTCTCTGCACTGCGGTGCTCGCGGGGTGCTCGGTCGATATGGGCGGCTTCGCCTTCCAGTCGGAGACCCGGGGCGGCGTCACCACCACGCGGACGACCAGCGCCAGCGCCGGCATCTCGACGCAGGAGCCGGTGCTGACGCCCGAGGGCGATTGCAGCGTCGGCGCCTCGCTCGATCCCTCGACCCGCCCGCTGCCGAAGGAGATCGCGCCCGGCATCACCGAATGCGAGCTGGTGAAGCTCAAGGGCGCGCGGCCGACCGACGTGCTGATCGGCGAGAGCGGCAAGGGCCAGCGCGAGGTGCAGGTGCTCTACGCCGAACCCGGCGGACGCGAGATCTATATGTTCACCGACAACCGCCTGAGCCGGATCGTCAAGCCGGGGCAGGGGTAGGATCGGCCGGCAGGGAGCTGCGCCGGAGCGTGCGGCTTTCCCACGGAACCTGCGTTGTCATTCCGGGGCTTCGCGGAGCGAAGAACCCGGAACCCACGACTGGGTAGAACATCCGATGTGCGGTGACAGGCGGCTCACCCGGTCGTGGGTTCCGGGTTCACGCCTGCGGCGCGCCCCGGAATGACAAAGGTCGTTCCAATTGGAAACGATCCGGCCAACGTCCACGCTTCCTAAGCCTCGAAGGCGATGCCGATGGAGGATTGGTCCTGCCACATCACCCGTGCCGCTCGTTCCGCGCCGGTGATCTTCGACGAGATGAAGACGCGCCCTTCGATGCACGCGTTGACCGGAACACGGAGCTTGGCGCCGCCTTCCGAGATGTCTCGCACGATGCAGCTATAGATCGATCCGGCTTCCGTTTTCAGCTTGGCCATCTCGACCATCCTGTAACGTTCTGAGGTACGCGGTGTCATGACGATGCGCGTAGCTGAAACCCCGTGGAAGCTCCCTAAAGCGAATGCGCGCAATTCGATGAATCATGCGCGGCTGAAGAGCGCGCGGGGCTAAGCGCCCTTACGCGCTCTCCAGCTCCTCGCCGAGCAGCAGCCATTCCTCTTCGGCCGCCGTCAGCGCTTCCGCCAGCTCCGCCCGCTGACGCGAGAGCTGCAGAGCCTTGTCCGGATCGCGCGCGAAAGCGCCGTCGGAGAGCGCCGCATCGACCTTTTCGATCAGGCCGGTCAGCTTGGCGATGCGCGCTTCCGCGAGGTTGAGCTTCTGCCGGAGCGGCCCAAGCGCCGCCCGTTTCGTCGCCGCCTCCTTGCGCTCGTCCGTTTTCGGCTTGACGGCTGCCGCGTCGGGCGCGGGCTTGCCGCGCCGCTCGGCCTTGGCGCTGTCGAGCACGAAGGCGCGATAATCGTCCATGTCGCCGTCGAAATTCTTCACCGTGCCGTTGGCCACGAGCCAGAGCCGCTCGGCACAGGCCTCGATCAGGAAGCGGTCGTGGCTGACGAGCATGACCGCGCCCGGATATTCGTTGATCGCGTTGACCAGCGCCGTGCGGCTGTCGATGTCGAGATGGTTGGTCGGCTCGTCAAGAATCAGCAGATGCGGGCCGTGGAACGTGGCGAGCCCCAGCATCAGCCGGGCCTTCTCGCCGCCGGAGAGCAGCTTCACCGGCGTATCCGCCTTGCTGGCGGGAAAGCCGATCTGCGCCGCCTTGGAGCGCAGCTTGGCCTCGGGCGCATCCGGCATCAGGTCGCGCAGATGGCCGACCGGGGTGTCCTCTGGCCTGAGTTCGTCGAGCTGGTGCTGGGCGAAATAGGCGGTCTCGAGCTTGCTCGATTTCTTCATCTCGCCCGAGAGCGGCGCCAGCCTGCCGCCGATCAGCTTGCAGAAGGTCGATTTGCCGTTGCCGTTGGAACCGAGCAGGGCGATCCGGTCGTCGGGAGCGAGGTTGAGCTTCAGCCGCGACAGCACCTTGCGCTCGCCATAGCCGGCGCTGGCGTCGTCGAGCACGATCATCGGCGGCGAGAGCGGCTTCTCCGGCCCGGGGAAGACGAAGGGCTGCACGTCGCGATCGACGATTGCCGCGATCGTCTCCATCTTCTCCAGCCGCTTGACGCGCGACTGCGCCTGGCGCGCCTTGGTGGCCTTGGCCTTGAAACGGTCGACGAAGGCCTGCAGGTGCTTGCGCTCGGCGTCCTGCTTCTCCTTCGCGCGGGCAAGCTGCATCTGCTTCTCGGCGCGCTGCTTCTCGAAGGAGGAATAGCCGCCGCGATAGAGCGTGAGCTTGCCCTGGTCGAGATGCATGATGTGGTCGACCGAGGTGTCGAGCAGCTCGCGGTCGTGGCTGATGACCAGCACCGTGTGCGGATAGCGCTCCAGATAGTCGTAGAGCCAGAGCGTGCCTTCGAGGTCGAGATAGTTGGTCGGCTCGTCGAGCAGCAGCAGGTCGGGCTCGGAGAACAGCACCGCCGCGAGCGCGACGCGCATGCGCCAGCCGCCCGAGAAATCGGAGCAGGGGCGCTGCTGCGCCTCCTCGTTGAAGCCGAGGCCGTGCAGCACCATCGCGGCGCGGGCCGGGGCGGAATGAGCGCCAATATCGGCAAGCCGCGTGCCGATCTCCGCGATCCGGTGCGGGTCGGTCGCGGTCTCCGCTTCCTTCATCAAGGCCATGCGCTCGGTGTCGGCGGCGAGCACGACCTCGATCAGCGTCTCCGGCCCGCCCGGCGCCTCCTGTGCCACGCCGCCGATGCGCCGGCCCTTCGGCAGGCTGATATTGCCGCTCTCGGTGCCGAGATCGCCCGTGATGATCTTGAACAGCGTCGTCTTGCCGGTGCCGTTGCGCCCGACGAAGCCGACGCGCGCGCCATCGGGAATCGCGACGCCGGTATGGTCGAGCAGCAGGCGCTCGCCGAGGCGGTAGGTGATGTCGTTGATCGTCAGCATGGCCGCCGGTTTAGGCGGTTTGCGCGCAAAAACGCAATGCAAAGCCGGAATATGGGTCTGCCGTCACGATTTCGTCACGATCTCGCCGCGCCACGGCCCGCTGACACCTTCACCCAACGGAAACAGAGTCATTCCTGATTCGCGAGGCAGTCTTCGATGCATGCCTACCCCTTCCACGTCGTGTCCCGCCACGTTTCCTTCGTCGCCTCCCTGATGATCTGCCTGACGATCATTCTCGGCAGTGCCGCTGCGCTGACGGCGCTCGTACCGCTTTCCTGACGCTGCATCGGGCTTGCCTTGCGGCAGGTCCGCCCGGCTGCTCCGGCCCCTGCGTAACGGCGGTGCCGCTTGTCGCCCTCAGGTCAGTCGCTGGGGCATCGGCTTTTTCCGAAAACCGCGTTCCACTTTTCGGGCCGATGCTCTAACGCTGGCATCATGGCACGCATCGCTTTCTACACCGGCTCCTTCGACCCCGTGACCAACGGCCATGCCGACGTCATCGCGGCAGCGGCCGGACTCTGCGACAGGCTGGTGGTCGCGATCGGGGTCCATCCCGGCAAGACCCCGCTGCTTTCCGTCGAGCAGCGCGCCGGGCTGGTGCGCGAGGTGGCGACGCCGCTGCTGGCGGCGAAGGGCGCTGCGCTCGATGTCGTGACCTTCGACGACCTGGCCGTCGAGGCCGCGCGCCGGGCAGGGGCCTCGATCATCATCCGCGGCCTGCGCGACGGCACCGATCTCGACTACGAGATGCAGATGGCGGGCATGAACGGCACGATGGCGCCGGATGTGCAGACCGTCTTCCTGCCGGCTTCGCCCGGCGTGCGCTACATTACCGCGACGCTGGTGCGCCAGATCGCGGCGATGGGCGGGGATGTCTCGCCCTTCGTGCCGGCCCCCGTGCTCGCCGCTTTGAAGGCGCGCTTCGTCGGAAACTGACGCCGACCCGGCGCCTGTCTTTCGCAATACGGGTTCCGTCATTCCGGGCGACCGAAGGGAGACCCGGAATCCATCATAGGGTTTGGCGCCCTGTGATGGATTCCGGATCGGCGCCGCTAACGCGGCTTGTCCGGAATGACGAAGTGTTTCCGGAGCGACATCTCATCCGCACCGGCGAGCAGAGACGAACGACCCACAACTTCGCCATCTTCCGTCGCTTTCTGCTGATTTTGGTTTGCATTTTGCCGAGAGCGATGGTGTCTCTCAGATGAAGCGACTCGTTCACTGATCTTTGGCGCGGCCCTCCGCGCGGCGCCCTCCAACAGGTTTTCCGATGCGTCTTTCCCGCTATTTCCTGCCTCTCCTGCGTGACACGCCCAAGGAGGCGGAGATCGTCTCGCACCGGCTGATGCTGCGCGCCGGCATGATTCGCCAGCAATCGGCCGGCATCTATTCCTGGCTGCCGCTGGGCCTGCGGGTGCTCAACAAGATCAGCAACGTCATCCGCGAGGAGCAGAATCGCTCGGGCGCCATCGAGATCCTGATGCCGACGATCCAGTCGGCCGATCTCTGGCGCGAGAGCGGGCGCTACGACGCCTATGGCAAGGAGATGCTGCGCATCAAGGACCGGCATGAGCGCGACATGCTCTATGGCCCGACCAACGAGGAGATGGTCACCGAGATCGTCCGCTCCTACGTCAAGTCCTACAAGGACCTGCCGCTCAATCTCTATCACATCCAGTGGAAGTTCCGCGACGAGGTCCGTCCGCGCTTCGGCGTGATGCGCGGGCGCGAGTTCCTGATGAAGGACGCTTATTCCTTCGATCTCGACAAGGACGCGGCGCGCCACGCCTATAATCGCATGTTCACGGCCTATCTGCGCACTTTCGCGCGGCTGGGCCTGAAGGCGATCCCGATGAAGGCCGATACCGGCCCGATCGGTGGCGATCTCTCCCACGAGTTCATCGTGCTCGCCTCGACCGGCGAGAGCGAGGTCTTCTGCCACAGCGACTACCTGACTTTCGAGACGCCGGCGGCCGACACCGATTTCGACAGCGTCGCCGGCCTGCAGGGCGTCTTCGACAAGTGGACGAGCCTCTACGCCGCGACCGAGGAAATGCACGACAAGGCCGCCTTCGAGGCGGTTCCGGAAGAGAAGCGCGTGTCGGCGCGCGGCATCGAGGTCGGCCACATCTTCTATTTCGGCACGAAATACTCCGAGCCGATGGGCGCGGCGGTGGCTGGGCCGGACGGCCAGCCCGTGCTGCTGCATGGCGGCTCCTACGGCATCGGCCCGAGCCGTCTCGTCGCCGCGCTGATCGAGGCCGGGCATGACGATGCCGGCATCGTCTGGCCGGACGAGATCGCGCCCTTCGATGTCGCGGTCATCAACCTCAAGGTCGGCGATGCGGCGACCGACGGCGCAGCCGAGCAGATCTACAAGCACCTGCTCGCCAGGGGCTACGACGCCGTGCTCGACGACACCGACGATCGGCCCGGCGCCAAATTCGCCACCGCCGATCTGATCGGCGTGCCCTGGCAGATCATCGTCGGCCCGAAGGGGCTGGCCGAGGGCAAGGTCGAGCTGAAGCGCCGTGCCGGCGGCGAGCGCGAACTCGTCTCGCTGGACGCTGCGCTCGACCGCTTCAAGGGCCGGTCGGCGTGACGCAGCACCGCGCCAAAGATCCCCGCATGGCGAGAGCAGCAGCATGAGCGTCGTTGCCGACAACGCTGCCGTTCCGACCGGGACGAAAGCCTTCGCCGGGTTCGAATGGCTGCTGGCCGGGCGCTACCTGCGCACGCGCCGGCGCGAGGGCTTCGTCTCGGTGATCGCCGGCTTCTCCTTCCTCGGCATCCTGCTCGGCGTCGCGACGCTGATCATCGTGATGTCGGTGATGAACGGCTTCCGCAAGGAGCTGCTGGAGAAGATCGTCGGCGTGAACGGGCACATCTTCGCCACGCCGATCGACCGGCCGCTGGACGATTACGATATCGTCGCACAGAAACTCGCCAAGATCCCCGGCGTCAGGCTTGCGATCCCGCTCGTCGAGGGGCAGGCGCTCGCCTCCTCGCAGACCGGGAACAACGGCGTGCTGGTCCGCGGCGTGCGCGAGGCCGATATCAAGGCGATTCCCTTCATCGGCGGGAACGTCAAGGCCGGCACGCTCGACGGCTTCGATACGACACCCGGCGTCGCCATCGGCCGCCGCCTCGCCAATGCGCTCGGCATCCAGGTCGGCGACTCGATGACGCTGGTCTCGCCGCAGGGCGCCTCGACCCCCTTCGGTACGGCCCCGCGCATCAAGGCCTATCCGGTCAAGGCGATCTTCGAGATCGGCATGACCGAGTTCGACGGCACCTTCGTCTACATGCCGCTGGCGGAGAGTCAGGCCTATTTCAACCGCGACGGCGATGTGAACGTCATCGAGATCTTCGTCGACAATCCCGACCGGACACAGACCGTGCGCGATGCGATCGAGGCCGATGCGCCGCGCCCGCTCGTGCTTTCGGACTGGCGCCAGCGCAATCGCTCGTTCTTCAACGCGCTGGAAGTCGAGCGGAACGTGATGTTCATCATCCTGACGCTGATCGTGCTGGTGGCGGCGCTCAACATCGTTTCCGGCCTGATCATGCTGGTGAAGGACAAGACCGCCGACATCGCCATCATGCGCACCATGGGGGCGACGCGCGGCACGGTGCTGCGCGTCTTCCTCATCACCGGGGCGGCGATCGGCGTCATCGGCACGCTCGCCGGGCTCATCCTTGGCGTGCTCTTCGCCAACAACATCAAGTCGATCATGGCAGCGCTGAACTGGATCACCGGCGCCAATCTCTGGGACCCGACCGTGCGCTTCCTCAGCGACATTCCCTCTGTCATCGACTGGCGGGAGGTGGTGAGCGTCGTACTGATGGCGCTGACGCTGTCGCTGCTGGCGACGCTCTACCCGGCCTGGAAGGCGGCACGCCTCGATCCGGTCGAAGCTCTCAGGATGGGTTGAGCCGATGGCGCAAGAGATGCCCGCGCTCTTCCTCTCGCAGGTCGAGCGCTTCTATCCGCAGAGCGACGCGCCGCTCGAAGTGCTGCGCCGGGCCGATTTCGCGCTCTGGCCGGGCGAGGTCGTGGCGCTGGTCGCGCCGAGCGGCACCGGCAAGTCGACGCTGCTGCATGTTGCCGGCCTGCTCGAGAAGCCGGATGCCGGCGAGGTCTTCGTCGGCGGGCTTGCCACGACCAAGCTCGACGATGCCGGACGCACGCGGCTGCGCCGCACCGAGATCGGCTTCGTCTATCAGTTCCACCATCTCCTGCCCGAGTTCACGGCGCTGGAGAACGTCGTGCTGCCGCAGCGCATCCGCGGCTTGCCGCGTGGCACGGCGGAGGAGCGGGCGGCGGAACTGTTGACCTTCCTCGGCCTTGGCGAGCGGCTGGATCATTTGCCGGGCGAACTCTCGGGCGGCGAGCAGCAGCGCGTCGCCATCGGCCGGGCCGTCGCCAACGGCCCGCGCCTGCTGCTGGCCGACGAGCCGACCGGCAATCTCGATCCGCACACCTCCCAGCACGTCTTCGGGACGCTGCTGGCGCTGGCGCGCGCATCCGGGCTGGCGGCGCTGATCGCGACGCATAACCTCGAACTGGCGCGCCAGATGGACCGGCAGGTGACGATCCGCGAGGGATTGGTCGTACCCCTCGGCTGAATGGTCAACGAGTCATTCTCGGGCGAAGCGAGGCGGCGCCCCGAGAATTGCCGGACGCGGAGCATTCGGATGCCTCATCCGGCGGGGGATGCTCGGATCAAGCCCGAGTCTGACGCAGCTCTCCACGGCGCGATGTGCCGCATGCTCCCGCCGTTAAGCAATCATTGACTCTTTGGGCGACCAAGGCCGTGCCTCTCCACCACATCAGTTGACGAGAACAAATCATGAACTAATATGAACTTACCAAGAACGACGGAGGTTCTCATGACTGCAGCGCGTAAATTCGCCGCCGGCCTTGCCGAGATCGCCTCGCTCGGCGTCTTCCTCGGCATGATCTGGCTCTGGGCCGCGATCTTCTCCGGGCCGCATGTCTGAAAGCGGCAGGAGCCATCCACAGCACGCTCACGGAACCCTCGACGCCGCCCGCGCCGAGGTTTCATAAGGAGGACGGACAAGGCGAGTCGCGCGGCGGCGACGATGGGAGCAAGGTATGGGTCGGGAAGCTGGCGAGGCGCGCGTTCTCCAGGACATCGGCTTCGTCCACCTCCATGTCCATTCGAGCTATTCGCTGCTCGAAGGCGCGATGACCATCGCGACGCTCTCGAAGCTCGCCGCGGCCGACGGCCAGCCGGCTCTGGCGCTGACCGACAGCGACAATCTCTTCGGTGCGCTCGAATTCTCCGAGAAGCTGGCGGGCTCGGGCTTGCAGCCGATCGTCGGCGTGCAGGTCTCGGTCGAGTTCGCCGACGACAACGAGGGCGGCCGCAGGCCGGCGCAGCCGCAACGTTTGCCGCATATCGTTCTGCTCGCGATGAACGAGGCCGGCTACGGCAATTTGATGAAGCTCGTCAGCGAAGCCGCGCTGGCGACCGGCGGCGCCGGACAACCTGTCACCACGGTCGAGCGGCTCTCCGCCTTCAACGCCGGGCTGATCGCCCTGACCGGCGGTCAGGACGGGCCGGTCGACGTCGCACTGCGCAACGGTCAATTGCCGCTGGCGACGTCCCGCCTCGCGACGCTTGCCGGGATCTATGGCGACCGGCTCTATGTCGAGATCCAGCGGCATGGCGGGGATGGGGAGGCCGCGCTGGAGGCGCATCTCCTGCGCCTCGCCTATGACGCCGACCTGCCGATCGTCGCGACCAACGAGCCGTTCTTCGCCAAGCCCGCGGATTTCGACGCGCATGACGCGCTGCTCGCCGTGGCAGAGGGCCGGCTCGTCTCGGACGGCGAACGCAGGCGCGTGACGCCGGAGCACTATTTCGCCTCGCGCGCCGAGATGCGGAAGCGCTTCGCCGATCTGCCGGAGGCGCTGGCGAACACGGTCGAGATCGCGATGCGCTGCCATTGGCGCGTCTCGACGCGCAAGCCGATCCTGCCGCGCTTCGGCGAGGAGGGACGCGACGAGGCCGAGGAGCTTCAAGAGCAGGCCCGTGCCGGCCTGGCGGCGCGGCTCGCCAAGCACGGCCCGGCCGAGGGCTTCACGGTCGAGGACTATGACAAGCGCCTCGATTTCGAGCTTTCGATCATCACCCGGATGAAGTTCCCGGGCTACTTCCTGATCGTCTCGGACTTCATCAAATGGGCCAAGGCCCATGACATTCCGGTCGGCCCGGGTCGCGGCTCGGGCGCGGGTTCGCTCGTCGCCTATGCGCTGACCATCACCGACGTCGATCCGCTGCGTTTCGGCCTGCTCTTCGAGCGCTTTCTCAATCCGGACCGCGTCTCGATGCCGGACTTCGACATCGACTTCTGCCAGAACCGGCGCGAAGAGGTGATCGACTACGTCAAGCACCATTACGGCCAGGAGCGCGTCGCGCAGATCATCACCTTCGGCACGCTCTTGGCGCGCGGCGTGCTGCGCGACGTCGGCCGCGTGCTCGAAATGCCCTATGGCCAGGTCGACAAGCTGACCAAGCTCGTGCCGCAGAACCCGGCCAAGCCAATTTCGCTGAAGGATGCCATCGAGGGCGAGCCGAAGCTGCAGCAGGCGGCCGAAGACGAACCGATCGTCTCCCGCCTGCTGGAAATTGGCCAGAAGCTGGAAGGGCTTCACCGGCATGCTTCGACTCACGCGGCAGGCGTGGTGATCGGCGATCGTCCGCTCGAACAGCTCGTCGCGCTCTCGGTCGATCCGCGCACCGGCATGCGCGTCACCCAGTTCAACATGAAATGGGTCGAGCAGGCGGGGCTGGTGAAGTTCGACTTCCTCGGCCTCAAGACGCTGACGACGCTGACCACGGCGGTGAAGCTCATCGCCCAGCGCGACATCCATATCGATCTCGCCAAGCTGCCCTTCGACGACCCGACGACCTACGCCATGCTGGCCCGCGGCGAGACGGTCGGCGTGTTCCAGGTGGAATCGGTCGGCATGCGCAAGGCCCTGGTCGAGATGAAGGCCGACCGCATCGAGGATCTGATCGCGCTGGTGGCGCTCTACCGGCCGGGGCCGATGGACAACATCCCGACCTATTGCCGCCGCAAGCTCGGGCTGGAGGATCCGACCTATCTCCATCCCGGCATGGAGCCCTATCTGCGCGAGACCCACGGCATCATCGTCTATCAGGAACAGGTGATGCAGGTGGCGCAGGCGCTTTCGGGCTATTCGCTCGGCGAAGCCGACCTGTTGCGCCGCGCCATGGGCAAGAAGATCAAGGCGGAGATGGACGCCCAGCGCGATCGCTTCGTGAAGGGCGCGATCGAGGGCGGCATCAAGAAGGACATCGCCTCCGAGATCTTCGATCTCCTCGCCAAATTCGCCGACTACGGCTTCAACAAGAGCCACGCGGCCGCCTACGCCATCGTCGCCTTCCAGACCGCCTATCTGAAGGCGAATTTCCCGGTGGAGTTCCTGGCGGCGTCGATGACGCTCGACATGGGCAATACCGACAAGCTCTCGGAATTCCGTCGCGACGCGGAACGGCTCGGCATCAAGGTCGAGCGGCCGGCGATCAACCGCTCCGGCGTCGAGTTCGACGTGGCCGAGGGCAAGATCTTCTACGCGCTCGGTGCCATCAAGGGCGTCGGCCGTGCGGCCGTGGAAGCGGTGGTGACGGCACGGGCGGCGAGCGGCCCCTTCCGCGACCTTGCCGATCTCGCCCGCCGGATCGACACGAAACTCGTCAACCGGCGGACGCTGGAAGCCCTGATCGCCGCCGGCGCGCTCGACGAGCTGGAGGAGGATCGGGCGCGCGCCATGGCGGCGATCGACGGCATGCTGGCGCTGTCCAACCGCACGCGCGACGAGGCCGCCGCCGGCCAGTTCGATCTGCTCGGCGGCGGGGTGGTCCAGGAAGCCTTCCGCATCCCGCAGGTCGAGCCCTGGGCGCCGGCCGAGAAGCTCAAGCGCGAGCATGAGGCCGTCGGTTTCTTCCTGTCCGGCCATCCGCTCGACGATTACGAGCATGTGCTGAAGCGGCTGCGCGTGCAGCGCTATGCCGATTTCGCCCAGACGGTGAAGGTCAATGGCACCGGCGTCGGCAAGGTCGCGGTTTCGGTCATCGACAAGTCGGAGCGGCGCACGAAGTCCGGCTCCAAGATGGGCATCGTCAATTTGTCCGACCCGAGCGGCCAGTTCGAGGCGGTGCTGTTCTCGGAAGGGCTGATGCGCTTCCGCGACTTGCTGGAGCCGGGCCGGGCGCTTGTCCTGCGCCTCTCGGCCGTGCTCGACGGCGAAGAGGTCAGGCCGCGCATCGAGGATGTCGAGGTGCTGGACGATCTCGCCTCGCGCCAGAAGCAGGACCTCCTGATCTATCTGCGCGACGACAAGGCGGTGGCTTCGATCGCCGAGCGCATCCGCCCGCGCGAGGCCGTCCGCGCCGAGGGCAAGGTCTCGATCGTCATGATCCTCGACGATGGCGCCCAGGAGGTCGAAATCGAATTGCCGGGCAAGTTCCCGATCAACCAGCAGATCGCCAATGCGGTGCGCGCTGCGCCGGGCGTCGTCAGCGTCGAGCTGCGATAGGTTATTGGGCTGAATGCGGTTTTCGGCACGGACGGATCCGGTTAAGCCTCGATCGGCTTGAGCTGCGCCTGGACGCGGTCGCGGCCGAGCCGCTTGGCGCGGTAGAGCGCTTCGTCGGCCTCCGCCAGCAGCTGGTCGAGGCCGCGGGCTCGCAGGTCGCTTTCGGCGACGCCGATGCTGAGCGTCGGCGGTCCCGGCAATTCGGTGAACTCGACCAGCGCGTCCTTGAACACGCCGCGAATCCGCTCGGCCACCCGTACCGCCTCGCGCACGCCGATATCGGGAAGGATGATCGCGAATTCATCGCCGCCTTGCCGGACGAGGACGTCGCCGCTGCGTAGCTGGCCCCGCACGGCATGCGCGAAGACCCGCAGGATTTCGTCGCCCGCGGCATGGCCGTGCGTGTCGTTGACCGCCTTGAAGTGATCGATGTCGACCAGAAGGATCGAAGCCCGTACGCCGTCGGGGCGGGGGCTGCGCATCTGCCCGTCCAGCCATTGCTCGACGCCGGAGCGGTTCATCGCGCCCGTGAGCGGGTCGCGGCGCGCGAGGGCGGCCAGCATCCGGTTGGAGCGCTCGGCGGCCAGCAGCAGCAGCGCCTGGCCGCGCAGGACGATGAAGGAGACGCCGATGGCGGCAAGCCAGGCATTCGCCCCGGAGTTTGCGGGAAACAGCGTGCTGCCGACCTGATCGAGCGCGGCCAGCACGATCCGCCCGGCATAGATGAGGACCGTCGGGGCGAAGAGGATGGCGAGGAGCCAGGCCGAGCGCAGCTTCTCCTGCCGGGCGAGGCGGATGGCTTCGCGCACGATGGCGGCATCGCAGAAGGCCATCACGGCTGCGACGATCAGCACGCGGGCGGAATATCCCTGTTCGCCGGGTGAGAGCGAGAGCAGGATCCACACGGCGAGCAGGGTCGCGCCGAAGCCGAACCAGTGCAGTTCGCGGCCGCCGAAATGGCGGATGCCGAACAGGAGCAGCAGGCAGCCGGCCAGCATCGCGGTATTGGCGAATTCGATCGAGAGCAGATCCGGAATCGCGCCGCGGAAGGCGGCGCCGAGCAGGCCGACCCCGATGCACAGGCTGCTCGTGCCCCACCAGACCGGGCTGCGGGTGAAGCGGCCGGTCGCGAAGGTCATCAACTGCATCGCGCCGATGATGAAACAGGTCAGCGCGCCGGTGACGAAGATTGTCCTGAGGTCGAGAGGCAAGCTCATGCCGGTCCGTCTTGCCGGAACGAGCCGGGGGATAGCCGCAGACCGCATCTGCGTCCGGCGCCGTACCCGGTCTGCATGGCCCCCGATTGAGGCAGAGGAGTGCAGGGACTAGTCAGGGTGCGGTGGGAGGCGAGCATGATTGCTTGCTTGGGAACATATTAGCCTGAGGATATCCAGTATGAACTTTTACAAGTCGTTGATCGCCGGAGTGGCCGGGGCCGTACTCGCATCCGTTGTCCCGGCCGCCGCCCAGAGCCAGGCCGACCAGCTCAAGGTCGCCTACCAGGCTGCCCGCAACCAGCTCGGCATTCTCGGCTATTGCGCCGACAAGGGGCACATTGATGCTTCCGCGGCCGAGATCCAGAAGAAGCTGATCGCCCTCATTCCCGCGCCCGCCGATGTCAGCGGTGGAGACGCCGCGGAGGCCGCCGGCCGCAAGGGCACCCTGTCGGCCATGGGCATCGAGCAGGACCTCGAGACGATCACCAAGGCCCAGAACGCCACGCCGGCCGCCTATTGCAAGCAGATCGGCGATCTCATCAAGCAGATGGGTGCCAAGCTGCCTCAGTGAGGCGAGGCTGGACACCATTGCCTGCTGTTGCCTGTGAAATCGGCCCATGCGGCATCCGCATGGGTCTCATCAGGTCGCGCCCTCGGTTTTCTGGCCGGGCCGGCTTGCAATACGGCGCCATCCCTTGTAAGGCGCAGGCCATCCCACATGGAGCGTACCACCTCATTCGGAGGTGTTCCGGTGACGCGGCAGCTTATGCCTGTTCATTCACGCTCCAGAGGCTCAACCGGAAGGACAAGAATACCATGGCTCTGCCTGATTTCTCCATGCGCCAGCTTCTCGAGGCCGGTGCCCACTTCGGCCACCAGTCGCACCGCTGGAACCCCAAGATGTCCCCGTACATCTTCGGCGTCCGCAACAACATCCACATCCTCGACCTGTCGCAGTCGGTGCCGATGCTGCATCGCGCCCTGCAGGCCGTGTCGGACACCGTCGCCAAGGGCGGTCGCGTTCTCTTCGTCGGCACCAAGCGCCAGGCGCAGGACGCCATCGCCGATGCGGCCAAGCGTTCGGCCCAGTACTACGTCAACTCCCGCTGGCTCGGCGGCATGCTGACCAACTGGAAGACCATCTCGGCCTCGATCCAGCGCCTGCGCAAGGTCGACGAGCTGCTCAACGGCGGCGGCTCGGGCCTGACCAAGAAAGAGCGCCTGATGCTGGCGCGCGAGCGCGATAAGCTCGAGAAGGCGCTCGGCGGCATCAAGGACATGGGCGGCGTGCCGGACATGATCTTCGTGATCGACACCAACAAGGAGCAGCTGGCGATCAAGGAGGCTCAGCGCCTCGGCATCCCGGTTGCCGCGATCGTCGACTCGAACTCGGATCCGGACGGCATCACCTTCCCGGTTCCGGCCAATGACGACGCCGGCCGCGCCATCCAGCTCTATTGCGACCTGATCGCCCGCTCGGCGATCGACGGCATTGGCCGCGCCTCGGGCGACCATGGCATCGATCTCGGCGCCGCCGAGGCTCCGGTCGTCGAGGAGGCTCTCGAGGCCGCCACCGGCTCCTTCGAGACGCTGACCGCTCCGCGCGGCGCCCCGGACGATCTGACCAAGCTCTCCGGCATGGGCCCCGACGCCGTCCAGAAGCTGAACGATGGCGGCATCTTCCACTTCTGGCAGATCGCGGCGATGTCGCCGGCCGACGTGACCAAGGTCGATCACGACCTCAAGCTCGGTGGAAAGATCGAGCGCGAGGGCTGGGTTGCCCAGGCCCGCGAGCTCGTCGACGCCTGATCAGGCTGCGTGATGGCGGCGCGTCATCCGCGCGTCGCAATCAGGCTCTCGATTTGACGCCAAACAGCGCCGACGGCCGGAAACGGAGCGTCGGCGTTTCCCCATAAGGCGTCCGGACATCCGATCCGCGGCCGGCCACCGGGCCAGCGCCGCAACGACAGCAAGGACTTGAGACAATGGCAGCGATCACCGCCGCACTCGTTAAGGAACTCCGCGACAAGACCGGCGCGGGCATGATGGACTGCAAGACCGCGCTCTCCGCGAACGACGGCAACCTTGAGGCCGCCATCGACTGGCTGCGTGCCAAGGGCCTCGCCAAGGCCGCCAAGAAGGCCGGCCGCGTCGCCGCCGAGGGCCTCGTCGCCGTCGCCGTGCAGGGCCATGAGGGCGTCGTGGTCGAGGTCAACTCCGAGACCGACTTCGTCGCGCGCAACCCGGAATTCCAGGCGCTCGCCAAGACCATCGCCGATGTCGCGCTGGAGCGTGGCGGCGACGTCGAGGCGCTGCTCGGCCACCATTATCCGGGCGGCGGCACCGTGCAGGAGGCGATCGCCAACGCCATCGCCACCATCGGCGAGAACATGACGCTGCGCCGCGTCGCTTCGCTCAAGGTCTCCTCGGGCGTGATCGGCTCCTATGTCCATGGCGCGATCGCCGACGGCCTCGGCAAGATCGGCGTCATCGTCGCGCTTGAGACGACCGCCAAGTCGGACGAGCTCGCCACGCTCGGCCGCCAGCTCGCCATGCATGTCGCCGCGACGAACCCGGTCGCGCTCGATCTCGCTTCGGTCGCCCCGGACGTGCTGGAGCGCGAGAAGGCGATCCTGGCCGAGAAGAACGCCGGCAAGCCCGAGCATGTCCTCGCCAAGATCACCGAGAGCGGCCTGAAGAGCTACGCCAAGGAAAACTGCCTGCTCGAGCAGGCCTATATCCATGACGGCTCGAAGTCGGTCTCGCAGGTCCTCAAGGAGATCGAGGGCAAGGTCGGCGCTCCGGTCAAGCTCACCGGCTTCGCTCGCTTCGCGCTCGGCGAGGGCATCGAGAAGGAAGAGCAGGACTTCGCGGCCGAGGTCGCTGCCGCCGGCGGCACCACGGGCTGACAAGCTCTGCTTCAAGTGACAGAAAGGCCGCGCACCGCGCGGCCTTTTTTGTAGGAAGACAAGCCCGTCTCGATTCGCGGCGGGCTACAGCATGACGGAGAGACATCGATGAGACCCCAACGCGTTCTCGTGAAGCTCTCCGGTGAAGCCCTTGCGGGACCTGTCGGAAACGGCCTCGACGGCGGCACGCTCACCGCTCTCGCCGCCGACATCGCCCACGCCTCGCGCGAGGGTGTCGAGATCGGCATCGTCGTCGGTGGCGGCAACTTCTTCCGCGGCGTCCAGGGCCTCAACAAGGGCCTCGACCGCACCACCGCCGATTCGATCGGCATGCTCGGCACGGTCATGAACGCGCTGGCGCTGGAGCATTCCATCGAGGCGGCCGGCGCTCCGGCCCGCGCCATGTCGGCCGTGCCGATGCCCTCGCTCTGCGAGAGCTATGCCCGCAAGCGCGCCCTCGACCATCTCAGCAACGGCAAGGTCGTGATTCTCGGCGGCGGCACCGGCAACCCGTATTTCACCACCGATACCGGTGCGGCGCTGCGCGCGGCCGAACTCGGCTGCAGCCATCTGCTCAAGGCGACGCAGGTCGACGGCGTCTACAGCGCCGATCCGAAGAAGGACCCGAGCGCGACCCGCTACGAGACGCTGACCCACGAGGACGCCATCAAGCGCGACCTCAAGGTGATGGACACCGCCGCCTTCGCGCTCGCCCGCGACGCGAGCCTGACCATCGTGGTGTTCTCCATCGCCGAGCCCGGCATGCTCGCCGCCGTCCTGCGCGGCGAGGGCAGGGCGACTTATGTGACGCCCTGAGGCGTCTCTTTCAGTAGGTCCGCCACAGGCCGGGCGTCGCCAGTTCGAGCAGATTCCCGTCCGGATCGCGGAAATACAGGCTCGTGCCGCCGCGCTCCCATTGCATGCGCCCCTCCACGGCGATGCCGAGTTCCTCTAGCTTCCGCTCCCAGGCGGGGAGCTCATCGGCCTCGATCGCGAAGGCGATATGGAGCGGCCCGCTGCCGTCATGCGGCGGGATGGTGCCGCCGGCCGAGCGCTGGGTCTGGAGCGAGGCGCCGCGCAGGAACAGCAACAGCACATTCGTGCCTCCGACATCATAGGCGAAGAGGGTCTTCGTCTTGAGCAGAGGCGCGAGGCCGAACTTATCCTCGTAGAAGGCGCGGGCGCGGTCGAGGTCGTCGACATAGAGCGCGGTCTCGACGATGCTGTTGAGGCGAGGCACGGTTTTCTCCACGGTTCCTTGCGGACGGTGCTGGCCGGCAGGCGAGCCGACCCCTAGGGTGAGATGGGCATCCGGAGGCTGCGAACTAGCGGGTTGCGCCGCCAACCGGCCATGTTCTGCCCGCATTGACGCTTTTCCCTTGCTCATTGCGGGGGAAAATGCTGTTCGAATTGTCAATCTTGACCCTGCGCGGCCCCGCCGCCATGGTCGCGCCGATTTTGAATCACCTGCAAGGTCCCGATTGAAATGGCCCAGACGACGTTCGACCTCGCCGACATCAAGCGCCGCATGGCCGGTGCGGTGCAGTCCTTCAAGGGCGATCTCGCCTCGCTGCGCTCCGGCCGCGCCTCCGCCAACATGCTCGATCCGATCATGGTCGAGGCCTATGGCGCTCGCACCCCGCTCAGCCAGCTTGCCACCGTCAGCGTGCCGGAGCCGCGCCTGCTCAGCGTCCAGGTCTGGGACCGCTCGATGGTCCAGGCCGTCGACAAGGCGGTGCGCGAATCCGATCTCGGCCTCAACCCGCAGACGGAAGGGCAGGTGCTGCGCATCCGCATCCCGGAGCTGAACGAGCAGCGCCGCAAGGAGATGGTCAAGGTCGCGCATAAATATGCCGAGGAGGCCAAGGTCGCCGTTCGCCACGTCCGCCGCGACGGCATCGACGTCGTCAAGAAGCTGGAGAAGGACGGCGACATGACCAAGGACGATGCTGCCCGCAATTCGGACCTCGTCCAGAAGGCGACCGATCAGCACATCGCCGAGATCGACCAGGCGCTTGCGGCGAAGGAAAAGGAAATCCTGCACGTCTGATCCCCCGCGCGGGCTGGTTCCCGCGCCTTTTCGGTCACGGCCGAGCGAGGCTCATCCGCATGTCATCCGGTCAGCGCGAGGCAGATGTGTCCAATCCGGCCCACGTCGCCATCATCATGGACGGCAATGGCCGCTGGGCGCAGATGCGCGGCTTGCCGCGGCACGAAGGCCATCGCCGCGGGCTGGAGGCGCTTCGGCGCACGGTTCGCAACGCCAGCGATCTCGGCATCTCGGTCCTGACGCTCTACAGCTTCTCGACCGAGAACTGGCGTCGTCCCCATGCGGAAGTCTCCTTCCTGATGGGGCTGCTCCGGCACTTCGTCGAGAAGGACCTGGCCGAGCTGTCGGCCGCCAATGTCCGGGTCCGGATCATCGGCAACCGCGAGGATCTCGCCGCCGACCTGCGCCGGCTCGTCGAGCATGCCGAGACCAGCACCAGCGCCAATACCGGCCTCGTGCTGGTGATCGCCTTCAACTACGGCTCGCGCGACGAAATCGTGCGTGCAGCCCGCCGGCTTGCGAGCGAAGCGGCCGCTGGCCGGCTCGACCCGGCCGGGATCGACGAGGCCGCGATCGCCCGCCACCTGGACACTCATGACCTGCCCGATCCGGAGCTGGTGATCCGCACCTCCGGCGAGACGCGCATTTCCAATTTCCTGCTCTGGCAGGCGGCCTATGCCGAGTTCATCTTCGCGCCGGTGATGTGGCCGGATTTCGACCGCGCCGCCTTCGAGGAGGCGCTGGCGCAATACAGGCAGCGTGAGCGCCGCTTCGGCGGCGTGACGGCTCCCGCAGGCCGCAGCGTGAGCGTCGCGTGAATGAGCCCGCTCCAACCGCGCCGCGACAGGGCCCGAGCGAGCTGAAGCTCAGGGTCCTTTCGGCGCTCGTCCTCGCGGCGCTGGTCCTGCTGGCGACGATCTGGGGCGGCTGGCCGTTTCGCCTGCTCTGGATTTTGGTCGCCGGCGTCGTGGCGTATGAATGGCTCGCGATCGTCAGCCGCAGCAATGCGATCGCGGTCGGCATCGCTGTCGCCGTTGCCGGTCTTGCCCTGACCTTCTCCTCTGCCAGCCCGGCTGCCTTGGCCGGCACGGCGGCCGCGGCGGCACTGCTGGGCGCGCTTGCGACCCCCTTCCTGCGCTCGCGATTGGGGCTCGAGCTCTGCGGCGTTGCCTATGCGCTCGCCTTCGCGCTCATCACCCCGGCGCTGCGGGATCTGCCCGGCATCGGGCTGGCGCTGATCCTGTGGAGCTTCGCGGTCGTCTGGCTCACGGATATCGGCGCCTATTTCACCGGCCGCAAATTCGGCGGCCCGAAGCTGATGCCGAGCGTCAGCCCCAAGAAGACCTGGTCGGGGGCGATCGGCGGAGCGGCTGCGGGAATGCTGGGCGGCTATCTCGTCTGGCGGCTGTCGCCGTCCATGGGCGCGCTCTCAGCCGCCGGGCCGATCGTCGCCGCGTCGCTGGCGGGGTCGATCGTCAGCCAGGCGGGCGACCTGTTCGAATCCGCGTTGAAGCGTCGCTTCGACACGAAGGATTCGAGCAACCTCATCCCCGGGCATGGCGGCTTCCTGGACCGGCTCGATGGCTATTGGGCTGTCCTCGTTCTGGCGGGGCTTGCGCTCTTCGCCATCCACCTCAACATCTGACCCGATGCCGCTTCGTACCGTGACCCTGCTCGGAGCCACCGGCTCCGTTGGACGCTCGATCCGCGATGTCGTCGCCGAGAACCCGCAGCGTCTCGCGATCGCGGCCGTGGTCGGTGGCCGTGATGCGTCGGCGCTGGCGCAGGTCGCGGTCGAAACCGGCGCATCCTTCGCCGCACTGGCGGACGAAAGCTGCGGGCAGCTCCTGCGGGATGCGTTGGCCGGCACCGGAATTGCGAGCGGAGCAGGGCGCTCCGCGGTGCTGGAGGCGGTTGCCCGCCCCGCCGATATCGTCGTCAGCGCGATCTCCGGTGCTGCCGGGCTGGAAGCGACCTTCGCCGCGCTTGCCCCGGGCCGAACCATCGCGCTCGCCAACAAGGAAAGCCTGGTTTGTGCCGGCGAGGCGGTCATGGCCCGCGCAGTCGAGGTCGGTGCGCGCCTGCTGCCGCTCGACTCCGAGCACAACGCGCTGTTCCAGGTTCTCGGCGGGGAGCCGCTCTCGGCGATCCACAGCATGACCTTGACGGCATCCGGCGGGCCCTTCCGGACCTGGAGCGCGGAACGCATCGCGGCCGCCGGTCCCGAGGATGCGCTGAAGCACCCGAACTACGCGATGGGCGCCAAGATCACGGTCGATTCCGCCAGCATGATGAACAAGGGGCTGGAGCTAATCGAAGCCCGTTTCCTGTTCGGCCTGGAAGCCGGCCAACTCGACGTCCTCGTTCACCCCCAGCAGATCGTCCACGGACTGGTCACGTTCCGGGACGGCTCCGTCAGCGCGGGCATGGCCGTGCCGGACATGCGGGTGGCGGCTGCCCATTGTCTCGGCATCGATGGCCGGCTCGACGCGCCGCCGGCTCGCTTCCTCGATCTTGCGGCTTCCGCGCCGCTGAGTTTCGAGCGCCCCGATCTGAAGCGTTTCCCGGCGCTCGGCCTTGCCACGGCGGCGCTGCGCGAAGGCGGCGCCATGCCGGCCGTCCTCAACGCCGCCAATGAGGTGGCGGTTGCGGCCTTCCTGGCGGGGAAGCTGCGCTTTTCCGGGATACCCGCTTTGGTCGAGGCCGTCTGCGCGGCTGCGCCGGCCGGGGGGCGGGCGCCGGGGGATGTCGCGGCGGCGCTCGCCATTGACCACGATTCCAGACGGCGGGCCGCCTCGCTCTTGTCGCAAGCATCGTTCACTGTCACCTAGGATCGGTTATCCAGGCAGGCGTGGCTCGCCCGGCGCTGAACGGCCATTCGAGGCGAGGAACGGAGAGTTCGATGGAATTTGCAGCGTCGCTTTGGAATGCCGGGCATTTTGCGCTGGGCTATCTGCTGCCGTTTCTCTTCGTCCTCACCCTCGTCGTCTTCGTCCATGAGCTCGGCCACTTCCTCGTCGGCCGCTGGTGCGGCGTCGATGTCCACACCTTCTCGATCGGCTTCGGCCGGGAACTCTTCGGCTTCACGGACCGTCACGGGACGCGCTGGCGTTTCGCGCTGATCCCGCTCGGCGGCTATGTGAAGTTCTCCGGTGACGCCGATGCGGCGAGCGCTCCCGACGATGCCGCCGTCGGGCGGATGACGCCCGAGGCGCGCGCGCGCTCACTGCCGGCCCAGTCGATCGGCGAGCGGGCCGCGATCGTCGCTGCCGGTCCGATCGCCAATTTCCTGCTCGCGATCGCGATCTTCGCCGGGACGACGTTCTTCTTCGGCAAGCAGGTGCTGATTCCGCGCGTCGACGCGGTCGTGGCCGGCAGCGCGGCCGAAAGCGCCGGGCTGAAGGCCGGCGACATCGTGGTGGCGATCGACGGCCAGAAGGTTGCGAGCTTCTCCGAGATGCAGCGCATCATTTCGATCAGGCCGGAGGAGCGCCTGTCGATCACGGTGGAGCGCGGCGGCAGCATGCTGGACCTGTGGGTCACCCCGGCGCTGTCCGAAATGAAGACGCCGGTGGGCACGCAGCGCATCGGCGTCATCGGGGTCAAGGCCTCGCCGAAGCCCGAGGACTGGACGACCCAGCATTTCGGCGTGGTCGAATCCCTGCGTGCGGGCGTGTCCGAATCCTGGTTCGTGGTCACGCGGACCTATGACTACATCGCCAAGCTGCTCAGGGGGCGCGAATCCACGGACCAGCTCTCGGGGCCGATTCGGATCGCGCAGGTGTCCGGCCTCGTCGCCTCCAGCGGCGGCTTGCTGGGGCTGATCAATCTCGCCGCGATCCTGTCGGTCTCGATCGGTTTGATGAACCTTCTGCCGGTGCCGATGCTCGATGGCGGCCACCTGATGTTCTATCTCTACGAGGCGCTGCGGGGCCGCCCCTTGAGCCCCCGCGCGCAGGAGATCGGCTTCCGGGTGGGGCTGGCGCTGGTGCTCATGCTGATGCTGTTCGTGACCTGGAACGACATCGTCCATGTCCGCGGGATGCTGTGAATAATGCGGCGCCGCCGGACTTTGCGGCGGAATCAGGGCAGGCTCCGTGGCCTACCGGCAACGAGATCGTTAAAAATCCTTTGTTAACGATGATCGCGGTTTGCACCCTGTCGGAAACTTTGTAGAAGCGTTTGGACTGCAATGTCCCCGTGCTGCCGTCTCCTGATGGCGGCCCCCGCTTGGGGCGGTGACCAGAGATAATGGAATAGGCGACCCGATGACGTCGACCCAACAGAGCCGGCCGACCAGACTGCGGCTCTCTCGATCGATCGGACTTTCGGCTTTGATGCTGGCCGTGAGTGGTGGTGTAGCGTTCGCGCAGGCCGTGGTGGTCCACGGCAACCGGCGCGTCGATGCGGAGACGATCCGCTCCTATGCCGCCGGGCGGGAAAACCCCCAGGAGATCCGCGAGAGCCTTCTTGCCACTGGCTTGTTCACCAATGTGCAGGTCAGCCGCCGCGGCTCCCAGATCGTCGTTTCGGTTCAGGAGCAGAACGGCACGGTCAACCGCGTCGCCTTCGAGGGCAATCGCCGCCTGAAGGGCGACCAGCTTTCGCCGCTGGTGCAGACGCGCGCCGGCGGTCCGCTCAGCCAGGCGCTGATCGATTCGGACGTGGAGCGTCTGCGCGAGGCCTATCGCCGCGCCGGCTACGGCCTGTCCTCGGTCAGCGGCCGCATCGCGCCGCTGCCGAACGGCCGCCAGGATGTCGTCTTCACCATCAACGAGAGCGGCAAGACCGGCATCAAGTCGATCAATTTCAGCGGCAATCAGGCTTACTCCTCGAGCCGCCTGCGCGGCCTGATGTCGTCGACCGAGTCGAATTTCCTCAGCTTCATCAAGTCGTCGGACGTCTATGATCCGGACCGGATCAGTTCCGATCTCGACCTTATCCGCCGCTTCTATCTGAAGAGCGGCTATGCCGACTTCCAGATCGTCAACAACACGGCACGCTTTGACGATGCTGCCGGCGGCTGGGTGATCGATATCCAGATCGAGGAAGGCCCGCAGTACAAGGTCGGAAACGTCACGGTCGATTCCGCGCTGCGCGATGTCGACCAGGCGGCGCTCCAGCGCTACGTCGCGACCTCTGCCGGCGACACCTACAACGCCGAGGCGGTCGAGAAGTCGCTCGTCGCGCTGACGACCGAGGTTGCTCGCCGTGGTCACGCTTTCGCTCAGGTTCGCCCGCGCGGCGACCGCGATGCGTCCGGCCGGACGATCGGAATCACCTACGTCGTCGACGAGGGGCCGCGCGTCTATGTCGAGCGCATCAACGTGCGCGGCAACACCCGCACCCGCGACTATGTGGTTCGCCGCGAGCTCGATCTCGGTGAAGGCGATGCCTACAACAAGGTCATGATCGACCGCGCCGAGCGTCGTCTCAACAACCTCGGCTTCTTCAACAAGGTCCGCATCACCAACGAGCCGGGCTCCGCGCCGGATCGCGTCGTGGTCAATATCGACGTCGAAGATAAGGCGACCGGCTCGTTCTCGATCGCCGGCGGTTACTCGACCTCCGACGGCGTCATCGGCGAGGTCTCGCTGTCGGAATCGAACTTCCTCGGCCGTGGCCAGTTCGTCCGCATCGCCGGCACGCTCGGTCAGCGTACGCAGGGTGTCGATTTCTCGTTCACCGAGCCCTATTTCCTGGGTTATCGCGTTGCGGCGGGTATCGATCTGTTCTCGAAGTTCAGCGACAACTACAACACCGGCCGCTTCGAGAGCCGCGTGACGGGCGGTCAGCTGCGCTTCACCTTCCCGATCACGGAAGAATTCTCGATCACGCCGCGCTACTCGCTCTACCAGACCCAGATCGACATCCCGAACGACTACAATCGCCCGTATAACGATTGCTCGTTCCCGATCCCCGGCATCACGCCGACGGGCGGTCCCAACACGCTCTATAACTGCGTGACCAACGGCGAAGCGACGGTGGCGGTCAAGGAAGCGCAGGGCGACACCCTGACTTCGCTCGTCGGCCTGAACTTCAACTACAATTCGCTCGACAGCGTGCAGAGCCCGCGCAATGGATTTGTCGCGGAGCTGAAGCCGGAATTCGCCGGCCTCGGTGGCGACTCCAAGTTCCTCCGTGTCGCGGCCGATGCGCGCTACTATCGCGAGATTTTCGACGACGTCGTCGGCTTCCTCCGCGTTCAGGGCGGCCACGTCCAGGCGACCAGCGGCAACCTTCGCATGGTCGATCACTACTTCCTCGGACCGACACTGGTTCGCGGTTTCGCCCCGTCCGGCATCGGCCCGCGCGACGTGCTGAACGACCCGACCGCCAACGCCGTGGGTGGCACCACCTATTTCGGCGGTACGGTCGAGGTGCAGTTCCCGATCTGGGGCCTGCCGCGCGACATCGGCCTGCGCGGCGCGCTCTTCGCCGACGCCGGCACGCTGTTCAACTATGATGGCGGATCGAACGTTATTACGAATCCGGCCTTTGCCGGCTGCCCGGCCGGGTCGGAGGCCCGTCAGTACGCTGTCTATGTTCAGCCGGGTTCTGCCCAGTCGAACGTCGGTTGTATTCGCGACAAGAACATCTTGCGCTCGTCCGTGGGTGTAAGCTTGCTCTGGCAGTCGCCGCTTGGTCCGATCCGGTTCGACTACGCCTACGCTCTGACCAAGGATGACGGTCAGTGGGGCTACAACCCGATGACCGGGGTGTCGGCCAAGTACGGCGGCGATCGTCTCCAGGCCTTCCGTTTCTCGGGTGGCACCCGCTTCTGACGCAGCGGGGCGTTGCGCCCCGCTCCGGACCTGATCATGGCAGAGCCGATCTTCTTTCCTATGGCGACCTCGCTCGATTTCGGCGAGGTCGCAGCCATTTGCAGCATTTCGTTGCCTGAAGGCGTCGATGCGTCGCGTCGCGTCGCCGGCGTGGCGGCGCTCGAAATGGCGGGGCCGTCCGACCTCGCCTATATGGACAACCCGAAATACACGGATGCCTTGGCCACGACGAAGGCCGCTTTGTGCCTGGTTTCGCCGCGCTTTGCCGAGCGCGTCCCGGCAGGCACCATCGCATTGGTGACGCCGGCGCCCTATCATGCCTTCGCCAAGGTCCAGGCCCGGCTCTTTCCGAACGCCTTGCGGCCCGAGTCGGTTTTCGCCTCCCAGGGCGTGGCCCCGGGCGCCATCGTTCATCCGACCGCCGTGCTTGAACCCGGGGTCACGGTCGACCCGGGCGCGGTGATCGGGCCGGGCGCCGAAATCGGCGCCGGCACCGTCATCGCCTCGCATGCGGTGATCGGCCCGCAGGTCCGCATCGGCCGCAACTGCTCGATCGGAGCAGGCAGCACGATCCAGGCGACCTTGATCGGCAATCGCGTGATCGTCCATCCCGGCGCCCGGATCGGGCAGGATGGCTTCGGTTTCGCGATGAGCCCGAAAGGGCACATGAAGGTGCCGCAGGTCGGCCGCGTCATTATTCAGGACGATGTCGAGATCGGCGCCAACAGCTGCATCGACCGCGGAGCGAGCCGCGATACGGTGATCGGCGAGGGCACCAAGATCGATAATCTCGTCCAGATCGGGCACAACTGCGTCATCGGGCGCCATTGCGTGATTTGCGCCCAGACCGGCCTTGCCGGTTCCTCGACGCTTGAGGATTTCGTCGTGCTGGGCGGGCAGGTCGGTCTGGCGGGCCACCTCACGGTTGGAGCCGGCGCCCAGATCGCGGCCCAGAGCGGCGTTGCCGGTGATGTTCCGCGCGGTGCGCGCTACGGTGGCTCCCCGGCTCAGCCGGCGCTCGCCTGGGCGCGCGAATCGGCCCTGCTCAAGATGCTGGTCGCCAAGCGCGGCCGAAAATCCGACACGACCGACAACTGAGCCTGGCCGGGCCGGCGTCATCGGCGCGGCCGGGATCCACCACCGCGAAAGCGGGGCGAAATTTATGTTGCCGAGGCCGCCCTGTTTCCGGCAAACGGGCGGAAGGTTCTGCAAGTGCTGCCGATTGCGGACACGGTTTTCGCGATCGGCCATGTTGAAGAAAAGACGAGGCGCCGCTCAGGAACGGCGCACGGGAGAAGACAGACAATGAGCGAGGCGACGACGGCCCTGGGTGTGATCGACATCCAGAAGATCATGGCCAGCATCCCGCACCGTTATCCGTTCCTGCTGGTCGACCGGGTCGTCGAGATCAACGGCGACGAGTCCGGCGTCGGCATCAAAAACGTGACGGTCAACGAGCCGCAGTTCACCGGCCATTTTCCCGAGCGTCCGGTCTTCCCGGGCGTCCTGATGATCGAGGCCATGGCGCAGACCGCAGGCGTCCTTGTCGTGAATGCGCGCGCTGCCGGCGAGGAGCCGATCAAGACCGTCCTGTTCACGACGATCGACAAGGCCAAGTTCCGCAAGCCGGTCATTCCGGGCGATACGCTGCGTTTCCACCTGACCAAGCTGGCCCGCAAGCGCAATATCTGGTTCTACCGCGGCGAGGCCCGTGTCGAGGGCGCGCTGGTCGCCGAGGCCGAGATTTCGGCGATGGTCGTCTGAACCGCCTGTGATGTCGCAAGATCAGGATCCGGTGCCGATGAGCCCTTTCATTCACCCGATGGCGATCGTCGACCCCAAGGCCCAGCTCGGGGCGGGGGTGAAGATCGGGCCGTTCTGTACGGTCGGTCCCGATGTCGTGCTGGGCGAAGGCGTCGAGCTCGTCAGCCACGTCGTGATGGCTGGCCGCACGACGGTCGGCCCGCGCACGCGCATCTATCCTTTCGCCTCGATCGGGCACCCGCCTCAGGATGTGAAGTATCGCGGCGAACCCTCGACGCTGACCATCGGCGCGGACTGCCAGATCCGCGAGGGCGTCACCATGAATCCGGGCACGGAAGGCGGCGGGATGGTGACATCCGTCGGCGATCGCTGCTTCTTCCTGGCGAATTCCCATGTCGGCCATGACAGCCGGCTGGGCAACAACGTCATCTTCTCGAACAATGTGATGTGCGCCGGTCATGTGACGGTCGGGAACTTCGTCGTCGTCGGTGGTGGGGCCGGCCTGCAGCAATTCATCCGTATCGGCGACCATGCCTTCATCGGCGGTGGCGCGGGCGTGCTGAGCGACGTCATTCCCTTCGGCACTGTGCGCGACAATCCCGCCCATCTGGTCGGGTTGAATCTGGTCGGCCTGAAGCGTCGCGACTTCACCCGCGAGCAGATCCACGAACTGCGCCGCGCCTATCGCCTGCTGTTCGCCGATGAAGGGACCTTGGCCGAGCGTGTCGAGGATGTGGCGGCGGAGTTCGCGAGCCATCCGCTGATCCATGAAATCCTGAACTTCATCAGGGAAGGTGGCGACAAGGCGCTCTGCACACCGCACGACGTCGCTCCGACGGAACGGTGAGACCGGAAGCCGAAGGCACGCCTCCGCTCTCGGGTTCGCTGGCGCTCATGGCGGGTAGCGGCGAATACCCTGTTCGGCTGATCGACATTCTGGCGGCGCGCGGCGTCACGCCCTTCGTCATCGCGATCGAGGGGGCGGCCGACCCCGCCGCTTTCCACAATGTCGAGGTGCAGACCTTTCGTCCCGGTCAGCTCGGCCGCGCGCTCGACGAGATGCGGCGACGCGGCGTCACCGAGGTGGTGATGCTCGGCGCCATGCCCCGCCCCAGCTTCAGTGCGGTGCGGCCGGAAGTCTCGACGGTCAAGTATCTGCCCTATTTCGCGCGTGCCTTTCGCGGCGGCGACGATCATCTGCTCAGCGCCGTGGTCCGTTTTCTCGATCAGCAGGGCTTCACGGTGCGCGGGCCGGCCGAAATCGCCCCGGAATTGGCCGCCCCCCTTGGCCCTCTCGGGCGCCGGCAGGCCACTCCCGAGCAGAGGCAGACGCTGGAGCGCGGCTTCGCGCTTCTGGACACCTTGTCGCCCTTCGATGTGGGGCAGGCCGCGATCCTGGCGGATCACCGCGTGGTCGCGATCGAGGCCGCCGAGGGGACGGACGCGATGATCGGGCGCGTCGCCGACTTGCGCGAGAGGCGGCGCCTCAAGATCGGCAAGGGCGATGGCATGCTCGTCAAGGCGCCGAAGCGCGGGCAGGATCTGCGCGTCGACATGCCCGCGATCGGCCCGGACACGCTCCGCCGTGCCGCCGAGGCTGGCCTGTCCGGCATCGGCGTCAAGGCTGGGCAGGTTCTCGTCGGCGATCGTCGCGAGCTCGGCAGGCAGGCGGACCGGCTCGGGCTCTTCGTCGAGGGCATGGCCTGATGCGGCCTTTCCGCCTGGCCATCATCGCCGGAGAGGCCTCGGGCGATGCCCTGGCGTTGCGCTTCCTGGCGGCCTTGCGCCAGCGGC
Organism: Hyphomicrobiales bacterium; assembly: GCA_930633495.1. Lineage (NCBI taxonomy): Bacteria > Pseudomonadati > Pseudomonadota > Alphaproteobacteria > Hyphomicrobiales > Hyphomicrobiales bacterium. The sequence continues at coordinate 119,163 of CAKNFJ010000001.1, read as the reverse complement.
TGGGTGGACGCGAGATCGAGCTGCGCGGCGTCGGCGATCACGGCCTGCCGGAAGCCGGGCTGACATCTTTTTTCCCGCAGTCGGACATTGCGGTGATGGGGTTCGGCCCCGTCATCGCCCGCCTGCCGTTGCTGTTGCGCCGGATGGAAGATGCGGCGCGCGGGATCGTCGCCTTCCAGCCGGATCTGCTGTTGACGATCGACAGCCCCGATTTCTGCCTGCGCGTGGCGAAGAAGGTGCGGGCGCGGGCGCCGGACATCCCGATCGTGCACTGGGTCTGCCCCAGCGTCTGGGCCTGGCGCTCCGGGCGCGCCCGACGCATGGCGCCGCATGTCGATCGCATCCTGGCGCTGCTGCCTTTCGAGCCGGCAGCGCTGGCCCGGCTTCACGGGCCCGAAACGGTCTATGTCGGCCACCCGCTGATGGAGCGGCTCGCGGAATTCCGCCCGGGAGAGACCGAGCGGCACATGCGGGAGGATGTCGCGCGGCCGCTCGTGCTGGTCCTGCCGGGCAGCCGCCGCTCCGAGATCACCCATATGTTGCCGGTCTATGGCGAGGTGGTGGCCCGGGTGGCGGCCTCCGTTCCGGGCGCACGCTTCGTTTTGCCGGCCGTCGCGCGCCTGCAGCCGATGATAGCCGAGATGGTCGCGCATTGGCCGGTGGCGCCCGAGATCGTCGCGGGGGAGGCGGCCAAGCTCGCAGCCTTCCGCAATGCCCGCGCCGCGCTTGCAACCTCCGGCACCGTCACGCTGGAGCTCGCCCTGTCGCAGATTCCGGCCGTGGCCGCTTATCGCGGCGCCGCCTGGGAGGCGGCGATCGCCCGAAGGCTGATCAAGCTGCCGAGCGTGATCCTCCCGAACCTGATCGTCGGCCGCAGCATCATGCCGGAGTTCATCCAGGATGATGCGACGCCGGAGGCGCTGAGCCGCCATTTGCTTGCGGCCTTGATCGAGGGGCCGGAGCGGCAGGCTCAGCTCGAAGGCTTCGCCGAGGTCGAAACGAGCATGCGCTCGGCTGGCCCGAGCCCGGCCGCCAATGCGGTCGATGCCGCGCTGGCGGTGGTTGCAGCCCGCAGCGGACGGCCGGTGGTTTCCCTCTAGGTGTTTTTCCGGATTTTGATGGAGCAGTCCTTTCGCTCCTGGAAGGTTGGTGAAGCTCTGCCGGGATAACGGCATCAAGCATCGCTTCACCGAGATACTCCACCCCTGGACCAACGGGCAGGTCGAGCGGCGGAGCCGCGCGATCAAGGATGCGGCCGTCAAGCGTTGTCATTCCGACAGCCACGACCAGCTCGAACGTCACCTTGTAGACGTCGTCAGCGCCTGCAATTTCGGCCGACGCCTGAAGACCCTCAAAGGTCTCACGCCCTACGAAGCCATCTGCAACCGCCGGGCTTCAGAACCTGAACGATTCACGCTCGATCCAATCCACCAAATGCCGGAACTGACGATCTGGCACTTCGGTTTCGCATCGGCTTTTCCGAGAATCGCATTTCACTTTCCGGGCCGGTGCTCTGAGGCTGCGAGGAACCATGGCAGCCTCCAGGCGCATCCTCTTTTCAAATGACGGCTTGTGCCTTTTTCCTGCTACCTTGAGAATATGCCGCTTCGCTGATCTGAAATCTGCGCAGCGGCATGGGAGCGGGGGCAGGGCGGCATGACGATCTCGATGGCGGGCTTGCCCGCATTCCTCCTGTATTTCTTCGTCGGCTCCGCCCTGATCGCCGCCTTCTCGGCGATCTATCTGCGTTTGACCGCGCATGACGAGATCGCCCTGATCCGGAGCGGCAATCTCTCGGCGGCCGTCGCGCTCGGCGGCAATGTCGTCGGCTTCTCCCTGCCGCTGGAGCAGGCGATCTCGCAGGCCAGCAGCATCCCGGACTGCGTGCTCTGGGCCGTCGCGGCGATGATCATCCAGTTCGCCGCCTATGGCATAGCGCGCCTGCTCATTCCGGACCTGTCGCGGAAGATCGAGGAGGACAGGCTGCCATCCGCGGCGATGCTCGCCGTCATCGCGATCGTGTCCGGAACGCTGGCCGCTGCCAGCATGACGGAATGAGGCGGCCATGAAGCGCTCGTCGCAGATCGGGCTTGCTGCTGCCGGCGTTCTCCTCGTTGCGACGGTCTGGTCGATGACGGGCGACGACGGTGAGGAGAACCTCGTCTACAACAATCTGAGCGATTGCCGGACGGCCGGGCAGCTCACCGCGCAGCAATGCGAGACGGCGTTCTCGGAGGCGACGGCCGCGCGCCTCAAGGACGCGCCGAAATTCCGCAGCCAGAACGAATGCGAGGCGCAGTACGGCGCCAATGGCTGCAGCACCGCCAGCATCGGCGGGGCGCAGTACTTCATTCCAGCCCTGGCCGGCTTCATGCTGGCGCGCGGCATGGCCGGCGCGCAGGCGCAGCCGCTCCTGCCTCCGACGACCAGCGAATGCCCTCCCGGTTCGGCCCAGCCGGAATGCCAGCAGGCGCGTAGCAGCTCCTCGTCGAGCTCTTCCGGCGGCTACGGCAGCAGCAGCTCCTCCAGCAGCCGATCGCGCGCCTATTCCACGACGAGCGGACGCGGCGTCACGGCCGCCTTCGCCGGAGGTTCCAGTAGCGGCAGCGTCGCGGCGACAAGCGTCTCCTCGCGCGGCGGCTTTGGCTCGACCGCACGCTCCTATTCCTCGCACTCCTCGTCCTGAGATGCGCCGCGTCACCCTTCCACCGCGCCCGGACTGGACCGAACAGGTCGAGCGGCTGGGCTTCGCCTTCCACACCATCGACGGCGAGACCTATTGGGACGAAAGCGCCGCCTACGCCTTCACGCTGGAGCAGATAGAGCGCGACATCGAGGCGCCGACAGAGGCGATCGAGCAGCTCTGCTTCGTCTTCATCGAGAAGGCGCTGGCGAGCGAGGAGATCCTGACCCGGCTCGCCATTCCGGCCGAGCAATGGGACTATATCCGGGAAAGCTGGCAACGCGGCGACCGCAACCTCTATGGCCGGCTCGATCTCGCCTATGACGGACGCGGGCCCGCCAAGCTCCTGGAATACAATGCCGACACCCCGACGGCCCTGTTCGAATCGAGCGTCGTGCAGTGGGACTGGCTGGAGCAGGCGATGGCGCGCGGCGCGATCCCGAAGGGCTGCGATCAGTTCAATTCGCTGCATGAGCGCCTGATCGCGGCCTTTCGCGACCTGCGCGAGCCATCGCCCTACCGGCTGCACCTGACCTGCGTCGAAGGCAGCGCCGAGGACAAGGGCACGGTCGATTATCTCATGGATTGTGCCGTCCAGGCGGGGCTCGACGCGCGCTTCACCTTCATCGAAGAGATCGGGCTCGCCTCGGACGGGCGCTTCTGCGACGGAGCCAACCAGCCGATCGAGACGCTGTTCAAGCTCTATCCCTGGGAGTGGCTGTTCCGCGAGAACTACGGCAAGGCGCTGGCCGGCTCGCGCTGCCAGTTCGTCGAGCCGCCCTGGAAGGCGGTGCTCTCGAACAAGGGGCTGCTCGCCTGCCTCTGGGAGATGGAACCCGGCCATCCCAATCTGCTACCGGCCTTCTTCGAAGGCGATCCGCGCTGCGCGACCCTGTCGGCCCGCCGCGTGCGCAAGCCGCTCTATTCGCGTGAGGGCGCCAATGTCACGCTGACGGAGCGCGACCGCGTGCTCGACAGCGACGACGGCCCCTATGGTGCCGAAGGCTACGTCCTGCAGGATGCCGCGCTCAACCTCTTCTCCGGCAGCGGCAACTACGCCGTTCTCGGTTCCTGGCTGGTGGCGTCCCAGGCCTGCGGGCTGTGCATGCGCGAGGATGCCTCGCCGATCACCAAGAACACCTCGCGGTTCCTGCCGCATTTCATCGAGCCCTGAACGCGATGGCAGCATGACCGCGCCGTGAAGTGTTGCTAGCCTCAAGGTCCGATACGCCTGTCGACGGAGCCTGCCATGCCTGCAACAGCCTCAACACCCCGCGGCCTCGACCATCTCGTCATCGGCGTGCGCGATCTCGACGCCGCATGGCGCTTCTACGAAAAGCTCGGCTTCCGCGTCGGAACCCGCAACCGCCACCCCTGGGGCACCGAGAACCGGATCGTGCAGTTTCCGGGCTCCTTCCTCGAACTCGTGACGATCGTCGACGACGGAGCGATTCCGCCGCATGGCGAACGCAGCTTCTCCTTCGGGGCCTTCGTCCGCGAGGCGCTGGCCGGGCAGGGGGAGGGTTTGTCGATGCTGGTGCTGGAAAGCACCGACGCCAAGGCCGACGCGGCCGCGTTCCAGGCCGCCGGCATCGGCGATTTCGAGCCCTTCTTCTTCGAGCGCAAGGGCACGCGGCCGGACGGCAGCACGGTGCGGGTCGCTTTCGAGCTCGCCTTCGCGGCCGATTCGCGCGCGCCCGAATGCGGCTTCTTCGTCTGCCGGCAGCTCGAACCCCAGAACTTCTGGAACCCGGAATTCCAGCAGCATCCCAACGGAGCGACCGCGCTGACCTCCGCCGTGATGCTCGCGGAGGATCCAGCGGCCCACCGCGCGTTCCTGAGCACCTTCAGCGGCGGCGCCGAGGTGCTGGAGGGCAACGAGGACTATGTGCTGGCCCTGCCACGCGGGCGCATCGACGTGCTCGATCCGGAAGCGGCGCTGGGCGCCTATCAGGTCGAGCCGGATACGACGCCGGCCCGTTTCCTCGGTTTCTGCGTCGCGGTGCCGGATCTCGATGCGGTGGCCGAACTCCTGACCGCAGCCGAAATTCCCTTCGTGCAGAACGAGGAACGCCTCTTCGTCCAGGCCGAGGACGCCATGGGCTGCATGATCGCGTTCGAGCAGGGCTGAACAGGGCCGCAAGGGCACTGGAACCACGCCGTCATTCCGGGACTGCGCGCCAGCGAAGAGCCCGGAACCCAGAACCGATGCCGTCACGAGTTTGATCGGTGATCTGCCCGCGCTTCTTTTCAACACGGCATCGGTTCTGGGTTCCGGGCTCGGGCCTGCGGCCCGCCCCGGAATGACGCCACGGTTCCGCCGCGACGCTCAGCCCTTCGCCTCGACCGGGGGCAGAGAGGACAGGAGCCCGATCAGGGCGCGGTCGTGCAGAACCACCATGCGCTCCTTGGGCTTCAGCCAGATCGCCACATCGTCGATCGTTTCGGCATCCACGAGCTTGGCCTGTGCGACGGCACGGTCGGGCTCGATCTCACCACGCCGGCGCGACTGGCCGTAGGGCAGCATCAGCTCATGCGCGTGCCGCAGCTCGGCATCGGCGTGAAGCGCCTTGATGCCATCGCAATCGTCGAAGCCTGCCTTCTCGAATTCCGCCTGCAATTCGTTGGCGCGCAGGGCGATCGCCGGCGGGGCTCCCTCCTCGGGCGTCATCAGGAGCTTGTGGCGCTTGAGCCAGAGGCCGATCGCGAGCTGGCCGGAGGCCCAGGACAGCGGAATCGCCAGCACGAGGCCGACGATGGTCGGTGACATCCAGGCGAAGAGCGAGGTCGCGATCAGGAAGGCCGACAGGCCGGTCACGACGCCGAGGACCGTATGGGTGCGGTGGCGCCGGATGATGTCCTGCAGCGGGATCGAGCCGTCGTCGCGCCGCTGCGGGTTCCAGCCCGTATCGCGGCCGAGCAGGATCTGGAAGACCGAGCCGGACTGGATCAGCATCATGATCGGCGCGAAGAAGGCGGAGAACAGCACCTCGATCAGCGCCGAGACGATCAGGCGGATCGTGCCGCCGCCGGCGCGCCGGAGCTTGTTGTTGAACAGCGTCAGCAGCAGGCCGAACAGCTTCGGAGCCAGCAGGATCGCCATCGTCAGCGCGAACAGGCGCAGGGCTCGTTCGGGGTCGAAGCGCGGCCAGACCGGGAAGAGCGTGAACTCCTGCGTGAAATATTCCGGCCTGGCGTAATTGACCTGCAGCACGATCAGGATACCGACGACGAGCTGCATCAGCCAGAATGGCGAGGCGAGATAGCCCATGATGCCGGTGGCGAAATGCTGGCGTGTCGCCATCACGAAGCCCTTGGCGCCCATGATGCGCGAGTGCTGGAGATTGCCCTGGCACCAGCGCCGGTCGCGCACCGAGATGTCGATCAGTGAGGGCGGGCTCTCTTCATAGGAGCCGGTCAGGTCCGGCAGCATATAGACCGACCAGCCGGCCCGGCGCATCAGCGCCGCCTCGACGAAATCATGGCTCAGCACATGCCCGCCGAAGGGCGGCTTGCCCTTGAGATCGGGCAGGCCGCAGTGATCGGCGAAGGCCTTAACCCGGATGATGGCGTTGTGGCCCCAGTAATTGCCGTCGCGGCCGGACCACATGGCGAGCCCGGTGGCGATGACCGGGCCATAGACGCGCGCCGCGAACTGCTGCAGCCGCGCGAAGAAGGTGTTGCGGTTGATGATCAGCGGCAGCGACTGGATGATGCCCGCATCGGGATCGGCCTCCATCGCGGCGGCAAGGCGCACGATGCAGGTGCCGGTCATCAGGCTGTCGGCGTCGAGCACGACCATATGCTCGTAAAGGCCGCCCCAGCGCGTCACGAAATCGGCGATGTTGCCGGCCTTGCGATGATGGTTCTTCGGGCGGTGGCGATAATAGACCCGCGAATTCGGCCCGAGCCGCTCGCGCAGCGCCAGGAACGCCCGTTCTTCTGCGATCCAGGTGTCCGGATTGGTCGTGTCGGAGACGATGAAGTAATCGAAATGGTCGCCGAGCCCGGTCGCCTCGACCGACTCGCGGATCGCCGCTACCGCGGCGAAGATCCGGGCCGACGACTCGTTGTAGATCGGCATCACCACGACGGTGCGGTGCTTGAGGCTGTCGGCCCGCTCCGCCCGGCCGGAGCCGAAGAGAACGCCGAAGAAGCCGAGCAGGCCGCTGGTGAAGGCGAGCGCGATCCACGAGAAGTTGATCGTGAACAGCACGAGCAAGGCGTACTGCAGCGAGGTCGTGCGGCTGACCGACACGACATTGTACATTTCCCAGGCGCCGAAGGCCGTCAGGGCAAAGCCGCCGCCGAAGACGAAGAGCCGCTTGAACCAGGGCGTCTTCCAGTTGCCGGGGGCGGCGGGCTGGCGGCGCTCGGAGGCGTTCCAGCTCCGGAAGGACTGCACCGGCATGATCAGCCGGCTTTCGGGCGGGGTCGCCGGCTCGCGGGCGGCGTTGAAGCTGCGCGCCTCGGCGTCCGCGGCGTCCTGAGAGCGGGCGGCGGTTACCACGTCCATCGATTCAACCATGTTTCCGAGACCGGCTGGCCGCCAGCCTGGAGGACGAGCCTGAGTTCTGAAAGCGCATCCGCGCCGGGATCGATCTCGAAACCGACGCGCATCATCTTGCGTTCCGGATAAGGCCAGAGGCGCACGCCATGCACGGCGCCGGGCTGCGCCGAGACGGTCGCCCGCGTCGCCGCGATCAGCGCCGGGTCGGCGAGGCGCTCACCCGTGAATTCGACGATGAAGCGGCGGCGGCGGCCCTGCGAGCCCTTGCCCTGCCGGGTCCGGCTCGCGATGGCGAGCGGCGGGCGGTCGGGCGGCTGCCAGCACCAGGCCTGGCGATAGCTGATCGAGGTCTCGCTGCCGGCGGCCAGGGGCTGCTTGGGGCGCCAGTAGGTGATGATGTTCTTGTTCGGCTCGGAGTCGCTGGGAATCTCGATCAGCTGGACGGAGCCGGCGCCCCAGTCGCCGAGGGGCTCGTTCCAGACGCTGGGCCGCAGCTCGAAGCGCTGGTCGTCGTCCTGGAACGCGGCCGGATCGCGCTCGCGCTGCACCAGTCCGAAGCCCTTGGGATTCTCGTCCACGAAGGAGGAGACCTGCAGCGTGGCCGGGTTGTTCACCGGCCGATAGATCCATTCGCCGCCGCCGGACAGCATCTGAACGCCGGTGACTTCGCCGATCGACGGCCTGACGTCGTCGAAGGTGCGCCGGCTTTGCGGGCCGGAGAGGAAGGTCGCGCTCGTGCAGCCGAAGCCGACATGATCGAGCGCCTGACGCGCGAACAGCGTCATTTCCACGTCGATATAGGTCACGTCGCCGGGCCGCAGCGTCATCATCACGGCCCCCGTGACGCTCTCCGAATCGAGCAGGCCGTGGATCACCAGCGAGCCGACGGCCGGGCTGGGGCGTTCGATCCAGAAGGCGCGGAAGAAGGGCAGCTCCTCGCCGCGCTGCTCGCCCGGACGCAGGATGAGTGCGCGCGACATCGCTCCGAAATTCTGGCCGCGCGCCAGGGCACGGAAGAAGGTCGCCCCCTGGAAGACGGCGACTTCGAACGGCCGCTCGAGCCCGGCGGCGATCCGCATGCCGGAGAACTGCAGGTCGCCACCGGCCGATGGCGGCGTGACGCGGCCATAGTCGAACTTCGCACGGTCGAAGGCGACGCGGCGCACCGTGCCGTCCTCGATCGTGAACAGGCTGACGGGGTTGGAGAAGACATAGCCGCGATGCAGCGGCTCCACCGTGAAGCCGCGATTCTCCCCGGCCCATATCGTCGCCTCGGGCCGCATGCGGATCCCGGAGAACTGATCGGCGGGCATGGTCCCGTAGCCTTCCGGCAGGTCGTTCGCCGTCAGCGGAATCAAGGGCCGCTGGGCGAGGACGCGGGCGGCATCGATCACCAAAGCGGGGTCGAAACGCTGCCCGTCGGCAAGGGAGGGAATGTTGAAGGCGGCAGCGCCGGTCGGCGCCTGCGCCGCAGCCGGGCCGGCAAGGGACAGAAAGGCTGCGCCGGTCGCGGCGCCTTCCAGAAATTGCCTGCGATTCAAGGGTTTCGACATCGGATCCAAACTACGCGGGCGACGCCCTCGCCCTTCGCGCTTCTAGAGCATTTCCAGCTCGGCTGAAAAGCCTTTCCACTCGGGAAGATGCACGCCTTTCGGACGGTGCGATCCTCCACTATCGAGCCGGCACCGAACCGGCGCGATGGCCGCCCCCGAAAGGCCGCTTTCGCCGCGATTGAACTTTGGCAAAAGGCGAGCGGATCGGCTATCCACGGCACCTGTAACGCCAGCATGCGTGAATTCGACTGTGATGCGCGGGCGGTGGTCCAACCATGCCTGCAAGGGAAACGAGAAACATGACCGAAATGCAGCCGGCCGGTTCCTGCCTCGCGATCGTCCTCGCCGCCGGCGAGGGCACGCGGATGAAGTCGCGGCTGCCCAAGGTGCTGCATCCGGTCGCCGGCCGCTCCATGCTCGGCCATGTCCTGTCGTCGGTCGCGCAGGCCGGGGCGGACGAGGTGGCTGTCGTGATCTCGTCCGAACGTCCCGAGGTCGGCGAGGAGACCCTGAAGCTGCTGCCTGCCGCCCGGATCGCGACGCAGCACGAGCGGCGCGGAACCGCCCACGCCGTTCTGGCCGCGAAGGCGGCACTGGAAGTCGGCTGTGAGCATGTGCTGGTCGCTTTCGCCGATACCCCGCTGGTTCGGCCCGAGACCTTTGCAGCCCTGCGCGGCGCTCTTGCCGGCGGAGCCGCTGTTGCCGTCCTCGGCTTCGAGGCGGATGACCCGACAGGCTATGGCCGGCTCGTCGAGCGCGACGGAAAGCTTGAAGCCATCGTCGAGCATAAGGATGCGACGCCGGAGCAGCGCGGGATCAGGCTCTGCAACGCCGGGCTGATGGCGCTTGCCGGCCGGCATGCGCTGTCGATTCTCGAGGCGATCGGCGACGGCAACGCCCAGCGCGAATTCTACCTGACCGACGCCGTCGCCGTCGCGCGGGCACGCGGGCTGGAGGCCGTCGTGCTGACGGCGCCGGAGAGCGAGGTCCAGGGCGTCAATGATCGCGCGCAGCTTGCCGCTGTCGAGGCCGAATTCCAGCGGCGCAAGCGCCATGCGACGATGTTGGGCGGGGCGACGCTGATCGCGCCTGAAACGGTCTTCTTCAGCTTCGATACCGAGCTCGGCCGCGATGTCGTGGTCGAGCCCAATGTCGTCTTCGGTCCCGGCGTTCGCGTCGCCGACGGAGCCGTGATCCACGCCTTCTCGCATCTGGAAGGAGCGCGGGTCGGGGAGGGCGCGAGCGTCGGCCCCTATGGTCGCCTGCGGCCGGGCACAAACCTCGCCGAGAAGGCGAAGGTCGGCAATTTCGTCGAGGTGAAGGCCGCGGATATCGGGCCCGGCGCCAAGGTCAACCACCTGACCTATATCGGCGATGCGACGGTCGGCGCCGCGGCCAATATCGGCGCCGGCACGATCACCTGCAACTATGACGGCTTCGTCAAGTCGAAGACGACCATCGGGGCGAATGCCTTCGTCGGCTCGAATTCCTCGCTGGTGGCGCCCGTGACGATCGGCGATGGTGCCTATGTCGGCTCGGGTTCGGTCATCACCAGCGACGTACCCCCGGATGCGCTCGCGATCGGGCGGGGCCGGCAGGTCGGGAAGGCCGGCTGGGCGAAGGTTTTCCGGCAGGAGGCAGCGGCGCGAAAAGCCGCCAAGAAGGCGGCCGAATAGGGCGGAAATCCCGGGAATCGGGAAAGCCGCCGTTCACAGTTCGTCATGTAGATTGATTGGGCATCCGCGCCTTTCGCGGCTATGCGCTTTCGCCAATGGCAATCGCTCGAAAGGTTTTCGCCCATGTGCGGCATCGTCGGGATTCTGGGCAAGGAAGCGGTCGCGACGCAGGTCGTCGAGGCGCTGCGGCGGCTGGAGTATCGCGGCTATGATTCTGCCGGCGTCGCGACGCTGGAGGCCGGCAAGCTCACCCGCCGCCGCGCCGAGGGGAAGCTCCGCAACCTCGAGATCCGCCTGTCGAACGAGCCGCTCGAAGGCCTGATCGGCATCGGCCACACCCGCTGGGCGACGCATGGCAAGCCCAACGAGACCAACGCGCACCCGCACGCCACCGAAAAGCTCGCGGTCGTGCATAACGGCATCATCGAGAACTTCCGCGAGCTGCGCGCCGAACTGCAGGCCGACGGCTACGTCTTCGAAACGGAGACGGACACGGAGATCGTTGCCCATCTGGTCACACGCGAGCTGGATCGCGGCAAGACGCCGGTCGAAGCCGTGGCTGCGAGCCTGCCGCGCCTGCACGGCGCCTTCGCGCTCGCCTTCCTGTTCCAGGGCGAGGACGACCTGCTGATCGGCGCCCGCAGGGGCTCGCCGCTCGCCGTCGGCGTCGGCGACGGCGAGATGTATCTCGGCTCGGACGCGCTGGCGCTGGCGCCCTTCACCAATCTCATCGCCTATCTGGAGGAGGGGGACTGGGCCGTCCTCAACCGCCGTGGCGCGACCTTCTACGACAAGACCAACAAGCAGGTCGAACGCCGCGCCCAGCGTGTCGCGGCCGGCGCCTTCCTGGTCGAGAAGGGCAATCACCGCCACTTCATGGCGAAGGAAATCTACGAGCAGCCGGAGGTCGTCGGTCACACGCTGACGCAATATCTCGACATGGCCGCCGGTTCCGTGCGCCTGCCCTTCCAGAACAAGGTGGATTGGAAGGCGCTGCCGCGCCTCTCCGTCTCCGCCTGCGGCACGGCCTACTATGCCGGCCTGACGGCGAAATACTGGTTCGAGAAGCTCGCGCGCCTGCCGGTCGAGATCGATGTCGCGTCGGAGTTCCGCTATCGTGAGGCGCCGCTTCCGGCCGACGGGCTCGCGCTGTTTGTCTCCCAGTCCGGCGAGACCGCGGACACGCTGGCGAGCCTGCGCTATGCCAAGCAGGAAAAGCAGACCGTCCTCTCGGTCGTGAACGTCCCGACCTCCACCATCGCCCGCGAGAGCGATGCGGTCGCCCCGACGCTGGCGGGCCCCGAGATCGGCGTCGCCTCGACCAAGGCCTTCACCTGCCAGTTGACCGCGCTCGCCTGCCTTGCGCTGGCGGCCGCGCGCGGACGAGGCACGCTGTCGGCCGAGGATGAGGCGCGCCATGTCGGGAACCTGATCGCGCTGCCCGGCCTGATCGCGAAGGCGCTGGAGCTCGAGCCCGAGATCGAGAAGCTCGCGCGCGAGCTCTCCAAGGCCAAGGATGTGCTGTATCTCGGCCGCGGTACCAGCTTCCCGCTCGCGCTGGAAGGCGCATTGAAACTCAAGGAAATCAGCTACATCCACGCGGAAGGTTATCCGGCGGGCGAGCTGAAGCACGGGCCGATCGCGCTGATCGACGAGGACATGCCTGTCATCGTCGTCGCGCCGCATGACGCGCTCTTCGAGAAGACCGCCTCGAACATGCAGGAGGTCGCGGCACGCGGCGGCCGCATCATCCTGATCACCGACGCCAGGGGCGCTGCGGAATGTGGGATCGAGCCCGAGGCAACGATCATCATGCCGGACATGGATCCGACCTTCGCGCCGATCGTCTATGCCCTGCCGATCCAGATGATCGCCTACCAGACGGCGGTCTTCATGGGGAAGGACGTCGATCAGCCGCGCAATCTGGCGAAATCCGTCACGGTGGAGTGAAGGCTTAGGGGGCGTCATTCTCGGGCTCGACCCGAGAATCTCCGACCGGAGGAGGCATCAGAACCTCGTCGTCACGAGATGCTCGGGTCAGGCCCGAGCATGGCGCACTCCGTCAGGATTCCGGCCTGCTCGCCACATAGGCCCCCGCGCCGATCAGGCAGAGCGCCGTCGTCGCCAGAGCGATCGGCGGCGCGCTCGTTCGCGTCAGCAGGAAAAAGCTCAGCGCCATCGAGCCGCAGGCGAGACACTTCGCCCGGCGGGCGATGGCGCCGGTCTCGCGCCAGCGCAGGACGTGCGGGCCCAGCTTCGGATGGCCGACGAGCCAGGCCTCGAAGCGCGGCGAGGATTGCGAGAAGCACCACGCCGCCGCAATCAGGAAGATCGTGCCCGGCATCAGCGGCAGGATGAGCCCGACGACGCCGAGCCCCGTGAAGACCCAGCCCGCGGCGAAGAGCAACGGCCGTGACCATCGGCGTCGCGGCTGATCGTCCTCGCTCACGGCCTCGTCCTTGCTTGTCCTAAATGCGGGGCTGGCCGATACCGCTGCCGCGCTTATCGTGTCATATCACGGCGCAATGTCGCGTCCGCAAGCGGGTGAGAGGTCGCACCGGTGGGGTGGGAAAACGAATGACAGCCGGCCCACCCGATCCGCGCCTCGTGCTGCCGACGGAAATCCTGCGCCCGACCTGGGGCGCACGCTTACGCCGCTATTTCCTGACCGGGCTCGTCATCGCCGCGCCGCTCGCCATCACGGCGTCGGTGACCTGGTGGTTCATCAACCTGATCGACGGGCTGGTGAAGCCGCTCATCCCGAGCTCTTACCTGCCAGACGCCTATCTTCCGTATCCGGTCCCCGGAATCGGGCTTGTCATCGCACTGGTCGGCTTGACGTTGCTAGGCTTCTTGACGGCCAACCTGGTCGGGCGCTCGCTCATCAATGCCGGCGAGGCGATCCTGGATCGCATGCCGGTGGTGCGCAGCCTCTACAAAGGCGTGAAGCAGGTCTTCGAAACGATTTTCTCCCAATCGGGCACCTCGTTCCGCAAGGTCGGTATGGTGCAGTTTCCGCAGCCCGGCATGTGGTCGATCGTCTTCATCGCGCAGGAGGCAGCGCCCGAGATCGCCGGGCGCCTGCCGGAGGGCCAGGAGCCTGGCGACGAGCAGATCGGCGTCTTCCTGCCCTGCACGCCGAACCCGACCACGGGGTTCTTCTTCTACCTGCCACGGCGCGAGGTGGTGGAACTCTCGATCTCGGTCGAGGACGGCGCCAAGCTGATCATGTCGGCCGGGCTGATCCAGCCCGGCGAACAGAACGGCAAGCCGAAGCTCGAAGCGAAACCACCGGTCAACGCTTGAGCGGCACCCAGATCTCGACGGTGCCGTTGCCGGTCGCGCCGTCGAAGCGCTCGTCCATACGCTCCAGCGTGACGCCCATCGCGGGCTCGCGTCCCGATTTCGGCAGCCAGTCCTGCCAGATTGCCTTGTAGGTCTGCGCGATGCCGGTGATGTGGCCGCGATGCTCGAACACGGCGCAGAGCTGCTCCGGCACGCTCAAGCGCGCGAATTCCTCCGGCAGCCCGCCGAAGGAGGAGACTTCGGCCCCGGCGATATAGTCGAAGGCGCCGAACTCGTCGCAATTGTAGCTCGCGCCATAGGCGACATAGCCGCGCTGGCCGGGGATATGGCCGAAATGCGGGGCGATCTTCTGCCAGAGCAAGGGGATGCCCTGGGTGTTGTCCATCGAGAAATGGCCGTCGAAACCGGCGATCAGCAGCGGCTTGCCGGTGACGATGCGCGGTTCTGCGATGGGAGTGGGGGCGATGTCGTGCATGGAAAGCGGCTCCACGAGGGTGAGCGAGGACAGGTCGCGCCGGGCGCGCAGCTCTTCGGGCGTGACGCCGAATTGCTCGCGAAAGGCGCGGGTGAAGGCTTCGTGGGAGCCATAGCCCCAGTCGAGCGCGACCGTGAGGATGTCGGGCGCGCCATCGGCGAGTTGCCGCGCCGCTTCAGACAGCCGGCGCTCGCGCACCTAGCGCATCACCGAGCGGCCGGTCGCCACACCGAAGGCGCGGCTGAGATGGAAGCGCGAGACGCCGCTGACTTCCGCGATCTCGTCGAGCGTGAGATCGGAGGCGAAGCGGCTCTCGATGCACCAGATGGCGGCCTTGACCGGGTCCATGTTCTCTCCACGAAGCGCCGGCACCATGGCGCAGGCAAGATGGCCGCGCTTGATCGGGATTGCTGAGGGGCTAAACCGCGCGATCAATTGTCCGATCGCGTCTGGCCAAAACCACAACTGTCATTCCGGGGCTTCGAGGAGCGAAGAGCCCGGAACCCACGACTGGGTGAGCCCCCTGCAACCGGGCATTTAATGTATCACCCAGTCGTGGGTTCCGGGTTCGCGCCTACGGCGCGCCCCGGAATGACAATCGTGTGGCGCGAGGTCACCGTGATAAACAGGTCAACAACCGTCTATCCCGCCCTGAGCAATCGGATCGCGACATCCCGCTCGAACAGGTAGAGCAGCACCCGAATCGCCTGGCCGCGCGGCGTCTCCAGCTGCGGATCGCGCTCGATCAGCAATCGCGCATCGTCGCGCGCCGCCGCCAGCAGGTCGCCGTCGATCTCCGGGCGGGCGATGCGCCAGTCGGGCGAGCCCGACTGCTTGGTGCCGAGCACCTCGCCCTCGCCGCGCAGGCGCAGATCCTCCTCGGCGATGCGGAAGCCGTCCTCGGTCTCGCGCATGATGGTGAGGCGCGCCTCGGCGATGGGGCCGAGTGGTCCCTTGTAGAGCAAGAGGCAGGTTGAGGCGGCCGAACCGCGCCCGATGCGGCCCCGGAGTTGGTGAAGCTGGGCGAGGCCGAAGCGCTCGGCATGCTCGATCACCATCACGCTGGCATTGGGCACGTCCACGCCGACCTCGATCACGGTGGTCGAGACAAGGATGCGCGTTTCGCCGGCGACGAAGGCGGCCATGGCGGCGTCCTTGTTGCGGCCGGGCATCTGGCCGTGCAGCAGGCCGACCTTGGCGCCGAAGATCTCGCGCAACGCCTCGTATCGCTCCTGCGCGGCGGCGACGTCGAGCGTGTCGGATTCCTGCACCAACGGACAGACCCAATAGGCCTGCGCGCCGCTCTCGACCGCCCGGCCGATCGCGCCGACGACCTCGTCATAGCGCTCGGAGGAGATCGCGCGGGTCACGATCGGCTTCCGGCCTGCCGGCTTCTCGGAGAGGATCGAAATATCCATATCGCCGAACCAGGTCAGCGAGAGGGTCCTGGGAATCGGCGTCGCGGTCATCACCAGCACGTCGACGGCCTCGCCCTTGGAGCCGAGCAGCAGGCGCTGGTGCACGCCGAAGCGATGCTGCTCGTCGACCACGGCCAGCGCGAGGTCATGGAAGGCGACGCCCTCCTGGAACAGCGCATGTGTACCGACGGCGATGTCGATCGAGCCATCGGCCAGCCCGGCGAGCACCTGCTTGCGGCCGGCGCCCTTCTCACGCCCTGTCAGCAAGGCGAGCTTCAATCCCGCCTTCTCGGCCAAAGGTGCCAGCCTCTCGGCATGCTGGCGGGCGAGGATTTCGGTCGGCGCCATCAAAACCGATTGCCGTCGGGCCTCGGCGGCGGCGGCCATCGCCATCAGCGCCACGACCGTCTTGCCGGACCCCACATCACCTTGAAGGAGCCGCAGCATCCGCTCGGGCTTCGCCATGTCGGAATGGATATCGGCGATGGCCTTGCGCTGGCCCTCGGTCAGTTCGAAGGGGAGGGCGGACTGGATACGGAAGCGAATTCCGCCATCGCCGGTGGTGGCGCGCCCTGCGATCTTCTTCTGCTGGCGGCGCACGAGTGCGAGCGCGATCTGGCTCGCCAGCAATTCGTCATAGCCGATCCGGCGGCGCGCGACGGTGTCGCCCTCGGCCGCCTTGCGGTCGACCGGGTGGTGCAGTGCCTCTATCGCAGCGTGGAAGGTTGGAAAGTCGCTCTTGGTGAGAAAGGCGGGATCCTGCCATTCAGGCATCTCCGGGCAGCGTTCGGCGGCAGCCTGCGCGATCCGCATCATCACGCGCCCGCCAATGCCTTCGGTCAGCGGATAGACCGGTTCGAAAGCGGGCAGGGTGGCCGCGAGCTTGGGATCGAGGATGCGTTCGGGATGCACCATCTGGCGCATGCCCTCCCACAATTCGAGCTTGCCCGAGATCAGGCGGTAGGCGCCGACCGGCAGGGTCTGCGCGAGATGCCGCGAATCGGCGTGGAAGAAGACGAGCGTGACGTCGCCGGTCTCGTCCTCGACGATGATGCGATAGGGCGCCTTCTTGCCGGCAGGCGCGGGGCGATGCTCGCTGACGCGGGCGGTGAAGGTCGCGATGTCGCCGATCGGCGTATCCGCGATCGAGGGGCTCGGCCGGCGGTCGACGGCGCCGGTCGGCAGATGGAACATCAGGTCGACAACGCGCGCTGCCTGAGTCTCGTCGCCGAGGAACCGGTCGAGAACCTTGCCGAGCTTGGGCCCGACGCCTGAGAGCGTCGTGACGGCAGCGAACAGCGGATCGAGGATCGAAGGGCGCAAGAGGTCTCTGCGATTGTCAGGAGCGCGAAGGGCGCGGCGGTTCGGCCGCTGACTTCGCCGGGTCGAATAGCTATATAGCTGCCGCAGGCAGGCTCCGCGACTGGGCCGGCCCCTTCATCATTGCGCTATCCCCGAGGTTCCCATGTCCGGCTCGACCCGCTCCAGCGCCGATCTCGACCCGCGCCGCCGCAAGATCCTGTTCCGCGCCTGGCATCGCGGCATGCGCGAGATGGACCTGATCATGGGCCGCTTCGCCGACGATGCGATCGCCGGTTTCAGCGATGCCGAGCTTGACGAGTTCGAACGGCTAATCGAGGTGCTCGACCGGGACCTGCTGAGCTGGGTAACCGGCGAGGCCCCGGTACCGGAAAACTACGACACGGAACTCTTCCGCAAGCTCAAGGCTTTCCACCATCACGACAAGCCGATTCATGTGTGAGGGCTCGGCCCGCTCCCTTCGGCGTCATTCCGGGGCTTCGCACAGCGAAGAACCCGGAACCCACGACCGGGTGAGCCGCTTGCAACCGAACACCGCAGTAGCACCCAGTCGTGGGTTCCGGGTTCGCGCCTGCGGCGCGCCCCGGAATGACAAGCGATAGTCAGAACTGAAGCGTACCGATGAGCATTCCTCCTCCCAGCCAGATCGCCAAGCCCCAGCTCGACCGACTGCTCGATGCGCTGAACCGTGGCGACAAGCCGACGCTTGCCGGCGTGCCGGATGGCTTCGACGCCGTCGTGCTGGCCGACCTGACCCGCGCCCGCGCCAAGAAGGCGGAGGGGCCGGCGCTGCTCGTCTTCATCGCGCGTGACGGCCAGCGCCTGCAGGTGCTTGAGAACGCCTTGCAATTCGTCGCGCCCGATCTTGAGGTGATGAGTTTCCCGGCCTGGGACTGCCAGCCCTATGACCGCGTCTCGCCCGCGCCTTCCATCGTCGCGCACCGGATGACAACGCTGTCGCGCCTCGCCAAGACCAAGTCGGGCGAGCGGCCACGCCTGCTGCTGACAACCGTGAACGCAGCGCTCCAGCGCGTGCCGGCCTTCGGCAAGGTCGCGTCGGAGAGCTTCTCGGCTGCGCCCGGCAACATGGTCGATATCGAGGAGCTGGCGCGCTGGCTCGACATCAGCGGTTACCTGCGCACCTCGACCGTGCGCGAGACCGGCGAATTCGCCGTGCGCGGCGGCATCGTCGACCTGTTCCCGCCGGGCATGCCGGCGCCGATCCGGCTCGATTTCTTCGGCGACACGCTGGAATCGATCCGCACCTTCGATCCGGAGACGCAGCGCACCACCGGGCAATTGCGCGGGCTCGATCTCGTGCCGATGTCCGAGGCGCAGATGACGAGCGAGAGCATCCGCCGCTTCCGCCAGTCCTATATCTCCACATTCGGCACGCCCGGTCGCGACGACACGCTCTACGAGGCCGTCAGCGAGGGCCGCCGCCCGGCCGGCCTGGAGCACTGGCTGCCGCTGCTGGCGGAAAAGCTCGACACGCTCTTCACCTATCTGCCGGACGTGCCGCTCGTGCTCGACCATCAGGCCGAGGACGCGGTCGGCGAACGCATCAGCCTGATCAAGGACTATTACGACGCCCGCAAGGCCGCGCTGGAGCAGGGCGGAGGCGGCGGCATTCCCTACAAGCCGCTGCCGCCGGATGCGCTCTACCTCTCGCCGGCAGATTGGCGCAGCGTGATCGACGTCTACGGGGTCGCAAGCCTGACCCCGTTCCAATTGCCGGACAGCGAGGGCAAGCTGATCCTCGATCTCGGCGGCAAGCAGGGCCGCAGCTTCGCGGCCGAGCGCACCGCCGATGCCGGCGGCGTCTTCGATGCCGCCGTCGCGCATGTGAAGGCGTTGGAGGCCGAGGGCAAGCGCGTCATCCTCGCAGCCTGGTCGGAGGGGTCGCGCGAGCGCCTGGCGCATGTGCTCGCCGATCATGGCCTGAAGAGCACGCAATTGACCGGCTCGCTGCGCGCCGCTTTCGATCTCAAGCCCGGCACGATCGCGCTCGCGGTCTGGGGTTTCGAGACCGGCTTCGAGGCCGGGCGCCTCGCGGTCATCGGCGAGCAGGACATCCTGGGCGATCGTCTCGTCCGCCCGCGCCGCAAGACCAAGCGCCCGCAGGATTTCATAGCCGAGCTGTCCTCGCTCGCGCCGGGCGATCTCGTCGTCCATGTCGATCACGGCATCGGCCGCTTCATCGGCCTGCAGACGATCACGGCGGCCGGCGCGCCGCATGACTGCCTCGAAATCCACTATGCCGGCGATTCCAAGCTGTTCCTGCCGGTCGAGAACATCGAGCTTCTGTCCCGCTACGGCTCCGAGGACACAGAAGTCCAGCTCGACCGGCTCGGCGGCGGGGGCTGGCAGGCGCGCAAGGCCAAGCTCAAGCAACGCATCCGCGAGATGGCCGGCAAGCTCATCCAGATCGCGGCGGCCCGCGCGCTCAAGGACGCGCCGCGGCTGATCCCGCCCGATGGGGTCTATGACGAGTTCTGCGCCCGCTTCCCCTATGAGGAGACCGAGGACCAGCAGAACACCATCGACGCGGTGCTCGACGATCTCGCGGCGGGGCGGCCGATGGACCGGCTCGTCTGCGGCGATGTCGGCTTCGGCAAGACCGAGGTCGCATTGCGTGCCGCCTTCGCCACCGCGCTCAACGGCAAGCAGGTCGCGGTCGTGGTGCCGACGACGCTGCTCGCGCGCCAACACTATCGCAATTTCGCCGATCGCTTTGCCGGCTTGCCCGTCAATGTCGGGCAGGCCTCGCGCTTCGTCGGCTCGGCCGATCTCAAGGCGGTGAAGCAGGGTGCGCGGGACGGCACGATGGATATCGTCGTCGGCACGCACGCGCTGCTCGGCAAGGGCGTCGACTTCAAGGATCTCGGCCTCGTCATCGTCGATGAGGAGCAGCATTTCGGCGTCGCCCACAAGGAGAAGCTGAAGGAATTGCGCGCCGAGGTGCACATGCTGACGCTCTCGGCGACTCCGATCCCGCGCACGCTCCAGCTCGCCATGACCGGCGTGCGCGAGCTTTCGATCATCGCGACGCCGCCGGTCGATCGCCTTGCGGTGCGCACCTTCGTCACGCCTTTCGATCCATTGATCGTGCGCGAGGCGCTGCTGCGCGAGCGTTACCGGGGCGGGCGCAGCTTCTATGTCGTGCCGCGCATCGAGGACATCGCCGACGTCAAGGACTTCCTCGACAAGCAGGTGCCGGAGTGCAAGGTCGGCATCGCCCATGGCCAGATGGCGGCGGGCACGCTGGAAGACGTGATGACGGCTTTCTACGAGGGCCAGTACGACATCCTGCTCTCGACCACGATCGTCGAGTCGGGCCTCGACATTCCGACCGCGAACACGCTGATCGTCCACCGCGCCGACATGTTCGGCCTCGCCCAGCTCTATCAGCTCCGCGGCCGCGTCGGACGCTCCAAGACGCGCGCCTATGCGCTCTTCACCGTGCCGGCCAACCGCAAGCTGACCGAGCAGGCCGACAAGCGCCTCAAGGTGCTGCAATCGCTCGACACGCTCGGCGCCGGCTTCCAGCTCGCCAGCCACGACCTCGACATCAGAGGCGCCGGCAACCTGCTCGGCGACGAGCAGTCCGGCCATATCAAGGAGGTCGGCTACGAGCTCTACCAGCAGATGCTGGAGGAGGCGGTGGCGGCGCTCAAGGCCGGCATCGAATTCGAGACCGAGACGCAATGGTCGCCGGCGATCCAGGTCGGCGCGCCGGTCATGATCCCCGAGCACTATGTCGCCGACCTGACGCTGAGGCTCACCCTCTACAAGCGCCTCTCGACCATGGACGATGATGCTGAGCTGCAGTCCTTCGGCGCCGAGTTGGTCGACCGCTTCGGCCCGCTGCCGGAGGAGGTCAACCAGCTCCTGGAGATCGTCGCGATCAAGGCGCTCTGCAAGCGCGCCAATGTCGAAAAGGTCGAGGCCGGGCCGAAGGGCATCATCGTCGCCTTCCGCAACAACGAATTCGCCAATCCGGAAGGGCTGGTCGGCTTCGTCGCCAAGCAGGGCACGCTGGCCAAGGTGCGCCCCGACATGCGCGTCGTCTTCATCGACGATTTCGACACGGTGGAGCAGCGCCTGAAGGCGACGCGCCGGCTGCTGACCGATCTGGCGCGGATCGCGGAGAGGAAGAAGGCGGCCTGAGCGGGCTTTTTTTGAAGCGCGTCATTCTCGGGCGGAGCGCAGCGCAGACCCGAGAAACTCTGGCAGGAAAGGGCGCCTTCTCGTCCCGAGATGCTCGGGTCAAGCCCGAGCATGACGGCTGTGGGGGCCATACTCCTACAGATCGAAAAACACCGTCTCGTTCTCGCCGGCGAGGTTGATGTCGAGCCACCAGGTGCCGTCCGGCTTGCGCTGGGCGATCAAGGTGTGGCGGCGCACTTCCGGCACGAGCGCGAGGATCGGGTCGGTCTCGTTGCCCTCGCCATCGGCGAAATAGAGCCGGGTCGGCAGGCGCTTGAGCAGGCCGCGGCCGAAGACCGAGAGCGCGATATGCGGCGCTTGCAGGCTGTTGCCGGGGCCGGGCACGCGGCCGGGGCGGATCGTGCGGAAGCGGTAGACACCGTCCTTGTCGGTCGAGGCGCGGCCGAAGCCGACGAAATGCTGGTCGAGCGCCACATCCGCGCGATCATCGTCCGGGCTGGCATAGCGGCCCTTGGCATTGGCCTGCCAGATCTCGATCATCGCATCCTCGATCGGCTTGCCGTCGGCATCGTAGACGCAGCCGGCGAGCGCGATGACCTCGCCCTCGGGCGTGCCCGAGACATTCGAGCCCGAGAGCAGGAAATGCTCCGGTGGCATCAAATCGGGCCGGGCGCCCATCTCGGAACGGCCGACGAGATCGGCGCCACCCTTCCAGGGCAGACCGTAATGGAAATACGGGCCGACCGTCTGCCACGGCGTCTGGCCGAAGATCGACGGGTCCTGGCTGTCCTGCCGCGGCGCGGCGTTGCGGGTTTCCAAATCCCCGCCCGAAGAGTCAGTGGTCGTCGTCATGATCGTCCTCGAACGGCGTCTGGTCGCGGCCCTTGAGCACGATGTCGAAGACATAGCCCAGCGCCCAGTTCGGCACGGTGGTGCCGATGTCGAAGCGCGAGACCATGCGCTGGCGATAGGGCATCGGCACGGCATTCGCGATCGGGTCGATCTCGATCAGCGGATCGTCGGGGAAATACATCTGCGTGACCAGCCGCGTCGCGAAGGCCGGGCCCAGCAGCGAGAGATGGATATGGGCCGGGCGCCAGGCGTTCTTGTGGTTGCCCCAGGGGTAGGCGCCGGGCCGGATCGTGACGTAGCGGTATCGGCCCTCGCCATCGGTGACGACGCGGCCGACGCCGGTGAAATTCGGATCGAGCGGCGCCGGCCAGTCGTCCTTGGCGTGGATATAGCGGCCGGCGGCATTGGCCTGCCAGATCTCGACGACGGTGTTGGGCACGGGCCGACCGTCCTCGTCGAGCACGCGGCCGGTGACGACGATGCGCTGGCCCTGCGGCTCGGCCTTGTGCTGGGCGGTGAGGTCGGCCATTGCCGGCCCCATCAGACGCGACCAGTCGCTCGGGCCGGTTGTTTCGGTCAGCGTCTGCGGGATGAGGATCGGTGCCTGCCGGGGGCTGCGCGCCACCGTCGAGCGGTAGTTGGGAAAGAGCGAGCTCGGCTGACCCTGGTCCGGAGCCGCATAGGGAAGGATCAGGCGGCTCACGGCTTGCGACCTCTCAGCGGCATCGGGTTTCGCCTCTCATCAGCCATGGCTCGGCGCCGGAATCGTGATCGGGCGCGCCAGCCGCGATTGCGCGGTCAGGCGGATGCCGGCATTGGCCGCGCCATAGCCGGCATAGCCATCGCGCTGAACGATCTCGAAGAAGAGACCACCATCCATGGTCTGCGTATAGGCCTGCCGGAAACTGCCGCCCGTATCGCTGTCGTAGAGGATGTTCAGCGCCTTCATCGCGTCGATCTCCTCAGCCGTCAGGTCCGAGCGGGCCTCGAGATCGTCGTAGTAGTTCTCCGGGATGGGCAGCATGGCGACGCCGTTGGCGACAAGCCGCTGCACGGTCGCGGCGATGTCGTCGGTCGCGAAGGCGATGTGCTGCACGCCGGAGCCGAAGAAATCGGTGATGAAGCGGGCCGAGAGCGTGCGGTGGCTCTGCGAGCCATTGAGGATGAGCCGCAGGCCGTGGCCGATCTTGCCGTCGAGCCCGCTCTCGATGACCTGACTCTGGACCACGCCGCCCGGATCGAGCACGGCTTGCGTCGGCGTCTTCCGGGTCTCGAACAGCGAGGAATAGAACAGCAGCCAGGTCAGCATCTCCTCGTACTGCATGCTCTGCGAGACGTGGTCGACGGCGGTCAGCCCGGCATCGCTTCCCGTTTCCCCGGTCGCCCCGAAGTCGACCTCAGCCCAGCGCCCGAGCGCCGAGGCGTGGTCGAGGAAATAGAGCAGACTGCCGCCGAGCCCGCGCACGGCCGGGATGTCGAGCTCCTGGGGACCGATCGCGCCGGCATGCGGCACGTCGAGCATGGCCTTGGCGCGGGCGATCGCGGCCTGTGCATCCGGCACGCACAGCGCCAGCGCGCAGACCGAGGTGCCATGGGTGATCTGGTAGCTATGGGCGAAGCCATCCGCCTCGCTGTTCAGCACGATGCGGATATCGCCCTGGCTCCAGAGATCGACATCCTTGGAGCGATGCGCGCCGGTGCGTGCGAAGCCGAGCGCGCGCAGCAGCGTCTCGAAGCTGGGCCGCTCGGCCTCCGACACCGTGAACTCGATGAACTCGACGGCCTGGACCGGGGCCGGGGGCGGCATCGGCACCGCGCCGGGCACGGGCTTGCCGACCTGCCGCGCGGTCTCGTCGAGCAGCCAGATCAGCGAGCGATGGCCATCCAGCGCCACCGAGCGGGCCGAGCCGGCGCGGAAGCGGTCGTTGAAGATTTCCAGCGAGAGCACGCCGTCATAGCCGGTCGAGACCAGCGCGCGCATGAAGCCGGACAGGTTGAGGTCGCCCTGTCCCGGCAGGCAGCGCCAGTGCCGGCTCCAGGAGAGCGGGTCCATCTGCAGCAGCGGCGCGTCGGCCATCTGCACCATTTCGATCTTGTCGCGCGGGATCGAGCCGATCGCCGTGAGATCAAGCCCGCGTGCCAGGATATGGAAGGAATCGAGCACGATTCCGACCTCCGGCCGGTTGGCGCGGCGCACGATCTCCCAGGCGTCGCGATAGTCGAAGACATGCCGCCCCCAGGCCAGCGCCTCATAGCCGACGCGCAGGCCGCGGCGCCCCGCACGCTCGCCCAACTCGGCGAAATCGGCGGCTAGCCGGTCGATGCCCGACAAGGCTTCCGGCGAGACACTGGAACAGACGAAAAGCAGGTCCGTTCCCAATTCCTGCAAAAGATCGAATTTGCGCTCGGCGCGGTCGAAGACGCGCTGGCGACGGCCCTCCGGCATGCCCTCGAAATCGCGGAAGGGCTGGCAGGTCACGATCGTCAGGCCGAGATCGGCGCAGATGCGCCTGACTTCGGTGGGCGAGCCGGGAAAGGCGATCAGGTCGTTCTCGAAGATCTCCACGGCCTTGAAGCCGGCCGCCGCGATGGCCTCGAGCTTTTCCTGGAGCGTGCCTGAGACGCAGACTGTGGCGATCGATGGAATCACGAAATGCCTCCTCTCAACCCAGCTGCGCGACGGCGCGCAGATCCTCGGCCGTCGTGGTCGGCAGGCCGAAGAATTCCAGATAGGCGGGAATCTGCTCGAACAGCATGTCGGTGCCAACCTGCACCGCGCAGCCGCGTGCTCGTGCCGCCGCCAGGAACGGCGTGATCTCCTGCGCCATGACGACCTCGCCGACCAGGGCGGAGGCGGGCAGGCGGTCGACGTCGAGCGGCAGCGGATCGCCCGGTTTCATGCCGAGCGGCGTCGCATTGACGACGATGTCGAATCCAGCGGGATCGTTGGAGCCGGTGGCGACGCGCAAGGTTGGGTAATGCGCGACGAGACGCTGCCCCAGTCCTTCGACGGCGGCTCTGTGCATGTCGAACAGGCCGAGCTCCGCGACGCCGGCCTTCGCCAGCGAGGCGGCAATCGCCGAGCCGACGCCTCCGGCACCGACGACGAGCGCCCGGGCACCGGCGAGCTTGTGTCCCTTGCGCAGGACGCCGCGCACGAAGCCTTCGCCGTCGAACATGTCGCCGGCCAGGCGACCGTCCGGCTCGAGGCGCACCGCATTACAGGCCCCGGCGATCGCGGCGGTCGGCGAGAGGATGTCGACCAGCCCGGTCGTGGTGACCTTGTGCGGCATCGTCACCAGCGCGCCATGGGCGTTGGAGAGCCGGAAGAACAGCTTGAGGAAGGCGGGATAGTCCTCGCTGCGGCAGCCCATCGGCATGACGACGGCGTCGATCCCGTCCCGCTCGAAATAGGGGTTGTAGATCATCGGCGCCTTGAAGCTCTCGGTCGGAAAGCCGAGATGGCCGATCAGCCGCGTCGTGCCCTTGATCATGCCCCAATCCTCGCCGGTGCAGGTTCGGCCGCCACCTCGACGGATCCGCCGGAGCGGGCCGCCTGCTTCACCGCCTCGATGACGGCAAGCGTGGCCAGTCCCTCGCGCCCGGAGACGAGCGGTTCTTCCTCGCCGCGGATCACCGCGCAGAAGTGCCGGATCTGGGCCTGGAGAGGGTCCTCGGGGATGAAGGGGATGCGCTCGCGCTTCAGCGGTTCCCACCAGCCGCGCTTGTCGCTGTGGTTCCAGAGTTCGAGCGCCGGGATCGTCAGCGAGCCCTGCGTGCCGCCGATCTGGTAGCAGGACTGGTCCTGGCGCGGATAGGCCGGGTTCTCGCCGGTCGTCAGCTCCCAGCTCCAGGGCGAGACCACCGTATCGGAGGCGCTGACCGCCCCGAGCGCGCCATTGGCGAAGCGGAGCAGGGCGACGGCGGTCTCCTCGGCCGGGTTGCCGCGCACCGCATTCGAGCTTTGCGCCTGCACGCCGACGATCTCGCCGCAGAGATAGCGGAACAGGTCGATATCGTGGATCAGGTTGATCAGGATCGGCCCGGCGCCTTCCTGCCGGCGCCAGTCGATGTCGAAATAATCGTCCGGCTTCACGAGCCAGAACTGGCCGGTCAGGGTCAGCACCCGGCCGAGCCGGCCGGCATCAATCGTCTCGCGCGCCTTGCGGATCATCGGATTATGGCGCCGATGGTGGCCGACGAGCAGCGGCACGCCGGCGGCCTCGGCGGCATGCACCAGCTTGCGGGCACCTTCGACGCTGTCCGCGATCGGCTTCTCGACCAGCATCGGGATGCCGGCCGCGGCCAACTCCAGCCCGTTGGCGACATGAAGCTGGTTCGGCGTCGCCACGATGGCGCCGTCCGGTCTCTGGCTTGCGGGGAGGGCATCGAAAGCCGGATACCAGTCGACGCCGATCTCCTCGGCAAAGGCCTTCCCAGCCGGCGCCGGATCGATGATCGCCGAGAGGACGGCGCCGGGCTCGGCCCTGACATGGGCGGCGTGGCGCTTGCCGATCAGGCCCGCCCCCATCACCGCGATTTTGACCGGAGCCATCGGCGCAGCCCTCACGCGGCCTTGTCGTCGATGAGCTTGGCGATGCGACGCAGCCCAAGCTGGTAGCCCTGCGTACCGAAGCCGGCGATGACGCCGTCCGATCGCAGCGAGACATAGGAATGGTGCCGGAAGGCCTCGCGCTTATGCACCTGGGAGATATGGCACTCGATCACCGGCCCCTCGAAGGTGTTGAGCGCATCGAGCAGCGCGACCGAGGTGTGGGTGAAGGCGGCGGGGTTGATGACGATGCCGGCGCCGTCCTCGCGCGCCTCGTGGATCCAGTCGATCAGCTCGTATTCGCGGTTGGACTGATGGAACCGCAATTCCAGCTTCAGCTCCTCGGCGAGCTTCCGGCAATCGCGCTCGACATCGGCCAGGGTCTCGTGCCCGTAGATATGCGGCTGGCGTTTGCCGAGCAGGTTCAGGTTCGGGCCGTTCAGGACGTAGACGAGGCGGGACATGATCGCGTTCCGTTGCAATGGCCGGGGCCAATCCCGGCTGCTCTTTTCTAGTGCTTGTGGAGGATTTCGCCGAGGAACTTCCGGGTCCGTTCGTGCCGGGGATTGTGGAAGAACTCCTCGGGCGGCGCTTCCTCGACGATGGCGCCATTGGCCATGAAGATGACGCGGTTCGCGACCTGCCGGGCGAAGCCCATCTCATGGGTGACGCAGATCATGGTCATGCCCTCGTCGGCGAGCGCGATCATGGTGTCGAGCACCTCCTTGACCATCTCGGGATCCAGCGCCGAGGTCGGCTCGTCGAACAGCATCACCTTCGGCTTCATGCAGAGCGCGCGTGCGATCGCGACGCGCTGCTGCTGGCCGCCGGAGAGCTGGGCGGGGTATTTCTCCGCCTGCTCCAGGATCTTGACGCGGCCGAGCAGCTTGCGGGCGGTGGCCTCGGCCTCCGCCTTGCTCACGCCAAGCGAACGCATCGGCGCCAGCATGCAGTTCTGCAGGACCGTCATATGCGGGAACAGGTTGAAGTGCTGGAAGACCATGCCGACCTCGCGGCGCACCGCGTCGATGGTCTTCGCATCGTCTCCGAGCCTGGTGCCGCCGACCCTGATCTCGCCCTTCTGGTAGGTTTCCAGATGGTTGATGCAGCGGATCAGCGTCGATTTGCCGGAGCCCGACGGCCCGCAAAGCACGATGCGCTCGCCCTTGCGGACCGTGAGGCTGATATCGGTCAGGGCCTTGAACTCGCCATACCATTTCTCGACATGCGTCATGGCGATCATGGCATCCGCAGCAGCGGCATTCTGGACGGCTGGCTGGTTCATGGCCCTGATTCCGTTTCCTGAGGCGATCAGCTCGCGGTGAAGGTGATGCCTTCGAGGCTCTCCGGGAACTTGTGCACCGGCACCTTCATCCACTTGTCGTAGACCTTCTGCAGCTCGCCATTGGCCTTGATCTTGTCGATGAAGGCATTGATCGCGGCGTTGATCTCCTTTTCGCCGAGGCGGGTGCAGGCGCCATTGTAGAGGTTCTGGAATTCAAGCTTGTTCTCGAATTCGCCGGGGCGGCCCTGCTCGATGCGCTGCATGTAGAAGATGTTGCCGCCGAGCGCCTGAACCTGGCCGGAGACCAGTGCCTGGATCGAGGGCGCGTCGCCATCATAGCGGCGGATCGTCGTGTTGGCCGGGGCGTTCTTGGTCACCTGCGTGTCCTGCGCCGCGCCCTTGGCAACGCCGATCGTAAAGCGCCCCATATCCTCGTTGGTGGTGATCTTCTCCTTCTTGGGGCCGATCAACACAATGGTGTTGGCGACATAGGGCTTGGAGAACTGCACCGCTTTGGCGCGCTCCGGCAGCATCGCCATGGTCGCGAACAGCACGTCGACGCGACCCGTCGTCAGCGCCGGAATGCGGTTGTTGACTTCGAGCGGTACGAATTCGACCTGCACACCGAGCTCCTTGGCGAAGAGCGTGGCGATGTCCGCATCGAGGCCGTCCTGCTTGCCGGCGCTGGTGACGAAACCCCACGGCGGATTGTCGCCCTGGATGCCCACAACGATCTTGCCCTTGGCCTTGATCTCGGCCGGGGTGATCGCCTGAGCCGGGCTGCCGACCAGGGCGGGCAGGGCCAGCGCGGCGGCGCCGGCGATCAGCAGGCTGCGGCGGGTGGACTTCATCTTGGTCATGTTTCTCTCCCTCTTTCTCTTTGCTTGGTGGTTGGTTCAGGCGGCGAAGCGTTGGTCTCAGCGCGAGGCGATGGCCATGCGCCGTTCGAGATGCGAGCCGTAGAGCGAGAGCGGCCAGCACAGCAGGAAGTAGAGAATGCCGACGATCCCGAAGACGAGGAGCGGCTTGAAGGTCTGGTTGGAGACGATGTTGCCGGCCCGGGTCAGCTCGGTGAAGCCGACGATGGCGGCGAGCGAGGTGCCCTTGATCAATTGGACCAGGAAGCCGATCGTCGCCGGCAGCGAGATCCGGATCGCCTGCGGCAGGATGACGTCGCGCATCCGGGAGACGTATTTGAGGCTCAGCGCCTTGGCGGCTTCCGTCTGGCCCTTCGGCACGGCCTCGATCGAGCCGCGCCAGATCTCGCCGAGATAGGCGCTGGCATGGAGCGTGAAG
This sequence comes from Hyphomicrobiales bacterium, assembly GCA_930633495.1. Taxonomy (NCBI): domain Bacteria; kingdom Pseudomonadati; phylum Pseudomonadota; class Alphaproteobacteria; order Hyphomicrobiales; species Hyphomicrobiales bacterium. Next base: position 90,067 of record CAKNFJ010000001.1, on the reverse strand, counting down.
CCGATCGCGACCGCGACCCAGGCATCGAGCTTCAGCCCGATCAGCGCCAGCCCGTAATAGACCACGAAGAGCTGCATCAAGAGCGGCGTGCCCTGGAACAGGGCGATATAGCCGGCCGTGCCGCGCTCCAGCACAGGCTTGCCCGAGGTGCGCATCAGCGCGATCCCGAGTCCCGAGGCCGAGCCGCAGACGAAGCCGATCGCGGAGAGCGCCACCGTCCACTTGAGGCCGGTGAGGAGGAAGAGGAATTCGTTCCAGCCCATGATGCCCTCACTTCACCGGATAGCTGAAGTAGCGGGCCGAGATCGCCGAGAAGAAGCGCATCATCACCCCGGAGATCACGAGGTAGAACAGCGTGATCGTGCCGTAGACCTCGAAGGAGCGGAAACTGTCGGACTCGATCCGCTGCGCCACCGAGGTCAGCTCATAGGCCGAGATCGCCGAGGCGACCGAGGTGGTCAGCGTCAGCAGCACGAACTGGCTGGTCAAAGACGGGAAGATCGCCCGCAGCGCCGGCTTCAATACGATCAGCCGGAAGACCTGCGCCCGGTGCAGCCCAAGGGCCAGCCCGGCCTCGATCTGGCCCTTGCCGATCGACTGCACGCCGCCGCGGATGATCTCGATCGCATAGGCGCCGCCATTGATGCCGAGCGCGATGATCGCGGTCGGCGTCGGATCGAGCCTGAGGCCGGTCAGCGGCAGGGCGAAATAGATGAAGAAGATCTGCACCAGGAAGGGCGTGTTGCGGATCACCTCGACGAAGGCCCGCACCAGGAAGCGGACCGGGGCGAAGCGGGAATCCCGCAGCACCACGCCGCCGATGCCGATGACGATCGCCAGCGCCATGCCGCAGATCGCCAGCAGGAAGGTGCCGAGGCAGCCCATCAGCAGATCGGGCATCCCCTCGATCACAGGTGTGAAATCGAGCTTGTAATTCATGGCGCTTCCCAAAGCGGCCGACCTTCTGGAGCGGGTCGATCCGGGTCCCGTCTGTCTTCGCAGCCCTTCTGACGAGGGTCTTGTGAGTGGGCTCACGCAGCTTGCGTGGGGCCGATCTTGTGCTAATTGTACCAATTAGTTCATTTGGTCAAGCGAAATTAACCGTGCCGTCCATTTGAGCGCCGCCGATCTTCGGCGGGACCGCGAGGCACCGGATCGAACATGAGCAAGGCAGCGATCAAACCACAGGGAACGAGCCGGAAGCCGGCGTCCTGGACCCAGGATCCGGAAGGCGTGCGCCGGAACATCCTCGAGGCCGCGCGGCTGGAGTTCGTCGAGAACGGCCTGAGCGGCGCGCGCGTCGACGAGATCGCGTCCCGGACCGCCACCAGCAAGCGGATGATCTACTACTATTTCGGGGACAAGGAGGGGCTCTACCGCGCCGTCCTCGAGGAGATGTACGAGCGCATCCGCAGCTTCGAGCGAGGGCTCGATCTCGCCAGCCTGGAGCCGGAGGAGGCGATCGCCCTGCTGACCGGATTCACCTTCGACTATCATGCCGAGAACCCGGATTTCGTGCGGATGGTGATGATCGAGAACATCCATCACGGCCGGCATCTCGCGACCTCCGATCGGATTTCCGCGCTGAACCTCTCGGTGATCGACGTGATCCGCGAGGCTTACGAGCGGGGCGTCTCGGCCGGGATTTTCCGGGCGGGCATCGAGCCGATCGACATCCATCTGACCATCAGCGCGCTGGCGTTCTACAATGTCTCGAACCGGGCCAGCATCCAGCAGGTCTTCGGCCACGACATGGGCGCGCCCGAGGCGCTGGCCCGCCGCCGGGCGGCAGCCATCGACACCGTCCTGCGCATGATGCGTCGCTGAAAGCCGCCGCTGCCCACCGATCATCCGGTTTGCGGCGACGGTGGCCATCGTCAGGTCTCCACCAGCCCGGCCATCGCCTGGATGGCAAGCTCGTAGCCGGCGGCGCCGAGCCCGATGATGATCCCGGTCGCGGTCCGCGAGACCAGCGAGTTGTGATAGATGCTCTCGCGCGCATGGACGTTGGAGATGTGCAGCTCGATCTTGGGGCGCTCGAACATCTTGAGTGCGTCGAGCAGCGCGACCGAGGTGAAGCTGTAGCCGGCCGGGTTGATGATGATGCCGCAAGCCTCCTGCCGTGCCTGGTGCACGCTTTCGACCAGTTCGCCTTCGAAATTCGTCTGACGGAAATCGACCGTGAAGCCGAGCGTGCTCGCCTTCCTGGCGCAACGCTCGCCGATCTCGGCCAGCGTCGTGCTGCCGTAGATTGCCGGCTCGCGCTGCCCGAGCAGGTTCAGGTTCGGTCCGTTCAGGATGTAGATGCAGCCGCGCCCGGCCGCCGGCTTCTCGCCCGCCGACATGATGACCTCCCAAGATCGTTCGCAGCGGAGTCCATGGCTCCGTCGGCTGATTATGCGGCGATCTTATCGCCGGCCGACATCGGATCAACTGATAATTTTAACATCATCTGCTAATTTATAAGAGATCCGTTTTTGGCAGTGACGCGGCCGGCGGGGCAGCCTAGTCTGCAAGGAGCAAGAATGAGGGGCGGCATGGCGGATTCAGCGCCTGAGATCGGTGGCGACGAGGTTGCCGCGCTATCGACGGGAGAGCAGGCCTATGAGCGGATTCGGCAAGACATCGTGTTCGGCCGCCTGCAGCCGGGCCAGCGGCTGACGCTGGACAAGTTGCGGCCGGTCTACGGCGTCGGCATCAGCACCCTGCGCGAGATCTTCAGCCGCCTCTCGCCGGAAGGGCTGGTGGTGGCGGAAGGACAGCGCGGTTTTCAGGTCGCACCTTGTACGGCCACGGAACTGCAGGAGCTTGCCGATCTGCGTCTGCTGATCGAGAGCCACGCGCTGGAGCAGTCTTTCGCCGCGGGTGACATGGAATGGGAAGGGCGCGTCGTCGCCGCCCATCACAAGCTCGCCCGCATGGAAGCGCGCCTGCTGGCCGGCAACGACTCCGTCACGCAGCAGTGGAAGCGCTACGATTTCGAGTTCCACCAGGCGCTGGTCTCGGCCTGCGGCTCGAAGGCGCTGCTCGATCTCCATGCCGGCATCTATGAGCGCTATCTGCGCTATCAGATGGTGTTCTTCATCTTCTGGGGGCCGACCTCGATCGGCGAGCACCGTGCGCTGCTCGACAGCGCCCTGCGTCGCGATGCAGGCGAGGGGCAGCGGCTGTTGCGCGGCCACATCCTTGGGTGCATCGGCACCGCCCTGGAACGGGGCCTGCTGGATTAGAGCAGTTCGGCGATTCTCCGAATTGCAGAACTTCTTCAAGACACTGTTTTATCGCATGTTCGCTGACGCGGACCTTCGGTTCTTCACGCGAACCGGTATCCATCTCGCTCGAAAATGCTCTGGAGGGCCGGCCCGTATGGGCCGGCCCTTTCTTGGAAGACCATTCGGTCAGGTGCGATACCAGGCCGCGAGGTTCCAGGTCGTGACCTCCCAGCCGGAGATGTCGGCCTCAAGGTTGTTGGCGGAGGCGCCGACGACCGTGCGGGACAGGACCGGCAGCAGGATATTGGCCTCGCAGAAGATCTCGTTGACCTTGATCAGCAGCGCGGCGCGCTTGGCCGGGTCGAACTCCTTCTGCGCGGCCTTGTAGGCCTTGTCGGCCTCGGGGTCCGAGTAGCGCGAGACGTTGCGGCCCAGCCACTTGTTCTCCTTGTTGGCGATCTCCCAGGAGACGAGCTGGTTGAGGAAGCGCTCCGGATCAGGTTGCGGCTGCGTCGTGGTGTACATCTCCATGTCGCAATACAGCTTGGTGTAGGTGTCCGGATTGGCGACGTCGGAGGAGAAATAGACCGATGCCGTCACCGACTTGAGTTCGAGGTCGATGCCGGCGCGCTGGCAGGCCTGCTTGATGATCGCCTGGGTCTTCTGGCGCGGGGCGTTGATCGAGGTCTGGAAGACGTATTTGAGCTTCTTGCCGTCCTTCTCGCGGATGCCGTCGGCACCCTTCTTCCAGCCGGCGTCGTCGAGGATCTTGTTCGCCTTGTCGATGTTGAACTCGTATTTGAGCTTGGTCGACTTGAACTGCTTGGGCTCGTTGACGAAGCTCGCCGTCGCGGTGCCGCCGCGGCCATAGATGAACTTCTGGACCGAGTCGCGGTCGATCAGCAGGTTGATCGCCTGACGAACGGCTGGGTCGGACAGCGTCGGGTGCTTGGTCTTGACGCTGGAACGTTCGCCGTCGACCTCGGTCCACGGATCAGTCGTGTTCAAGATGATGAACTCGACGTCGCCGCCGGGAACCGCCACCACCTTGCCGCGACCGCCGGTCTCCATGCGCTTGAGGACTTCGTCCTCGACCTGCATGTTCCAGGCATAGTCGTATTCGCCGGTCTGGAGCACGGCGCGCGCGGCCGAAACCGCGTCGCCGCCGCCCTTGACTTCGAGCGTATCGAAATGCGGCTGGTTCTTGACGTGGTAATCCTCGTTGCGGGTGCCGGTCAGGATGTCGCCCGGCTTGAACTCGACGAATTTGTAGGCGCCGGTGCCGACGGGCTTGAGGTTCGCCGGCGCCTCGCGCGACTTGGCGCCTTTGTACTCGCCGAAATGGTGCTTCGGGATGATCATGCCGGCGACACCGACGAAGGGATCGGCCCAGAACGGCGTCGGGTCCTTGAAGATCACCTTGACCGTATGCGGGTCGATCTTCTCGACTTTGATGTTGGTGTAGGAGCCGGTGGTGTAGGCGGCGGTCGCCGGATCGGCGGCATATTCCCAGGTGAAGACGACGTCGTCGGCGGTGAACGGCTTGCCGTCATGCCATTTCACGCCCGGTTTCAGCTTCCAGATGACTTCCTTTCCGTCGGCGGAAAGACCGCCATTCGCCTTGCTCGGAATCTCGGCGGCGAGCTGCGGGAAGAGATTGCCTTCCTTGTCCCAGCCGGCGAGCGGCTCGAAGAAGATGCGCGAGGCGATCTGGTCCTTGGTGCCCGAGGCGAAATGTGGGTTGAGCAGGGTCGGGGCCTGCCAGAGCAGGATTTTCAGCGGTCCGCCGCCACCGGCCTTGGTCGGCTTGTAGGGCAGCGCGGCGTTCGCCATCGCGACGTCGTTCCATGCCAGGATCTGGCTCGCGATCGGCGCGACGATACCCACCGCCGCCATTCTCTGGATGAAGGCGCGTCGCGACAACGTGCCTTCCTTCACATCCGCGACAAGACCGCGGATTTGCTGCTCGTCCATTCCATATTCTCCCAAATATGAGCTGAGGTCCCCGGGGGGCGTTGAATCGCCGTGTATTCTTATGGGGCCTTCAGAATGCATGCGCGGCTTCGGCCGTCCAGCGCTTCCGATGCTGCAATGCCGCAAGAAAGCCGGCAAACGCCACCGTGCCGATAGCCGGCCACGCTTCAGCTGGTGACTTCTTCATCGAACGAGTTGACCCGGACGACCCGGCTCCGTATGTGAGCGCCACGGTGAGGGCGGGTAGCTCAGTGGTAGAGCACGTGACTTTTAATCATGTGGTCGTGGGTTCGATCCCCACCCCGCTCACCACGACCCAGCCCAGCACGTTTCGTTAACCAGCCGGAAACCAAGCCGCTCTAGCGTGGCGCCATGGTTATTCGCCGTGGCCTCCGCTCGATCTTTGTGACGCTGGCGCTCTATCTCGTCTCGGGAGCGGCGGTGGCTTATTTCATGTTCCACGCCCAGCATGGCGCGCGCGGGCTCGAGGCGCGCGGCGCGGTTCGGGAATCGCTGCGGGACATGGAGGCGGAGCTCGCCGGGCTTGTCGCCGAGCGCAAATCCTGGGAGCATCGCCTGGCACTGGTTCGCAGCGAGGCCGTCGATCGCGACCTCTTGGAAGAGAACGCGCGCAGCATTCTTGGCCGCACCCACAAGAATGACGTCGTCATCATGGGTCGCTGACTTCTGACCGTGCGGCATATAGTCCCGAACGTATCGATTAACTGAAATCCGGTTACGCATTGACTTGCTCGTATTTTCAACGAGTTAGATCATGCTGCAATGCGAGATAGCGTGCTCGCCAAGGTTTTTGCGATCCTCTACAAAAGTCGAAAGACCCTTGGAGGACCGCCTGATGGCTGTTGCTGCGCGTAAGTCGAAAGCTCCCGCTCAACCGAAAGCTGCCGCCAAGGCGCGAGGTTCCAGGGAAGGAGCGGCGAAGGCCTCGGCCTCTCTCAGCAACGCCCCGACCTTCACCAAGGAAGAAGATCTCCACGCCTATCGCGAGATGCTGCTGATCCGGCGCTTCGAGGAGAAGGCCGGCCAGATGTACGGCATGGGCCTGATCGGCGGCTTCTGCCACCTCTATATCGGCCAGGAAGCCGTCGTCATCGGCATGCAGATGGCCTCGAAGGACGGTGACCAGGTCATCACCGGCTATCGCGACCACGGCCATATGCTGGCCTGCGGCATGGAATCGCGCGGCGTGATGGCGGAGCTGACCGGCCGGCGCGGCGGCTATTCGCGCGGCAAGGGCGGCTCGATGCACATGTTCTCGCGCGAGAAGAATTTCTACGGCGGCCACGGCATCGTCGGCGGGCAGGTATCGCTCGGCACCGGGCTCGCCTTCGCCGACTGGTATCGCGGCGACAACACCGTCTCGCTGACCTATTTCGGTGACGGCGCGGCAAATCAGGGCCAGGTCTACGAGAGCTTCAACATGGCCCAGCTCTGGAAGCTGCCGGTCGTGTTCGTCATCGAGAACAACCGCTATGCGATGGGAACGGCCGTCAGTCGCGCCTCGGCCCAGACGGATTTCTCCCGCCGCGGCGTCTCCTTCGGCATTCCGGGCGAGCAGGTGGACGGCATGGACGTCCGGGCCGTCCGCGAGGCGGCCTCGCGCGCCATCGAGCATGCCCGCACCGGCAAGGGCCCTTACATCCTCGAAATGCAGACCTACCGCTATCGCGGCCATTCGATGTCCGACCCGGCGAAATACCGCTCGAAGGACGAAGTCCAGCGCATGCGCGAGGAACATGATCCGATCGAGCAGGTGCGCGCCCGCCTCGTTCGCGAATTCAAGGTCGCGGAGGAGGAGCTGAAGGCGATCGACGCCAAGGTGCGCGAGATCGTCAACGACGCTGCCGAGTTCGCGACGCATGATCCCGAGCCCGATCCGTCCGAGCTCTACACCGACATCCTGCTGGAGCCGGCGCAGGGCTGAGGCCCGCGCTCGCGTCTCGTCCTTTCCCCGCGTCTTACGAATCCGGGTGCGTTCATGCCGATCGACATTCTCATGCCTGCCCTTTCTCCCACGATGGAAGAAGGAAAACTGGCCAAGTGGCTGAAAAAAGAGGGTGATCGGGTCAAGTCCGGCGACATCATCGCCGAGATCGAGACCGACAAGGCGACCATGGAGGTCGAGGCCGTCGACGAGGGTATCCTCGCCAAGATCCTCGTCGCCGACGGCACCGAGAATGTCGCGGTCAACACGCCGATCGGCATCATCGCCGCCGAGGGTGAGGATGTGAGCACGGCGGCTGCGGCCGACCCGGCGAAGATCAACCCAACCGCTCCGGCGCCGGCAGCCGAGGCCCCGAAGCAGGAGGAGGTTGCTCAGGCGGCCAGCGCGCCGCAGAGCGTGCCGGCCCAGGCAAAGGCCTATGACGCCTCGTCCGAATTCCCGGCCGGCGCCGAGATCGTCAGCCAGACGGTCCGCGAGGCGCTGCGCGATGCCATGGCCGAGGAGATGCGCCGCGACAAGGACGTCTTCGTGATGGGCGAGGAGGTCGCGGAGTACCAGGGCGCCTACAAGGTCACGCAGGGGCTGCTGCAGGAGTTCGGGGCGAAGCGCGTCATCGACACGCCGATCACCGAGCACGGCTTCGCCGGCATCGGCGTCGGCGCTGCGCTCTCGGGCCTGCGGCCGATCGTCGAGTTCATGACCTTCAACTTCGCCATGCAGGCGATCGACCACATCATCAATTCGGCAGCCAAGACGCTCTACATGTCCGGCGGCCAGATGGGCGCGCCGATCGTCTTCCGCGGTCCCAACGGTGCCGCCGCCCGCGTCGGCGCGCAGCACAGCCACGACTATGCGGCGTGGTATTCGAACGTGCCCGGCCTCAAGGTGGTGATGCCCTACAGCGCCTCCGACGCGAAGGGCCTGCTGAAGAGTGCGATCCGCGATCCGAACCCGGTGATCTTCCTCGAAAACGAGATCATGTACGGCAAGTCCTTCGACGTGCCGAAGGGCGACGATTTCCTGATCCCGATCGGCAAGGCCAAGGTGGTGCGCCCGGGCACGGACGTCACCATCGTCTCCTTCGGCATCGGCATGACCTATGCGCTCGGCGCCGCCGAGGCTTTGGCCAAGGAGGGCATCGAGGCAGAGGTCATCGACCTGCGCACCATCCGCCCGATGGACATCGAGACGGTCGTCGCCTCGGTGCAGAAGACCAATCGCTGCGTCGCGGTCGAGGAGGGCTTCCCGCAGTCCGGCGTCACCGCCGAGATCGGCATGAAGATCATGGAGGCGGCCTTCGATTATCTCGACGCCCCCGTCGCCCGCGTCACCGGCAAGGACGTGCCGATGCCCTATGCGGCGAACCTCGAGAAGCTCGCGCTTCCGAATATCGGCGAGGTCGTCGCGGCGGCCAAGGCCGTCTGCTATCGCTGAGAAGGGGCTGACCGATGCCGACGAACATCCTGATGCCCGCGCTCTCTCCGACGATGGAGAAGGGCAATCTCGCCAAGTGGCTGAAGAAGGAAGGCGACACCATCAAGTCCGGCGACATCATCGCCGAGATCGAGACCGACAAGGCCACGATGGAGGTCGAGGCGGTCGATGAGGGTATCCTCGCCAGGATCGTGGTGCCGGAAGGCACGGCCGATGTCGCGGTCAACGAAGTGATCGGCGTGATCGCCGGCGAGGGCGAGGACGCCAAGAGCATCTCCGCCCCTGCGGCCGGCAGCGCTGCGCCCGCAAAGGCCGAGGCCCCGAAGGCTGAAGCGCCGAAGGTGGAGGCTCCTGCGCCTGCGGCAGCTCCAGCTGCTGCACCGGCGGCCGCCGCTCCTGCCAAGGCCGGTGGAAGCCGCCCCTTCGCTTCGCCGCTCGCGCGCCGCATCGCCAAGGACGCAGGGCTCGACCTGTCCGCGATCCAGGGCACCGGCCCGCATGGCCGCATCGTCGAGAAGGACGTCGAAGCGGCCAAGAAGGGCGGCGGTGCCAAGGCTGCGCCTGCGGCGGCTCCCGCTGCTGCGCCGTCCGCTCCGAAGCCCGCCGCCGCGCCGCTGGCTGCCGGTCCATCCGACGAGCAGGTCAAGAAGCTGTTCGCGCCGGGCTCTTATGAGGAGATCCCGCACGACAACATGCGCAAGACGATCGCGCGCCGCCTGACCGAGGCCAAGCAGACGATCCCGCATTTCTACGTCACGCTGGACTGCGAGCTCGACGCGCTGCTGAAGCTGCGTGCGGAGCTCAACGCTGCAGCGCCGGAGAAGGACGGCAAGCCGGCCTACAAGCTCTCGGTCAACGACATGGTCATCAAGGCGCTGGCGCTGGCGCTCAAGGCGGTGCCGGACGCCAACGTCTCCTGGACCGACGGCGCGATGCTCAAGCACAAGCACGCCGATGTCGGCGTCGCCGTGTCGATCCCAGGCGGCCTGATCACGCCGATCATCCGCGACGCCTGCCACAAGACGCTGTCGCAGATCTCCAACGAGATGAAGGACATGGCGGCGCGCGCCAAGGCCCGCAAGCTCAAGCCCGAGGAGTATCAGGGCGGCACGACGGCGGTCTCCAATCTCGGCATGTTCGGCGTCAAGGACTTCGCGGCCGTGGTGAACCCGCCGCATGCGACGATCCTGGCGGTCGGCGCCGGCGAGCAGCGCGTCATCGTCAAGGGCGGCCAGCCGGCCGTGGCGACGGTGATGTCGGTGACGCTCTCGACCGACCACCGCGCCGTCGACGGCGCACTCGGCGCCGAGCTGCTGCAGGCCTTCAAGGGCTATATCGAGAAGCCCATGGCGATGCTGGTCTGAGGCGGCGGGAGAAAAACCATGGCGGACTACGACATCATCGTCATCGGCTCCGGCCCCGGCGGCTATATCGCCGCGATCCGGGCCGCCCAACTCGGCTTCAAGACCGCGATCGTCGAGCGCGAGCATCTCGCCGGCATCTGCTCGAACTGGGGCTGCATTCCGACCAAGGCGCTGCTGCGCTCGGCCGAAATCCTGCATTACGGCCAGCATGCCAAGGATTACGGGCTGATCCTCGAAGGCTCCTTCAAGGCCGATCTGGATGCAGTCGTGAAACGCTCGCGCGGTATCGCCGCACGGATGAACAACGGCGTCCAGTTCCTGATGAAGAAGAACAAGGTCGACGTGATCTGGGGCGAGGCGAAGCTGACCAAGCCGGGCACGATCACGGTAGCGCCGACCAAGAAGCCGGCTATGCAGCCGCAGGTGCCGCCGCCGAAGAACGCCAAGGGCGAGGGCACCTATACCGCCGACCACATCATCGTCGCGACCGGCGCCCGGCCGCGCGCGCTGCCCGGCATCGAGCCGGACGGCAAGCTGATCTGGACCTATTTCGAGTCGATGGTGCCGGCCAAGATGCCGAAATCGCTGCTCGTGATGGGCTCCGGCGCCATCGGCATCGAGTTCGCCTCGTTCTACCGGACGATGGGCGTCGAGGTGACGGTGGTCGAGGTCATGCCTCAGGTCGTGCCGGTCGAGGATGCCGAGATCGGCGCCTTCGCCCGCAAGGCCTTCGAGAAGCAGGGCATGAAGATCATTACCAGCGCCAAGGTGACGAAGGTCGAGAAGGGCGCCGACTCCGTCACCGCCCATATCGAGGACGAGAAGGGCGGCAAGCAGACGATCACTGCGGACCGCATGATCTCGGCGGTCGGCGTCGTCGGCAATATCGAGAATCTCGGCCTGGAAGCGCTCGGCGTGAAGACCGATCGCGGCTGCATCGTCATCGACGATCTCTGTCGGACCAACGTCAAGGGCGTCTATGCGATCGGCGACGTCGCCGGTCCTCCGATGCTGGCGCACAAGGCCGAGCATGAGGCGGTGATCTGCATCGAGGCGATTAAGGGCCTGCATCCGCATCCGATGGACAAGGCGATGATCCCGGGCTGCACCTATTGCCACCCGCAGATCGCCAGCGTCGGCCTGACCGAGGCGAAGGCCAAGGCCGCCGGCCTCGAGATCAAGGTCGGCCGCTTCAACTTCGTCGCCAACGGCAAGGCCGTGGCACTCGGCGAGGATAGCGGCATGGCCAAGACGGTCTTCGACGCCAAGACCGGCAAGCTGCTCGGCGCGCATCTCGTCGGCCCGGAAGTGACCGAGCTGATCCAGGGCTTCGTCATCGCCATGAACCTGGAGACGACCGAGGAAGAGCTGATGCACACCATCTTCCCGCACCCGACCCTGTCGGAGGTGATGAAGGAAAGCGTGCTCGACGCCTATGGCAAGGTGCTGAACGCCTGAGGCATCACCTTGGGCGCCGGCTTGGAACCGCACAATTGTCATTCCGGGTTCTTCGCTCCGCGAAGCCCCGGAATGACAGAGCGCTTCGTCCGTGAATGAGAGCGGAGGGCCGGCGGCAAGTGCTTGGCGCCGTCCCACCCGCACTCCATATTGACGTCATGCCACCACGCACCCGCAAATCGCCCAAACCCGATCGTGTCGTCCGTGACGAGGATATCGAGGTTCTGCCGCCACGCCGGACGCTGCCGCTCGACTGGAGCGTCGTCGTTCCGACCGTCGCCTTCGGAACCGTCACCGGCTTCGCCGCCAGCCTGGTCGTCGGGGGTGGCGGCCTGGTCCGTCACGCGGTCGTCGGCGTGCTCGGGATGCTGGTCGGGCAGGGCATCGTGCGGCTGACCGGCTGGCGGCTCAACACCGGCTACGGCTTCCTCGACGATGCCGGCATGGCGGTGCTCGGAGCGATCCTGATCATCCTGCTGGCGCGCTTCATCGCCTGAGCGGGGTAGCCCGTCACAACCACGCCTTGCTCATGCTCACCGACAGCCTCTAGGGATCGCCTTCGATGGAAAGCTTCGCCGCCACCATGGCCCAGCCGGGCTACGGCTTCTTCATGACGCTGCTGATCGGCATCCTTGCCGGCTGGATCGCCGAGCGTTTGACCTCGTCCGACCACGGCCTCTTCACCAACATGCTCGTCGGCGTCGCCGGCTCCTTCGTGGGCACCAGGGTCGCGGAATTGCTGGCGGTTCCGGTCTTCGGCTTCTGGCGGACGCTGGCTGCCGCCATCGCGGGCGCGGTCATCATCATCGCGATCTGGAATGCAGCCCGCAGCCGCGGTTGAGCCATTACGGCGCGGCACCGCAGTTGCGGGAGCGCGCTTTGGAGATTAGCTAGAAGGGGCCGGTCACGCCGGCTCCTGCTTTCGAAGCCTGGACCCCGATATGGCGCTTGTTCTCGACCTGCTGAACCGCGATCCGCGGCCCAACGCCGGCAATCCGAAGGCGCAAGCCACGGAAGTCCGCCATCCTGAGAAGCAGAAGCGCCCGGAGAACCCGGTCCTGCGCAAGCCGGACTGGATCCGCGTCAAGGCGCCCGGCTCGCCGAAATGGGCCGAGACCAGGGCGATCGTGAAGGCCGAGAAGCTGGTCACGGTCTGCGAGGAGGCCGGCTGCCCCAATATAGGCGAGTGCTGGGAAAAGAAGCACGCCACCTTCATGATCATGGGCGACACCTGCACGCGCGCCTGTGCCTTCTGCAACGTCAAGACCGGCGTGCCGCAGCCGCTCGATCTGGAGGAGCCGCGCAAGGTCGCGGAAGCCGTCGCCAAGCTCGGGCTGGAGCATGTCGTGATCACCTCGGTCGACCGCGACGACCTCCAGGACGGTGGCGCCGAGCATTTCGCCAATGTCATCCGCGCGATCCGCAAGGCCTCGCCCGGCACCACGATCGAAATCCTGACGCCGGACTTCCTGCGCAAGCCCGGCGCGCTCGAAGTGGTCGTCGCGGCCAGGCCCGATGTCTTCAACCACAACCTGGAGACGGTGCCGGGCAAGTATCTGAAGGTCCGTCCCGGCGCGCGCTATTTCCATTCGCTGCGCCTGCTGCAGCGGGTGAAGGAGCTCGACCCGACCATCTTCACCAAATCGGGCATCATGGTCGGCCTCGGCGAGGAGCGGAACGAGGTGCTCCAGCTGATGGACGACCTGCGCTCGGCCGAGGTCGATTTCATGACGATCGGCCAGTATCTCGCGCCGTCGCGCAAGCACCACGCCGTGATCCGCTTCGTCACGCCCGACGAGTTCAAGAGCTTCGAGACCATCGCCTATGCCAAGGGCTTCCTGATGGTGTCGTCGACGCCGCTGACCCGCTCCTCGCACCATGCCGGCGAGGATTTCGCGCGGTTGCGTGCGAATCGGGCGGCGCGGATGGGCCAGTAGCAGCGGCGCTGTCGATGCCGATGTTCAACAGCACCCGCCGGGTGAAGCACTCGCCCGAGCAGATGTTCGCGCTCGTCGCGGATGTCGAGAAATACCCGCAGTTCCTGCCGCTCTGCGAAGGGCTGACGGTGCGTCGGCGCACGCCGCGCGAAGGCGGGGGCGAGGTGCTGCTGGCGGACATGACCGTCGGCTACAAGGCGATCCGCGAAACCTTCACCAGCCGGGTCACGCTCGATCCGGCGAACCTCAAGGTCCTCGTCGAATATGTCGACGGACCGTTCCGCCATCTGGAGAACCGCTGGACCTTCAAGCCGATCGAAACGGGCTGCGAGGTCGGCTTCTTCATCTCCTACGAGTTCGCCAGCCGCATGCTCGGCCTGCTGATGGGCGCGATGTTCGACAAGGCCTTCCACAAATTCTCGGAAGCCTTCGAGAAGCGCGCCGATCTGGTTTATGGCCGCAGCGGCCAGGCACCCGTCATCGGCTGAAGGCTCACGGCCCGGTCAGCGCCGCCTCGCGGAGAAGATCGAGCGCTTCGATCACGCTGAGGCGCCGGATCTCGTCGCGTGACAATTCGCCGAAGCGCCGTTCGCGGTGCCGCGTGCCCGATGGTCCCGCGCAGGCGAAATGGACGAGCCCCACCGGCTTCTCGACGCTTCCGCCACCCGGGCCGGCAACGCCGGTGATCGAGACGGCGAAGGTGGCCTCGAGACGCCGGCGCCCGCCTTCCGCCATCGCGCGGGCAACCGGCTCGCTCACTGCGCCGTGCTTCTCGATCAGAGCGGCGGAAACCCCGGCAAGCGCGATCTTCGCCTCGTTGGCGTAGGTGATCAGCCCGCCTTGCACCATCGTGGACGAGCCGGCGATGGCGGTCAGTGCGCCGCAGACCAGCCCTCCCGTGCAGGATTCGACCGTCGCGACTGTGAAGCCGCGTTCGTTGCTCATCTTGAGCAGTTCCGCCGCAAGGTCGTGGATCTTCGGGTCGAACATGGCTATCCCTCCTCGGGCAAGCGGATCGTTGCCGTCGCCAGCGCGACGAGGCCCTCGCGGCGGCCGGTAAAGCCCATGCTCTCGGACGTCGTCGCTTTGATCGCGACCTTTCCGGCGGGCACGCCAGCGGCCATGGCGATCGCCGCGCGGATGGCCTCGCGATGCGGCCCGACCTTTGGCGCCTCGCAGACGATGGTCACGTCGAGATGATCGATACACCCGCCGCGCTGGCGCACGCGCTCGGCCGCGAAGGCCAGGAACTGCGCCGAAGCGGCACCGCGCCATTGCGGGTCGCTCGGCGGGAAATGCGTGCCGATATCGCCATCGGCGAGGGCTCCGAGCAGTGCGTCCGTCAAGGCATGGAGCGCCACGTCGCCGTCCGAATGCGCGACGACACCGCGATCATGGCCGATCCTGACCCCGCCGAGCCAGACATGGTCGCCGGGCCCGAAGGCATGGACGTCGTAGCCGGTGCCCACCCGCGTCACGAGCACCTTGTCGGAGTCGCCGCCGCGACCGAAATCCCCCGGATGGGTCAGCTTGATGTTGGCGGGGTCCCCCTGAAACGTCGCGACGGAATGGCCAGCCCATTCCATCAGCGCCGCATCGTCGGTGAAGCCGTGCAGGGAGGCAGCGGCCGCCGCTTCATGCGCGTCCAGCAAGGGCCTGAAACGGAAAGCCTGCGGTGTCTGGACAGTGACGAGCTGATCGCGCGGTGGCGTCTCCGTGACGCGGCCGGCAGCATCGATGCGCTTGACCGTATCCGTGACCGGGAGAGCGGGGATCGCGGCGAGCCTCGTCTCGCCGATCGTTCCGATCGCGGCCTCGATCAGGGCCTGAGAAACGAAGGGACGGGCTGCGTCGTGAACGAGAACGATCCCATCGAAGCCTTCGCGGGCGAGCGCGAGCAAGCCGCGCCGCACGGAATCCTGCCGCGTAGCACCGCCCAGCGTCGGAGCAGCCAGCCGCGTGTCGGCGATCCCGGCCATGGCATTGGCATAGCGGGCCTCGTCGCCTTCACCGATGACGACGACCACCCGACTGATCGCAGCCTCGGCCAGAAGCGGCGCGAGAGCCAGCGCGAGCACAGGCCTGCCATCCACGAGCCGGTACTGCTTCGGCTCGCCCGAACCGGCGCGGAGCCCGCGGCCGGCCGCGACGAGCAAGGCCGCCACCGGCGCACGGGCGTCGGCGCGGCGGGGGGCAGGGCTAGACTCTGGCGAATGGCTGTTCATGCAGCAGCCATAGCCAATTCCGGCGGCGGAGGGCAGGGGTGCGCTTCTGCTGCAATGCAGCATCAACCGCTAGGCGCTTGCGCTCCTGCAGCATTGTCCAATAAATATGCATAATCGCGATTGCCTTAAAAGCAGGCTGGATCTTTTGAACATCGCCGGAATTCCGATTGAATCCCGCGCCTTCCTGGCGCCGATGTCGGGTGTCACCGATATCGTCATGCGCCGCTTGGCCGCACGCCGCCACGCCGGGATCGTCGTCTCGGAGATGGTGGCGTCCGACGAATTCGTGCGCGGCAGCGAGGAAGCGCGCATCCGCGCCGAGGGCGAAGGCGTCTCTCCCCATGTCGTTCAGCTCGCCGGCTGTGATCCCTACTGGATGGGCGAGGCGGCGCGGCTGGCCGAGGCCAATGGCGCGGCGATCGTCGATATCAATATGGGATGCCCGGCCAAGAAGGTGACCGGCGGCTGGGCCGGCTCGGCGCTGATGCGCGATCTCGATCATGCCGTTGCGCTGGTCGAGGCGGCCGTGGCCGCCGTGCGGGTGCCGGTGACGGTCAAGATGCGGCTTGGCTGGGACGATGCGTCGCGCAACGCGCCTGAGTTGGCGCGCAGGGCGGTTGCCGCGGGCGCGCGAATGATCACGGTGCACGGCCGCACCCGCCAGCAATTCTACAAGGGCAAGGCTGATTGGCGCGCCATCGCCGCCGTGCGCGCTGCCGGCGATTTCCCGCTGGTGGCGAATGGCGACATTCACGATGCCGCGGACGCGGCCGCGTGCCTCGCGCAGTCGGGAGCCGATTTCGTCATGATCGGGCGCGCGGCTCTCGGCCGCCCCTGGCTCGTGGGCGAGATCGGCGCCGCGCTCGACGGTCGCAAGCTCGTGCCGTTGACGCTCTCCGAGAAGCTCGCCATCGCGCAGGAGCACTATGAGGGCCTGCTCGCCCTGATGGGGACGGCCCATGGCGTTCGCCACGCGCGCAAGCACCTCGCCGCCTATGCCGACGAGGCCGTCGCCGAGGGTTGCGCCCCGGATGCCGAGCAGCGGCGGATGCTGCTGACCTCGGAAGACCCGCGGCAGGTTCTTTCGGCCCTGGCATCGCTGTTTTCGACGGAACGCGGCCGCGAAGCGGCCTGAGACGGAAAGGGGAGAGCCGATGACGGCGATGTTTGCCGACAAGGGGCTCGGAGCCGGACATGCCTACCTCCTCGATCCGATCGAGGTTCAGGCCCTGAATGTCCTGCCCATGCCGGTGCTGGTGATCGGCGACGGTCATCTCGTCACCTATGCGAACACGGCCGCCGAGGACTTCTTCCAGGCGAGCGCCTCCGTGCTCAAGCGCCAGCGCATCGATGACCTCGTCGCCTTCGGCTCGCCCGTGCTGGGGCTGATCGAGGACGTGCAGCGCCGGGGCGCCAGCGTCAGCGAGTACCGCCTCGATCTGGGCTCGCCGCGCCTCGGCAACGAGCGCATCGTCGACGTCTTTGCCTCACCTTTGCCCAGCCAGGGCGACGCCGTCGTGCTGATGCTGCAAGAACGGACAATTGCCGAAAAAATGGACAGGCAATTGACGCATAGAGGGGCAGCCCGTTCGATCACGGCGCTCGGTGCCATGCTGGCCCATGAGATCAAGAATCCGCTTTCCGGCATTCGGGGCGCGGCGCAACTGCTCGAAGGCTCCATCTCGGATTCCGATCGGATGCTGACGCAGCTCATCTGCGACGAGACCGACCGCATCGTGAAGCTGGTCGAGCGCGTCGAGCTCTTCGGCGACGAGCGGCCGAGCGAGCGCGACGCCGTCAACGTTCATGACGTGCTCGACCATGTGAAGCGCCTGGCGCGCTCGGGCTTCGCCCGGCACATCCGCTTCTCCGAGGTCTACGATCCGTCCCTGCCACCCGTCGCCGGCAATCGCGACCAGCTCGTCCAGGTGCTCCTGAACCTCGTGAAGAACGCCGCCGAAGCCATTGGCGAAGGTGCGCTCGACGGCGAGATCACGCTGACCACCGCCTATCGCCCGGGCATCCGCATGCAGGTCGCTGGATCGTCGGAACGGATCGCACTGCCGCTCGAGATCTGCATTCGCGACAACGGCCCCGGCGTGCCGGCCGATCTCGTCCAGCACCTCTTCGATCCCTTCGTCACCACCAAGGCTCAGGGAAGTGGCCTTGGACTTGCACTTGTCGCCAAGGTGATCGGCGATCACGGCGGAATCGTCGAATGCGAATCCGTTCCACGCCGGACGCAATTCAGGATCCTTCTGCCCCTGCACCAGCTTGGTCAGAGCAGTCAACGCAAGGCCTAAACGCACACATGCCGACCGGTCATATCCTCGTCGCCGACGACGACGCCGCGATCCGCACCGTCCTCAATCAGGCTCTTGCCAGGGCCGGATACGAAGTCCGTACCACTGGCCAGGCGGCCACGTTGTGGACCTGGGCTGCCCAGGGATTGGGCGACCTGATCATCACTGACGTCGTGATGCCCGATGGCAACGCCTTCGATCTCCTGCCGCGCATCAAGCGGGTGCGGCCCGAGCTGCCGATCATCGTGATGAGCGCGCAGAACACCTTCATGACGGCGATCAAGGCCTCCGAGCGCGGCGCCTATGAATATCTGCCGAAGCCCTTCGATCTGAAGGAGCTCGTCGCGATCGTCGGCCGCGCCATGTCGCGACCCCGCGACGAGGTCGCCCGCAACCACGCTGCCGAACCCGAGGACATCCCGCTGATCGGCCGCTCGCCGGCGATGCAGGACGTCTATCGCGCGCTGGCGCGGCTCATGCCCATCGATCTGACGGTGATGATCAACGGCGAGTCGGGCACCGGCAAGGAGTTGGTGGCGCGTGCGCTGCACGATTACGGCAAGCGCAAGAACGGCCCCTTCGTCGCGATCAACATGGCGGCGATCCCGAAGGACCTGATCGAATCCGAACTGTTCGGCCACGAGAAAGGGGCCTTCACCGGGGCTCTCACACGGTCCTCCGGCCGCTTCGAGCAGGCCGAGGGCGGCACGCTCTTCCTCGACGAGATCGGCGACATGCCGATGGAGGCCCAGACGCGCCTCCTGCGCGTGCTCCAGCAGGGCGAGTACACCACTGTCGGCGGACGCACGCCGATCAAGACCAATGTCCGGATCATCGCCGCGACCAACAAGGATCTGCGCATCTCGATCGCGCAGGGCCTGTTCCGCGAGGACCTGTTCTTCCGGCTCAACGTCGTCCCGATCCGCCTGCCTCCCTTGCGCGAGCGCGTCGAGGACATTCCGGATCTCGTCCGCCACTTCTTCTCGCTGGTGGAGAAGGAAGGCCTGCCGCGCAAGCAGGTGGATTCGGAAGCGATGGACGTGATGCGGCGCTATCGCTGGCCGGGCAATGTGCGCGAGCTCGAGAATCTGGTCCGCCGTCTGGCCGCGCTCTATCCACAGGAGACGATCACCGCCCCGATCGTCGAGGCCGAGCTGCAGCCGGCCGCGACCGGGCCGGGCTATGCCGGCAGCACGGCGGCACCAGAGCGGGCGGAGACCCTGTCCGGCTCCGTCGAACGGCATCTGGGCCAGTATTTCGGTGGTTTCGGCGACAATATTCCGCCGCCCGGGCTCTATCATCGCATCCTGCGCGAAATCGAACCGCCGCTGATCGCCGCCGCGCTCGCCGCCACGCGCGGCAACCAGATCCGGGCGGCCGAGCTGCTCGGCCTCAACCGGAACACCTTGCGCAAGAAGATCCGCGAACTCGACATGCAGGTCGTGCGCTCGCCGCGCTAGGCGCGTCGGCCCTTGATTGCAATGGCCTTGAACCGCACGTTTGTCATTCCGGGGCGCGCCGCAGGCGTGAACCCGGAACCCACGACTGGGTAAACCGCTCGTCGCAGGGTATCGAATGTCTCACCCGGTCGTGGGTTCCGGGTTCTTCGCTGCGCGAAGCCCCGGAACGACAAGGGTGATTCCGACCTGAAACGAACGACCCGGCAATCGTCCACAGCTCTTGGAGTGCCGCGCTGAACTTCGTGGTCGAAACCGCGCTCTAGCAGCTTGATTTTGCATCGGCTTTTCCGAAAGCCGCATTCCACGTTCCGGGCCGGCGCTCCAAACGCCGGCCTTGCCTTTCCAATGTCATATTTTGACAACACCGTTGCGGCGGCGCATCAGTGACGCGCAGGAGCCGGGCGATGGCTCTGCCACGCCGCATCGGAGTTGTCAGAAAACGTGTCCGCTTCCCTAAGTGAGGGCAGGATGGTGCCGCGCGGCGAGGAGAAATCCCGCCGCGTATCGGGCTGGATCGGAGCGACGGTCGTCGTTCTGGCCTTGGTCTCGGCGCTGCTGACCTTCCTCGTCCTGTCCGGTGCCACGCCGATCGCGCCGGTTCACGAGGTCGTGGTCGGGGTCTTCGTTCTCAATGCGCTGCTGATTCTGGCGCTGGTCGTCATCGTCGCGATCGAGGCGGCCGTCCTGATTCGGGCGCGGAAGGCCGGCGCCGCCGCCGCCGGGCTGCATGTGCGGATCGTCGGCCTGTTCAGCATCATCGCCGCGCTTCCGGCCGTTCTCGTCGCCATCATCGCGACCTTCACCATCGAACGCGGATTGGAGCCCTGGTTTTCGGACCGGATGAGGGATGCGATCTTCAAATCGGTCGAGGTCGCGGACGCCTATGCCGCCAGCCAATGCCGCTCGCTGGGGCGCGAGATCCGCGTGCTGGCCGACGACCTGACGCGTGCCAAGCCCGCCTATGACGCCGACCGCAAATGGTTCGAGAACTTCCTGACCTCGCGCGCCACAGCGCTGGGCGTTCCCGTCGCCGCGATCATGCAGCCGCCCGACAAGGTCATCGTGCGCGCCAATATCGACGTGCTGCGCGACGCACCGAAGCCCGACCAGGCCGCCTTTGAGGACGCCCAGTCGGCGCCCGAGCCAATCTGCGTCATTCCGCGCACCGGCCGGATCTTCGGCGCGGTGATGAAGCTGCCGGCCTATGACAACAGCTTCCTCCACATCGCCCGCGAGGTCGATCCGCTGGCCGTGGAATTCCCGGCCGTCGCGCGCGGAGCCGCCGTCGAGTACCTGTCCATCGACGCCCGCCGCAAGGGCGTCCAGATCGCTTTCGCCTCGATGTACGGCCTAATCGCGCTGATCCTGCTGCTCTCGGCGATCTGGCTCGGCTTGAGCTTCGCCAACGGCCTGGTCGCCCCGATCCGGCGGATGATCCACGCGACGGATCAGGTTTCCAGCGGCAATTTCTACGTCCAGGTCCCGATACGGCGCTCGGAGGGCGATCTCGCCCATCTCGGCGAGACCTTCAACAAGATGACGGCGGAGCTGCGCCGGCAGCGCGACAGCCTGGTGACGGCGAGCGAAGTCATCGACCGCCGCCGCCGTTTCACCGAGACCGTGCTCTCCGGCGTCTCCTCCGGCGTGCTCAGCCTCGACGGCGACGGCCATATCACGACGATCAACCGCTCGGCGGAGGCGCTGCTCGGTACTGGCGGTCGCCTGCCCGGCAAACCCATCGCCGAAATCGCGCCCGAGGTCGCGGCACTCGTCGCCGAGGCGCTGCAAGGCCGCCAGAGGCAGATTTCGGGGCAGGCGACGCTGTCGCGCGCCGGCCAGGACCGCATGGTCAATATCCGCGCCGTGCGCGAGGGCGAGGGCGTCAGCGCCGGCCTCGTCGTCACCCTCGACGACATCACCGACCTCGTCTCCGCCCAGCGCACGGCCGCCTGGGCGGACGTGGCCCGGCGCATCGCGCATGAGATCAAGAATCCGCTGACGCCGATCCAGCTTTCCGCCGAGCGCATCAAGCGCCGCTTCGGCCGCGTCATCACCGAAGGCAAGGACGTCTTCGACCAATGCACCGACACGATCGTGCGGCAGGTCGAGGACATTCGGCGCATGGTCGACGAGTTCTCCTCCTTCGCGCGCATGCCGAAACCCTCGCTGGCGCGCGAGGATATCGTCGAGACGGTCCGCCAGATCGTCTTCCTCTGGCGGGTCGGCAATCCGGAGACGACGATCGAGGAAAGCCTGCCGGCGGATGCGGTCCCGGCACGCTTCGACCGCCGCCTGCTCTCCCAGGCCCTGACCAACGTCATCAAGAACGCCACGGAAGCGATCGAGGCCGTTCCGGCCGAGGAACGCGGCCAGGGGCGCATCGATGTCCGCCTCGAACGCTGGGACGACGGACGGATCGTCATCGAGGTCATCGACAACGGCAAGGGGCTCCCCGCCGATCAGCGGCAGAAGCTGCTGGAGCCCTATATGACGACGCGCGAGGGCGGGACCGGGCTCGGCCTCGCCATCGTCGGCAAGATTCTGGAGGACCATGGCGGCGGCATCGAGCTGCTCGACCGTCCGGATGCCTCCAGCGGGGCGAGGGGCGCCCGCATTCGCCTCTGGTTCCCCGAAACCGGCCCTTCCGAGGCCGAAGGCGGCGATGACGCCGCCCGGCCGGGCTCAGGTCCGGTCACTCACGATTCGCAGAATGGGATAGGTTGATGAGCGCTGACATCCTGGTGGTGGACGACGAAGTCGATATCCGCGATCTGGTCGCCGGCCTTCTCGAAGACGAAGGCTACCGGACACGCAAGGCAGGCTCCGCTGACGAGGCACTGGCCGCGATCGCCGCAAGGCGGCCGAACCTCGTCTTTCTCGATATCTGGCTGCAGGGCAGCCGCCTCGACGGCCTGCAGGTCCTGGAGCTGATCAAGGAAAGCCACCCGGATCTTGCCGTGGTGATGATCTCCGGCCACGGCAACATCGAGACGGCGGTTTCCGCCATCAAGAGCGGCGCCTACGACTTCATCGAGAAGCCCTTCAAGGCCGACAGGCTCGTCCTCGTCGCCGAGCGTGCGCTGGAAGCCTCGCGGCTGCGCCGGGAGGTGCGGGAGCTCAAGACCCGCTCCGTCCAGGCCAATCGCATCGTCGGCCGCACGACGGTGGTGAACCAGCTTCGCCAGACCGTTGAGCGCGTCGCGCCGACCAATGCCCGTGTCCTCATCACCGG
The DNA here is from genome assembly GCA_930633495.1 of Hyphomicrobiales bacterium. NCBI lineage: Bacteria > Pseudomonadati > Pseudomonadota > Alphaproteobacteria > Hyphomicrobiales > Hyphomicrobiales bacterium. Next base: position 67,502 of record CAKNFJ010000001.1, on the reverse strand, counting down.
CGAACCCGGCTGCGGCAAGGAACTGGCCGCGCGCACCCTGCATGAGGCGTCGACCCGCTCGCACGGCCCCTTCGTCGTCATCAACGCCGCGACGATCACGCCCGAGACGATGGAGGAGGAGCTCTTCGGCGTCGAGGGCGGCGACGGGCGCTCCCGCCGCATCGGCGCGCTCGAGGAGGCCCATGGCGGCTCGCTCTACATCGACGAGATCGGCGACATGCCGCGCGAGACGCAGAATCGAATCCTGCGCGTGCTGGTCGATCAGAATTTCCAGCGCGTCGGCGGCGCCACACGGGTCCATGTCGACGTCCGCATCATCTCGTCGTCGAGCCGCGACCTCGCGCAGCTGATCGCGGACGGGCATTTCCGCGAGGATCTCTATCACCGCCTCAGCGTCGTGCCGATCCGCGTGCCGGCGCTTTCGGAACGCCGCGAGGACGTGCCGGAACTGATCGAGTTCTTTATGGACCAGATCTCGGTCGCGTCCGGCTTGCCCAAGCGCCGGATCGGCTCCGACGCCATGGCCGTCCTGCAATCGCACGAATGGCCGGGCAACGTCCGCGAGCTGCGCAACAATGTCGAGCGGCTGATGATCCTCACCAAGGGGGATCCCACCGCCGAGGTGACGGTCGAGATGCTGCCGGCCGAGGTCGGCGCGATGGTGCCGACGACGCCGTCGGGTTCCGGCGGTGAGCGGCTGATGAGCCTGCCGCTGCGCGACGCGCGCGAGATCTTCGAGCGCGAGTACCTGATCGCGCAGATCGCGCGCTTCTCCGGCAACATTTCGCGCACCGCGGAGTTCATCGGCATGGAGCGATCGGCGCTGCATCGGAAGCTCAAGTCGCTCGGCGTCGGCTAGGGTGGATCTGTGGGCCGTTTCCAGCTGCGAGACAGCCTTGTCATTCCGGGACCCTAGCCTTTCGTAGGGTGCGTTTGCGCAGGGCGCAGGCGTGCCTGCGAAAAAACGCGGCATTGCTGCACTTGCGCTGGCGATGAACTCGACGATCTAATGGAGCATCGGTGTTCCGAGGCTGGTGGAATGCGCCGCCGGCATGAATGGAACGAACTGGATCGCGGGCGTAAACCGATCGACGATCCCAACAACAGGGACTACCCATGGCCGCGGAGCGGGCTCAGAACCTTCAGGACACTTTCCTCAACCATGTACGCAAGCAAAAGATTCCGCTGACGATTTTCCTGGTCAATGGCGTGAAGCTGCAGGGCGTCGTCACCTGGTTCGACAATTTCTGCGTGCTGCTGCGCCGCGACGGGCATTCGCAGCTCGTCTACAAGCATGCGATCTCGACCATCATGCCCGGCCATCCGGTGCAGCTGTTCGAGCCCGAGGATACGGACAAGAACTGAGTTGGCGGCAAGCCACAAGGACGACGAGAAGCGGGCGGCCCCCAAGCCGCTCGACGAGATCGAACGCGACATCGCGGCGAATACGCGCGCCTTCGTCGTGGGGCCTTATCTGCAAAAGCGTGGCGTCGCTATCGACGCCAATCAACGTTCCTTCGCGGCGCGGCTCGACGAAGCGGTTGGGCTCGCGGCGGCGATCGACCTGACGGTCGTCGAGCCCGTCCAGGTGCTGCTGACGGCGCTGCGCCCGGCGACCTATCTCGGCAAGGGCAAGGTCGAGGAGCTGGCGGAGCGCATCAAGATCGAGGAGATCGGCCTCGTCGTGATGGATTGCGCTCTGTCGCCGGTCCAGCAGCGCAATCTCGAAAAGGCTTTCGGCTGCAAGGTCATCGACCGCACCGGCCTGATCCTGGAGATTTTCGGCCGGCGTGCCCGCACCAAGGAAGGCGCGCTGCAGGTCGAGCTCGCGCATCTGAACTATCAGAAGAGCCGGCTGGTGCGGTCCTGGACCCACCTCGAACGCCAGCGCGGCGGCTTCGGCTTCCTCGGCGGCCCCGGCGAAACCCAGATCGAGGCTGACCGGCGCATCATCCAGGAGCGGATGACCAAGATCGAGCGCGATCTGGAGAGCGTGAAGCGCACGCGCTCGCTGCATCGCGCCAGCCGGAAACGCGTGCCTTATCCGATCGTTGCGCTCGTCGGTTACACCAATGCGGGAAAATCGACGCTGTTCAACCGGCTGACCTCTGCCGATGTGCTGGCGCAGGACATGCTCTTCGCCACGCTCGACCCCACGGCACGCGCGATCAAGCTGCCGCACGGCGCGCGAATCATGCTTTCCGACACCGTGGGCTTCATTTCGGACCTGCCGACGCAGCTCGTCGCGGCCTTCCGCGCCACGCTCGAAGACGCGATCGAGGCCGATGTGCTGCTCCATGTGCGGGACGTCTCGCATGAGGACACGCAGGCCCAGGCCGCCGACGTGCAGGCGATCCTGCGCGATCTCGGGATCAACCCGGATGACGGCGCGCGCGTCATCGAAGTCTGGAACAAGGCCGACCTTCTCGATCTGGCCGAGCGTGAGCGCCAGCTCGGTGTCGCCTCGTTGCGCCCGGCCGAATCCCGGCCGGTCCTCGTCTCCGCACTGACCGGCGAGGGGATCGACCGCCTGACCCAGGCGATCGAGACCAGGATCGCCCAAAGCCGGCCCGTCTACCGGCTGGAATTGCCCCCGGGCGACGGCAAATCTCTGGCCTGGCTCCACGCCAATGGCGAAATCCTGGAGCGCGAAGATGCCGAGGATGGCGAGCTGAAACTCGTGGTGCGGCTGCCGCCGGAGCGGGAAGGGGCCTTCACCGCCCGCTTTCCGCAGGCCACGCGGCAGGGGTAGCTGGAAAACAAACCGTCATGCTCGGGCTTGACCCGAGCATCTCTCGCCGGAAGAGGCGCGGCTACGGCGCCTTCTCGTCCAAAGAATCTCGGGTCAAGCCCGAGCATGACGATCTTGATGCTTGCCTTGGCGCCCGTCAGCCGCTGGTTTTCTCAGCCCTCTTCACGGCCTGCCAGAGCGCTTCCATCTCGTCGAGGCTGGTCTCCTTCGCGCTCCGGCCCGCGGCCTCCAGCGCGTCCTCGATCGCCTTGAATCGGCGCTCGAATTTCGCATTCGCGGCGGTGAGGCACGCTTCCGGATCGGTGTCGACATGGCGGGCCAGATTGGCGATGACGAAGAGCAGATCGCCGATCTCCTCCCGAATCTGCTCCTTGTGTCCCTCCGCGAGCGCCTCGTCGATCTCCTGCGTTTCCTCGCGGATCTTGTCGAGCACGAGCCGGGCATCGTTCCAGTCGAAACCGACGCTCGAAGCGCGCGCCTGCAGTTTCCAGGCGCGGGTCAGGGCGGGCAGGGTGTGCGGAACGCCGGCGAGAACGCTCCTGTCCTCCTGTTGTGGCGGCAGGCCGGCGGCCTCGCGCGCGTGGGCCTTCGCGGCCTTCTCCTCTGCCTTGATCCTGTGCCAGAGCACCTTGACCTCGGCCGGCGAGAGATCGCGCGCATCGCCGAAAACATGCGGATGGCGCCGTATCAGCTTGCTGGTGATCGCTTCGACGACGTCCGGGAACGCGAAGGAGCCTTCCTCTTCAGCCATTCGCGCATGGAAGACGACCTGCAGCAGCAGGTCGCCGAGCTCGTCCTTGAGGTCCAGCTTGTCGCCGCGCGCGATCGCATCGGCGACTTCATAGGCTTCCTCGATCGTATAGGGGGAGACCGATGCGAAATCCTGCTCCAGATCCCAGGGGCAGCCCGTTCCAGGCGTGCGCAGCGCCGCCATGATCGCGACGAGCCGTTCAATGTCGCGGGAAGGCTTCATCGCTGCATCTCTCCGTGAATTGCGATAGCGTCCTCCCATGATTCAAGTCACCCCGTCCATCGCGATCGACGAGAGCGAGATCGAGGAAAGCTTCGTGCGTGCCTCGGGGCCGGGCGGCCAGCATGTCAACAAGGTGTCGAGCGCGGTGCAGATCCGCTTCGACGCGCGCCGCTCGCCCTCGCTGCCGAACGAGGTCGCCATCCGCCTGATGAAACTCGCCGGCAGCAAGCTGACCCAGGACGGGATCATCGTGATCGTCGCGCAGACGCATCGCAGCCAGAAGCGCAATCGCGAGGAAGCCGTCGAGCGCCTGCTCGAGATGATCCGGGGCTCCGCGGTCAAGCCCACGGTTCGCCGCGCGACCAAGCCCACCAAGGCCTCGAAGGAACGCAGGCTCGCCTCGAAGGAGCGGCGTTCCGGCGTCAAGACTGGCCGCCAGAAGCCGACGGCCGACTAGCGCCATGCCGGACTGCGAACGCCCGAAGAGGCAGGGGGCTCGCCCTGCCCGTGCGCCGCGGCGCATTAGCGCGAATTATCTGCAGCGGGCAGCCCTGCATTATCTCGAACGCTACTCTGCGCCCGCCGCGCAGCTACGCCGGGTGCTGGCGCGCAAGATCGCCGTGAGCTGCCGCTACCACAGCGACGATCCCGCTCTCCACGCCGAGACGCTCGACGAGGTGATCGCCCGCTGCGTCTCGTCCGGCCTGATCGACGACCGCCGCTTCGCCGAGGCGAGAGCTGCAACGCTGAGACGCAAGGGGCAATCGAGCCGCGCTGTCGCGGCCAAGCTGGCCGCGAAAGGCGTCGCGCGCGATCTCGCCGACAGCTTCGCGGCCACGCATGCCGATGACGAGATTGCCGCGGCGCGCATCGCCGCGAAGCGCCGCCGGCTGGGCCCCTGGCGCCGGCAGGACGACCGGGCAGCGTCCCGCCAGAAGGATCTCGCCGCGCTGGCGCGACTCGGCTTCGGCTATGCGACGGCACGCGCCGTCATCGACGGCGACGCGGAAAGCGGTTCGTGAACGGCGGGCTTCGAGCAGGCCCGCGATCGCGCGCCCTCACTCCAGCTTCACCTGCGCTTCCTTGACGACCTTGCCCCAGCGCTCGACCTCCGCCGCGACGAAGCGACCGAAGGCATCGCTCGCAAGGCTCGGAATCGGCGAGCCGTTCTTTTTCCAGGCCGCATCGATCATCGGCGACTTCAAGGCCTTGTCGACCTCGGCCTGCATCCGCGTCACGATCTCGGGCGGCGTCCCCTTCGGCGCCCAGAGCGCGTACCAGGTCGAGACCTCGTAGCCGGCGAGGCCGGCTTCCTTGGCGGTCGGCACGTCCGGCACCGCCTCGGAGCGCGTCGGCGCGGCGACGGCCAGGGCCCGCAGGGCGCCGCTCTGGATCTGCGCCGCCGACGAGCCGAGCCCGTCGAACAGCAAATCGACCTGTCCGGCGACGGTATCCTGCAGGGCAGGGCCGGCACCGCGATATGGCACATGGGTCAGCTTCGTTCCCGTCGAAATCTGGAACAGCTCACCGGCGAGGTGGTGCGTCGTGCCGTTGCCGGCGGAGGCGTAATTCAGCTTTTCCGGATTCTTCTTGGCGAAGTCGACCAGCTCGGCGACGGTCTTGGCCTGAACCTTGCCCGGATGAACCACGATCACCTGTGGCGGCTGGGCGATGACCGCGATCGGAATGAAATCGGTCTGGATATTGTAGTCGAGCTTCGGATAGAGCGCCGGCGCGATCGCATGATGCGCGGCCCCGACAAAGAAGGTGTAGCCGTCCGGCTTGGCTTTCGCGGCGGCCGATGCGCCCACTGTCCCGCCCGCGCCGCCGCGATTCTCGATGATGATGCGCTGGCCCAGTTGCTGATCGAGCTGGGCGGCCAGCGGCCGCGCAAAAGCGTCCGTGCCGCCGCCGGCAGGAAACGGAACGATGAAGGTGATCGGCCGCGTCGGCCAGGTTTCCGCGAGCGCCGGCCCGCACAATGCCACCACGGACACCGCAGCCGTTGCCGCGATGAGATATCGCTTCGTCATCATCAACGTCTCTCCCTGGGAAAGGCTCTTGCCGGCCTTCGATACCTGCCCGACGATGCGGGTCCTTTCCGGGATTAGGCCACCGGGCGGATCGGTTTGGCAAGCGGGCGAATCGGCTGCCTTCTTGCCCGGTCGTGCCGGCGCTCCGGTCCGCAACCATGGGACAGCGAACGGGGTTCGATGAGCCGGCTCGACAGCTTCATCCGCCGCCTGGAGGCCCAGCGCAGCATGTTGAACTGGGCCGCCGGTCGCGTGGCGGACAGGGAAGGGCTCGTCCTTGAACTGGGGCTCGGCAACGGCCGGACCTATGACCATCTGCGCGAAAGGCTGCCGGGGCGCGACATCCACGTTTTCGAACGCACCCCCGCCCCGAATCCCCGGTCGATGCCGCCCCGGCACCTCCTGATCGTCGGCGAGATGGAGGAGACATTGCCGGCCTTCGCTGCCCGGCACGGTGCCGCCGCCATTCTGATTCATGTCGATGTCACGACCGGCGTGCCCGAGCGCGATCGGCTGGCCTTCGCATGGCTACCGGACCATGTCGCGAATCTTGCCCGGATCGGCTGCTTGGTCGTTGCCGGCTGGCCGCTCGATCATCCTGCGTTCGAAGCCGTGCCGCTGCCGCCTGACGTGCCCGAAGGCCGCTATTTCGCCTATCGCCGCCTCGATGCCGAAAATTTCGGGCGATGATGCGCCGCCGCGCATGCCTGCAGAGCCATTGCGCCTCGGGTCATCTCGTCCGCTCAGGCTTTTGCAAGAAGGGTCGTTATGCGCTCCTGCCATTTCTCGGCTTCCGCGCGTCCCGAGAACTCGCTCATCTCCACCGCCGGCCACTTGGGCAGGCGCATGCGCAGAATGGGATATTGGCCGTCCTCGCTGTCTCTCATGATCAATGTGGGCGCCGTGAGCGCCGAAAACGGATAGGTTTCATGGCGCCGCAGAAAAGGCCCGCGCATGATCCTCATGGCGTGCCCCGTCGTCTGGTCCAGCCGTAGTTCGGTGGAGCTTGCGAAGGACAGGAGCACGAAGAAGCTCCCCAGCACCGCCGGGAATACGATGCAAAGCGCCGCCAGAAGCAGCGTGGGCGAGGGAGTTCCCCAATCTGCGTGAATAATGAAAGGGATCGGGATAACGATCCCGACGCCTAGCCCGAGCACCAAGCTGAATAGCCTCAGCGGGAGCGGCAACTGCCGCTCCCGATAAATGATCGCGTGTTCTTGTTCGATCAGCATCGGCAGGACGGTAGAATGTTTCCTGCCATCTTGCCACGATCCTTGCGTCGCGTCTGTCGCGTTGCGGGCCGGATCGGCTCAAGCCACGAGAAAAAGCCGGATCTCATCTTGAATGCCCTTCAAGGAGTGGGAGCCGAACTCCGTGAATCGAATACCCGAACCCGCGACCAGATCGCGAACGGTGCTTGAGACGAGCACTTCACCGGGGCCAGCCACGGATGACACCCGGGCCGCCGTATTCACGGCGATACCGGCGATATCTTCGCCCTTGAGCTCGACCTCGCCCGTATGCACGCCGCTGCGCACTTCGAGCCCAAGCGACCGAACCGTATCGGCGATCGCGCTGGCGCAGCGCACCGCGCGGGCCGGCCCGTCGAACGTCGCGACGAAGCCGTCTCCAAGCGTCTTCACCTCACGGCCGCGATAGCGGGCGAGTTCCTGACGAACGATATGGTCGTGTCGATCGATCAGCCCCTTCCAGGCGTGATCGCCCAATTCCGTCAGGCGCCTGGTGGAATCGACGATGTCGGTGAAGAGGACCGTGGTCAGAACGCGGTCGCTCTCGTTGTGATGTCGCGATCCCGTGAGGAACTCTTCGATCGCATCCGTTGCGACATCGACGTCTCCGGCCCAAAGCACATGATCATTGCCGGGCAGTTCGACATAGCGAGATCCCGGGATTCCCTGGGCGATGTTCCGCCCGCCCTCGACATTGACGCGCGTGTCTCCGACCCGGTGGAGAACCAATGTCGGCGTGTGGATGACCGGAAGGACATGGCGCACATCGATCTCGGTGTTCATCCGCATCAGCGAGATCACCGCAGACGGACTGGCCCCCAGCCGTTCGAAGCGCGCCCACCAGGCGGTGAAGGGGCCGTCGCCGACCTTGCTCGGAGCAAACGCCGCGAGGCTGGCACCGGAACCCCAACGCTCATCGATGCCGGCGACAAAGACCTCGAATCGGTCGGGAGGCAGAACATAGGAGAAGAAGTGCGCATAGGTGCCATAGAGGGTTAGAGCCGTGCATCGTTCGGGATATGTCGCTGCGAACAGCAGGCTCATCGCACCTCCCTCGGACACCCCGAAAAGCGCGGCCCGCTTGCTTCCGGCAGCGTCCATGACGGCGCGAACGTCGTCCATCCTCTCCTCGAGGGTCGGCAGGTTTCCGATCCTGTCCGAAAGGCCGGTGCCGCGCTTGTCGAACAGGATCAGGCGGCTGAAGTTGGCAAGACGGGTCAGGAAATACGCGAGCGTCGGTTCGTCCCAGGAGTGATCGAGATTCGAGATGAAACCGGGCACGAAGACGAGATCGATCGGTCCGTTTCCCAGGATCTGATACGCGATGCGGACCTCGCCGCTCTTTGCGTAATGCGTCTCAGGCTGCATCGCGCCCTCCCGACTGCCAGCCGGCGGTCCGCGAGAGTGATCCCGCCGGGCCTTGCCGGTCAATCGACTCGGGGCGGTCTACCAGCCAGAGCTGCCAGATGCGTGGAGATCCAACAGGCGGCGCCTATGCCGACGCCTCCGGCACTCTTCGGTTTCCATGAAGGAGCGCGAAGACGAAGACGATCGACAAAAGCAGCACGATCGTCGGCGCCGGCGCACTGTCGAGAAAGAAGGAGAGATAGACGCCGAGCAGCGAGCCAGCCACGGCGATGGCGACCGATGCCAGGAGCATCGTGGCGAAGCGGCGGGTGAGCAGGAATGCGATGGCGCCGGGCGCGATCAGCATGGCGATGGCGAGGATGATGCCGACGGCCTGCAGCGCACCGACGATCGTCAGCGAGATCAGCCCGAGCAGGCCATAATGCAGCAGCTTCACCCGCAGGCCGACCGCTTGCGCCTGCGCCGGATCAAAGGCGTGCAGCAGGAAATCCTTCCATTTGATGCCGATCACCGCCGCGGTGAACGCGGCGATCGCCGCGGCCCCGGCGATGTCGGCCCCGGAAACCCCAAGCATGTCGCCGAACAGGATGTGGTCGAGATGCACGTCCGACTGGATCTTGACATAGAGGACGAGGCCGAGGCCGAACATGCCGGAGAAGACCACGCCCATCACCGTGTCCTGCTTGATCCGGCTGTTCTCCTTCAGGAAGCCCGTCGCGGTGGCGCACACCATGCCGGCGGCGAAAGCGCCGATCGCATAGGGAAAGCCGAAGATATAGGCGAGGACCACGCCGGGAAACACGGCATGGCTGATCGCATCGCCCATCAGCGACCAGCCCTTCAGCACGAGGAAGCAGGACAATAGCGCCATCGGCACGGCGACGATCGCGGATATCACCAGCGCATTGACCATGAAGTCGAACCGGAAGGGCGACAGCAGCGTCTCGATGAGAGCCATCACCCGGCCTCCAGCTCGCAGGCGGCGCGGCGCCGGGCGGCCAGCAGGCCATGCTTGGGCGCGAGGAAGAAGGCCGTCAGGAAGATCGCCGTCTGCAGCACGACGATGATGCCGCCGGTCGCACCGTCGAGAAAATAACTGGCATAGGCGCCGGTGAAGCTCGTCAGCGCGCCGATCGCGACCGCTATCAACAGCAGCCGCGGGAAACGGTCGGTCAGCAGATAGGCGGTGGCTCCGGGCGTGACCACCATACAGATGACGAGGAAGGCGCCGACCGTCTGCAGCGCCGCCACCGTCGAGGCCGAAAGCAGGGTGAAGAACATCAGCTTCAGCGCCGTCGGATTGAGGCCGATCGAGCGCGCATGGCTCTCGTCGAAGAAGGTGACCATCAGATCCTTCCATTTGACGAGCAGGATGGCGAGCGAGACGAAGCCGATGACTGCGAGCTGGATCGTATCGGCCGGGGTGATGGCGAGCACATTGCCGAGCACGATGGTCTGGATGTTCACCGAGGTCGGCGACAGCGAGACCATGAACAGGCCGAGCCCGAAGAAGCTGGAGAAGATCAGGCCGATGATGGCGTCTTCCTTCAGCCGGGTCCGCTGGTTCAGGAAGAGCATCGCGCCGGCCGCGAGCCCGCCGGAGAAGAAGGCGCCGACCGAGAAGGGCAGCCCCAGCATGTAGGCGCCGGCCACGCCGGGCACGATCGCGTGCGAGAGCGCATCGCCGATCAGCGACCAGCCCTTCAGTATGAGATAGCAGGACAGGAAGGCGCAGACCCCGCCGACCAGGGCCGAGACCCACATTGCGTTGCGCATGTAGCCATAGGCGAAGGGCTCGAGGAGGACGGCGATCATGGCCGCTCTCCGTCGCGCGTCTCGGCCTCCCGGCTCGATGCCTTGCCCTCGCGCAGGATCAGCGGCCGCTCGTCATCGGTGAAGACGCCGACCGGCGTCTGCCCCTCGCGGCCGGCATCACCCAGCACGAAATGGCGCAGCACGCCGCCGAAGGCGCGCTGCAGGTTCTCCTGCGTGAAGGTTTCCGCCGTCGGGCCATAGGCCAGCACCGTCCCCTTGATCAGGATGGTGCGGTCGCAGAACTCTGGCACGGAGCCAAGATTATGCGTCGAGACCAGCATGACGCGGCCCTCGGCCCTCAGTTCCCGCAGCAGGGCGATGATCTGGTCCTCGGTCTTGACGTCGACCCCGGTGAAGGGCTCGTCGAGCAGGATGACCCGGCTGTCCTGGGCCAGCGCGCGCGCGAGGAAGACGCGCTTCTTCTGCCCGCCCGAGAGCTCCCCGATCTGGCGCTTGCGAAAGGCACCCATGTCGACGCGATCGAGCGCCACGGCGACAGCCTCGTGATCGGCGGCCTTTGCGATACGCATCATGCCCATATGGCCGTAGCGGCCCATCATCACGACGTCCTCGACCAGCACCGGAAAGGTCCAGTCGACCTCTTCGGCCTGCGGCACATAGGCGATGAGGTTGCGGCGCAGCGCCTCGCGCACCGTCATGCCGAGGATGCGGATGTCGCCCTTCGCAAGGCGCACGAAGCCCATGATCGCCTTGAACAGCGTCGACTTGCCGGAGCCGTTGACGCCGACGAGCGCCGCAATCGTGCCGGTGGGGATGTGGAAGCTCGCATCCCTGAGGGCGGTATGGCCGTTGCGATAGGTGACCGTCGCATCGGTCACCGCGATGCCCGCGCTCTCCTCCGCGATGGGCGGAAGCGAGCGGCCGGCGATGGGAGCGTTCACCGCGTCAATCCCTTCGCGATCGTGTCCGCCGTAACCTTGAGCAGGTCGATATAGGTCGGGACCGGACCGTCCGCCTCGCTCAGCGAATCGACATAAAGGACGCCGCCATAGGTGGCTCCGGTCTCGCGTGCGACCTGCTGGGCCGGCTTCTCGGAGATCGTGCTCTCGGAGAAGACCACCGTGATCTTGTTCTTCCGCACGGCGTCGATGACCTTCCGGACCTGTTGCGGCGTGCCTTGCTGGTCGGCATTGATGGGCCAGAGGTAGAGCTCCTTCAACCCGAAATCGCGCGCCAGATAGGAGAACGCCCCCTCGCTGGACACGAGCCAGCGCTTCTCGGCGGGAACGGCGGCGAGCTCCGCCTTGATCGGGTCGATGACCGCCTTGATCCGGGCCTTGTAGGCCTCGGCATTGGCCTTGTAGGCCTCGGCGTTCTTTGGGTCATGCTTGGCAAAGGCGTCGCGGATGTTGTCGGCATAGATCAGCGCCGCCGTCGGCGACATCCAGGCATGCGGGTTCGGCTTGCCCTTGTAGGGCCCCTCGCTGATGCCCATCGGCTCGACGCCCTGCGAGACGACAGCACTCGGGACATTCCTGAGGTTCCGGAAGAACTTCTCGAACCACAATTCGAGATTGAGGCCGTTCCAGAGGATGAGTTGCGCACCTTGTGCGCGCTGAATGTCGCCCGGCGTCGGCTGATAATTGTGGATCTCCGCGCCCGGTTTGGTGATCGACTCGACCACGGCGGTGTCGCCGGCGACGTTGCGCGCGATATCGGCGATCACCGTGAAGGTCGTGACGGCCTTGAACTTCTCCTCGGCAGCAGCCGGCACGAAGCTGCATGCGGCGACGAAGGCGGCACCCATCATCCCGATGAGAGTCGATCTGCGCGAACCAAGGATCATGGAACGTCCTTATTGCCAATGAATTGCAAAAGCGAGACATTCCTAACCTGAAGCGGACACGCTTTGCAAGTGCGATTGATTTGCAATTGAGAGGTCTGCCCGGCCATGCCCTCGTTCAGCCCCACGCCGATTGGAATGGCCGGGAGCATTGCCGAATAGGAAGGGCGGATTCTTCGGGAGTGCTGGAGCGTCGGAACTCCTTGATCGGACGGGGATACCGAAGCCTGATCGAACTGCCGGAGCGGCTATCGGCGCATCAGTGCCGCATCCCGCTCGAATTTCTTCGCGCCGTGCCCGGAAGCCTCCTTGGCTCGGCAGCACCGGCGTCCTGTCGTCGTCGGACGAACGGGACTGATCGGCAATGGCGACGATCCGGAAGCTCCGGCGCAGATGGCAGACGCAGGTGCAACGGCGTGGCATGGCGCCTCGTGCCGAGAGTTTGGACCAGAAGACCGCGACGCCGAGAAGTGGGCGCGCTGGAGAGCGAGCCGATCGCTACGACAAGCTCGCCAGGAACGATCTCGCCTCCCTCTGTCTCGCAGCTATCGTCTCTTGCTGGCCCCGTTGAACCTCGCTCCTGGATCGCCGGTCCGAAGAGCGGAACGCGATTTTCGATAAAAATCGATGCAAAATCATATAGATAAGAGTATCGGGCGAAATGCGGTGCTCGGTCCGATACTCTCGAGGCTGGCAGCCTCTGGCCGCCCACCGCCTTTCGAAGCGCCGCTTACTCGACCACTGCGCCGGAGGCCTTGGCGATCGGTGCCCATTTGGCGAGCTCGGTCCTGACGTGCTCGCCGAGCTGCTCCGGCGTCGAACCGACGATGTCGGCGCTGACGTCGTTGAGCTTCTTCTTCACATTCTCGTCCTTGAGCGCCTGGTTGGCGGCCTGGTTGATCTTGTCGACGATCGGGCGGGGCATGTTCGCGGGGCCGAACAGCGCATTCCAGGTATAGGTCTCGTAGCCGGGCAGGCCGCCTTCGGCGATGGTCGGGAGGTCCGGGAAGGAGGCCACACGCTCCTTGGTCGTGACGCCGATCGCGCGCAACTGGCCGCTGCGGATGAAACCGGCGGAGGACGGCAGGTTGTCGAACATGATCGGCACCGCGCCCGCGACGACGTCGTTCAGCGCCGGCCCGGCGCCGCGATAGGGCACATGGTTCATCTGGACGCCGCCGAGCGACTTGAACAGCTCGCCGGAGAGATGCAGCGGAGTGCCGACGCCGGAGGAGGCGTAGGAGTACTTGCCCGAATTGTCCTTCAGAACCTGCAGCACCTCCTTGACCGTCTTTGCCGGGAAGCTGGGGTGCACCACCATCACGTTGGGCACGATCGCGAGCAGCGAGATCGGGGTGAAGTCTTTCACCGCATCGAAGGTGACGGTCTTCAGAATGGCCGGATTAAGGGCGTGCGTCGAGATTGTGCCGAGCAGGAGCGTGTAGCCGTCCGGCGCGGCGCGAGCGACGGCGGTGGAGCCGATATTGCCGCCGGCCCCGGCGCGGTTCTCGATCACCACGCTCTGGCCGAGCAGCTCGCTCATTTTCTGGCCGACGAGGCGGGCGACGATGTCGGTCGAGCCACCGGCGGCGAAAGGCACCACAAGCGTGATCGGCCGGGTCGGATAGGCGGCCTGCGCCTGGGCTTGCGCTCCGGCGAGGCTCGCGGCTCCGGCGCCGATCAGGAAGGAACGGCGGTCGAGGGAGAGGGGTTCGGTCATGCACGGATCTCCGTTGGAAGACATGACATTACCCGGACCTGCCAGCCGATCACCTGCACGCCATTGATTAATCTTCAGAAACAATAAGGGCGCGGTGGAGGCCACCACGCCCTTGTCGTCGATAGCGCTGCGCCGCGTTCAGCGGCGGCCGATCGGCATGTAGTCGCGCTGCGGCGCGCCGGTGTAGAGCTGGCGCGGACGGCCGATCTTCTGGGACGGATCCTCGATCATCTCCTTCCACTGCGCGATCCAGCCGACCGAGCGGGCGACCGCGAAGAGCACGGTGAACATCGAGGTCGGGAAGCCCATCGCCTTCAGCGTGATGCCCGAATAGAAATCGATGTTCGGGTAGAGCTTCTTCTCGATGAAGTACTCGTCGGAGAGCGCGATACGCTCCAGCTCGACCGCGACGTCCAGCAGCGGGTCGTCCTTGATGCCGAGTTCGTTTAGCACCTCATGCGTGGTCTTCTGCATGATCTTGGCGCGCGGGTCGTAGTTCTTGTAGACCCGGTGGCCGAAGCCCATCAGGCGGAACGGATCGTTCTTGTCCTTCGCCTTGGCGATGTATTTCGGGATGTTGTCGACCGAGCCGATTTCCTCGAGCATCTTGAGCGCCGCCTCGTTGGCGCCGCCATGGGCGGGCCCCCACAGGCAGGCCGTGCCGGCCGCGATGCAGGCGAAGGGGTTGGCGCCCGACGAGCCGGCGAGGCGGACCGTCGAGGTCGAAGCGTTCTGCTCGTGGTCGGCGTGCAGGATGAAGATGCGGTCGAGCGCGCGCGACAGCACCGGATTGACCTTGTACTCCTCCGCCGGCACGGCGAAGCACATGCGCAGGAAGTTCGAGGTGTAGTCCAGCGAGTTCAGCGGATACACGAAGGGCTGGCCGATCGAGTACTTGTAGGCCATCGCCGCCAGCGTCGGCACCTTCGCGATCATGCGCATCGAGGCGACCATGCGCTGGTGCGGATCCGAGATGTCGGTCGAGTCGTGATAGAAGGCCGACATCGCGCCGATCGAGGCGACCATCACCGCCATCGGGTGCGCGTCGCGGCGGAACCCCTGGAAGAAGCGGGCCATCTGCTCATGCACCATGGTGTGGCGCGTGACGCGATAGTCGAAATCGGCCTTCTGCGCGGCGGTCGGCAGATCCCCGTAAAGCAGCAGGTAGCAGGTCTCAAGGAAGTCGCCATGCTCGGCGAGCTGCTCGATGGGGTAGCCGCGATAGAGCAGCACGCCCTTGTCGCCGTCGATATAGGTGATCTGGGACTCGCAGCTCGCCGTCGAGGTGAAGCCCGGATCATAGGTGAACATGCCCGTCTGGGCGTAGAGCTTGCCGATGTCGATGACGGCGGGGCCGACCGACCCCTCCATGATCGTCATGTCGACTGTCTTGTCGCCGACCTGGAGCTGGCTCGTGTTTCCGCTCATCGATACCGATCCTTTCAAGGCTCGCTGCTTTATCAGCCCCGGTTTCTTCCGCCCGCCGGCGCTTCCGCGTCAGCCTTTTCCCATCCGAGGCCCGCGATATGGCGGGATGATGTCGGAAGGGCAGATGGAAGGAGGCCCATGTGACTGATTTACAAGCAATATTCGTGCCCGCCACGGTGTGGCCGCGCAATGCACTTGCGCGTCACTAGACCATTTGCCCAGCGCATTCAACCGAGCCTAAAGGCGATTGGAGCCGCGTCTGGTTCATATCTGCGAGAGCGGCCGCGGCGCCGCCTCACAAGGCGGCACAGGGGCGGTCCGTGGCTAAAAAAGGGGCATCGCCGGCGCCGGGCACCGGCCCCGCCGGGGCGCTCAGGCCTGGTCGGCGAGGCGCGCCAGCGTCTCCTCGCGGCCGAGCACGGCCATGACGTCGAACAGGCCCGGGGACTGGGCGCGGCCGGTGAGAGCGGCGCGCAGCGGCTGCGCCGCCTGGCCGAGCTTGATGCCGGTCTCCTCGACATAGGCGCGCACGGCGGCTTCCAGCGGCGCCGGCGCCCAGTCGCCGACAGCGGCGAGCTTCGCCGCAATCTGCGGCAGGCGCTGGCGCGCGGCCTCGTCGAGCAGGCCCTTGGCCTTGTCATCAAGCTGCAGCGGGCGCTGAGCATAGAGGTAGAAGGCGCTGTCGAGCAACTCGATCAGCGTCTTGGCGCGCTCCTTGAGGCCGGGCATGGCGGCGAGGAATTTCGCTTCCAGCTCCGGTGTCAGCGTGGCACCGAGCCCGCGCGCCGGGCCGATCTCCGGTAGGATGACCTTCAGCGCGTCGAGCAGATCGCGGTCGCTCGACTGGCGCATGTAGAGCCCGTTGAGGTTCTCGAGCTTGGCGTAGTCGAAGCGCGCCGGTGAGCGGCCGATCGACGAAAGGTTGAAGGCGTCGATCATCTCCTGCGTCGAGAAGACCTCCTGATCGCCATGGCTCCAGCCCAGCCGCACCAGATAATTGCGCAGCGCCGCCGGCAGATAGCCCATCGAGCGATAGGCATCGATGCCGAGCGCGCCATGGCGCTTCGACAGCTTGGCGCCGTCCGGACCGTGGATGAGCGGGATATGCGACATGCTCGGCACGTCCCAGCCGAGCGCGTTGTAGATCTGCGTCTGGCGCGCGGCGTTGGTGAGATGGTCGTCGCCGCGGATGACATGGGTCACGCCCATGTCATGGTCGTCGACCACGACGGCGAGCATGTAGGTCGGCGTGCCGTCCGAGCGCAGCAGCACCAGGTCGTCGAGATTCTCGTTCTGCCAGACGACGCGGCCCTGCACCTCGTCATTGACCACCGTCTCGCCGGTCTGCGGGGCCTTCAGGCGGATGACCGGCTTCACATCGGCCGGGGCGGTCGCCGGGTCGCGGTCGCGCCAGCGCCCATCATAGCGCAGCGGCTTGCCTTCGGCGCGAGCCTTCTCGCGCATGTCCTCGAGTTCGGCCGGGCTGGCGTAGCAGTAATAGGCCCTGCCTGCGGCGAGCATCTGTTCGGCGACCTCGCGATGCCGGGCGGCGCGCTGGAACTGGTAGACGGTCTGGCCGTCCCAATCGAGGCCGAGCCATTCCAGCCCGTCGAGAATCGCGGCGATGGCGGCCTCGGTCGAGCGCTCGCGGTCGGTATCCTCGATACGCAGCAGCATCTTGCCGCCGTGCCGGCGAGCATAGAGCCAGTTGAACAGCGCGGTGCGGGCGCCGCCGATATGCAGGAATCCGGTGGGCGAGGGCGCAAAGCGCGTGACGACGGCGTTGCTCATGGGGAGGCGACTCCGGCCGAGCGGCAGAGGCCGTCCGGGCAAGACAGGGAAAGGGGCCAAGTCGTGACATGACAACCGGCGCGCGCCCTGTAACATGGCTTGGCCGGAAAGGTTAAGCGGTCAAATCGCAGCACCGGTGGGAGGGGGAGGTAATGCAGCCGGTGCCGCCGGGGCAGCGGAGGAGGCGCGGCGCGGAGGCCGGTGCCTTGCCGTCGCATCAGTGGCTCGCCGGACCCTCTTCCGCCCAGGTAGACGCCTGGTTTCAAGGCTGGTGGACGCGCTTCGGACAAGCGCTCGAAATGGAGGCCGATCGCCGCCGCCCGTTCCTGTGGCTGCCGGTGGCGATGGGGGCAGGCATCCTGCTTTATTTCGCGGCCGACCGTGAGCCGGCTCTATGGGCACCCCTGACAGGTTTCGCGCTGAGCGCGATCTTTGCGTTCACGCTGCGCGCCCGCAGGTTCGCATTCATGGCTTGCCTGGCGGCTGCCGCCGTCTTCGCAGGCTTCGCCGCGGGCGCGTGGCGGACGGCGGATATCGCGGCGCCGATGCTGGAGCGTCCGCGAATCGGCAAGCTGACGGGCTTCGTCGAGGCCGTGGAGGCACGCGATAGCGGCGCCCGCCTCGTGTTGCTGGTGACCGAGTTCGCCGGCCTGCCGCAGGCCGAACGCCCGAAACGCGTGCGCGTCAATATCCGCGCGGGTTCCGTCGCGCCGGGAGATCATATCGTCGCGACGGCACGGCTGTTGCCGCCACCCGGCCCGGCACGGGCGGGAGGCTACGATTTCGGCCGCGACGCCTTCTTCCGCGGCATTGGCGGGGTCGGCAGCATCTCCGGCAAGATCGTCCTGGCGCCGGCACCTCATCCGATGCCGACGCGCCTCGCGCTCGACGCGGCCATCGACCGGGCGCGCAACGCCCTGACCCGGCGTATCGCCGAAGCGGCAGGCGGGCAGGGCGGAGCGGTTGCCGCAGCCCTCGTCACGGGAAAGCGCGGTCTGATCACCGAGGCGACGAACAATGATCTGCGCGCCGCCGGCATTTATCACATCGTCTCGATTTCAGGGCTGCATATGGTGCTCGCCGCCGGCACGATCTTCTGGCTGGTGCGTGCGCTGCTGGCGCTCTCGCAGACGGCGGCCTTGCTCTGGCCGATCAAGAAGATCGCCGCGGTCGCGGCGATGCTCGGCGCGGTGGCCTACTGCGTTTTCTCGGGCGGCGAGGTCGCGACCGAGCGCTCGCTGATCATGACCCTGGTGATGCTCGGCGCGATCCTCGTCGATCGCGCGGCGCTCAGCATGCGCAATCTCGCACTCGCTGCCATGATCGTGCTGCTGCGCGAGCCCGAGGCCTTGCTCGGGCCGAGCTTCCAGATGTCCTTCGGTGCCGTCGCGGCGTTGATCGCCTTCGCCGAGCGCTGGGAGGGCCGCAAGCGCGCGCAGCCGCCTCCCGCGCTGCCCTGGCCGCTTGGACCGGTCTGGGCCGCAGCGCTCGGCATCGTCGTCACCACGCTGCTCGCCACGGCCGCAACGGCGCCCTTCGGCGCCTATCACTTCCAGACCTTCAATCCCTTCGGCCTGCTCGGCAATGCGATGGCGCTGCCCTTCGTCTCGCTTTTCGTCATGCCTGCGGCGGTGTTCGGCGTGCTGGCTTACCCTTTCGGCCTCGACTGGCCGGCCTGGGCGCTGATGGGGCTGGCCTCCGACGTCGTGCTCAGGATGGCGCATGGGGTCGCGACCATCGACCACTCCACCGTGATGATCGCCGCCTTCGGGCCGGCGGTGCTGATCTGCTTCGTGCTGGCGCTGCTCTGGCTCTCGCTCTGGACGACAGCCTGGCGCTGGTTTGCGGTGGTGCCGCTCGTGCTCGGCGTCGCGGTGGCGAGCAGACCCGAGCGGCCGGAGATCCTGATCGAGCGTGACGGTTCGGGGCTGGCGGTGCGCGGCCCCGATGGGCGCCTGGCGATCGCCGGCAAGCCGAGCCGCTTCGTCCTGCAACAATGGCTTGCCTCGGACGGCGACAGCCGTTCCCCGGACGATCCGAGCCTGCGTTCCGGCGTCGCTTGCGACGCGCTCGGCTGCGTCGCCCGGACGACGGACCAACGGACCGTCTCCTATACGCGCGAGCGGCTCGCCATCATCGAGGACTGCCTGCGTGCCGATCTCGTGGTGACCGCCATTCCCTGGAACGGAGCCTGCAAGGCGCGCCTGATCGAGCGGGCGGCGCTGTCGCGCGATGGCGCGACGTCGCTCTATCGAACCGCGGCAGGCTGGAGCAGCCGGATTTCAGAGCAGGGGCCCGCTGATCGACCATGGAGCCGCCGTCGCGAGCCGCGCCCGGCAACGTCATCAGCGCGTCCGACGAACCAGACCGCGGCCCCCGTCGAAAGCGAGCCGGACGCCGACGTCGAGCGCCTTCAGTAGCGCCGCATCAGATTGACGAGGCGGCCCTGGATCTTGACCCGGTCCGGTCCGAGCACGCGGGTCTCATAGGCCGGGTTGGCGGCTTCGAGCGCGATCGAGGAACCGCGCTTGCGCAACCGCTTGAGCGTCGCCTCCTCGTCGTCGATCAGCGCCACGACGATGTCGCCGGTATTGGCCGTGTCCTGCTTGCGGATGACGACGGTGTCGCCATCGAGGATACCGGCCTCGACCATCGAGTCGCCACGCACCTCCAGCGCATAATGCTCGCCGGAGCCGAGCATGTCCGGCGGCAGCGAGACCGTGTGGCTGCGATTCTGGATCGCCGAGATCGGCGTGCCGGCGGCGATGCGGCCCATGACCGGGATCGCGATCGAGCCGCGGCTGTCCTCGTCGGGGGCAGGGCGGGGCTTGCCGAGGCTGGGCTGCGCCCCCAGGCCGCCCTGGACGACGGCAGGGCTGAAGCGCGGCCGCTGCTGCGGCGTGCCGAGCCCGTCGGGCATCTTGATGACTTCGAGCGCGCGCGCGCGGTTCGGCAGGCGGCGGATGAAGCCGCGCTCCTCCAGCGCCATGATCAGCCGGTGAATGCCGGATTTCGAGCGCAGGTCGAGCGCGTCCTTCATCTCGTCGAAGGAAGGTGGCACCCCGCTCTCGCGCAAGCGTTCCTGGATGAAGCGCAGGAGTTCGTGTTGCTTGCGTGTCAGCATGATCCCCGCCGGCCCCTCGAAAGACAGATTCGAAACAAAGCACGAACACCATACGCGTTCTGCTTGTGTTCCGCAAGCGGGCTACCTTAGCGGCAGGACCCGGCAGGGATCGCCCTTCTTCGCCGCGGCGGCATGGGCCGGCCGGATCGTCAGTGCCTGTGCCCGCGCCAGCGTGCCGAGCATCGAGGAATCCTGCCGGTCGAAGGGCGTCGCCACCCAGCCTTCGGGTGTCAGCGTGAGCTCGGAGCGCAGATAGTCCTCGCGCTCGTCATTGGCCGGCATGTCGCGCCCGAGAAGCGCGGGAATGCTGCGGTCGCGGTCGGCATCGGCCATGCCGAGCAGCGCCTCGATCAGCGGCAGCACGAAGAGATGGCCGCAGACGATCGAGGAGACCGGGTTTCCGGGCAGCCCGACCACGACCATCCGGCCGAGCCTGCCGGTCATCATCGGCTTGCCCGGCCGCATCGCGATCTTCCAGAAGCCGAGCGACATGCCGGCGCGCGTCAGCGCCTCCTGCACGAGGTCGTGCGCGCCGACGGAGGCGCCCCCCAGCGTGACCAGCACGTCGGCCTCGGCCGCCCGTGCCTGTCCGATCTTGGCGGCGAGATCCGCATGGTCGTCGCGGGCGATGCCGAGATCGAGGACGGCGCCGCCGGCCTTCTCCACCAATGCGGCAAGGGCGAAGGAGTTCGAGGCGACGATCTGGTCGCGCCCGACCGGCTCGCCCGGCGCCACCAGCTCGTCGCCGGTGGCGAGGATCGCGACGCGCGGCTTGCGCCGGACCGGCAGCGCGGGGTGTCCCATCGCGGCGGCGAGGCCGAGCGCCGCGCTGTCGAGCACGCGTCCGGCCGGCAGCAGCGCGTCGCCCTCGCGGAAATCCAGTCCCGCCGCACGCAGGAACTTGCCCTTTGCCGGTGGCACCCGCACACGGATCGTCGGACTATCGACGCCGTCGGCGTCCTCCTGCATCAGGACGGTGTCGGCTCCATCAGGCATCGGCGCGCCCGTGAAGATCCGCACCGCCTGTCCCGGCCCGACCGATCCATCGAAGGCCCGGCCGGCGGCGGATTCGCCGATCACGGCAAGCGAAACGCCTTCCGCCATGTCGTCGCCGCGCACGGCATAGCCGTCCATGGCGGAATTGGCGAAGGGCGGTTGCGTCCTGAGGGCTTTCAGGTCCGCTGCGAGCACCCGCCAGGCGCATTGCGCGAGCGGCAGGGTTTCCGCCCCGGTCGGCCCCGGAATGCTGTCGAGCAGCGCCTTGCGCGCGACGGGGACCGGAGTAAGAGCCATCAGGTAGCTTTCGCGTCGTAATCGCCGGATTGGCCGCCGGATTTATGCAGCAGGCGGATATTCTCGATCCGCATCGCTCGGTCGACGGCCTTGACCATGTCGTAGACCGTGAGGCAGGCGACGGAGACGGCAGTCAGCGCCTCCATCTCGACGCCGGTCTGGCCCTTCATCTTGACCTCGGCGCGCACGCGCACGCCGGGCAGGGCCTCGTCGATCGTGAGATCGACGCCGATCTTGCTGAGCAGCAGCGGGTGGCAGAGCGGGATCAGCTCATGCGTGCGCTTGGCGGCCATGATGCCGGCGAGGCGCGCGGTGCCGAGCACGTCGCCCTTCTTGGCATTGCCGTCGCGCACGATCGCGATCGTCTCCGGCGCCATGACGACCTGGCCCTCGGCGACCGCGATGCGGGTCGTCTCGGCCTTGTCGCCGACATCGACCATATGCGCGGCGCCTTGCGAGTCGAGATGGCTGAGCCGGCTCACGCCGCGTTCTCTTGCGCCGTGCCTGTCAGCAGGGTCCGCGTCGCGGCGGTGACGTCCGCCTGCCGCATCAGGCTCTCGCCGACGAGGAAGCTGTGAACCCCGGCCTTGTTGAGGCGGGCGATATCGGCATGGGCGAAGATGCCGCTCTCGCCGACGACGATGCGGTCGGCCGGGACGCGCGGCGCCAGCCGCTCGGTCACGGCGAGATCGACATGGAAGCTGCGCAGGTCGCGGTTATTGATGCCCAGCAGCCGGCTTTCGAGCTTGAGCGCCCGGTCGAGCTCGGCATCGTCATGGACCTCGACGAGCACGTCCATGCCGAGTTCGCGCGCGGTCTCGTTCAGCGCCTTTGCGGTGTCGTCGTCGACGCCGGCCATGATGATCAGGATGCAGTCGGCGCCCCAGCTGCGCGCCTCGTAGACCTGATAGGGCTCGTAGAGGAAATCCTTGCGCAGCGCCGGCAGGCCCGAAGCCTCGCGCGCCTGCGTCAGGAATTCGGGCTGGCCCTGGAATGAGGGCGCGTCGGTCAGCACCGAGAGGCAGGCCGCGCCACCGGCCGCATAGGCGCGGGCAAGGGCAGGCGGATCGAAATCGGCGCGGATCAGGCCCTTGGAGGGGCTCGCCTTCTTGATTTCGGCGATGAGCGCCGGCTTGCCATTGGCGAGCTTGGCCGCAAGCGCGTCGGCAAAGCCACGCGGCCTGGCCGCGGCGCGGGCGCGCCGCTCGATCTCGGTCTGCGGGACCGCGGCTTTGGCGGCCGCGATCTCCTGACGCTTGTAGGTCTCGATCCTGGCGAGGATGTCGGTCATGCGGGCCTCACGCGTTCGAGGCTTTGACGAGCGCCGCGAGCGTGGCCTTGGCCTTGCCGGAATCGAGCGCTGCCGTCGCCTGGGTGAAGCCGTCCTTCAGATCCCGGGCCTTGCCGGCGACGAGCAGCGCCGCAGCCGCGTTGAAAGCGGCGATGTCGCGGAAGCCGGTCTTCTCGCCAGCGAGCACGGCATTAAGCGCCGCCGCGTTCTCTTCCGGCGTACCGCCGCGCAGGACCTCGGGCTTTGCCGGCGCAAGGCCGACATCGGCCGGGCTGATCGAGAAGCTCTCGATCTTGCCGTTCTCCAGCGAGACGACGCGGGTCGGGCCTGTCGTCGTGATCTCGTCGAGCCCGTCTGAGCCGTGGACGGCCCAGACGCGGGTCGAGCCGAGCGAGGCCAGCACCTTGACCATCGGCTCCAGCCAGGTCTCGGAAAAGGCGCCGATCAATTGGCGCTTCGCGCCGGCCGGGTTCGAGAGCGGGCCGAGCAGGTTGAAGATCGTGCGCGTGCCGAGCTCGGTGCGCACCGGAGCGACATGGCGCATCGAGGCGTGATGCGTCGGCGCGAACATGAAGCCGACGCCGGCCTCGGCGATGCAGCGCTCCGTGCCGGCCGGATCGAGGCCGACCTTGACGCCGAGCGCCGTCAGCACGTCGGCCGCGCCGGAACGCGAGGAGGCCGCACGGTTGCCGTGCTTGGCGACCGGTACGCCGCAGGCCGCGGTGATGATCGAGGCCAGCGTCGATACATTGTAGGAGCCCGAGGAATCGCCGCCGGTGCCGACGATGTCGATCGCATCTGCCGGCGCCTTGACCGGCAGCATCTTGCCGCGCATGGCGCCGACGGCGCCGGCGATCTCGTCGATCGTCTCGCCGCGCACGCGCAGCGCCATCAGGAAGGCGGCTGATTGTGCGTTCGTCACTTCGCCCGAAAGGATGGTGTCGAAGGCGTCGCGCGCTTCCTCGCGGGAGAGCGTCGCGCCGGTCGCGACCTTGGCGATGAAGGGTTTGAAATCGTCCATGGGAACTCTGCGGAATCAGGCTGAAGGGGTCAGGGCGGAGGCTTCGCGTTCGCTCTGCCATCGCTCCGCGAGATCGAGGAAATTCCGCAGGATCGTCGCGCCATGCTCGGAGGCGATGCTCTCCGGATGGAACTGGACGCCATGCACCGGCAGCTCGCGATGCGAGAGCGCCATGATCAGGCCGTCATCGGTCTCGGCCTCGATGTCGAAGACGGTGGGGCAGGACTCGCGGTCGACCACGAGGGAGTGGTAGCGCGTCGCCTGCAGCGGCCCGTTGATGCCGCGGAACAGGCCGCGTGCCTTGTGACGGATCGGCGAGACCTTGCCGTGCATCGGGATGGGCGCCCGCACGACCTCGCCGCCGAAAGCCTGTCCCATCGCCTGCAGGCCGAGACAGACGCCGAAGATCGGCTTGGCGGCAGCGCCCTGCCGGACCACATCCAGGCAGATTCCGGCCTCGTTGGGCGTGCAGGGGCCGGGCGAGAGCACGATCGCGTCATGCTCGCCACCCAGCGCCTCTTCGACCGTGAGCGCGTCGTTGCGCCAGACATCGACCTCGGCGCCCAGCCCGCCGATGAGGTGGACCAGGTTCCAGGTGAAGCTGTCGTAGTTGTCGATCAACAGAACGCGCATGGCCGGACCTGTGAAGATGGCCACAGGTCATGCACGCTCGGGGGCTGGGAGGTCAAGTTTCGAGCGGGCTGTATGAGGGAGACGCTGGAACCGTTGCCGTCCTTTCGAAGCGGCCCGAAGAGCGGAACCCGGAACCTATACGCGGTTCCAGATGCGTCATGCTCGCCCTTGTGGTGAGCATCCACGTCTTGACCACAACTTTCGACCAGCGAAGACGTGGATGGTCGGGACAAGCCCGACCATGACGGGCAGGGCATCGCCTACAGGCTCAGCGTTTCGGAATGCTTATCCCCGCGCGCTGCGCGGCATCCCCGCTGCCCGCGGCTGCGCCAGCCCCGGTGCGGTCTCGACGCCGAGCGTCGGCAGAGCCAGCGTGCGTTGGCCGCGGAAATCGACATGGCAGACGATCAGCCCGCGCTCCTCGATATAAGTGAGCACGCGCCGCGCCCGGCTCGGCGAAGCACTGCCATAGACTTCTGCCAATTCGGCATCGCTGGGGCAGGGGCGGCCCTCGATGGCCGTGCGGGCGATGTAGAGGAAGAGCCCCTGAAGGTCTTCGGGCAGCGTGCCGGAAGCCTCGACGGCTGTCCGCCAGCCCTCGCTTGTCGCGATGCTGTCGCTGACGCCGGCCCGCGCCACGGCGAGCCTGCGGCGGAACTCCTCCAGGCTCAGATTCGTGCGGCCGAGCCGGCGCATCCGGCAGCGCACGGTGAAATCCTGATAGAGCACGGCGACCTGCCGTGAGCGGGCCTCGGGATCACCCATCAATTCGCGCAGGATCTCGACCATGATCGCCTCGCGCTCGGCCGGCTCCAGCTCGATCTCGGGTTCCGGCTCGGGTTGCTGGGCAGGGCGATAGGTCTCGATCCGGCGCAGAACCTCGGTCGGATCGGGGCGAGGGCGCGGTGCCGGGCGCACCGGGCGGGCCATCGGCAAAGGCTCGTCCTCGCCGGGCGTGAAGATCAGCTTGCCGGCCTCTTCCGGTGCCTGTTCCGGCAGCGGCATCAATCCCGGCGCGCCGCCGCGATCGACCGAGGAGACCGCGCCGATCCGGATCGGCAGCGGCCGCTTCGACAGGGCAGGCCCCAGCGCGACGAACTGGCCGCGTTCGAGGTCGCGGAACATCTCGGCCTGACGCCGATCCATGCCGAGCAGGTCGGCGGCGCGCTGCATGTCGATGTCGAGGAAGGTGCGGCCCATCAGGAAGTTGGAGGCTTCCGCCGCGACGTTCTTGGCGAGCTTGGCGAGGCGCTGCGTCGCGATGACGCCGGCGAGCCCGCGCTTGCGGCCGCGGCACATCAGGTTGGTCATGGCGCCGAGCGAGAGCCGGCGCGCCTCGTCCGAGGCTTCGCCCGCCATCACGGGCGCGAAGAGCTGGGCCTCGTCGACCACGATCAGCATCGGGAACCAGAGCGAGCGGTCGACATCGAAGAGACCGCCGAGGAAGGCGGCGGTGGCGCGCAACTGCTCGTCGGCTTCGAGGTTTTCGAGGTTGAGCACGACCGAGACGCGATGCTGGCGCACGCGCAGCGCGACGCGCTGCAACTCGGCCTCGCCGCATTCGGCATCGACCACGACATGGCCGAACTGGTCGGCGAGCGAGACGAAGTCCCCCTCCGGATCGATGATGGCCTGCTGCACGAGCGGGGCGCTCTGCTCCAGCAGGCGGCGCAACAGATGCGACTTGCCGGAGCCGGAATTGCCCTGCACGAGCAGGCGTGTCGCCAGCAACTCGGCGAGATCGATCAGACCGGGCTCGCCGGTCCTTGTCGTTCCCATCTCGATTGCGGTCGTCATGCGGGTCGTGAATCGCCTTGAAAGAGGCCGCGCACAGGCGCGGCCGGCGCTTCTAGCATGGTCGCGCCCCCGCTGGGCGCAGGGCAGCCCTGCCTTCCACAGGCAATCGCCGTGGGTGATGTCGGGTCAGCGCGGACAGCGCAGCGCCCGTTCCTGCCGGACGATGTCGGCGATCACGCGGCGGTCATTGGCCGAAAGAGGAACGTCCTCGATGTTGTCGTATTGGCAGCCGGCATTGCCGAAAGCCGCGATCGCGCGCTGCGTGCGAAAGCAGTAGCCCTGCGCCTTGTAGATCTCGTTCCGGGCCGTCCAGAGATTCGCGCAGCTCTCGGGATTGGCGAGGACAGGGGCCGCCGGCATGGCCGAGAGCAGCAGGACAACGAAAAGCGGACGGCAAAGGCTGCGCAAGGTGGCGGTCTCCGGCAAGTGGCGAGGCATGAATGGCGGCTGGTCCGGCATCCGCCCGATCTGGGGAAACCGCCTGCTGCCCGGCGCCGTCGCGCCGGACATCGCGAGGCCGGGTGTCACTGCTTCGTCATTTCGAGGCAGGTGATGAGCTGGACATAGCTCGGCGGCCCGCCGAGGCTCGCGCCCTCGGTGCAGGTCGTCCTGGCACGGGCCGGATACTCCGACCAGCGCATTTCCAGCGCGGTACGGGCCTTTTCCTCGTCATCGCGGCAGGCCTGCACCGGTCGGCCGATGCCGGTGGCCGATTTGTCGGCGCTGCCGCAGGTGGCGGCGATGTCGAAGCGCGGCACCGTGTCGGCCACGGGAAGCGCCGGGCTGGCGGAGAGGGAAAGCAGGACAAGACCGACGGCAAGCATGGTCAACACTCCGTGGAATGCGCCCGATCATCGCCCTCGCGCCGTTCAGCCGGTGGCCGCCTGACGCAGGGTCACGGTGATATCGGCAGCACTATGCACCGCTATGTCGACGATGGCGAGATCGGGGCGATCGATGGCCGGATAGGGATGTTCGCCGCCGGCCCGCTGCACGAAGACGAGGCTGGCCAGCGCCGGATGGCCCGCCAGCCGCGAATGCGCCAGCGCCGGCTCCATGCTGCCCGGCAGGACGAGATGCACGTTGCGCCCGCCCTCCAGGCAGGCCTGCAGGTCCCCGAGATTGAACAGGCCAAGCGGCAGCAGCTCGACTCCCGTCAGCATGGCCATGCCCGGCCCGCTGGCGAGCGCGGCGAGATCGCCGCCAACGAGGGTGGACACGATCCGCGACGAGCTCATCGGCTTGAGCGCCCGCGAGATGTCGAGCGCCCGGCCGAGGAGATCCCGCTCGGATATCCGCTGCGGGCCCGCGAGCGAGACGGCATCCACCACCTGCAACTGCGGCCGCTCGACCGGTCCGGGGAGGGGGTGCAGGCTGGCATTGGCCAGCAATGCGTCGAGCGGTGCCACGCCGTCGGGCACATCGGGGCCGAAACCGCCGACGAAGCGGGTGCTGAAGGCACGCATCGCCAGATTGCGCAGCGTCAGCAACGGTCGCGTCGGCCCGACCCGGCTGACGCCGAGCGCCATGACCGCGCCGGCGGCTTCGATCAGGCGGAGCAGTTCCAGCTCGTTGCCGTGCAGCGGCAGCATCAGCGGCGAAAGGCCGGCGCGCAGGCAGGCCAGCGTCGAGACGATCGCCTCGGGCCCCAGCGGTGCCAGGATCGCGACGCTCGCTCCGGGTTGCCCCTTGTTGACGGTCAGCAGCCGCGCCAGCTGATCGACGCGCTGGTCGAGCTGCAGGAAGTTGATCGAGGCCGGGGCGACATCGCTCCAACCGCGTCGCCCCGGGGGATCGCGCAGGGCCGCCTCATAGCCGCGCCCCCGGGTGAGCGCCTTGAGCAGCGTATCGAGGTCGAGCCCGTCGAGCAGCGCGGAAGCCTCGTCCTGTTCTGCCCGCATCGACGGCCCTTCAATTCGCCGGCGCAGCCGCCGGAAGGCGCGCGAGCGTTTCGTTGGAAAGGAAATAGGCCGGCTGGCGCCCCGCCATCACCACGTCGCGGGCATGGGCAAGCCATGTGTCCGGCAGATAATAGAGCGGCACGACATAGAAGCCGGAGAGCAGCAGCCGGTCGAGCGCCCGCACCGCGGCGACGAAATCCTCGCGCTCGCGGGCGCTGAGCAGGGCCTGCAGTACCGCATCGACGGCAGGCGAGCGCACTCCCGCATAGTTGAGTGAACCCTTGCGCTCGGCATTCGCGGAGCCCCAGCGTCCGATCTGCTCGTTGCCCGGCGAGGCGGAGGCCGGCCAGGTCCATTGGATCATGTCGAAATCGAAGGCGGAGAGACGCCGCCAGTACTGCACGTCGTCGATCAGCCGGACATTGGCGGCGATGCCGAGGCGGCCGAGCGACTGCGCGTAGTTCAGCGCCAGCCGCTCCTGCGGGCGGCTGGTGACGGTGATCTCGAAGGTGAAGGGCTCAGCCTTGCCGTTGCGCAGCACGCCGTCCTGCAGCGTGTAGCCGGCGGCCTTGAGCAGTTCGAGCGCCCTGCGGGCCTGCTCGCGGTCGCGGCCGGAGCCGTCCGTTTCCGAAGGCTTCCACGCGCCGGAGAGGATGTCCTCGCGCACCGCACCCGGAAACGCGGCCAGCAGGGTCTTCTCGCGTCCATCCGCGGGCACGCCGAGAGCGGAGAGTTCCGAATCGGAAAAGAAGCTGCCGGCGCGGCGATAGACGCCGTGGAACAGGTTGCGGTTCACCCATTCGAAGTCGAACAGCAGGCCGAGCGCCTCGCGCACCCGGACGTCGGAGAACACCGGGCGCCGCGTGTTGAAGACGAGGCCGGTCATGCCTTTGGGTGTATTGAAATGCAGGGTCTGGCGGATGATCCGTCCGTCATGCACGGCCGGGATGTCGTAGCCGGTCATCCAGCGCGTCGGATCGCCCTCCAGCCGGACATCGTAGAGACCGGCCTTGAAGGCTTCGAACAGCGCGTTGGAGTCCCGGTAGAAATCGTAGCGGATCTCGTCGGCGTTGAAGAGGCCACGGGTCAACGGGTGGTCCTCGGCCCAGAAATCCTTCCGCCGCTTCAGCGTCAGCGCTTCGCCCGGACGAACCTCGCTGACCGCATAGGGGCCGGAGCCGAGCGCCGGCTTGAAACTGGTTTCGCCGAAGGTCTCGGCATTGGTCGCGTGCTTCGCGAAGATCGGCAATGCGCCGATCACTAGTGGCAGTTCGCGATTGGAGCCGTCGCCAAGCTCGAACTCCACCTGCTTCGGTGAAGGTGCCGACGCTTTGCTGATGCGCACGAGACTTGAGCGGTGGAAGGGCTTGCCCTTCGTCCTCAGCATCTCGACCGTGAAGAGCACGTCCTCGGCGGTGACCGGCTTGCCGTCGGCGAAGGTCGCGCGCGGGTCGATGTCGAAGGCGAGCTTCGTGCGGTCGGCATTCAGCTCGACGCGCGAGGCCAGCAGGCCATAAGCGGTGAAAGGCTCGTCGGCCGAGCGGAAGAGCAGGCTCTGCTGCACATATTTCGGCACGGCGTCGGGCGCGACGCCGAGAACCACCAGCGGGTTGAGGCTGTCGAAGGTGCCCTGGATGCCGAAGACGATCCGGCCGCCGCGCGGGGCCTTGGGGTCGGCATAGGGCAGATGGGCGAATCCGGGCGGCAGCGCCGGCAGGCCGTGCATCGCGATGGCGTGCTGCGCCGGGGCCGAATCAGCCGCAGCGGAACCTCCGCGCGCCAGCATGGCGAACGGGCTCAAGGCGAGCATCATGTTGACCCTGCGGCGGCTCGCCGTGAAGGGCAATTTGCGAAAAACCATCGTGCGACCTGATTCCCTGCCTGAGAATAGCATGTGCTGGCGGCCGTCACGCAGCTATTCGGGCTGGAATCCCGCGCGCGAACTCGCTAAAGGCGTGACCGGGTGTCATTCAAACGCCTCAATCGCGCTGGATGTGCACGGCTTGCTATGGCCGTCGCCGCCATGCGATTGGGCTGTCGGCGGTGACACGCGGCTTGCGAAGTCGTGATCCCGAATTCGCCTGATAAGGAAAGACAAGGAATGTCCGCTTCGTTTCGCCTGTCATCGTCTGCTCTAGGGCTGGTTCTCAGCGCGACGGTCGGCTTCGCGCCCGTCGCGGCGTTCGCTCAGGCCCCACGCCCGGCCGCTCCGGCCCGTCCCGCCGCCCCGGCTCCGGCCCCCGCGCAGCCCGGCCAGCAGCCCGCTGCCGGTTCCGGTCCGACCGTCGTTCAGGTCAAGCCCGAGCCGTCCCAGACCAGCTGGACCAAGGTCTGCGGCAAGGACCAGGGCGCCAACAAGGAAATCTGCTACACCACCCGCGACTTCGTGTCGGATCAGGGCCAGCCGGTTCTGGCGGCCGCGGTCTATGACGTGAAGGGCGATCCCAACAAGATCGTGCGCTTCCTGATGCCGCTCGGCCTGCTGCTGCAGCCCGGCATCCGTTTCGGCGTCGACAACGCCCAGCCGACTGGCGGCCGCTATGCGATCTGCTTCCCGAACGGTTGCTTCGCCGAGGCGCAGGTCAAGGAAGATTTCATCAACGCGATGCGCAAGGGCACGACCCTGAACATCAGCGTCCAGAACCAGGGCGCCCGCGAGGTGACCTTCGCTATTCCGCTCGCCGATTTCGCCAAGGGCTTCGACGGCGCGCCGATCGATCCGAAGGTACTCGAGGAGCAGCAGAAGCAGCTCCAGGACGAGCTCGCCAAGCGCCAGGAAGAGCTGCGCCAGCGCCTCGGCGCCGGCGGCGCCAACGCTGCCCCGGGTGCTGCGCCCGGCGCCGCCCCGGCTCCGGGTGCCGCGCCAGTGACCCCGCCTAAGCCCTAATCGGCCGACGGCGAACCAAAACGGAAAGGGCCGGCTCAGCGAGCCGGCCCTTTCTTGTTGTTCCGCCCCGGAAGCAGCGTGCAGACCGACCAGTCGGCAGCGGCTCAGTGCAGGTCGGTATGGTCGATCCGGTACCGGCCCTTGCGGTCGCGCCGGAAGAATTCCCGGGCGCGCGGGTGCCTGACGGGTTCCCCGGAATCGTCGCTGACGAGATTCTGTTCCGAGACATAGGCGACGTATTCCGTCTCCTCGTTCTCGGCGAAGAGATGGTAGAAGGGCTGGTCCTTCGACGGGCGCATGTTTTCCGGGATCGCCATCCACCATTCCTCGGTGTTGGAGAAGACCGGGTCGACGTCGAAGATCACGCCGCGGAACGGGTAGATGCGGTGCTTGACCACTTGCCCGATCCGGAACTTGGCCGAACGCGCTTCCATGATTGATCCATGCTGAGCCGGCCGATCCGCCGCCGGCTTACGTTCTCGTCGCCCTTGCGAGAGCAATGCGTCGTAAATGCGTCGAAATCAATCGATCGCTGCGCGCCGACCATCACATTCCGTAGCGTGCGGCGAGATCGGGATCGCGCGCCGCGACCTGCCGGGCGAGATCGACGATCACCTTGGCCTGCTTCCAGGTGGCGTCGTCCTGCATCTTGCCATCGATCATCACGGCGCCCGAGCCGTCCGGCATCGCCTCCAGGATCCGTTTGGCGAAGGCGACCTCTGCCGGATCGGGGCTGAACACGCGCTTGGCGATGTCGATCTGCGAGGGGTGCAGCGTCCAGGCGCCGACGCAGCCGAGCAGGAAGGCGTTGCGGAACTGCGCCTCGCAGGCGGCGCCGTCGGCGAAGTCGCCGAAGGGGCCGTAGAACGGCTTGATCCCGGCTGCGGCGCAGGCATCGACCATCTTGGCGAGCGTATAGTGCCAGAGATCCTGCTGTGCGATGGCGCGCGGACCGCCATCGGGGGAGGGGTCCGCGATGACCTTGTACTCGGGATGGCCGCCGCCGACCCGCGTGGTCTTCATCGCGCGCGAGGCGGCGAGATCGGCGGGGCCGAGGCTCATGCCATGCATACGCGGCGATGCCGTGGCGATCGCCTCGACATTCTTCACGCCTTCCGCCGTTTCGAGGATCGCGTGAATCAGGATCGGCTTCGGCAGGGCGTGGCGCGCCTCGAACTGGGCCAGCAGCTGGTCGACATAATGAATGTCCCAGGGCCCCTCGACCTTCGGCACCATCACGACGTCGAGCTTGCCGCCGATCTCCGCCATGATCGCGGTGATATCGTCGAGAAACCAGGGCGAATTCAGTGCGTTGACGCGGGTCCACAGGCCGGTCTTGCCGAAGTCCACCGCCTTGCCCATGGCGATGAAGCCGTCGCGAGCCGCCTGCTTGGCTTCGACCGGGATCGCATCCTCCAGATTGCCGAGCACGATATCGACCTGTCCGGCGAGCTCGCCCACCTTCGCCCGGACCTTCTCCAGATGCGGCGGGACGAAGTGGATCATGCGCTCCAGCTTCAGCGGCAGGTCCCGATAGGGCTCCGGCGCGCCGATCGCGAGCGGGCGGAAGAACTGGCGCGGCGTCTTGGTCGTCATCGGTGGCTCCGTGTTGCGACGCAGCATTGTCAATCATGCCCCCGGGGCGCCGTCCATGGTTCTTTTGATGGACCGGCACGATTTGATGATGGCATTTTTTCCTAGATGTTCTGGTGGGTATTTTTACCTAGGCATAAAGTCTCGCTATTGCGCCTGAGGCGGCTCGCCATGGTTGGAATGGCCTTGCCGCCTCCGCACCATGCGCTAGAGGCTGATATCAGCGTCTCGGTTTCGGGGCGGAAGCCTTGGGACCGAATGCGCCGATGGCCGACCTGCTCAGCATCTTCAATCTGGTCGCGCCGTTCTTCGGGCTGATCCTGCTCGGCTTCGCCATCGGCCGCTACAAGCAGTTGCCGGAGGCCGGGCTCGCCTGGCTGCAATTCTTCCTGATCTATGTCGCGCTGCCGCCGCTGTTCTACCGGCTGATCGCCGACAAGCCGTTGAGCGAGCTCGCCAACTGGAAGTTCATCGCCGGCACGACCTTCGCCACCTTCTGCGCTTTCAGCCTGTCGCTTGCGATTGGGCTGAAGGCTGCCAAGGGCGACCTGCCGCAGGCGGTAATGCAGGGAGTCGCGGGGGCCTATTCCAATATCGGCTATATGGGGCCGCCGCTGATCCTGGCGGCGCTGGGGCCTGAGGCCAGCGCGCCGGTCGTCCTGATCTTCGTCTTCGACAGCGTCCTGCTGTTCTCGCTGGTTCCGCTGCTGATGGCCGTCGCCGGCGTCGAGAAGAAAAGCCTGCTTGCCACGGCCGGCGAGGTGGTTTGGCGGGTGCTGACCCATCCGTTCAACGTCGCGACGCTGGCCGGCGTGCTGGCGAGCTATCTCAAGTTCGAATTGCCGGTGGCGCTCGACCGGATGGTGCTGTGGCTGTCGCAGGCGGCGGCGCCCTGCGCGCTTTTCCTGCTCGGTGTCACCGTGGCGCTCAGGCCGATGAAGCGGATGCCTGCCGGCGTTCCGACGCTGGTCTTCATCAAGCTCCTGCTGCATCCGTTGCTGGTCTGGATGTTGCTCTCGGCGCTCGGCGGCATCCCGACCCACTGGATCTATGCCGCGATCATCATGGCGGCGCTACCGCCGGCGCTGAATATCTTCGTCATCTCGACGCAGTACAAGGTCGGCGTCGAGCGCGCCTCGGCCTGCATCCTTGTCGGTACCATCGTGTCGATGATCACGCTGCCGGGCTTCCTGTGGCTGGTGAAGACGGGCAGGATAACGGCCGATCTGTTTCATTGAGAGTCTGTTGAAAATGTCCTCAGTCCTCATCCTGAGGAGCGCCGCCAGGCGCGTCTCGAAGGATGTTCCAGGAGGTTCCGGAAACATCTGGAGCATCCTTCGAGACGGCCCTTCGGGCCTCCTCAGGGTGAGGGCCCTCTTTCCAAACAGGCCATAAGCAATAGGGGACGGAATGCTGCCGCTGGACGACCTGCTGGTCCTCGATTTCTCGACGCTTCTGCCCGGCCCGCTGGCGAGCCTCTTCCTCTCCGAAGCCGGGGCGCGGGTGATCAAGATCGAGAGGCCGGGCGGCGAGGACATGCGCGGCTTCCCGCCCCGCTTCGGTGAGACGGCCGCTCCCTTCGCGGTACTCAAC
This sequence comes from Hyphomicrobiales bacterium, assembly GCA_930633495.1. Classification (NCBI taxonomy): domain Bacteria; kingdom Pseudomonadati; phylum Pseudomonadota; class Alphaproteobacteria; order Hyphomicrobiales; species Hyphomicrobiales bacterium. Next base: position 33,435 of record CAKNFJ010000001.1, on the reverse strand, counting down.
CGCGGCAAGGAGAGCGTCGAGATCGACCTCAAGACTCCGGATGCGCGGGCGCGGCTCAGGCCGCTGATCGAGAGGGCCGACATCCTGATCGAGCAGTTCCGGCCGGGCGTGATGGAGCGGCTCGGTTTCGGCTACGAAGCGCTCAAGGCACTGAATCCGCGGCTGATCTACTGCTCGATCAGCGGCTATGGCCAGGTCGGGCCGAGGGCGCAGGAGGCAGGACACGACATCAACTACCAGGCGCTCGGCGGCCTGCTCGGCCAGTCGTTGAAGCGCGGCGAGGCGCCACCCTTGCCGCCGCCGCTCGTCGCCGACATCGCCGGCGGCACGATGCCGGCCGTGCTCAATATCCTGCTGGCGCTGCGCCGGCGCGAGCGTGGCGGCGAAGGCTGCCATCTCGATATCGCCATGGCCGATGCGATGGCGACCTTCGCCTGGTACGGGCTGGCGCAGGGGCAGGTGACCGGCTCGTTTCCGGACGGCGGCGAGGGGCTCCTGACGGGGCTGAGCCCGCGCTATGCGATCTATGCCACCGCCGATGGCTGGTTCCTCGCCGTCGGCGCGATCGAGCCCAAATTCTGGCAGAGCTTCTGCGAGGGCGTCGGTCTCGATGAGAGGCTGCGCGACGACCGGCGCGATCCGGAGGCGACGCGGGCGGCGATCGCACGGATCGTCGCGAGCGAAAGCGCCGACCACTGGCGCGCCGTCATCGAGTCGCTGGATTGCTGTTGCACGGTGGTGCGCACGCTGGAAGAGGCGGTGTCCGATCCGCAGATGACCGCCCGCGGCCTGCTTGACGCGCAGGTCGAGGAGCCGGGTGGCCGGCGCCTCGTCTCGACGCCGCTGCCGCTGGCGCCGGTGTTCCGGGAGCAGGCGGCCGGGCTGCGAAAGGTCGCGGCGAGCGGTGCCGATACCCGAAAAGTTCTCGGCGAAACCTAAGGACGCCCTTTTGTCGTTCCGGGTTCGCGTAGCGAAGATCCCCGAATGACAAAGCGTGTAGTTCGAAGCGGTTGCGTCAGCTGTCAACAACCCGGACATGCGGACCGCATCCGGAAACGCGTCCCCATCCCGGGCTCGTCCCGGAGCGCTTTCGATTCAGCGGGGCAGGGCGCAGGGATCGAGGCGGGTGTCGTTGGCCGCCTTGCTGATCGAACCGGTGGTCAGCGGATCGACGGGTTGACGCTTGGAGGCGGCGAGGCTGACGGCCGCGAGGCGTTCCTTGTCAAGCGGTGTGCGGCTCGACATGAAGTTGGCGGCGACTACGGAGAGGAATGCGATGGCCGCGCCGGCCTTGGCGACGTCGGCGAGCATCGTGCCGCGCTGGTTCTTCCAGAACATGTCGATCAGGCGCATGGCGCACTCTCCGCGTCCCGTGACATCACGAGCACTGCGGACCAGCCTACTCACCAGCCGTAAAAGCTTGGTTAGCCGGGTCTTGCCAGGGTCCGATCAATTTTACGGGCCGGCCTCGGGGCCGACGGCTTCCCCCGCCAGGCGGGAGCGCTGCTCGCGGAAGAGCTTGCGCAGGGCGCCGAGCACCGCGATCACGCCCGGCCTGTTGCGCGAGACATCGTGCGAAACCAGGTAGATCGTGTCGCCGGTCTGCTCCGGCGGTGGGCCCAGGCGCCGCAAAGCGGCGTCCGAATCGCCCATGAAGCAAGGGGCCATCGAGAGCGCGCCGGCCGAACGGATGCTTTCGTAGCGCGCCGCGGAGTCTCCGACGCGAGCGGCGATCGGCCTGCCTACGGCATAGGCCATGATGTAATCATCGATCCGCGACGAGGTTTCGCGGTTGACCGAAATGATCGGCGCCGTCGCCGGATCGACGTCACGCCGGACATAGAGCGCCTGCATCAGCTTGCCAACCTTTTGGGCGTAGTAGCCCGGCTCGGTCGGTACCTGGCTCATGCGCAGCGCGATATCGGCCTCGCCGCGAGCGAGGTCCAGGCGGTTGCGCGTGCTGATGATGACGATTTCGACACCGCCTGCGGCGGCCGAGATCGCCGTCGCATTCATGGTCAGGAGCAGGCTGATCGAGGTCGTCGCGGTCACGCGCACGGGCGCATTGGCGAGTGGTCTTGCCGCCTCGGCCCGGATCGTGAAGCGGCGTGCTGCAGCCTCGATCTCGCGCGCCTCGGCGGCGAGTTCCAGACCGATCGCAGTCGGGGAGAGCCTGTTTGCCTCGCGCGTGAAGAGCTGGAGCCCAAGGTCGTGTTCGAGCGCCTTGAGTCGGCGCGCGACGGTCGCCTCGCTCAGCCCCAGTTCCGTCGCCGCCACGGCCATCGCCCCGCCGACGGCGATGGCGTTGAAGATCCGGATGTCGTCCCAGGAGACGTTCCCGGCCGCTGCCGCCAGATCGCTCCCGCGTCGAGATGAAGGTGGAGCAGACCCGGTGGCCATGAGCTCAGCGGCCAGCCGTTTTGCGCTGTATGGTGCTTGCGGTCATTGCGGTCCGGGGGGAAGGGCAGGTTCGACATGCGCGAACCCTGCCTGCAACCATCGCCTTCGGCAGCCCGGCGGCGGTGAAGCCCAGCCCCTCAATCCTGCGGGGCTCGTGCCTCACAGGTCGATCAGCTCGCCGGCGAAGGCTGCACGCTCCTGGATGAAGGTGAAGCGCGCTTCGGGCCTGTTGCCCATCAGCCGCTCGACCGTGTCGGAGGTTTCCTCCTTGGCCTCATGGTCGACCATGACCTTGAGCAGGATCCGCTTGGAGGGATCCATGGTGGTTTCCTTGAGCTGCGCCGGCATCATCTCGCCGAGGCCCTTGAAGCGCGAGATCTCCGGCTTCTTGCCCTTGAACACGGTCTCGATCAGCTCGTCCTTATGGGCGTCGTCGCGGGCATAGATGCTCTTGCCGCCGTGCTGGAGCCGGTAGAGCGGCGGCACGGCGAGATAGAGATGGCCCTTCTCGATCAGCCGCGGCATCTGGCGCCAGAAGAAGGTGACGAGCAGCGAGGCGATATGGGCGCCGTCGACATCGGCGTCGGTCATGACGATGACCTTCTCGTAGCGGAGATCGTCCTCGCGGAACTGGGTGCCGATGCCGCAGCCGAGCGCGAGGATCAGGTCGGCAAGCTGCTGGTTCTGATTAAGCTTCTCGCGCGTCGCATTGGCAACGTTGAGGATTTTGCCGCGCAGGGGAAGGATCGCCTGGTTGGCGCGGTTGCGGGCCTGCTTGGCCGAGCCACCGGCCGAGTCGCCCTCGACGATGAAGAGTTCCGAGCCTGCGGCGCCGGCATTGGAGCAGTCCGCGAGCTTGCCGGGCAACCGGAGTTTGCGTGTCGCGGTCTTGCGCGAGACCTCCTTTTCGAGGCGCCGGCGCAGGCGTTCCTCGGCCCGGTCGACCGACCAGTCGAGCAGGCGGAGGGCCTGCTGCGGCGCGGCCGCGAGCCAATGGTCGAAGGCATCGCGCACCGCTCCCTCGACGATGCGGGAGGCCTCCAGCGTCGCGAGCTTGTCCTTGGTCTGCCCCTGGAATTCCGGCTCGCGGATGAAGACCGAGAGCATGGCGGCGCAAGTGGCCATCACGTCGTCGGAGGTGACCTGGGCCATGCGCTTCGACTGGCCGATGCGCTCGGCATGGTCGCGCAGGCCGCGCAGCAGGGCGATGCGCAGGCCCTGCTCATGGGTGCCGCCCTCGGGCGTCGGGATCGTGTTGCAGTACGAGGAGGAGAAGCCGTCCTCGCCGGTCGCGAGCCACGCCACCGCCCATTCGAGCGAGCCGTGGCTGCCTTCCTTGGTGATCTTGCCGGAGAAGATCGGCTCGGCGACGAGGTCCTTGCCCTCGATCTCGCGGCCGAGATAGTCGCGCAGGCCGCCCGGGAAACGGAACACGGCCTCGGCCGCGACGTCGCCTTCCGGCTTCAGCAAGGCGGCTGCACAGGTCCAGCGGATCTCGACGCCGCCGAAGAGATAGGCCTTCGAGCGCGCCATGCGAAACAGGCGGGCAGGGGAGAAATGCGCGCCTTCGCCGAAGATCTGCGCGTCCGGATGAAAGCGCACCTTGGTGCCGCGCCGGTTGGCGACCGGGCCGACGGTCTCCAGCGGGCCCTGAGGCAGGCCGCGCGAAAAGATCTGCCGATAGAGCATCTTGCCGCGCGCAACCTCGACCTCGAGCCGATCCGACAGCGCATTGACCACGGAGACGCCGACGCCGTGCAGGCCGCCAGAGGTCTCATAGGCCTTGGAATCGAATTTTCCGCCGGCATGCAGCGTCGTCATGATGACTTCGAGCGCCGATTTTCCGGGAAATTTCGGGTGCGGATCGACAGGGATGCCGCGGCCGTTATCGGTGACGGCGAGCGAACCGTCCTCGAACAGCTCGACATCGATGAAGGTGGCGTGGCCCGCCACCGCCTCGTCCATGGCGTTGTCGATCACCTCGGCGAAGAGGTGATGCAATGCGCGCTCGTCGGTGCCGCCGATATACATGCCGGGGCGGCGGCGGACGGGCTCCAGACCTTCGAGGACCTCGATCGCGGAGGCGTCGTAGCCCGCTTCCGACAGCGTGCCGTTGCGCGGTGCCGCGCCGGCGCTCGCGGGTGTCTTGGCAACCGGGACCGGCGAGCGTGCGTCCGGCTTGGGATCGGCCGCGCGAGGCCGCTCCGGCTCCGCGCCGAAAAGATCGCCGTTGTCTTCCATCGCTGCCAAACGTTTCCTGATTCGTTCCGTCGTATTCTAGAGGCTGGAGACAGATTCTTCGATCAGGTTGTTCGCCTCGATCCGACCCGGCTCCGCAGTGTCACGCCGGGCCTTGTGTCTCTCCGATCTGCTTATAGACAGCTCCTGCGCACATCGGAACTCTCTCCTTCGGCTTGGGGACAAGCGTCATCGCCCTGTGATGATCCCAGGCTACCGACGATGCCGGAACCGGACGCGTTCAGTCTGCGTTAACCATCGCTGTCGAGGATCGGAATCGTCGGCAGGGCCTATGCGAACGGCTGCAATGCGCTATGATCGGCACAAGGGGAGAGAAGGCTGTGGCGTCGCGTCGCTCAGTTCCGAATACCGGGATCGCAGGCCTGCAGCGCGTGGCGCGGCTTGCGGGGGAGAGCTTCGGGCATGAGGACGTCGTCGGCCCGTCCCTGATCGCGCCCGAAAGCGGCGCTGCGCGGTGGCTTTGGTGGGCGGCGGCGATTGCTGCGTCGGCCGGGCTCGCGGTGTTGCACTTCTACTGATCCCTCCCGGCGTATTGCGCCGAAATATCAACCTTTAGGCCCTAGAGCTGACGGCGGAGGGGCCGTCCGCTTATGCGTTGCGTCATCGTCAGCGATTTCTGTTCGGTCAATGGCGGCGCGGCGAAGGTTGCGATCGAGAGCGCGCGCGGACTCGCGGAGGCCGGGGTCCAGATCGTTTTCGCCTGCATGATCGGCCCCGTTTCGGAGCGGTTGCGGCATCCCAATATCGAGGTCGCGCTGTTCGAGGGGGAGGAGGTCTGGAAAGTCGGCAGCAAATTCGCCGCCGCCCGGCAGGGCATCTGGAACGCGAGAGCCCATGACGCGCTCGCCGGACTGCTGAGCCGCCAGCCCCGGGGGGAAACCCTCGTTCACCTGCACCAATGGACCAAGGCGTTCAGCCCGGCCGCCATCGCGGCAGCCGGCGAAAGTGGCCTGCCGGTCGCGATCACCCTGCACGATTATTTTTCGTTCTGCCCGGTCGGCGGCTATTTCGACTTCCGCGCGGGCGAGCCCTGCCAGCGCCGGCCTCTGTCAGCCTCTTGCGTCGGCCGGAACTGCGACCGAGCCTCCTATGCCCACAAGCTCGTCCGCGTGGCGCGCCAATGGCGCTCGAATGGGGCGATGAGCCGGCTGAATGCTCCGCTCTTCATCCATGTGAGCCCCTTCGCCCGTAATTTTGCCGAGCCCTTCCTGCCGAAGCAGGCCCGGCACATCGTCGTCGAGAACATGATGGAGGCGCCAAAGCGCGTCCCCGCCGATGTTGGGGCGAACCGCCACGCGCTGTTTCTCGGGCGCTTCACGCAGGAGAAGGCGGCCGACCTGCTGGCCGAGGCGGCGCTTGCCGCCGGAATGCCGGTGCGGTTCGTCGGGGAGGGGCCTCTGGAAGCGGCGATCAGGGGCGCCAACCCGGCGGCGGATATCCGTGGCTGGGTCCCGGCCGATGCCGTCTTCGACGAAATCGCGCAGGCGCGCTGCCTCGTGCTGCCATCGCTCTGGTACGAACCCGGCCCGCTCGTGGTCGCCGAGGCACGCTCGCTCGGCGTGCCGGTCGTCCTGGCGCGCACGACCGGCCCGGCGAGCTGGATCCGCGACGGAGAGGACGGGCTTCTGGTCGAGGGTGGCGATGTCGCGGGGCTGACCTATGCACTCGCCTCGCTTCGGGATGACGATCTCGCCATCCGCATGGGAGCGGCGGCCTACCGCAACTATTGGGCAGAGCCTCTGACGCTCGACAGGCATGTCAGCCGATCGATTGCCGGCTACGAAGCCTTGCTGGCAAAGGGAAGGTGAGGGCGGCATGGCGAAGCTCGTCGCGCTCGCGGCCTATCTTTACCAGGCGGTGCTCGCCTTCGGGCTGCTGATCGTCCTGTCGCATCTGCTGCCCCCCGGCGAATATGCCGCCTATTCGCTGTTCGCTTCGATCGCCCAGTTCGGCGCGATAGCATTCTTCGAATGGGTGCGCTTCGCCTGCAGCCGCTTCTATCCGGGGCCGGACGGTGCGAGCGAAGCGTCCGAGCGCGGTACGATCACGGCGGAATTCGTCGCAAGCGCGGTCGCCTGCGTCGTGGCAGGCCTGTTCGCGACGATCTGGGGAGCGCCGCTTTGGGTCGGGTTGGCGGGGGCGGGCGCCGCGGTCCTGATAGCGGCCGGCGAACTGCATCTGACCATGCTGCGCTTTCGCCTGGCCTTCGGCCTGTTCTCGCGCTTGCAGGGGGTGCGCGCTTCGTTGCTGGCGGCGGCCACGGTGGGAGGAGCTTTCATCTCGGCCGATTTCGCCCATGTCGTGCTCGGCATCCTGTTCGGCAACGTGCTGTACTGCCTCATCGCCTTTGCGGCGGCACGTCAGGTGCTGGGTTGGTCCGTGCGTGCCGATCTGGGGGCGGTGCGGCGCCATCTCGCCTATGGCGGCGTCTCGGCCGGGGCCTCCGTCGCCGGGCTGCTCGGCCCGCTCGGCCTGAAGGCGATCCTCGTCGCGGCCTTCGGCGCCACCCCTGCCGCCGGAGCGCTGCTGGCGCTCGATCTGTTGCAGCGCCCCTTCATCCTGATCGTCTCCTCCCTGCAGGCAATCCGCTATCCCGATCTCGTCGCGCTCTATGATCGCTCCGGCGCCGGCGACGCCTTGAAACAGGAACTCGGGCGCTACTATGCGCTGCTGGCCTGCCTGACGCTGATCGGCGGCGCGCTGCTGCTGGCCGTGATGGAGTGGGCGGCCGGCTTCGTCGTCCCGCGCGATCTGCAGGGAGCCTTCCTGCGGACTGCGCCGGCCTTCACCGTCATGGCACTGATCCGGGCGCTGGTGCAGACGCTGCTGCCGACGCCGGCGCATCTGTTGCGGCGATTGCGCGCCATAGCGGGCCTTGCGGCGCTCGACTGCGTCTTGATGTGTGCGGGAGCATTCATCGCGATGGGGCTGCTGCCCGGCAGCGACACCGCCATTGCCCTCGGCGCCGCTGCCGGCGCCGGGCTCGCCATGCTCGCGGGGCTGCCCCTGCTGAGGCTGCTGCCCTTCGCGATGCCCTGGCGCCCGGTCGCCCTGGCGGGCGCGGCGCTGCTCGCGGCCCTGCTCATCAAGATCGGGCTGTCCGGAAATGTCCTGCTGTCGACCGCAGTTGCGTTGGCCGCGGTGCTGTCGCTCGGCGCGGCCCCGGCGCTGGCCGCTTTTCGCTGGGCTGCCCGTTAAAGGCGTTGCCACGAAACAAAAAACCGGGGCGTTTCCGCCCCGGTTTCCGGTCGTCCGCAAGCTGCGGCCAAACCTCAGTACGAATAGTACATCGCGAACTCGACCGGGTGCGGCGTCATCTCGAAGCGCGCCACGTCCTGCATCTTGAGCTCGATATAGCTCTCGATGAAGTCGTCGTTGAAGACGCCGCCGGCCTTGAGATAGGCGTTGTCCTTCTTGAGCGACTCCAGCGCCTCGCGCAGCGAGCCGCAGACGGTCGGGATCTTCTTCAGCTCGCGCGGCGGCAGGTCGTAGAGGTCCTTGTCCATCGCCGGGCCGGGATCGATCTTGTTCACGATGCCGTCGAGGCCGGCCATCAGCATGGCGGCGAAGGCGAGATAGGGGTTCGCCATCGGATCGGGGAAGCGAACCTCGACGCGCTTGGCCTTCGGCGAGGTCGTCCACGGAATACGGCAGGAGGCCGAGCGGTTGCGCGCCGAATAGGCGAGCAGAACCGGCGCCTCATAGCCCGGGACCAGACGCTTGTAGGAGTTGGTCGAGGGGTTGGTGAAGGCGTTCAGCGACTTGGCATGCTTGATGATGCCGCCGATGTACCAGAGGCACTCCTGCGACAGGTCGGCATATTTGTTGCCCGCGAAGACCGGCTTGCCGTTCTTCCAGATCGACTGGTGGACGTGCATGCCCGAGCCGTTGTCGCCATAGATCGGCTTCGGCATGAAGGTCGCGGTCTTGCCGTAGCTCTGGGCAACGTTGTGGATCGCGTATTTGTAGACCTGCATCAGGTCGGCGGTGTGCACCAGCGTGTCGAACTTCATGCCGAGCTCATGCTGGGCCGAGGCGACCTCGTGATGGTGCTTCTCGACGACGACGCCCATCGACTGCATCGCAGCCAGCATCTCGCCGCGCATGTCCTGCGCCGAATCCTGCGGCGGGACCGGGAAGTAGCCGCCCTTGGTCGCGATGCGGTGACCGAGATTGCCGCCTTCGTAGTCGGCGTAGCCGTTGGTCGGCAGCTCGATGTTATCGAGCTTGAAGCCGGTGTGATACGGGTCGGCGGCGATCTTGACGTCGTCGAAGACGAAGAACTCGGCCTCGGGGCCGACATAGACGGTGTCGCCGATGCCGGTCGACTTCAGATACGCTTCGGCCTTCTTCGCGATGCCGCGCGGATCGCGGCCATAGGGCTCGCCGGTGCCGGGCTCGAGCACGTCGCAGTTGATGACCATCGTGGCGGCCGAGAAGAACGGGTCCATCGTGGCGGTCGTCGGATCAGGCATCAACAGCATGTCGGACTCGTTGATGGCCTTCCAGCCGGCGATCGACGAACCGTCGAACATCGTGCCTTCGGCGAAGATGTCCTCATCGACCATGCCGACGTCGAACGTCACATGCTGCCACTTGCCGCGCGGGTCGGTGAAGCGGAAGTCGACATATTTGACGTCGTTGTCCTTGATCGCCTTGAGGACATCCTTGGCGCTTTTCATTTCAGCATTCCTCTTGCCAGCAGTTTCTCAAACTCGTGGGCCGCCGCTGGCTCCGATCCAGGCTGCGGCCCCTGATACCAAATGATGCGGGAGAGACTTCAGATCGCGTCCGCGCCGGTCTCGCCGGTTCGGATGCGGATCGCCCCCTCGACGCTCGATACAAAAATCTTGCCATCGCCGATCCGGCCGGTCTGGGCGGCCTTGACGATGGCCTCGATGGCGCGATCCACCATATCGTCGGCCAGCACGATCTCGATCTTCACCTTCGGCAGGAAATCGACGACGTATTCGGCGCCGCGATAGAGCTCGGTATGACCCTTCTGGCGGCCGAAACCCTTGGCTTCGAGCACCGTGATGCCCTGAAGCCCGACCTCCTGAAGCGCCTCCTTCACCTCGTCCAGCTTGAAGGGCTTGATGATCGCTTCGATCTTCTTCATGCGCCGACCGACCTCCACTGCGCTTCGAGATCTCCGGCTCGCACCGGAGAAGATCTGCAACGGCCCGTCGTCACGGGCCTGATGGCCCACGGCTTCGAACGATTGCGCCCGTTATTCTGCTCATAGCATTGGCGCGGGCGCCCCGCCATGCAGCAGGACCCCGCAATCCGCCTTCCGATGAGGCAAAAAACAGCATAAAAATTCATCACATGCTCAATCATCGATCAATCGGTTTCGCGGGCCTTCTCTTGCGGCGACCGTGATCGCCATCCGATGATGGCGAATGCCTGCGCAGATGACCGATGCGATGAAGACCGACGATCTCGCCCTGCTCACGACCGATCAGATGCGCCGGGCGGATGGAATCGCGATCGCCGCCGGCACGGCTGGAATCGTCCTGATGGAGCGGGCGGGCCGGGCGGTGGCCGAGGCCGTGCTGCGGCGGGTGGGGGCAGGGGCCTCGGTTGCGGTCGCGGGCGGGCCCGGCAACAATGGCGGGGACGGTTTCGTCGCGGCCCGCATCCTGCGCGAGAACGGACTGAACGTCCGGATGCTGCTGCTGGGAGCGCCGCAGGCATTGCAAGGCGATGCCGCCATCGCCTTTGCCCGGTGGAACGCGCCCGTCGAGCCGCTTGCCTCGATCGGAGAGGTGCCCGCGGATCTCTTCGTCGATGCGCTGTTCGGTGCTGGTTTGACGCGAGCGCTGTCCGGGGAGGCGGCGGAAGCGGTCGCGTTCATGAATGCGGCTGGGCGGCCGGTGATCGCCGTCGATGTGCCCAGCGGATTGTCTGGCGATACCGGACAGGCCGAGGGGCCGGTGATCCGGGCCAACGAAACCGTGACTTTCTTCCGCCTGAAGCCGGGCCATCTCTTGCTGCCGGGCCGAGAGCTCTGCGGCGATGTCGTGGTGGCCGATATCGGAATCCCGGCCGAGGCGGCGTTGCGCGAGATTGCCCCGGCGGCCTTCGGCAACGCATGTCCGTTGTGGCGCGCGGCCTGGCCGCATCATGGGCGCGGCACGCACAAATTCCGCCGCGGCGCGGTTGCGGTGGTTGCAGGGGGAAACGGCGGTGTCGGCGCGCCACGCCTGAGCGCGCGTGCCGCCCTGCGGATCGGTGCCGGGCTTGCGACCATCCTGTGTGCGCCCGAGGCGTTGGCCGCCCACGCTTTGCGGGGGCCGGATGCGCTGATGCAGCGCCCGATCGAGACCGGCGAGGCGCTGTCGCAGTTCCTCCTGGACAGGCGGGTATCCGCTATCCTTGCCGGACCGGCGCTGGGATTGGATGAACGCGCTGCGGCATTGATCCGGACGGCGTTGGCCAGCGACGCCCCGGTCGTCCTCGATGCGGATGCGCTGACCTGGCTCGCGACGGCGCGGGGGGAAGGCGGCATGGAGCGGAGGCGCGACCGGCCCTGGGTCCTGACCCCTCACGAGGGCGAATTCCAGCGCCTGTTCGGCAACGAGCCCGAGATCGCCGGTGAAAAGTCGAAGCTGGAGCGTGCCCGCAAGGCGGCGGCGCTTTGCGAGGCGGTCATCGTATACAAGGGGGCTGACACTGTGATCGCGGGGCCTGATGGTCGCGCGGCGATCAATGTCACCGGCTCGCCCGCCCTCGCGACGGCCGGGTCCGGCGATGTGCTGGCCGGGTTGATCGCGGGCTTGATCGCGCAAGGCATGGCTGCCTTCGAGGCGGCCTGCGCCGCCGTGTGGCTGCATGGCCGGGCAGGGGAGGCGCTTGGCATGGGATTGATCGCGGATGATTTGCCGGAAGCGATCCCGCCGCTGCTGCGCGAATTTTCGCTTGCTTGATCGGCCGTTCACGCGAAACCCGCCCTTTCGGGCGGGTTTCGTTGACGATGCCGGATGGGTGCCGTGTCAGGTCCCTGAATAGCTCACGGCAGGCGCTGCGTGGAGCTGGTCCTTGGTCAGCGTGATCTTGCCGTGATCGGGATACATGGCAGGCGCCCTGGGTGCCGGTGCGGCTGATGCAGCCGGCGCGGAGGGCGGCATGGAGCCACTGCCCGTTGTTGCCGGAGCGGGAGCCGGCGGAGTGATCGGCTGATCGCTCCAGGTCACCTGCTCGAACGGGATCGCGACATCCTTCGCGCCGATGCCGAGGAAGCCGCCGACGCCAACCGTCACCATCTCGACCTTCCCGGTCTTGTCGACGATCACTTCGGTCACGTCGCCGACCTTCTTGTCGTCGGGACCGTAGATGTCGACGCCGATCAGCTTGCTCGTGCGCCACTTGCCCTGGCCGGCGAGGTTGGTCGGCGGCGGTGAGGTCTTTTCGGCAGTCGTCGAAGTGCTCGGAGCGGCCGAAGGCGGAGTAGGGGCGGTTGTCTGGGCGAGCGCCGTAGCAGCCAGCAACCCTGCGCCGACAGACGCGAACAGAACATGTTTGATCATCTCTGCCTCCTGAATGTTTCCGCGGTCAATGCGGGATGGGTAATCAACAATCCTGGGGCGGTTTTGTTCATTCCGGCGTTGTTATTGGAAATATATTGGCCGAAAATACAAATATACCGCGCATAAAGGCATGGCTTCCCGGCCTCCTTTGAAAGGATTTGCCTGCCGTGCGGGCGCGTGCTCCTATGCTGTCCGAGAAGAACGCCGTCGCTGCGGCGCAGTTCCGCTTGCCATGGAGGTCGCGATGTCGCCGGCTGCTGTTACGGTTGCTTTCGGCAAGGAGGAACTGGCGGCGCTCGACCGCTATATCGAGCAGCGTGCCCCGGCCTACTCCCGCGCCGAACTGATCGCCCAGATCGTCGCGGAATGGGCGAAGGCTCAGGGGGCAGGGCATGGCGCAGCGGATGAAGGGCTGCGCCCGGACGAGCTCAATGCGAGCAACGATTCATAGGCGGCGTGAGAGGTTCACGCGCCGCATTTCGTGAAAACACAGGCAATACAATATCATGGCCGAGACGGGAGTGGCTCTCAGTCGTCGGCTTCGTCGCGCCGCAGCTCGAAAGCGAGCATGGCCTCGGCGATGGCGCGCAATTCCCGTTCCTTCTCGGCGGTATCGGGCGCCGTGTTCAGCTCTTCGACACGCTGCTGGGCGCGCTCATAGTCCTCATCGGTGTGGATGACGATGGGCAGCTTCACCTCGGGATCTCCTTTGCGTGGCCGCGAAACGCTTCGACCTGCCGACCGGACATACGGAGCGGTTTTCAGCTTCGAGACGAATGACGCGCGGCCGCCTCTGCGGTTCCCGCCAACATCTGCCGCCGTCGTCGCGGTTTAAGTCTTCGGCAAGAGCAGGCGCCCATCATAGGGGCCCCTTGGCGGACTGGAAGAGGCGATGAACAGATTGCTCGTGCTGGCAGCGCTGACCGGCGCCGTCGTTGCGGCCGCGCCGCTCCCGGCCGCTGCCTTCTGGCAGCGTTCCCAGGTATCGCGCTGCTCCGACGCCACGACCGACGCCGAACGTGAACGGTTGCGCTGCTGGGAGCTCAACGCCTATGCCGATCCGGGTTGGCCGGCATTGGGCATTGGCAGAGCGGGCGGCGGGGGAGCTTATTATCTGGGGACGCCCGTTCCCCCGGCCCCGCGCTGGCAGAAGGAGAAGGGTGGAGCGACCCGTCGCCTCGGCTGAAAACATCCATCGTCAGCGGCCTCGCAAGCTATGTCGCAGGCGCCGAGAAGCCCGCGCCGAATCCGGCCGCGTAGGGGCGATCTGGACCTGCCCGATCCATTCCGAAAGCTACTGGACCGAGCCGGCTGCCCATCATCGCGCCTGCAGCGCGCGGTAGAGCAACGACACGGGCATTTTCGAGGCGGCCGCGACTGGTAACCCGTTCAGGCCTCTTCGGCCGCACGCTGATCGAGGCGCTTTCTAGCGGCTGCCCATAGCAAAGCCGCTCCGAGCAAGGCGGCCGCGATGGAGGCTGCAAAGACTGCGATCTTGGCGGCCGCGAAATCTCCAGGGTCGGCAAAGGCCTGGCCGGCGATGAAGAGAGACATGGTAAAGCCGATACCGGCGAGGGCGCTCGCTCCGGCAAGCTGCGGCCAGGAATACTCTGCGGGCTTGATCGCGATGCCAAGGCGGACGGCGAGGACGGTGGCGCCCAACATGCCGAGCGGTTTCCCCAGCACGAGCCCCGCCACGATCGCCAGAAGCAACATCCCACGTCCTTCGAGAACTCCGGGCGCAATGACGACGCCGGCATTGGCGAGGGCGAAGAGTGGCAGCACCAGATAGCTCGACCGGGCGCCGGCATTTCGGAGCAGGCGATCGGCGGGCGATTCCAGGCGATCATGGATCGCCTCGAGAGCGCGAAGCGCTGGAGCCGAGGGGCCATGTCTGAGGACTTCGGCGCCATGGGCCGCTTCCGCCAGCATGATCGAATTCGCCTGGGCCGTGAGCGCGGCGAGATCGGCGGGCGGGCGCGTCGGGATGAACAGCGCCAGCACGACGCCGGCCAGCGTCGCATGCAGTCCTCCGGCATAGACGCAGATCCAGAGCGCGATGCCGATCAATGTGTAAGGCGTCACGCGATAGACATGGGCGCGGTTGAGAGCCGCCAATACGCCGGTCAAGGCGAGGGCCGCAATCAGATAGCCGAGCTGAAGCTTGCCCGAATAGAAGAGCGCGACCACGATGATCGCGCCGATATCGTCGACTATGGCGGCGGCGGTGAGAAAGATGCGCAACTCGATCGGCACGCGCGTACCCATCATGACGATGATCGCGATGGCGAAGGCGGTGTCGGTCGCCATCGGCACCCCCCAACCGTGGGCCCAGGGGCCGCTTGGCAAGACCAGTGCGTAAAGTGCCGCCGGAATCGCCATGCCGCCGATGGCACCGGCGATCGGCAGGGCAGCTGAGCGCCGTCCGGCCAAATGACCGATGGTGAACTCGCGCTTGATCTCCAGGCCGACGACCAGGAAGAAGATCGTGAGCAGGCCGTCGTTCACCCAGTGCTGAAGCGACATGCCGAACCGGGCCTCGCCGAAGGAGAGCGCTGCCTCGCGGTGCCAGAAGGCTTCGAAAGCCGGCCCCAGCGGCGAATTCGTGAATGCTATCGCGACGATCGTCGCCAGCAGGAGCAGGATGCCGGCCGATGGCCCCCAGCTTGCGAAATCGAGGGCTGCCGCGCGAAAACGGTGGCCGAGGGTTCCTTGCATTGCGTCGAGAAGGGAACTTCCGTCCCAAGGCCCGTCGTAGCGCCGCTCGTTGATGAAGAATGTCGGCGTGAAGCGCACTCCGCTCGCATGGGAGCTGGCCACATCGCATTCGATGCGCGCCGCCGCGCGTTGAATGTCCTCCGCTTGTCGATCGGAGGCGAGGTCCGCAAGGCCGAGGTCGCGTGCGACCGCTTCTAGATCGTCCTCGGTCAGCACCTGGGAGCGCGTCATCAACTTGACATGCGCGTCCCAAAACTGCTCGGCGGTTTGAGCCCGTTCGACGAGTTGCGCGGCGCGCAGTGCGATGTCGCTGCCGGTCAGCGGCCGGTGGCGGAAGACATAGCGCAGGCGCTCGCCGAGCTGGTCTCGGACCGCGGCGATGCGCTCGTTGGCGGCACGGCAATAGGGGCAGGCATAGCTGCCGTATTCGACGAGCGTGATCTGGGCGCGGCCGGTGCCGAGAACATGATCGATCTCATCATCGACCGATCGGTCCAGGCGATTGGCAATCGCAGCCTGCGACATTCCTGCGATCCCGTTTTCGATGACGCCGGGGCAGAGCGACTTGCATCGACTGCTCGCCGGTTCCAGCTCATCGTAGCCGCAGCCATCCACATGCGCGACTGGGAGACGGCTTCGACCTTCCTCCTCACCGGGCTGGGCGGCGTGCTGACCCACGTCGCGTTCAGCCATTACCGCTACGCGACGGCCCCCCAGCGGGAGAAGAAGCTCGACAAAGCGCTGTCGTGGGAAAGGGCTATTGGCCGGAGGCTTTCAACGGGCCAGCTGGTCTTCAATCATGCCTGCTTTCACGGACACAGCCTTGGGCATGGCAGGCGTTGATCCTGTGTTCGGCTTTAGGATGAGCGGCCAACCGTCGAGCCTGTTCAGCAACCCGACTTCGACGCTGGCGTTGTAGATCTGATCGATGAAGCGCGGAAGGTCGGCGGCGACATCCTCGAAGGTTTCATAGGCCATCGGATAGACGGCTTCGACCTTGAGCGTCTTCATGAAGCTCTCGGCCTTGGCGTTATCGTACGGATTACCGCGGCGCCCCATCGATCCGACGAGACCATGTTCGGCAAGAGCTTGCCGATAGCGCCCTGCAGCATATTGCGATCCGCGGTCGGTGTGGTGGACGCAGCCGGGCGGCGGTTTTCGCTTTTCGATGGCGGAGCGCAGGGCAGCTAGCGTCAGCCTGACGTCGATCGAGCGGCCGATGGCATACCCGACGACCTTGCGAGACCAGGCGTCGAGGATGACGGCAACGTAGACGAAGCCCGCAGCGATCGCGACGTAGGTGATGTCGGCCACCCAGAGCTGGTTCGGCCCATCCGGCACGATATCCTTCGCCAGGTTCGGGAAGATCGGCAGTTCGTGAACGCTATCGGTGGTGGCGATGTAGCGCCGGCGCCGACGCGGCTGAAGACCATGCTCGCGCATCAGGCGTCGGATTTTCTTATGATTGACGACAAAGCCGCGGTGCCGCAGAGCGGCCTGCATCCGGCGGTAGCCATAGGCCTCGAAGTTCTCGGAGATCGCCGCCATCGTCTCGACGAGCGCCGTGTTGTCGATGCTGATGGCCGGCTTGTCGTAATAGGTCGAGCGCGCGATCCCCATCAGCCGACATCCTTCTGCGACGGAGAGGCCGCGGGGCCGGTGACAACGGATGTAGTCGCGCTTCTCGGCCGCGGTCCGTGCTTCAGAGCCCCCTTTAGGAACTCGATCTCCAGAGCCTGTCTGCCGACCAATCGCTCCAGCGCCGCGATGCGCGCCTCGTAGGCCTCGATCGTATCGGCGGCGGCGGCCTCGTCGTCAAAGGCGCCGGCCTCGAACTTCTGGATCCAGATGCGGATCAGGTTGCGCGACAGGTCATGTCGTCGGGCGAGGCTGTGAAGCGTCTCGCCCGCCAGATAATCCTGCGCCACCTGGCGCTTGAACTCGACGCTGTGGGAACGATGTCGAACCATGGGCTTTCATCCTCCGAAAGCCCGGCTCCCCGGTCAATTGCCCGCCCTCACCATGTCCGCCTCAAGGGGCGCACTCCATCTTGGGTCCACTTTGCAATTCATCGCCCGTAAGCAGATGATATTGCAAATGAAATTAAGTGGTGGAATTTCTGGCGGAAGGGGTGGGATTCGAACCCACGGTGGGCTTGCACCCACGGCGGTTTTCAAGACCGCTGCCTTAAACCACTCGGCCACCCTTCCGGCCCAGGTTCAATGCCGTCCGGCAGGCGGTTTTGCAAGAGGCGCCAAGCCGTTTTTGCCCCTGTTTCCGGCGGAAATAACGGGGATCGCCTCTTCAAAACCGCGTTCATTCCGACCTCCCAGCAAGCGTGGCCATAAGGTCACGCCCGGTAGAAAAAATGGCGAAGCTCTGTCCGTCAGGTTGACAGTCGCCGCCGTTCCGACACTTTTGTGCCTGCTCAAGGGCAGGGACGGCCCGTTTCGGCGATCCTCATGATGCGGATTCGTCGTCGTTTAACGCTCCCTTAAATGAAATGGCCGAAAGCTCGGTCAAGCTGCCTGTGCGGCTTGGGCGGAGCCGTGGTTTTTGGCGCAGAAGGCGGAATGAGCGGTATGATGCGAGACGTGAGCTTTTCGGCTAGGGAGCTTTCCTCCAACGCGACCGGATCGCCTCCAGCGTCTTCTCCCGTTCCCTCCGTCCTGCGCCTTGGCTGCGTGGTTCTGGCTGGCCTGTTCGTCGCCAATTGCGCGGGCAATCAGACGGCCGGTCGTCGCTCCAAGGAAATCGGCGCCTTCCCGCAGTCGAAATATGGTCCCGCCAGCCCCCGCGTCGTGGCCGAGGGTGAGGAAGTGCCGAAGGGGGGCGGTCGCCAGCTCGTCGGCAAGGCCTATTCGGTCGCCGGCAAGCGCTACGTCCCTTACGAGAAGCCGATGGGCTACACCGCCGTCGGCACCGCATCCTGGTATGGCGAGGCCTTCCATGGCCGTCGCACCGCCAATGGCGAAGTCTATGACCGCAACAGCATCTCGGCCGCGCATCCCACCATGCCGCTGCCGGCCTATGCGCGCGTGACCAACCTGCTGAACAGCCGCTCGATCATCGTGCGCGTCAACGATCGCGGCCCCTATCACGGTGGTCGCCTTATGGACGTTTCGCAGAAGACCGCCGACGCCCTCGCTTTCCGCCATCTCGGCACGGCGCGCATCAAGATGGAATATCTCGGGCAGGCCTCGCTCGCCGGCTCTGATGACAACCTCCTGATCGCGACGCTGCGGACGGATGGCAGCGCTGCTCCGATCCCGGGCACCAGCGCTCGCACGATGGTCGCCAGCGCCGGGGCCGTGGCCACCGCGCGCAGCCGCAGCGCCGATCTCGATACGCCGGCCCCGGTGGCCAGCGAGCCGGAAGAGGCGCCAGCCGTGAGCCAGCCCGTCGTCCAGGCCTACGCGCCGCCGGTAACGCGCACGATCTCGCCCGCATCGCCCGTCATGGCTACGCTCGCTTCCGCCGGTCCGGCGCCCGAAGCCACGCCGGTGCGTGCCGCGCCGCTGCCGCCGAGCCGGCCGTTCGATCTCGACACCATCGCCAAAGCCGGAAAGCCGACCGCGGTTCCGGCGCCCCTGCGGACCACGTTACCTCCGCTGCGTACCGGCGCGGCGAGCTCGCTCAACAAGGTTGCCTTGCAGTCAAAGCCATCGCTGGCGCGCAACTGAAGTCAATTGCCTTGACCTGATACCGGGCGCTCTGCTTCACATCGAAGCATGAGCGCCTTTCGCCATCCACGCCTGTCTGCCGCGGCCCCGCCGGCGGTTCGGCGGCTGAGCATGGGCCTGCTTTTCCTGCTTTTCCTGCTGGGCTTCGCCACGACTCTTCGGGCGCAAAGCTTTCAGTCCCCGGCCCCCTTTGCGGTTCTTCTCGATTCGGAGACCGGCGCGGTTCTCTACGAGAAGTCGGCCGACGACCCGATGGTTCCGGCCAGCATGGCGAAGCTCGCGACGGTGCTGGTCGCCTTCCAGGACATCAATGCCGGCCGGCTCTCGCTTGACAGCGAGATCGGCATTTCCGAGAACGCCTGGCGCAAGGGCGGCGCTCCCTCGGGCGGATCGGCGATGTTCGCCGTCGTCAACAGCCGCATCAAGCTTTCCGATATTCTGCAGGGCATCATCGTCCAGTCCGGCAACGACGCCGCGATTGCGCTGGCCGAGGCGATCGCCGGCGACGAGGCCACCTTCGGCCGGATCATGACCGAGCGGGTGAGGGCGCTCGGCCTGACGAAATCCGTCTTCCGCAACGCCACCGGCATGGCCGATCCGCAGCAGCGCGTGACGGCGCGGGAGCTCGCGCTGCTCGCCGACCACATCATCAAGACCTATCCGGAACTCTACAAGATCTTCGGACAGCGCGAGTTCACCTGGAACAAGATCCGGCAGCAGAACCGCAATCCGCTGCTGACGATGGATATCGGGGCCGACGGGCTGAAGACGGGGAATATCGATGAGTCGGGCTTCGGCCTGGTCGGCTCCGCCGTTCAGAACGGTCAGCGCCTGGTCGTCGTCGTCAACGGGCTCAAGACGGCGCGGGATCGCGCGAGCGAAGCCCGCAAGCTGCTGGAATGGGGTTTCCGCGCCTTCGAGCGGCGCCAGCTCTTTGCCGATGGCGAGACGGTCGGCGAAGCTAGCGTCTATGGCGGCGAGAAGGGCCGCGTCGCGCTGCGCAGCAAGGGCGCCGTCAGCCTCCTGATGCCGCGCGGCAGCACGGAGCGTCTGGCCGCTCGTATCGTCTATCGCGGCCCTCTTGCCGTCCCGGTTCAGGAAGGGGCGGAGGTCGCCCGCCTCGTGGTCACGCGAGGCGATATCAAGACCCTGGATGTACCGCTCTATGCGGCCGAGACCGTACAGGCCGGGCCGCTGCATAGCCGCGCCCTCGACGCGCTTTTCGAGGTCGCGACCGGCTGGGTGCGCAAGGCGTTGAGCCGGAGCTGAGCGAGGCGGCGTGAGCAAGGGACGCTTCATCACGCTCGAGGGCGGGGAGGGCGCCGGCAAATCCACGCTGGCGCGGGCGCTGGCCGCGCGGCTGGTCGAGGCCGGCTATTCCACCCGCACGACGCGCGAGCCCGGCGGCTCGCCCAAGGCCGAAGCGATTCGCGAGATGATCCTGGCCGGACATGCGAAGGAGTACGGGTCCTTCGCCGAGGCGCTGATGTTCTCCGCCGCCCGGATCGACCATATCGAGACGCTGATCCGTCCTGCGCTGGATCGAGGCGAATGGGTGATCTGCGACCGCTTCATCGACTCGACGCGTGTCTATCAGGGCGTTCTCGGCAAGATCGATCGAGCCCTGCTGGCCGAATTGGAGGCCGTGACCATCGCGGGGCTGATTCCAGATCTGACGCTGATCCTCGATCTCGATCCGGAGATCGGCCTTGCCCGTGCCGCCAAACGCCGCCGCCCTGGGGAAGCGGTCGACCGTTTCGAGGGCGAGACGCTGGCGTTCCATCGCAATCTGCGCCAAGCCTATCTCGACATTGCCGGCCGTGAGCCGCGGCGCTGCGTCGTGCTCGACGCCGCGCTGCCGCCTGACGAACTCGCCGAAGCGGCGTGGCAAGCGATGAGCAAGCGCCTTCAGATCAAACCGGAAGCCTGATGCGAGAGACCAGCGACGAACCCGACCGGCTGCCGATCGCGCCGCATCCGCGCGAGACGCTGAGCCTGATCGGCCATGAGGCTCAGGAGCGGGCTTTCCTCGACGCCGTCACCTCAGGTCGGATGCATCACGCCTGGCTGCTCGGCGGCCCGGAGGGAATCGGCAAGGCGAGCTTCGCCTATCGCGCCGCGCGCTTCATGCTTTCCGCCGGCGACCCGCGCAATCGAGCCGCGCAGAAGACCGATCTTGCCATGCCGGAGAACGATCCGGCCACGCGCCGCATCATGGCGCAGTCGCACCCCGATTTGCATGTGCTGCGCCGGATCCCGAAGCCAGACGGCAAGAGCTACACCAGCAATGTCCCGGTCGACGCGGTGCGGCGGGTGATCGACCGCTTCGGCGCGAGCGCCGCCGAGGGCGGCTGGCGCGTCTGCATCGTCGATTCAGCCGAGGACATGGAGCGTTCCGCCGCCAATGCGTTGCTGAAGCTGCTGGAGGAACCGCCCCCGCGAGCGCTGTTCCTGATCGTTGCGCGCGCGCCGGGACGGATGCTGCCGACGATCCGCTCGCGCTGCAGGCTCCTGACATTCGCCCCTCTCGACGATTCCGGCGTGATCGAGGCTGGCAGTCTGGCGCTCGAACGCATGGAGGCGCCATTCGACGGCTCGGCGCTGCGCCGCGCGGCGAGCCTATCCGAAGGCTCGGTGAGACGCGCCCTGACCTATGTCGATCCCGAGACGCTCGCTTTGGTCGAAGCGGTGAGGGCACGGCTCGACGCGCTGCCGCAGATCGATGCGCCGGCACTGCTGGCGCTCGCCGAGGACGTCGCCGGCAAGGCTGGCGAGCGCGATTTCGCCGTGATGATCGAGACGGTGCAGGGCTGGATCTCCGACCATCTTCACGCGCATGCTGCGGCGCAACCGGCGCGCCTTGCACCGCTGGCGGAGGTATGGGAAAAGCTTGGCCAGCAGGCGCGCGAGGTCGAGACCTATAATCTCGACCGCCGCCCGCTGGTGATGACCCTGTTTCATGATCTGTCGTCTGCGGTGTCCCGCTCGCGCGCAGCGTGAAGCGAAGCTTTCGGACAGACGATGGCCACGGCCCCGAAATTCTATCTGACGACCGCGATCCATTACACCAACGGGCCGCCGCATATCGGCCACGCCTATGAGATGGTGGCGTCGGACGCGATCGCGCGCTTCAAGCGGCTCGACGGCTACGACGTCTTCGCCATGACCGGCACCGACGAGCATGGCCAGAAGGTCCAGCGCACGGCGGCGCAGAACGGCCTGTCGCCGAAGGAGTTCGTCGACAAGATCGCGGCGCGCTTCCAGCAGATGGAACAGACGCTCGGCTGCTCCTTTGACCGTTTCATCCGCACCACGGACTCCGACCACAAGGTCTCGACCGACGAGCTCTGGCGGCGGATGGAAGCCAATGGCGACATCTATCTCGCCAAATATTCCGGCTGGTATTCGGTACGGGACGAAGCCTTCTACGGAGAGGAGGAGACGACCCTTCAGCCCGACGGCACGCGCCTCGGAGGGCAGGGGACGCCGGTCGAGTGGGTCGAGGAGGAAAGCTACTTCTTCCGGCTCGCCAAATACCAGGACGCGCTGCTGAAGCTCTACGACGAGGTTCCGGATTTCATCTCGCCGGAGACGCGCCGCAACGAGATCGTATCCTTCGTCAAGGGCGGGCTCGAGGATCTCTCGATCAGCCGCACGACCTTCGACTGGGGCCTGTCCGTGCCGGGCGACCCGAAGCACGTCATGTATGTCTGGGTCGACGCGCTCAACAACTACGTCACCGGAACGGGCTTCCCCGATCCGGCAAGCCCGCGCGCGCACTACTGGCCGGCCGATGTCCACATCATCGGCAAGGACATCGTGCGCTTCCATGCGGTCTATTGGCCGGCCTTCCTGATGTCGGCGGGGCTGCCGCTGCCCAAGCGCGTCTTCGGCCACGGCTTCCTGCTCAACAAGGGCACGAAGATGTCGAAGTCGCTCGGCAACGTGGTCGATCCCTTCGACCTCGCCGCGACCTATGGCGTCGACCAGCTGCGCTATTTCTTCCTGCGTGAGGTCTCCTTCGGCCAGGACGGCAATTACAGCCACGAGGCCATCGTCGGGCGGATCAATGCCGACCTCGCCAACGACCTCGGCAATCTGGCGCAGCGCTCGCTGTCGATGATCACGAAGAACTGCGAGGGCAGGGTGCCGCCGCGCGGAACGATGACGGAGGCCGACGAGGCCATGCTGGCCATGGCCGACGGCGCGCTCGCCAAGGCACGCGAGTCGATGAGGGACTTTGCGCTGCACACCGTTCTGGCCGATATCTGGGCCGTCGTCGCCGAGGCGAACCGCTATTTCGCCGGCAACGAGCCCTGGCGCCTGACCAAGTCGGATCCGGCCCGCCGCGATACCGTGCTCTATGTCACGATCGAGGTGATCCGGCAGGTGGCGATCCTGGTGCAGCCGGTGATGCCGGTCGCGGCAGGCAAGCTGCTCGATCTGCTCGCCATCGCCCCCGAGGCGCGCAGCTTTGCAACGCTGGGCGAGGCCGGCCGTCTGGCGAGCGGTACGCCGCTGCCGGCGCCGAGCGCGGTGTTCCCGCGCTATGTCGAGCCCGAGGATGGTCAGGCGGCGTGATGCTGATCGACACGCACTGCCATCTCGACTTTCCGGACTTCGCCACGGAGCTGCCCGCCTATGTGGCGCGGGCGGAAGCTGCTGGCGTCGGCCGCATGGTCACGATATCGACGCGCGTCGCGCGCTTTGCGAACTATGCCGCGATCGCGGAGCGCTTCCCCTCGGTCTGGTTCTCGGTCGGGACGCATCCGCATCAGGCGCATGAAGAACTCGATGTCACGGCCGAGAGGCTGGCGGAGCTGTCGCGCCATCCGCGCTGCGTCGCCATCGGTGAAGCCGGGCTCGACTATCATTACGATTCAAGCCCTCGCGAGGCACAGGCGCGAGGACTGCGCACCCATATCGCCGCCGCCCGGATGACACAGCTGCCGCTCGTCATCCATGCTCGCGAGGCGGACGACGACATGATCGCGATCCTGCGCGAAGAAGCCGGGAAGGGCGCTTTTCCCGCCATCCTGCATTGCTTCACTGCAGGCGAAGCGCTCGCCATGGCGGGTGTCGAGCTCGGCTTCTATGTGTCCTTCTCCGGCATCGTGACCTTCAAGACCTCGGAAAACCTGCGCCGCATCGCGCGAATGCTGCCGCGCGAGCGTCTGCTGGTCGAAACCGACGCACCCTATCTCGCGCCTGTTCCGTTCAGAGGCAAGCGCAACGAACCCGCCTATGTCGCTGAAACGGCGAAGGTTATGGCGGAGACGATCGGCGTTTCCTTCGACGAGATCGCGCGGATCACGACCGAGAACGCCCGGCGCTGCTACTGGAAGATGGACCACGCCGCACCGATCGCTCAGGTCGCCTGATCCGCGCCATGACGCTGACCGTGACGATCCTCGGCTGCGGTTCCTCGGGCGGCGTGCCACGGCCCGGCTCCGGCTGGGGAGCCTGCGATCCCACAAATCCGAAGAACCGTCGGCGGCGCTGTTCCATCCTGGTGGAGCGATCGGGCCTCGGCGGAACAACGCGCGTTCTGGTCGACACCTCACCGGATCTGCGCGAGCAACTCCTGTCGGCCGAGGTGCCGGCCCTGGATGGCGTCCTGCTGACGCATGACCACGCCGATCACCTCCATGGCATCGACGATCTGCGTGCGCTCGTCCTGTATATGGGCCGAAGGATCCGGGTCTACGCCGACACGACCACGGAGGCGTCGCTGCGCTCGCGCTTCGGCTATCTCTTCGAGACGCCGGCCGGCAGCTATTATCCGCCGATCCTCGACCTCGACCAGATCATCGCGGGCCGCAGCCAGACCATCGATGGCTCCGGCGGGCCGATCGAGGCTCTGCCGTTCCGGGTCGAGCACGGGCCGAACTACGAAGCCCTGGGCTTCCGTTTCGCCGACTTCGCTTATCTGCCCGATGTGAGCCTGATCCCGCCGGCGGCCATGGACGCCATGGCCGATCTCGACATGCTCGTTCTCGATTGCCTTCGCGAGACGCCGCATGTGAGCCATTTCCATCTCGAACGCTCGCTCGAGGCAATCGCCGCGCTGAAACCGCGCCGCGCGATCCTGACGAACCTGCATGTCGATCTCGATTATGCGAGCCTGACCAAGCGCTTAGCGGGCAATATCGATGTGGCGTTCGACGGCATGACGGTGACCGTGCCGATTTGAGGTCCATATCGGCCTGCCGACTCAAATGAACAAGTTCCATAATATGTCTTATGCGAAGGCGAGGTACTTTCAAAACTGGTGCGAAGCGACGAGTCTCTGATAGTACTGGGAGCGCTATCAGGAACTTATCCCCTGTCGCTTTGGTGCGCGCGCTTGTGGCCTTTAAGAGCTGCCCGCTACCTTTCCCTTTATGGGCATCCGCAACCTCAACTCGGACTTCGTCCCGGCGTCATTAAGACGCCCCGTCGCGGTCGCGACTTCCGGCGTTCCGAGATTCTGGTCCGCGGTCTATGAGGTCACCTCGCTTGCGCATCTCCGGAACAACACCACCCGGATGCATCTTCATGCAATCGATGCGTTCTATCAGCACGTCGAGGACATTCACGGCGCCGACGTCTTAGACGATATCCTTCACCAGGCAGACGCGGACCGTCTTTCAACGTCGTTGGAGGGCTTTTTCATCAAGCTGAGGAACTCAGCCGTTCAGACCGGTTCGGATCACCGTGACCGGTGGGCGACCGTATCGAGTTTCGTCGAGACCATCGTCAAGCGCGTATCGGAAGCGGAGGAATCTCACAGAAGCATTCACAGACGGATCCAGAGGCTTAGTGCCAGGCTTTCAAATCTTCGCCCAAACCCTAAAGCCCCCAACCCCAGCACAATCCGCGCTTTGCCGTCGACCGTCTTGCGTGAAATCTACGCAATCTTCGATCCGGCGTCCTCCAACAATCCATTCCGTGGTGAGAGCCGCCGGTGGCGAAATCACTGCCTTTTGCTCGCATTCCTCCATCAAGGCCTTCGCCGAGGTGAGGCTTTGCTTTTGCCCGCCGATGCCATCAAGAGCGGCATCGATGATCAGACCTTGAAGCCGCGACACTGGATCAATGTTCAGAACCTCTTCGCCGAGGAAGACCCTCGCTTTTGCGATGCGCCTTCGATCAAGAATGACCACAGCGTGAGGCAGGTTCCTGTATCTCCGGATGTCGCCCGCCGCTTCCAGCATTTCTATGAGAATCATCGAGGAAAATCCCCCTACCCCCATTTTTTTCTCAATTCCAGCGGAGTACCACTCGGCTCCCGAAGCGTTAGTAAGATCATGTCGAGCGCATCAAGCGCGCTGTCTCACACTTCTCGACAGCATCTCCTGGACGCGATGCGCGAACCAAAGGTCACGGCTCATGACTTACGGCACACATGCGCCGTCGTAAGGCTCTATCATTTTCGATCTGCCGGAATTTCGGAAGAGGCAGCCTTACAGAAACTGCGGGCGTTCTTCGGATGGACCTACGATTCAGTTATGCCGCGACTCTACGCTCGGGCGTACTGGGAACGGCATGTTGCACAAGTATGGAATGATGATTTCGATTCCCATGTGAACGCAATTCGCGCCATCGAGCCTAGCATTGACCAAGTGCGGATATGAACTATTTTGAAACTAGCCCAAATTCAAAGCCATCTGATAGCGTCGAAATCTTTAATTCCGTCGCTGAAGAATTGGGCCCGTTGCCAAAAATAGCTCGCTATTATGATGAATATAACGAGAAGACGAAATCTATAGATACAAGTGAGAAGCGCTGGATTATCGACTGCGGCGGAAGAAAAGCGACGTTGCCGTACTCAAATCTCAGTGCGCAATTGGAGATTTTATTAAAGCATTTTACTATCAATAGGCTTCACAAAAATCCCTCTACAGCAGTAAATTACCTCGGGGATTATATCCGCACGATCGCGTATCAGTTGCCTCTTTTGATCATTGCGTGCAAGGCGCCTGAAGATGCTATTTCATATCTAAGAACGGAATTCTTTGCGCTGTCAGGCGTCGTCGGAAGCAGCCAATATTTTACGTCCGCTAAGGCGATGCTCTATTTTTTCTGCGAAGTTGAGATTGCTGGCTGGGGAAAGTCGCATGCGAACATATTGAAATCAATCAACGCGCCATTCGAGCGCTCCAAGTACCGAACGGTTCGCGATGGAGCAGCGATCATCAGCTTCGAGGAGGAGCGCAGAATCATCTCATATTTTGACGATCTGAACGCTGAAATTCTCCGTGGTAGCCCTGCCTCGGTGCAGACGGCGGACCTCCGCGACGCGTGCGTACTGTTCTGGAATTATGCGCACGCCATGCGTCCTATTCAGATCGCCAACCGCGATATCGGCCACGCCAGGCTTCGCACTCAGGATGAGGGAAATCCGGTCATTCATTTGACTTTCAGGTACGCCAAGCAAAGGGGCAAGGCGAAGTCCATGGAGCAAACCCGCAAGATGAAGCGGGACTGGACGCCGATGATGGCCGAGTGGTTGGCGCGACGAGCATTGCTAAATCCCGCCGTCGATTTCGATCGGCCCAATTCCCTATTCGGGGTCTCGCCCTCTGAAATCACTACGATCGTAGCGGAGAAAACTGAGCAGATCACAGGTGTTCGCAGGGTGCCTTATGACCTTCGGCATTCCGCTGCGCAACGGAAGGCGGATGCCGGCTGTTCCCGCGTTGAGTTGGCCGAGTTCCTTATGCACCAGGACATCGAGACAGCTGACGCCTACATCGAGATGAGCCCAACTCAGGCGGAGAAAATCAATCAGGCCCTTGGCCTGTCTCCCCTGTTCCAGGCGATTGATAAGGCGCTGAAAGCGCGCTCCGTCACACTCGACGAACTCAATGATCTGCCGAATGACATGCAGGTTGGCTCCGCTCCTCATGGCCATCTGATCGCGGGAATTGGGGGCTGCGCCATCGGGCAGTCCTTTTGCACAAAGACCCCTGCCCTCGCATGCTACGGCTGCGCCAAGTTTATGTACCTCCGAGATGCCGAGGTGCATCGGGCTGCTCGGGATTCCGTTCAGCAAATCGTCCAGGAGTTTGTCGCGTCCGGCCGCACAGATCGGGTGAGCCCAGCGTTCATGCAGCTGCGCGAGGTGGTGGAAATTATTGATGCCATTGTCGAGGATTTGGATCCGACCATGCCGGAGCAGGCGCGATGAGCGGCGGCGATCGTCCGGCCCAATTTGATCAGTTCATCTCGACCTACCAGCGGGTTGCAAATGCGAATGGCCTTCGCTGGGACATCCCTGTGGGGCCTGACGGTGCTGTGTCGAAGGATGTTCGGTGGGATATCGGTGAAATAACGGGCACACCAAAGCCGCCGGCCTTTTATCTCTCCGACTTTGGTCGGGATCCATCCACCCTCGCCATCTTGAACGCCGAGCGAGCATCTCTCGGCGCCTCCCTTATCAACGATGGTGCAATCAGTCCCGAATGGCGGGAGCTTTTGAAGGCACTGACGGTTCGGGCTCTGTTTGAGAAGAGGAATAGCGCCAAGCATATTCGCCATGGAATCTTACGACCGATACGCGCCTTGGCTACCTGCTGCTATGAGAAAGAGCCGTGGGAACTGAACAGCGAGGACGTAGGTACGGCGCTGTCGATCCTGGGGAAAGCTGACAAAAACGCCAAGCTCCAATCGCTGGTCGAAGCTTTGTTGATCATTCTCGATGACAACGGACTTTCGGCCTTTTGCCCTTTGCTTGGACAGCGATCGAAGAGGCTGAATGCGAGAAAGCGCATGCCGGAGATCCGCACGAAACTCGAAGAGCGGCGGAGGGCAGATCGCCTTCCCCGGGCGCGGGAGTTCTGGGAAATGCTCCGCATTCTCCTCGAGGAACGCCCCACATCCTTCTACGACATGGTCAGGTTCGGCGCCGTGGAGCTTGGCATCCTGATGGGTTTGCGCGTCGAAGAGATAGCGACAATTCCCGTGAAGCCGGTAAGCGTGAAAAAATACGTGGACGTTCGTGGGCAGAGCGCCGCCGTGCGGGGTGGCATTGGCCAGACCATGTTCATCCGTCACTTCTCGGAAAAGCAGGGCCTGAGATCGGCCCGCTCCGTCATCTATGCCGAAACTTCCACCTCGATCCTCCGGATGTTCGAGGATGAGGTGCAAACCGTGCTCGACCGCGTGGAACAAGCAACCGCGCCGTTACGCCAACGTCTCAAGGAGCAAATCACAACCGGCCGCATATTCCCCGAGTATGCTCTCGACGAAATGGTGCCATTGACGGAAATTTACCCTCGCATATCAGGAAACCCGTTTGTCTTTTACGGCCCTAAGAATAATCATCTCGCTAAGAAATACCGTCGGACGCTTGACCCCAAGGTTCTCTTGGAAATCAGGAGCTACCAAGCGCGACTTCAAAGCCAAGGAGCACCGTATAGCGGTGCATTTACCCTATACATGGCACGGAGTGGAAACAGCTGGATTCCTCGTCGCGATATCGCGACTTCCGAATTGCGGCCAGCCAGCAATGCATCGCGTCCACGGTATGGATCCCTCGGCGTCCTGATCTCGGAGTTCGAACAGGCAATCAAGATAAACTTGCCGACGAAGCTCAGCGACACCGAAGGCTTTCCTCTTGAAGGACAGCGAGAACTCGCTGTCCATGAATGCCTCTTTCTGGCTCCAAAGCGCGCCCTCAATGAAGCACGCGGAGATACCGTCTGCGACGTAACACGATATGCCTTCGTCGGTCGCCTGACTTCGCAAGACATCACTGAGGCGTTGGGAAAGGAAAGCGTGGCGGGGCAGAGCTTCTTTGCTAAGTATGGCAAACCGGAAGCGGCATCCTACACGCTCAACTCGCATGCCATGCGACACATGCACAATAACGAGCTGTTTGTTGCTGGCGTCGCTGATACCATCATTACTCATCGCTTTGGCCGGAAATCCGTTGCGCAAAGCCATGAATACGATAGCCGAACGTTGGCCCAGGAATTGACCGACATGGAGTTGCCGCCAGGCACGGCGGACCTTCTTATCGGACCCGCTCGGGATGCCTTTAAGCTCATCGCCTCCAATCGGAGTAGTGGTCGGGTCGTCGACGAGTTTCGCCGGATCCAAAAGGAAGAAGGCGACGAAGCCGCAGTGGTCTATTTGGCTGCCGAGGCCGACGGGATGCAGATCACGCCATATGGCCTTTGCCTGAACTCCTTTGTCGTTGAACCCTGCCCTCGCCACCTCGAATGTTTCGGTGGCTGCAGCCATCTGATGAGGACGGGTTTGCCGGGCGAGACCACACAGCTCCAAAAGCTCGCAGGCCGGTATCAAGCTGTTCTCGCCTCGATCGACAAGCACCCTGGGTCAGACGCAGCGAAATCCAAGGCAAAGGCACAAGCGACCGCCCGACTGGCGGCGATCGAACAGGCCATCGCGACCAAAGCAGGCGACTTCGTCTTCCCCAATGGTGAGGATCTTAGCCGCCCCTTCAAGGAAGTTCGCATGAGCGGCCTAATCGAATGACTGAGATCATCACGCTCGACGAATTGGACGCCCCCGACCCGAAAATTGGCAGTGTTTGCCGTGAACTGATCGCAGCCGACGAGAAGGTCACATTGCGCTCGGTCGCTGTGAAGCTGGGTGTGGCGCACACAACATTGTCACGAGACGCGGAGCGCCGAGATCAAGTCCAAAGAGCCAGGAATTTGCAGAAGCTAGCTGTTACTATCAGGGGAACGCAGCGAGGCCATATCACGAGTTCTGAAAGCCTTCCTCTGGCCCGAGCGAACTTGCGTATCAAAGAGCTCACGGAGGAAAATGCACTTCTGATTGCGTCACACAGGGCCATGATCATGGCCGTGGGCGAGATTGGCGGAATGCGCGCATATCGGCGCTTTTTCGAGGCCCACCAGGCGGCGTTGAGCAAGCTTGCCGACATCAAGGCCATTCCGGATCCCGTCACACCTCTTCGCCTTGCATCCGTAGCCGATGAGGGGGATGCCTGATGGCCAATGGCCGCCAGATTGCCGAGGCGAACGTCCGCAAACTGCGAGCTTGGGCTGACGAAATCAGACGTCCAGAGGACTGGGCCGCCTTCATTACAAATGGGCAGTTGAACCGGAGCGCCATCGCTAGCGCTTGCGGGTTTGGAAGGTCCGTGTTCGCCCAGAATCCAGCGGCGAAAGCTCTTTTCTTTGAGCTTGAGGGTCGCCTGCACCAAACTGGCGTCCTGGAGCCGCGAGTGGAACGAGATAGAGGCGCTACCGATGCCAGCGTCCAGGCGCAGCATCATCCTGCTGCCGCCGACGACAAGACGCGCCGCTTGGAGCAGGAGATTAAAAGACGAGACGAGCGCATCGCTGCACAGATGGCCGAGATCACTGGGCTCAGGGATCGCCTCCGACGACTGGAGCATATTGAGCAGATCATGCTGTCCGGGCGGCGGGTAATAGTGTGATCGGATCTTTTGCCGTTGAGGCCATTCACTGGATAGGGCGACACGGCGGCGCGATCTTTACGGGTCGCTCTCCGGATGGCTTGCGCATGCGCATCCTCACCAATGGCGATGCGATGCCGCGGCCACCGAGGTTGGGAGAGACGTGGGAACTGCATGGCTCCATTGTCCGCCACCCTGAGCATGGCCCCCAATTGCAAGCGTCCTCAGCCATCCTGGAACGCCCCACCGGCGAGATGGTGATCAGCTTCCTTTGTAGCCCCGCTTGCCCGGGAATTGGGAAGGTCAGAGCACGCCAACTGTACGAGGCTTTCGGCGATCGGCTTTACGATCTACTCGACGGGGGCGACCCTCACAGCCTCAATCCCATCGTCAGCGCGGAGCTTGCGCGGGCGGCAATGCTTGCGTGGGCCGAACAGACGCTCGAAGCAGGAACCTACCGCTGGCTGGATGCGCACGGGCTGCCTCGAAAGATCGCAGCGCCTCTCGCAGCGATCTACGGAAACGCGTTGCCCGAGAAGGCTAAGGAAAACCCATACAGGCTCCTGGCCTTCCTGCCATGGAGGCAGGTCGAAGCTCTTGCTCGGGCGATAGGCGTGCCACTGGATGACCCCAGGAGACTGGTTGCCGGTGTCGAAGCAGCTGTCTATGCCCGGCTTGAAGGCGGGCACACCGCCACCGAAAAGGCTGAGTTGCTTGTCGGCATCCGCTCTCTCTTGGACAGCAGTGAGGAATCCGCGGCCACAGCGCTGAGGCTCGCGATAGAGGACAACGCGGTTCTCCCGTGCGGCGGATTGATCGTAGGCGCCGGCGCCGCCGCCATGGAAACCTTTCTTGCCAACCAGGTGGTCACCCGCTTGGGTGGCCAGGGTCAGATGCCCTTCACATCCGCCCTCGGCACCAGTGAAATCGCCAGAGAGTTGGATCGCTTCGAGCAGCGCCTCGGCTATTCCATGAACCAGGAACAGCGAGCAGCCGTCGCTGCCGCCGTTCGAATGCCCCTGTCCCTGCTCACGGGCGGGGCAGGCACTGGAAAGACAACGGCGCTCCGGGCAGTGCACGACATTTGCGAGCGTCAGCTCAGTTCGGTCTACCAGATCGCGCTGGCGGGCCGAGCTGCCCAGCGCATGAAGGAGACTACCGGCCGACCAGCGATGACCATTGCTGGCTTCATCAATCGGATCGCGGACGGCACCATTGAGCTCGATGCCCTCTCGGGAGCCTTGGTCATCATTGATGAAGCCAGCATGCTCGACCTCCCGCTGTTCTATCGTCTCTTAAAGAAGCTGCCTCCAGATACGCGATTGATGTTGGTCGGCGATCCGGGCCAGATTCCCCCGATCGGGTTTGGCTTGGTACTTCATGTCCTAGCTGAGCCGGAAAGCCCGATCCCAAAAACGCATCTGCTCCAGGTACATCGTCAAGCTGACTCCACTGGCATTCCCGCCGTGGCACGATCCATTCGCGTTGGCGAACTGCCAGCGTTCGTTGGTTATGCCGGTCCCAACCCCGGAGTCAGCTTTATCGAATGCGCTGACCAGGAAATCCCCGACCGCTTAGTTCAGCTACGAGCAGAGCTGGGAGCGACCGGTACCCAGATCATCAGCGCATTGCGGACGGGAAACGCGGGGGTCGCTGGCATCAACAATTTGTTCCACAGCTTCGCCGAAGACCATGGCCGAGAGCCGGGGCAGTTTTTGGCCGGCGAGCCTGTCATTTGGGTACGTAACGACTACGACCTCGAACTTATGAACGGCAGCCTCGGCACTGTAGTTGCGGTTGGAGCGGACGAACTGCGCGTCGATTTTGATGGCGAAACGAGGGTCATCTCGGGAGGCGCGATCGGCAACCTGGAGCACGCGTATGCCATCACGGTGCATAAGGCCCAGGGCTCGCAGTTCCCGCGGGTCATCATGCCAGTGACCAGGAGCCGTTTGCTTGATCGCACCATGCTGTACACTGCGGCGACACGGGCCCAGCAACAGGTGGTCCTCGTAGGAGACCGCAAGGCCTTCGAGAGTGCCGTGCGAGCCGAAGGAATATCAGCCAGCCGACAGATAGGACTGCGATATATTCTGGGCCACCGCCT
Source organism: Hyphomicrobiales bacterium (assembly GCA_930633495.1). Classification (NCBI taxonomy): domain Bacteria; kingdom Pseudomonadati; phylum Pseudomonadota; class Alphaproteobacteria; order Hyphomicrobiales; species Hyphomicrobiales bacterium. Next base: position 342 of record CAKNFJ010000001.1, on the reverse strand, counting down.
CAATCGCCCAGTTGCCGTTGCGACAGGCTGCGGCGGTTAGCGGTTGCCCCGGCGCAGCTGGTCCGGGTTGCGCAGCCGGGGCAATCGCGGATTGTCGGGGCGCTTTCATGGGAATCGATCGCGTTACGAAAGCGTCCCGTGCATCTTTACAGGTTCACAGCCGGTCGGCCGACCCGCATATGGCCCGGATTTGCGCACCATTTTCTCAGAGGCAGTAGCGAAGCGTGTGCGGCAAAAGCCCGCACCAAAAGACTGCTGAGTGGTGTGCACCGAAATATCCGAGCCTAAGCCTCAGCAGCCTCACCTGAGACGATCACTCACTCACGCACCAAATTGCGAAAG